>JBCBJS010000001.1:0-279321 GCA_038523095.1 Cyanobacteria bacterium J06626_6
GAACAAACGGCTCAAAGCGGGCTGGGACAACGACTTTCTGATTCAAGTACTACTTGCTTGAGTATGCGTTTGCCCTGTATGACAGGGCTTTTACCAGTCACATTTGTCAAGTTCTTTGCTAGAGTTCTTTGCAACTATGGTTGCAGCCGATCTAGTTTTGACCAGTCTGATTTTGGCTGCATGGCTTCAGAAAGTGCGCTGAGGCTGCTTTTGGAGTCGCGATCTAACCTCAGTACGGCGATAGGGTTCGAAATGGCTAAAGACTTCAACTCAAATTTGGACAGGCAGATAGGCTCCACGGTCTACTCTGCACTTCACTCCACCGTAGATACGCCAGATACACCGGAGCAAACTGGCAGCGCGGCGGCTCCCACTGCCAATGCAGCTACCTATGAAGCTGCCAACAGTGAAACAGACACCTCACCGACAGACATCTCAAAAGCAGCCGAAGAAGAGGCTCCAAAAGACACTGTGGACGTCTCGTCCAAGAAAATGCCAAGGTTGCTCACTCTAGGGGCCGCCATTTTGCTGGGGGGAGGGGCGATCGCCTATCTCAACTTTTCGCAGCGATCGCCTAGAATCTTCTCGCCAACAGGGACTCAGCTCATCCCTCAGACCGCCCTAGCGACCGTGACTGTGACCACTGACGAGCTGACTTGGACAAAAGTGCGTCAGTTTGGCACAGCAGATAGCCAGGAGCAGTTTGATACCTTTTTGCGACAGTGGAAGGACCAGCTATTTACGCTCAACGGCTACAGCTTTAAGCGAGACATTAAGCCTTGGATAGGCGATCGCGTTACCCTCGCATTCCTACCAGCAGCCAGTAGCGACTCTCCTAGCCGTTCTGGTGATGCCGCTGAGGGCGGACTAGCAGCAGCAGCGCAAAACATTGTTCTTGTCGTTCCCATTGCTGATGCGGGCAAAGCCAAGTCTCTGCTCGATGCAGGTCCACAGTCCTCATCGATTGACTGGGCAGAACGAAACTACAAAGGCATTCCGATTCGCAAAGTTACAACCAGAGATAGTCAGACGGTAGAAGCTGCCGTGCTCGGCACCAGCTGGCTACTGCTGAGCAATACCGCCGAGGGGGTTGAGCAGGCTATCGACACCTACAAAGGGCGGCGTTCCCTACTCGATAATGCAGGCTATCGCAAAGCCGCAACCCGTGTGGAGTCTCCCCAGCCGCCTGGCAGAAATTTTGCTCAGTTCTATCTGAATATTCCAGCGGCGACTCAGGCCATGGCACCGCCGGATGGTGGCACCACCCGGCCACAAGGTAGCCTCGTGCCGCTGCAGGGGTCTGAAGGCATTGTAGCAACTGCGCTAGTAGAGTCAGATGGGCTACGGTTTCAGGGCACTAGCTGGCTCTTACCCAAAAACGACCTAGCCTACAGCGAACTAAACAATGAAGCGAGCGAGATGCCACGCCGATTGCCGAGTGACACGCTGTTGGCAATGTCAGGGAGCAATCTGCAGCAGTTTTGGCAGGGATTTAGCGAAGGTAAAACGATTCCACCCTTCTTCCCCAATCCTCAAAACCTAAAGGCTGGGTTGCTCACACAAACAGGCCTAGATATAGACGAAGACATTATGCCTTGGGCCGCTGGAGAATTCGCTCTGGGTATCTTGCCACCGCCTAACCCTGAGAATTTTGAAACAGAGAGTTCTGAACCTGGAAGTGCTGAATCTGAAAATCCTGCCTCTACCGAAGCGGAGGAAGTACCCATTATTGCAAGCGCGCCTCTGTTGATGATGGTGCAGACTAACGATCGCCAAACAGCCGAGTCTGTATGGAGTCAGCTGGATGCAGTGATGGTCGATCGATATCGCTTTCAGGTGGAGAAAACAGAGTTTGACGGGGGGTCTATCACGGAATGGATTTCACCGTTTCAGGGGGTTCAGTTCAGCCATGGCTGGCTACCGGGTAATGTTGCATTTTTTGCGGTGGGAGATGGGGCTGCAGAGGCGATCGCACCCAGACCCGAGCAGCCCTTAGCCGCTAGCCAACTGTTTCAAACCATGACCCGCGATGTGCCCAGTCCTAACCATGGTCATTTCTACATTGACCTAGCACAGGTCAACCGTCAGGCGGGCGTCTTTCCGGTGCCGCAGATTCCTGCCGAAGGCGCGACTGCAGCTATTCGAGCTGTAGGGCTAACGTCTACCGTGGGCGATCGCACCATGGACTACGACCTTTTCGTCGAGCTAGCCAAGGCGCCCAAACCAGGACCACTTTAGGCCAAACCCCGGTGCGCGCTGGGAAGCAAAAGGTGACCAACGCTATAGTCTGATAAACTCAAAGATGGCCCGTGGAGCTTAGTAGACTGTTTTAACAGGCTCTTTTAAGACCGGCTAGATTCGGCAGTTTGGAGGATAAATACCCCGTGGAGAACACCCTCGGTTTAGAGATTATTGAAGTCGTCGAGCAAGCAGCAATTGCCTCTGCTCGCTGGATGGGCAAAGGTGAAAAAGACATTGCTGACGAAGTGGCTGTAGAAGCTATGCGTGAGCGCATGAACAAAATTCACATGCGCGGCAAGATCGTTATTGGTGAAGGCGAACGTGACGATGCGCCCATGCTCTACATCGGTGAAGAAGTTGGCATTTGTACCCAGCCCAACGCGGACGAAGTGTGTACCCCCGATGAGCTGATCGAAATTGATATTGCAGTAGACCCCTGTGAAGGCACTAACCTGTGTGCATACGGTCAGCCCGGCTCGATGGCAGTACTGGCCATTTCTGAAAAAGGCGGTCTGTTTGCCGCGCCCGATTTCTACATGCGCAAGCTGGCGGCCCCTGCCGCCGCAAAAGGCAAAGTAGACATTAGCAATAGCCCCACCGAAAACCTCAAAATTTTGGCTGAATGCTTGGATCGCTCCATTGACGAGCTGGTGGTAATTGTCATGAAGCGCGAGCGTCACAATGATTTGATTAAAGAGATTCGCGAAGCCGGTGCTCGGGTTCGCCTAATCAGTGACGGCGACGTTTCTGCAGCGATTTCCTGTGGCTTCGAAGGGACAAACGTTCATGCCCTTATGGGAATTGGCGCTGCACCTGAGGGCGTTATCTCTGCTGCAGCTATGCGCTGCCTGGGCGCACACTTCCAAGGTCAGCTGATTTACGATCCGGCTGTTGTCAAGACGGGTCTGATTGGTGAGAGCAAGGAAGCTAACTTAGAGCGGCTGTCCTCCATGGGAATCAACGACCCCGACAAAATTTACAATGCTGATGAATTGGCCAGCGGCGAGAACGTACTGTTTGCTGGCTGCGGTATTACCCCCGGCACTTTGATGAATGGGGTACGCTTCTTCAACGGCGGCTACCGTACGCAGAGCTTGGTTATCTCTAGCCAGTCTAAGACGGCTCGCTTTGTCGATACCGTACACATGAAAGACAGCCCTAAGCGCGTTAGCTTGAACTAGCGCTTAAGAACGCTTGAGTTAGCGTCTTTGGCAGTTAGCGCTCCAAAGCTAAGAAGTCAACACAAGAAAAACACCGAGTCAGCGTCTTTGCCCCTACTCGGTGTTCTTTTTTCGCGCAAAGTGCCGGAACAGCTGTATCTGAAAATGGAGTTTTGTTTAGTTTCCTTGAGATGACACTCAGTTATTTAATAATTTAAGAGAGGGCCACCCGGCTCACCCGACTATATAAGATAGAAGACTTTTCATAACAGACCCCAAAAACAAAAGGAAGCTGAAGGAACGAATGAATATTGCCGTTGTTGGGCTCAGTCATCAAACTGCGCCGGTTGAGATCCGAGAAAAACTGAGCATTCCTTCCGCTCAAGTCGCCGATGCGATCGCCCACCTAAGCAGCTCCCCAACCCTCGAAGAAGTATCCATTCTCAGCACCTGTAACCGGCTTGAGATTCACATCGTTGCCAGTGAGATTGAGGCTGGCGTGCGCGATGTCATGCGCTTCCTGTGTGAGCACAGCGGGATTCCACTGGCTGACTTGCGGCCCCATCTATTTGTGCTGTTGCAGCAAGATGCGGTCATGCACTTAATGCGTGTAGCAGCAGGGCTAGACAGTCTGGTGCTCGGTGAAGGGCAAATTCTCTCCCAGGTGAAGCATGCTTTGAATCTCGGCCAGCAGCACAAGGGCGTAGGACGCATTCTCAACCGCCTGCTCAAAGACTCTATCAAGGCGGGTAAACGGGTCCGGACAGAGACAAACCTGGGTACGGGCGCGGTGTCTATTAGCTCTGCAGCAGCTGAGCTGGCACTGATGAAGGTTGAGAGCTTCGATGACTGCCATATTGCCATTTTGGGCGCGGGTAAAATGGCCCGTCTGCTGGTGCAGCACCTAATTTCCAAGCGGGCGAACAAAATTACGCTGCTCAATCGGACAGTTGAGCGGGCCAATGACCTAGCGGCCCAGTTTGGCGATGTCGATATCCAGACCGGTACGCTCGATGGCATGTTAGAAGCGGTGGTCGCAGCTGACGTGGTCTTTACCTGTACCTCTTCGACAGAGCCAATCCTGCATAGAGAGAATCTAGCACCGGTCTGCAACGGCAGTCAGATCCTGGTTTTTGATATTGCGGTGCCGCGCAATGTCCATAGCAACATCAGTGAAATTGATGCGGTGTTTGCGTTCAATGTGGATGACCTAAAGGCGGTAGTCGCCCAGAACCAGGAGAGTCGCCGCCGGATGGCGCGGGAAGCTGAGGCGCTGCTAGATCAAGAAGTTGATGGGTTTATGGACTGGCTGCGATCGCTCGATACCGTTCCCACTATCAGCAGCCTGCGCAGCAAGGTAGAAACGATTCGAGAGCAGGAATTAGAAAAAGCAATGTCGCGGCTAGGGTCAGAATTTTCTGAGAAGCATCGCGGCGTGGTAGAGGCTCTCACCCGGGGCATTGTGAACAAGATTTTGCACGATCCGATGACCCAGCTACGGGCACAGCGAGACATGGAAGCACGCGATCGTGCCATGGAGACGCTGCAAGTCTTGTTCAACCTAGAGACAGCCTCACGAAAGAAAGGCGTAAAAAGCCATCGCTAATTCATCGCACAATATATCGAATCAGGCTTTGAACGATTTAATCGACCAGTTGACAAAACGGCTTTTTGTCTCCTAAAGCGCAATTTTGGTGAGTAAGGTGGGCTTGTTGGATACAACATTCCTGAGTCTTCGCTTATGCTTTCCAGACTTCGCCGGACCATCGGTCGGTTTTTCAGCAAGTCGCGCAAGGTAAACCACGAGCCGATCAATAAGGTCAGCCTAATTGTCATCATCGTGGTGGACTTGTTCATCTTGGGCAACGTTTTTGCAGGCCTAGATGATATTAGTCGCTGGCCGCTGAGTCCGGCAGAGGCCTATCCCTGCCACATCAGCTGGGAGAGAGAATACAGAGAAAATAGCTCACCAACGAAAGACTATGACTTCCTTTTGAGCAGAGTCACTGTTCCTGATGACCTGCCCAATCTTGCTTTTGAAGGCCGTGAGCGAACGAGTCGTATCGGTAAGGTCTCTGAGGTTTGTGAAACCTACGCGGAGACCGCAGAGGCGGTTGCCTCGGCAGAAAATCGTGCGATCGCTAAGCGAATAAACGACACAGAAGCAGAGATCATCTCCTTCACATCGAAGAACAGTACGATTCGCCAGCAGTACGATTCCACCCTGCTAGAAGAGATTGCAGGGCAGCCTCGGGAGCAGTCTATCAACGCGGTAGAAGCCGCTCAGGCTAGGGCTGAAATAGAGGCCAATGATCGGGCGATCGCACAGAGAGAGGCCATTCTAGAAACGCTAAAATCAGAGCTCATTGAGACGCCAGCAAGCCAGGCGCTTTTGGCCCTACTTAACAACGAACAAGAATTTCAGAAAGTCGATGACGGATACAACAGAGCGGCTTTCTGGTATCCCAGCATCCAGCTATTTTTCCAAGGGCTATTCCTGCTGCCGCTTGTCGTCATTACGTCCCTGATTCATCGCTTCGCACAGCGCAAAAACTATGGCTATGTCGCACTAATCAGCTGGCACCTGCTCGTTATTTTCTGCATTCCTCTGCTGTGGAAAATCTTCGAATTTCTGCAGGTAGGCTTCCTGGTCGAGCTAATTTTAGACCTGATCGAAGTGCTCCTAGGCGGATTGCGCTTTCTGCTAAATTACCTGCAGATCTTGATTATCCCGGTGATTGGATTTGGCATCATCAAGTTCTTTCAAAAAGTTGTTTTCAACACTCGCTTGCAGGCCGCCAATCGCGTTCAAAACATGCGCTGCATCCGCTGCGCCAAAAAGATTCGTAAACACGACATTCACTGTCCGCACTGTAGCTACGCGCAATACCATGAATGCCATAGCTGCCACAATCTGACCTATCAGCATCTACCTCACTGCAAGCACTGCGGCGCCGATCAACCGCTCAATCTGTAGCCATCCATTTCTGTAGTAGAGTGTCCATGGGGTCAGGGCGGGTCAGAATAGACCACAATTAGGATGGCGCTTTCGCTCTCCGCTCTTTTTTCGATTTTCCCATGATAATTCCTCCACTTAAAGGCTTATTTGGTAAAGGCTTATTTGGTCTCAAAGGTCTGTCTAGTATTGTGAGGTCGTGCCTACAGTTCGGCTTACTGTTGATACTGCTCGCAGGCTGTAGTACAAGTGCTGCTTTACTTGCTGATGGCAACTACAGCTACAAGCAGCCGAGTTCAGACGGCATCGGTAAGGTTTACTACGGACGCGAAATCGCCAATGTCATGGGCTATCAAGGGGCCAACTGGCTAGCTAGGCCGAGCCGGGCAACGGAAGAACGTTCGGATATGGCTATCGATGCGCTGATGCTTGAAAGTGATGACGTCGTTGCCGATATTGGCGCTGGACTAGGCTACATCAGCTTTCAGCTGGCTCGCTGGGTAAGGGATGGCAAAGTCATTGCAGTAGATGTGCAGCCGGAAATGCTGTCGCTACTAGAAGCCGAGCGCGATAGATACAACCTCAGCAACATAGAAACCGTGTTGAGCACTGAAGCTGACCCGAACTTACCGGCAGCAAGCCTCGACATGGCCGTCATGTTCGATGCCTACCACGAGTTTGCCTATCCGGCAGAAATGATGGCGGGCATTTTCAACGCGCTCAAGCCAGGGGGGCAGGTAGTGCTGGCAGAATACCGCGCAGAAAACCCGCTGGTGCTGATCAAGAAGCACCATAAAATGTCGCAAAAGCAGGTCAAAAAGGAACTTACAGCAGCTGGCCTAACCTGGATAAAAACGGATGATAGGCTGCCGCAGCAACATCTTATATTCTTTGAGAAGGCGCTTTAAGGCGCGGCCTATCAGCTCAGCCTGATTGAAACAAATGCGCTAATAGGTAGAGTCGGTAAAGCTGATGTGGTTGTTACTGTTAGTAGTGACCCATTACGATTAGCAGTGCAACGTACTACCCTTGGATATTGCAGAACAGGTTATTAGTGCGATCGCACTTTTTGGCTACTGGGGCATCGCTTTCTTGATGCTTCTAGAAAACGTCATCCCGCCCATTCCCTCTGAGCTAATTATGCCGCTAGCGGGATTTGCAGCCGCACAGGGTGAGATGGATATGCTGGGTGCGATCGCCGCTGGCACCTTTGGCTCCGTGCTAGGCGGACTCGTTTGGTACTACATCGGTCAGATCTTTGGCGCAGAGAGGATTTGCGCCCTGGCAGACCGCTACGGTAAATGGCTAGGCGTATCAAGCAGTGAAGTCCTCGCAACCCAGCAGTGGTTTTCCAAAAGGGGCGGCTACTGGGCTATCGGCTTAGGCCGCCTAGTCCCAGGCATTCGGACCTACATTTCAGTACCTGCAGGCATCGCTGACATGCCCATGTTCAATTTTTTGCTCTTTTCAACCCTGGGTTCAGTCGCTTGGATTACGTTCCTCGCTTGGGCAGGCTTTTTACTCGGCGAAAACTACGACAGGGTAGCTGAATTTTTGGGTCCCATCAGCCAAATCGTGTTGATTTCGTTGGCTATTTTCCTGGTCGGATGGATCATTTATCAGTGGGTAAAGAACAGAAAGTAGTAAAGACCTGCACGCATTGAACTCTCTTCCAAAAGAGAATGCTGGAGTGCTGGAGTGAGGGCCCGAAAAAGGGGCACTTTTCAGATGCCCCCTTTACAACCTATCAAAACGAATAGCTCCGATGATTCGGTTTATTCAAAGCCAAGCAGGTCAAAGATTTCACGATCTTTGAGCGGCTTAACTTCCAAAGGCTTGGCATCTTCTATCATGCCTTTGGCGAGCTTGAGATATTCGTTTTGGACTTCAACAACTTCGGGCTCCGGGTCCATTTCAAACACCGTGCATTTCTTCAGTCGGCTGCGACGAATGGCATCGACAGTCCGAAAATGAGCCAGCGTCTTAAGGCCAACCCGCTCGTTGAACTTATCAATCTGGTCAGTCCCTTCGCTGCGGTTCGCAATGATGCCGCCTAGGCGTACCTTATAGTTCTTCGCCTTCGCCTGAATCGCAGCAACAATCCGGTTCATTGCAAAAATGGAGTCAAAATCGTTAGCCGTAACAATTAGGCAGTAGTGGGCATGCTGCAAAGGCGCTGCAAATCCGCCACAAACCACGTCACCCAACACATCAAAGATAACCACGTCAGTATCTTCAAATAGATGGTGCTCCTTGAGCAATTTAACGGTTTGGCCCGTGACATAGCCGCCGCAGCCAGTACCTGCCGGTGGGCCACCTGACTCGATGCACATCACGCCGTTGTAGCCTTCAAACATAAAGTCTTCTGTTTGCAATTCTTCAGAATGAAAATCAACAGATTCTAAAACGTCGATGACGGTAGGCACCATTTTTTTGGTGAGCGTGAAGGTGCTGTCGTGTTTGGGGTCGCAGCCAATTTGCAGTACGCGCTTGCCGAGGCGAGAGAAAGCCGCCGAGAGGTTCGAGGAGGTGGTGGATTTGCCAATGCCGCCTTTTCCGTACACCGCAATGACAAGAGCGCCAGAATCAATCTTCATCGCAGGGTCCTGATGAACCTGGACGCTGCCTTCGCCGTCGGCACCTTGATTGACAATATTGGGGCGAAGGTTGTTAGAAACTACCACGATATAATCTCCTACTTAAAGTTAGTGAATGGTTTGAAAGAATGGGTTGAAGGGATAGCGGATTGGGATTGATTGGAATTTCCAAGCGTTATTTGCCAATGGCGGCTTTGGCCTCATAAAGGGTGTCGACAGTGATGGCGGTGATGCCGCGATCGCTGGCAAACTTCTCAGTATTTCGCTTGACTTTACCCCGCACAAAGAAAGGAATCTTCTTGAGTTCGGCCAATCCATCTGCGCTCCAGCTCAGGGCAGCGGAGGATGCTGCCGAGACTTTTTCAGATGCTTGCTCAACTACTGCATAAGGCTCAGTGCCCAGCCTCTTCGTATCAGCATTGGTGGCTACTGGAGCGGGGTTACGAGGTGTCATCTCGCCATCGTTTGCTTCCGCGTCGTTTGCTTCCGCGTCGTCTGCCCGCATACCGTGGGGCGCAGTATGCAGGTGACTCATATGCCCCTCTGCAAATTCAAAGTCCTCTCGGAACATGCCAATTAAATGTTCTTCTAGCCCCATCATCAGCGGATGCACCCAGTCGTCAAAAATGACATTAGCGCCCTCCCAGCCCATTTGAGGAGAATAGCGGGCGGGCACATCCTGCACATGTATCGGCGTAGAAATCACCGCGCAGGGAATGCCGAGCCGCTTGGCAATATGCCGCTCCATTTGGGTACCAAGAACGAGTTCGGGGGCGGCCTCAGCCACGGCCTGTTCCACCGCTAAGTAGTCATCGCTAATGACGGCTTCCACGCCGTGCTGCTTTGCGACTGCTCGCACCTGCCGGGCAAATTTGCGGCTGTAGGTACCGATGCCCACCAGGGTGAAGCCAAGCTCTTCGGTTGCGATTCTGGCAGCCGCGATCGCATGGGTCGCATCGCCAAAGATAAACACCCGCTTCCCGGTGAGGTAGGTCGAATCGACGGAGCGGGAGTACCAGGGCAATCGAGAAGCCCCTGGCATAGCCGCAGAAGAAAGTCGAGCGGCATTCCAGTTTCCGAGCGTCTCTGTCTGGGAGCGGCGCAATACGCGACTGACGTCGATACCGGCAATTTCGCCAATTTCGGCAATAAAGTCTCTGGTAGCGCCCACGCCAATGGGAACCGTTTTCACAATGGGCTGATCAAAATTCCGCTTCAGCCAATCGCAGGTGGTCTGGGCGATTTCAGGATAGAGACAGATATTGAAGTCTGCATCGGGAAGGCGCATGAGGTCGCCGGGGGTTGCGCCTAGCGGCGCGATGACGTTGGCATCTACACCGATTTCGCCCAGGAGCTTGAGCACTTCTTGGATGTCGTCACGGCAGCGAAAACCGAGGGCTGTGGGGCCTATCAGGTTGGCCTTGGGGCGGATGGCAGGATCGCGTTCCGGGCGCTTGGTGCCAGGCGGCAGGGCTGAAGAAAGGAGGAGCGATCGCACCAGATGATAGAGCGTCTCACTGGCGCCCCAATTTTCCTTTTTGGAATAGGCTGGCAGCTCCAAACTCACGACGGGAACCGGCAAATTCATGCTTTGCGCCAGTGAACCGGGCTGGTCTTGAATGAGTTCTGCCGTACAGCTTTCCCCCACCAGCATCACCTGGGGCTGAAAGCGCTCATAGGCTTCTCTTACAGAAGTCTTGACCATCTCAGCCGTATCGCCACCGAGATCTCTCGCCTGGAAAGTTGTGTAGGTGACAGGCGGACGCTGATCGCGGCGCTCAATCATGGTAAACAGCAAGTCGGCGTAGGTGTCGCCCTGGGGCGCATGCAGGACATAGTGCACACCTTCCATAGACGTTGCGATACGCATCGTGCCGACATGAGGGGGACCTTCGTAGGTCCAGAGAGTAAGTTCCATAGGAAAGTGAGTTGGGGTGGTTGTGCAAGTCGAAGCGAATAGAGTCAGAGCAAAGCCAGGGCTGGAAGTGGCTATACGGCTAAACGTCTTCTCCGTTCGCTGGAGCGAACAAACAGCTCTGCCAAATCGCCGACCTGTTCGTAGCCATGGAGCGGCGAGAAAACGAGTTCAATAGACCACTTAGTCGATAGCCCTTCTGCTTCTAAGGGGTTGGCTAGCCCCAGGCCGCAGACCGTAATGTCCGGACGAGCTTCGCGGCAGCGGTCGAGCTGCTTTTCTACGTCCTGACCTTCAGAAAGTGCGGTGCCCTCTGGCAGCAGGTCTATTTCCGCATCTAGCAGCATCCGGTCGATGTAGGGAGTACCCACTTCAATCAGGCTCATACCGCATTCCCTAGCAAGGAACCGGGCAAGGGGAATTTCCAGCTGGGAATCTGGGAAGAGAAAGGCACTGCGACCAGCGAGTATTTCTCGGTAGCGGGCGAGGCCCTGATTTGCCCTGGCAACAGCGGGTGCGATCGCTGATTCAAACTGAGATGTCTCAACGCTCCAAGCGTCGGCAGCGGCTTTTAGCCAGGCTGTGGTGCCATCGATGCCAAAGGGGTAGGGCGATCGCAGCAGGTCTGCGCCCCGGCGCATGAGTAATCTCGTCGTCTCACTGAGAAAAGGCTGCGCAATCAAAAGTTTTGTACCCTTCCCTACCGCTGGCAGATCGGCAGCCCGGCGCGGCGGGAAAAAGGCCACCTTGTGAATTCCCATCTGCCCGAAGAGCCGCTGGAACTGATCTTCAACCACATCTGCTAGGCTGCCGACAATCAGCAGTTCGGCTTCGTCCGTTTCTTTGCCGGGTAAAACCGGCACCATAGAAGCCAGGCAGGCGTCTTCACCCTGCGTAAAGGTCGTTTCGATACCACTACCTGAATAGTTCAGCACCCGAACCTTCGGGAAATGGCGATGGTTGAGCTTCTCAGCCGCTTTTGCCAAATCCAGCTTAATCACCTCAGAAGGGCATGAGCCAACCAAAAATAGCGTGCTGATATCCGGGCGGCGCATCAATAGCTCTTCCACGACCCGTTCTAGCTCTTCATTGGCATCCACAAGGCCAGCCAAATCACGCTCACCCAGAATGGCAGTCCCGAACCTAGGCTCAGCGAAAATCATCACGCCAGCGGCAGACTGAATCAAATGCGCACAAGTCCGAGATCCCACAACTAGAAAAAAGGCATCCTGCATTTTTCGGTGTAGCCAGACAATACCTGTGAGTCCGCAAAAAACTTCTCGCTGCCCCCGCTCTTTTAGGACCGGCAGGGGCGCGCTTGTTTTCTCAGCAAGGTTTTTCCCAGCGAGATCTTTCTCAGCAGGGGTCTTCTCGACGGGATTCTCCTCAACAGGATCTTTTGTGCAAGGCTCTAACGCCATATTTTGCTTTTCTCTCGCAATACAATTCTTCTCTACTAGGCAATGCTACGCCCTAACTATTTGTTAAAGGGCTTTTTTAAGCTGAAGCGCTTCTTTTTGTAGGCTTTGTTTACATGTGGCTATCAATGTTTACTCAGCGCAGCGTAGCGTTACATGAAATACCTGGTTTTACTTTCATAAGGTGTTTTTCTGATAGAGCTTTGTTAATGGCCTTATGAATAATTGATGTAGTCTCTCAATGAGATCTCGTAGCTCTTTTATCAGACGCGCGGTCCCTAATCAGGCGAGCAGAGCAGGAGAAAGCAGCAGATGAAAGTCGTGTAATCATAGAGCTAGTCGCGACGGTTATCTCGTACAAGTTTGAGCAGCTAAGTAAAAAGGAGATCTACGAGATGTTGGATATCTCAATCGCAGGAAACCCGGTTGTACAGAGAGATTCGCCAGGAAGGGCGTCAGGAAGGGCGTCAGGAAGGGCATCAGCTTATCCTGCGACAGCTGGAGAAGCGCTTTGGTCAGCTGCCTGACAGTATGGCAGCTGAAATCGGCAAGCTGAGCGAATCTAATGTAGAACTGCTAGGCGAAGGGATTCTTGATTTTTCTAGTCTGACGGATGTGCAGACTTGGCTAACTGAGCATGATGGCGAAGCCCGGTTGGAAAATCGTCAGTAGATTGCTTACCGGACATATTCTGTCGGTTGGGATGTCGGTCGGGAGAACTGGAAGCCATCGCGGAACGCTTCAGCAGGGGCCTTGTCTATGACATTTCTGGCAGCCTGTTGACCGCTGAGTACGCAGGCATTCAGTTCTCCGTACTCGTGCCGCCCGCAGCGCCCCACAGCGTGTAAATTTTCAAAGCGTGACAGGTAGTCCTGTACAAGGGCTTGATGCTTAAGCGTGTTGGGGGTGTGGATGGGATAGGCGGACTGTTGACGTGTCACAGTGCCAAATTGTATCGGCTCTACATTGGCAAGCAGGCCCAGTTGTACAAGTTCTTCGCTAGCTAACTTCAGTAATTCAGAATTGTTCATATGCCAGAGCGCGTCTCTGTCGCAGCAGAAGTAAGTCATGCCTAGGCAGGTTACTTTTAAGCTAGCGACCATTGCCGGACTCCAGTTCTTGAAGTTTTGGATACGGCTGACCCTTACATCTGGGCTGTGGACGTACAGCCACTGCTCTGGGAAAAGGTCTTTGGTTGCTAAAACGAGTGAGACTTGTACAACATGGCGATACTGCAACCGTTGAGCTGAGTGCTGTATCTCTGCGGGCGCGTTTAGGTAAGCCGTGAGTTCTGAAAGCGGCAGACTAGAAACCAGATCGCTTACCGGAATGGTTTGCAGGGTGTTCTCGCTAATGGCGATCGCTTGACTAATTCGACGATTGTTGTGCTCAAGTCGGACGAGTTGTGTATTGAGAAAAACATTGCTGCCTGCTGCTTCAAGGCGTCTTCTACACGTTTGCCAAATTTGTCCTACCCCCCGCTCTGGGTACTGAACGGTGGGTGCCTGTCCCCCCAGAAGCGTCTCGGATGTAGCTCGCAAAAGGGACTTGGATGGTCGGTTTTGCTGACTGCGGCTTTGCTGGCTCTGGCTTTGCTGACGCAGTGGCTGACTGGCGCAGCGAGGTGCGAGATGCTGGCCTCCTTGCCCCCACACTTTCTGCAGATAAGCATCGAAAAAGATGCGGTTAAGGTGGGGCCCAAACTGATTATTTACCCACTCTTGAGCGGTTTGTGGTTCCTGACCGGGCCGTTGCTGAGCGACAAAGTGATGCTTGAGATAGCTGAGTCCAGCTAGGCTAGTATCTATGGGACCAAGGTGCTTGAGCGCATTGGTAAATGAGAGTGGATACTCAAAGAGGCGATGGCGGTAATAGATGCGCGATCGCACCTTCACATTGACCTGAGCTTCACCTGCTAGCTCGTTCCAGAGCCGTTGTACAGAATCTGGTTGCCCTGGCTGCTCCTGCTGCTTGCTGAGGCTTCCCCACCCTATATCGATGTAGCAGTCCTGATGCCGCTCAGTTCGTGCCAGGCCACCGACATAGTTGCTAGATTCTAGTACGGTCGCTCGCCGGCTGTGTCGTGCCAGTTCGTACGCAGCACTGAGGCCTGCAGGGCTTGCGCCTAAAACAACTGTTTGCAACATTTGCAACATCATGAGTCCTGAAATAGCATTCGCTCTACTATTTCAAGACGATGACGCCCGTCTACTTTCTTGCAGAAGCAACAGAGTTAGCCCAAAGCTTTATGGATGTGTTTGAAACCGCTAAAAGCACAGGTGATCGCTTGCATCTAGCCGCCTCCACATCCGCCAATAGATAGATAAAGCTTGTTCTGTGCATGTTCTATCAGAGCTGTTTAACCCTAGAAATCACCCGCTAAAGCCGCTACACAGCGATCGCAAATCGTTGGGTCCTCTGCCGATTCGCCCACGTGGGTGGAGTAGTTCCAGCAGCGATCGCACTTTTTACCCGCCGCCTCAACGACTGCGATCGCCCGGCCCTCAGCCGATGAGGCATACTTAGCCCCCTGCAGCGCCGCCGCATTTTCCACGAGCTCCACCTGCGAAACCAAAAACAAGTAACGAAGCTCATCGACCTGATTAGAATCCGATGCCGTGCTGTTTGGTGGATTCATCGCCTCAAGCTTGGCGCGCAAGTCCGCATCCGATACGTGCAGCCGTAGCTTCGCCTCCAGAGAGGAGCCGATCGACTTGTCGGCGCGGGCCTGCTCCAAGACCGTATTGGCCTCATCGCGAAGGGTCCGCAGCTGAGCCCACAGCTTAACGAGGTCGGGGCGTTGCCAGCGCTCATCCATAGAGACCCAGCCAGATTCAAAGACAGATTCAGCAGTCGTTTCGTAGGGCAGCGACTGCCAAATGTCTTCAGCCATGTGGACCAGTACGGGTGCGATCGCCTTAGCCAAACTCTCAATCGCAACAGCCAGCACCGTCTGACAGCTGCGCCGCCGAGCCGATTCTGCTGAGCTAATGTACAGCCTATCTTTCGCAATATCTAAGTAAAAATTCGACAGATCCACCACGCAGAAATTTTGCACCGTCTGGAAGAACTGGAAAAACTGATACGACTCAAATGCCGACTCAACGTCAGCAAAAACTTCCGTCATTCGGTGCAGCATATATTGATCTAGATCTGGCAGGTCTTCGTAGGGGACTGCATCCTTCGCTGGGTCAAAATCGTAGAGGTTGCCGAGCAAAAACCGGGCCGTATTGCGAATCTTGCGATACACATCCGACATTTGCTTCACATTGCGCATACCCAGTCGCATATCGCCCGAGTAATCGACTGAAGAGACCCACAGTCGCAGCACATCCGCGCCGTAGGGCGGTTCCTGCTTCTTGTTATTGCCGCCCTCAATAATCACCTTGGGATCCACACCATTCCCCAAAGACTTGCTCATCTTGCGGCCATTTTCATCCAGCACGTAGCCATGGGTTAGCACCTTGCGATAGGGGGCATGTCCACTCGTTGCCACACTCGTTAGCAAGCTCGACTGAAACCACCCACGATGCTGATCAGAGCCTTCCAAATAGATTTCTGCTGGATACTCAAGCCCTTCCCTCTGCTGTACAACCGAAGCCCAAGAAGACCCCGAATCAAACCACACATCCATTGTGTCAGTGCCTTTGACGTAGGTTTTCCCATCGCTGCGGTAAGGTTCTGGCAGCAGCTCAGTTTCGCTGAGTTGCCACCAGGCATCAGCACCTTTTTCAGCCACAATCGCTTGCACATGGGCAATTGTCTCTTGAGTCATTAGCGGCTCATCCGTTTCCGCTTCATAAAAAACAGGAATCGGCACCCCCCAACTCCGCTGCCGTGAAATGCACCAGTCAGAGCGCTCAGAGACCATTGAAGTAATCCGATTCTTGCCCATCTCAGGAATCCACGTCACCTCATCAATTGCCTGCAGCGCCTCGCCCAAAAACCCTTTCACTGAAGCAAACCACTGCTCCGTCGCCCGATAAATCACGGGCTTCTTTGTCCGCCAGTCATAGGGATACTTATGCGCGTAGGGTTGGTGCTTTAGCAGTACCTTCTCTTCGGTCAGCGCTTCGATAATGGCGTTATTCGCACTCTTGAGAACATTCAAGCCCTCAAAAGAACCGGCTTCTGCCGTAAAGTTACCCCGTTCGTCTACCGGGCATAGAATTGGCAAATTTTCCCGCTGGCCAACTGCAAAGTCTTCCTGTCCATGGCCAGGTGCTGTATGGACTAAGCCCGTACCAGATTCAGTGGTCACATAGTCACCGCCGATCACAATTGGGCTGACCCGGTCAAAAGTGTCATCTTTCCTAGCTAGTGGATGACGATAGGTGGACCCGGCTAAATCTTCGCCTTTCAATTCAGCAACGACGGTAAGCCCATTGCCAAACGTCTCTGAGAGCTTTTCTGCTAGATCCTTCGCCACGATCAGGTGCTGAAAGGGTTCACCCGACTTACTTTTTACAACCGCATAGGTCAATTCAGCATTGACGGCGACAGCCACGTTCGCTGGAATAGTCCAAGGCGTCGTTGTCCAAATAGCGACGCCTAGGCTACTAGCATATGGAGAAAGTACCGCTTTCGCAGTTTCGGCAAGGGCCTCTATTGGAAAGGCAATGTAGATACTGGGCGAAACATGTTCCTCTGGATACTCCAACTCCGCTTCAGCGAGCGCTGTTTGCGAAGAGGGACTCCAGTGTACAGACCGCAATCCTCTGTAGACGTAGCCATTCTCTACCATCTTGCCGAACACGCCTAGCTGAGCTGCTTCATACTCAGGCTGCAGGGTCATATAAGGATGCTCCCAATCTCCCCATACGCCGTAGCGTTGGAAACCTGTACTCTGCTTTTGCACGGTGTCTAGCGCAAATTCTTTTGCTTTCTGCCTCAGCGAAATGGGTGTTAGCTCCCGCCGTACCGAAGACTTGAGCTTTTGTAGCACCTTGAGCTCAATGGGCAAGCCATGGCAGTCCCAGCCTGGCACGTAGCGGACTTTGCGACCTTGCAGCGTCTGATATTTATTGATGATGTCCTTCAGAATTTTATTCAGCGCATGACCCATATGCAGGTCTCCGTTGGCGTAGGGTGGCCCGTCATGGAGAATAAAGGGGTCGCCAGGGTTCTCTTTGGCCAGCTTTTCGTAGAGCTTTTTCTCCTGCCAGTAGGCTTGCAGCTCGGGCTCACGCTTCACCGCATTGGCCCGCATATTAAAGTCAGTCTGAGGTAGCAGGACGGTTTCTTTGTAGCTTTTGGATTCACTCACGGCGGGTTACGTTGTGCTTTAGGTTAGGGCTGCTCGAATGCTTCAGACACCAAGCGTTAGCGGATCAAGCGTTAGCGGATCAAGCGTTAGCAGATTAGGCCATTCTGCCTCGAAGTTTGGTTTGCTTCAAGTTAATCATCCCAATTGCTCTCCTCCCAGTCATCTTCAATATCCACGTCTATCTGGTCAGACACGGAATCCGGCATGTCCTCATTAGATACGGAAGATGCGGGAGTTATGCCATCCTCGACTATCACTGAACGGTCTTTTTCTGAACGCTCTTCTACTTCTGATCGCTCTTTTGCTATGGATTTTGCTGCTGGGGCAACAACCCTAGGCGGAATGTCGATAACTGGCCTGGAGGGCTTGGGTTTTGTAAAAGAGACCGCAACATCTTTGATCCACCCTAGAAAAATAAGCGGCGTTGCCAGTAAGGATGGCTTCTGCCTAACAGTAAGAGGTGCCGGACTAGGAACGCTTTCCGACCCAGGCTCTGAGACAGCTGAGCGCTCAGTATTTTCATCGGGTTTGAGTAGGTTGTCCCGTTCGTCTGAATGCTCAATTTGTTCTGTCTGTGTAGTTTGTGGCGCAGGCTGCTCAGAATCTTTGCCTGTGAGTGCTTCCACCTGCATAGAAAAAGCTTCTGTTTCTGGTGAGCTACTTTCAGACCCGGCTGGAGCATCTACCTGACTTATCTTCTGAATCGTTTCGGCGGGTTCTACTTCTGATGGCATTTGGTCGGCAGATGGATTCTCAGCTGTCAGTGGAGCTGGGATTTCTTGCAAGACTTCTGCTTCCACAGAAGGGGGGGCTGTGAAGGCGTTGGTCAGGCTATCTTCTGTAGTGGCTTCTTTGGTAGAGAGGAATTCTGTGTTTGGGGGCTCGCATTCCGAGGGGCCAAACGCTACTAAAGGCAATTCGGTGACGGTTTGCAAAATGCCATCTTCAACAAATTCGTATTCATAAATTGGACGGCGGCGGGGGTCTAAGTTTTGCCGCAGGCGCTCTGTGATTGCTGGGCTAAGGGCACGGTTTTGCAGCCGGGGCCGAACCGTTTCATTGGGTGCAATGCGCAGCTGATTGAGCTTGCTTTTGGCCCAGTCACCAACGGCTTCAGGCGTAAGCACAACAGGCGTCTGCTGATACACGGGCGTTTTTTGGCGTCTTACGGTGAGGGTTTGCCAGCCGAGCCCAATGAGTAGGATGACCGAGGTTAACTGCCCGAGCAGGATAGCTGGCGTCATCTGCTCAGCGCAAAACCACAGGACAACTGCGTAAAACATGCCTAAGCCGCTCCACAAAAAGTCTGAGCGACGATGCACTTCCGGATAAAAGAAGGCGGCTAGATAAAAAACGAAGCTGCCAGCACCCAGCAGCACAGCGAGTATGTTTGCAAGCATGCGCTTACCGTTGGAGAACCGTTTTCGACCAGTGCGTGACCAAGGGCGTCCCTCAGTACGGGTCTATGAATGGACCATCCTATTGTGTCGGATTCGGGTCGGATTGCGCGATGAATTTGCGATGTATTCAGCTCTTCCTGGTGTAGCCGCGTGTAGAGGCACAAACGTAGCTTCGTGTAGGAAAGCTACACGGCGCCAGAGTCTTTGCTGAAGAGCACCCATACGGTTTTAAAGATTAGCTGAATGTCATAGAGCAGGCTCCACTTGCGCTGATATTGCAGGTCTAGCTGAATGACATCTTCAAACTTAGTGACCGAAGAGCGGCCGTTGACCTGCCATTCTCCGGTCATGCCTGGCTTTACGTTGAGGCGCTGCCACTGGGGGACTTCGTACTGCTCAATTTCATCGGGGGTCGGTGGGCGGGTGCCCACAAGGCTCATATCGCCTTTGAGTACGTTCCAAAACTGGGGAAACTCGTCTAGGCTTGTACGCCGTAGGAAACGCCCAACTCGGGTAATCCGAGGGTCGTTGTCGTTTTTGAAGAGGGGGCCTTCTACCTTGTTGGCAACCTCTTTTTTGCGGGCTTCTGCATCTATAACCATGGAGCGAAACTTCCAAATGGTGAAGCGTTTTCCCATCCAGGAGCAGCGGGTTTGGGCAAAGAAAATCGGTCCACCGTCTTCTCGCTTGATCAGATAGCCGACGATGACAAACAGTACCGCTGTGATACTCAGGCCGACGATTGCACCTAGGATATCGATTGCTCGTTTCGTTTTAGAGCGCACGGAGGGATGGGTGTCGGGCAGGTTTTCTAAGACGTTTTGAACTTTTGCTTGGGGAAGTGCTGCTGGCGCGATCGCACTCTTTTCATCCACCGCTTGCTCGATAGAAAACACCTTATCTAGCTCAGTCAGTGAAAGTGCCATCATCACCTGAGGAGGCACATTGACGAGCCGCATCTGGGCTGACTTTGCAAGGCACAGCTTATGGCAGATCACGAGCGCACCGATACCGCTGCTGTCGATAAAGTGAGTGCTAGAAAAATCTATCACTACCTCTCTAATATCTGGATTTTGCTCGAAGGCTTCTTGACAGCTGCGCTTGAAGGCAACTGCCTCTACGACAGTAAACGCCTTACTAAGGTGGATCGTGCCCATTGAGTCCAATATTGCGGCTTTGAAGCTGGCTTGGCTAAACGCATTAGTTACGCTATCGAGGCTAGTCATAACGAAAAATCTTATCAGTATCTATAGCGACTAAGCCCAACCCAGTTTTCCCAATAAGCTTTCTTGCTTAGCTTTCTGGGAGAAACTGCCTAATGAGACCCTATTCCTAACAAGAGACGAGGGCTGGCGTGACAGTGATAAAACTGGCTTGTGACTGTCGCGAGGTCTTTCCGCAGAGTGAAGTGCGGTTGCTCTGCACGGGGACGAGGAACAGTTAACACTTCACGAAATACAAACTTAGCCCGGAAAATCGCATCATGAAAAGTTGATGCATCGACTTTTTACAAGCTTCTCCAAATCGAGTTGGCTCGACTTTTTTATGGATAAATCATTGACAAAACAAAGTACTCTCGCCTAGCCCCCTAGTGTGAAGACGGCCATCAGCTCAGTATTTTTCACCTCGACTGAGTGATTAACATCACAATAAGCCGACCTGAGGTCAAGTGAAATAACGGGTAAGTGCCGATTAATTGCCTGCTTGTGGACATCTTTTTGCCATTTTGCCGCTACTTACTGTCCGACGGGAAAGCCTAAGCTGCTTGAGTCTGTGCGCAGCCGTTGCCCAGAATGGAGACAGCAAGAAGATTCGGTATTTAGCGCTTTACAGCAAGATTATTTGATAGACTGCGCTACATCTAGTCGCTTAAGCCGTTAATCATGAAACAGGACCAACAATCTTTCTTGCTTTCTGACTCTGCGATGCAGGCGGCAAGCTACTCCACTTACGAAAATTTTAAGCCTCACCTGAAAGTCAGCGCTGCTGAGCTTAAGTCCTGGAAGAAAAGGCTAATCGGCTTTCAAACCCATTTGACGCCAGCCGCTGCCCAAGGTGACCTGTTTGAAGACGTATTCAATGCTGCATCGGTGTGCGCCGAAGATGCGGCGGCCAGCTCGATAGACCCATTTTCACTGCGCCGACAGAATACGGAGTTTTGGCGCTGGCAGTTTGATGATGTGGGGGTAGCTGCCATGTACTTTGTGATTGACTACGGCGCGATCGCACTTGGCAGCCCCATCCTGCTCTACATCGGCGAGACCATCAAATCGAACCAGCGCTGGAAGGGAGAGCACGACTGCAAGCGATACCTGCTCAATTACCGGCAGGTCCACTACGACTACGGCCTCAAAAGTGAGCTAGGCATTGCCTTCTGGCCAGCAGCACCCACCGACCGAAAAGCAAGACAGGCACTGGAGTCAGCGTTGATTTACCGCTGGCGATCGCCTTTTAACAAAGAAAACTGGCGATTTTGGAATACGCCCTTTGTCGATGGCAAGGCCTAGCCTATCTCAGTAGATGTCTATCTCAGTCGATAGATATGGCAAGCGTCTTTGACGGGCGTCCTCAGCACCTGCCTTCGGTGAGCCCCTCCCCGTACAATCAGTTACTTCCAAATACCCCCTTGCTTGCTATAGTTTCACCTAGCTGTTTTGTGCAGCTTGTTTTGGTGCGATCGCAAGGAAATTCCGTCTGTATGCGTCTAATCTGTTCCCTCAAAAAAAGCCTGCCACTCGTTGCGCTCTCCTGCTTGAGTGCTGGCCTGCTAGTCGCCTGCAATCCCCAACCGCCCAACGACACTCAGACACCTTCTGCAGAGGGTGCTAGCTCAACCGCGCAAGGTCAAAATTCGCAGACGTTGAAACTGCTCTACTGGCAGGCACCAACGACGCTAAATCCCCACCTTTCTTCGGGTAGCAAAGACCGCGAAGCGGCAAGCCTAGTGCTAGAGCCCCTAGCTGCTTACAACGAAGCCGAAACGCTCGAACCGGTTCTGGCCGCCGAAATCCCCACCACAGAAAACGGTGGCATCAGCGACGACAATACGACCGTCACCTGGAAACTCCAAGAAGGCATCGTCTGGTCGGATGGTGAACCCTTCACCGCAGAGGACGTTGTCTTCACCTATCAGTTCATCACTGACCCAGCAGTCGGCGCTACTTCCGGCGAATTTTACGGTGACGTGCAGACGGTAGAAGCCCTTGACGACCTCACCGTCAAAGTCACTTTCCAGCGGCCTAGCCCTGCACCTATGAGTCCTTTCGTCGGTGGGAGCGGCATGATTTTACCAGAGCATATCTTCAGGGACTATCTGGGCGCGCAGGCTCGCTCTGCGCCAGGCAACACCTCACCGGTCGGCACCAACGCATTTCAAGTAAGAGAGTTTAAGCCGGGCGACACTATCGTCTACGAACCGAACCCCACCTTTCGAGAGGAGGCACCTGCTTTTGAAACAGTCGAGATGAAAGGAGGGGGTGATGCGGTCTCTTCTGCGCGAGCAGTACTGCAGACGGGGGAGGCTGACTACGCCTGGAATGTGCAGGCTGAACCGGCTGTTCTCCAGGGACTGGAAGCCGCTGGAAAAGGTGAGATGATCTATGTCTTTAAGCCGCTGATGGAGCGCATTTATATCAACTTCTCCGATCCTAATAAAGAAGTGAACGGGGAGAGAGCTCAAAAAGATACCCCCCATCCTTTCCTATCTGAAAAGCCCGTACGAGAAGCGATTAGCCTAGCCATAGATAGAGAAACCATTACCAACCAGCTCTATGGCGAATCTGGCACTGTTGCAACAAACTTCGTGGTGGCCCCAGACAAGTACGCCTCTCCCAATACCAGCTATGAATTCAACCTGGAAAAGGCGGCTCAGCTACTAGACGAAGCCGGGTGGGAAGATACTAACAACAATGGCGTACGAGATAAAAACGGCGTGGAGATGAATATTCTCTTCACTAGCTCAGTAAATTCTGTACGGCAAAAGACTCAGGAAATCATCAAACAGAATTTAGAGAGCATCGGAATGTCGGTAGAGCTCAAAAGCGTAGAGGCCGGGGTGTATTTTGGTGACCCGGCCAATCCCGATTCGGTGCATCAGTTTAATGCGGACCTGCAGCTTTTTGCCTTCGATAGTGAAACACCTGAACCCGACTCGTACATGAGGCTGTATGCCTGTGACCAAATCTCACAGAAAGAAAACCAGTGGTCTAAGGAAAATTCCTCCCGCTATTGCAATCCTGAATACGACGCGCTCTTAGATCAGTTAGGAACAGAAACTGACCCTGAAGAACGACGGGCGCTGTTTGTAGAGATGAACGATCTTTTGATTGAAGATGTGGCTTTGATTCCGCTGGTGCGTCGCAGTGATGCCTACGCCATTTCCAGCTCGCTCACCGGTCTAGAATTTACGCCTTGGGCTTCGAGCACTTGGAAGCTGGACCAATGGGGGAAGCAGTAGCCATTCACCTATGCTCAAATACGTTCTAAAGCGTGTGCTGATTGCTATCCCAACGCTAATTGCCATTAGCGTGGTGATCTACATGGTGTTGGCATTAGCTCCGGGTGACCCGCTCGGCGAGCTGGCAAATAGCCCGTCCATTACGCCAGAAATCCGTGAAAATATTCGCCGTGCCCTCGGACTCGATCAGCCCGTCTACATTCGATATTTCAAGTGGGCGACGGCTTTCCTTTCTGGCAATATGGGCTACTCCTTTGTCAATCCGGTGCCGGTGCGCGATTTGATTCTGCAGCGATTGCCGACCACGCTGTGGGTAGTCGGGGTAGCCTACGCGGTATCGGTAGTGATTGCCTTTCCGCTAGGCATTCTCTCAGCGCTCAGGCGCTACACCTGGGTAGATCAGCTGGTGACTACGTTTGCCTTCGCAGGCTTTTCTATTCCGCCCTTTTTTACAGGTCTGCTGTTCATTTTGCTATTTAGCGTTGGCTTAGGCTGGCTGCCGTCTATTTACGACAGCACCCTGGTGGTCGATAACGCGAGTAGCTTTTGGGCACAGGCTAGGCAGTCTGTGCTGCCGATTGCGGTTCTCAGCCTGTTTCAGACGGCTGTGCTCATGCGCTATATTCGCGCAGCCGTGATTGAGCAGCTGACGATGGACTATGTGCGCACTGCCTACGCAAAAGGGCTTAGCAGCTGGCAGGTGATTGTCCGTCATGTGCTCAGGAATGCGCTGATCCCTGTGGTGACGCTGATTGCATTAGATGTACCGAGCGTATTTACGGGCGCGCTGGTGACGGAGCAGGTTTTTAGGGTGCCGGGAATTGGTTCACTGCTGATTGATTCGATTACTCGCAGTGACACGCCTGTTGTGATGTCTATTACGTTTATCTATGCCATCTTGATTGTTGTGTTTAACCTAGTGGCAGATGTTTTGTACGGCGTACTGGACCCGAGGATTCGCTATTCTTAGCTATTTTTAATGGGGCTAGCGGGCGCGATCGCACTCAAAAGGAATCGCTTCCCCCTCACAGGCCACATACGCGCAGGTATTCTCAACTAGGTCAACTTCATACCCACCGGTAAATTCCCCAAACGATGGCAGAGTGAGCCTTCTCTGGTCATGCTCAACAAAAAAGCAAGGCAGGCGCAGGCTGTCGGTACGCGATCGCAACCTGACAACCGGATGGATATGGCCGCAGATATTCAACGCTGCCCCACAACTCACCTCTGGCTCGTGGCTCAATAAAAAGGGCCCCAGCGTCACCGCCTCCGTTTGGCAATCCATCGCCATGGGAGGAAGCGCCGAGACCAGTCGCCGGTCGTGGTTGCCCACGATCAGAGAGACACTTGCTGTGCTTGCGTTCAGAAAGTTGGCCCACCCAGTCAAGACATCAGGAACAAGAGACTTTTTTGAATGAAACAGATCGCCTAGAATTAGCAATCTCTGAGGCTGGGTCTGCTGACAGAGCGATCGCAATCTGTTCAAATTTTCCTCATTCACCGCGCTGGCAATGGGAATCCCCATGGATTGAAACGTTTCGGCCTTGCCCAAGTGCACATCCGAAACCAGCAGCGTATCGACCGCTGGCAAATACAGTGCCCGATCATCCAACAGCTGAAGCCGGTTGCCAAACAGCTCTATTTCATTTGCCTTCAGAGCACCCATCGCAAACCAAGCTACCAGCTAGATTGTCTTCCCTTACGTCGTAATGGTTCGCCGTAGCAAGCTGCCATGACTGAGCACTGAACTCATCAGCCCCCACCGCACCGGGTTAGACGTCCGCCCAAACAGAACTAGCATGGCCTGCACAATCTCTGGCAGGGTAGAGGTATCTGCCAAAAATCCCGCCCACTGCGGCTGTTCTAACCCAAAGAACGTGGTGAAAAATTGCTGCAGATCGCGAGTTTTGAACGCCATCAAATTCTCTAGGCCAAAGGTGTATAGGTGGTGCTTCCGCAGCCGGTCATCGGGCCACAGCGTTTGCCAGGCTGCCTGAGCGACCGTTTCAGGTGACGTATTAATGCCCTCTAGGGCCTGTGCGATCGCCCGGGCCAAATCAGGTCCCCTTCGCAGCAGCGAACCCACCATATAGCCCGTCGCTGGGTGAACCATGCTCGCAGCGCCCCCAAAGCCCACCACAGACTGGGTCAAATCAGGCAGCGGCTGATTCATCGGAAAGAGGCAGCGTTCCACATGGTGTGTTTCTATCACCTTCACGCCGCGATGGGCGAGCCGCTGATGCAGCCGCCGCTCCAGCGTATCCATGGCGATGCCGGGCACATGAGCCAGCGAAGTCTCCTCTACAAAATAAATGTCATGCCCCAAATCCATAGCGTATAGAAATGTTGGGGGCAGTCGCCGCTCTGGCGCTGGTAAATAGTCGTCCCGGTAGTCCATCAGCACCATTTGACCGGGTTCTACCGGGGGCGCAGAAAATCGGCCCACAATACCATAGGCGGCCTGATAAGCCGTCGGCTTTGTTTGCGGTACGCGGTTTACCAGCGCTGGATTGTGCCCGCTGGTATCTACCACTAGCCTCGCGCTGTGGGTTTTGCCGGTGTCGCTGGTTACTTCGGAACGCTTGGAGCCGTGGGTCACCCCGACGGCTTCGCCCCGATGCCACTGAATGCCATGGTGCTGACTTTGCTTGAGCCAATGGCTCTGCAGCTTTTCACGGTCAATCAGGCCGTAGTCTCTGTTCAGAGGAATGGGACTATCCGCTCCCATATACACCGCAGTATTTTGCCAGCGCTGCCACAAAAAGTCTTCTATCCCCAGCGCTTCTAACTCATCTGCCCAGATGCCATAGGTGTTTGGCCAGGGCTGGGTCGGATCGGTTGGGCTCAAGCCCTCAACTTTTAGCCCTCGCTGCTCTAGCGCGTTGGCTAAAGACAGCCCCGCTGGCCCCGATCCAATTACCAAAACATCTGTCATATAGTCCTTATTACCTGAACTCGTTGTCTGCGCTTTATCAGCCTATTTTACCGGGTAATGCAGTGCCACAGCGACAACTCAAAGAACGCCCAGTATTTGTCGCTCGCTATAGTAAAGAACGGAAGAATTTGAACAGAGACCCTGCATGAAGCTGGCATCTTTTCGACTACGCATTGCACTGCTATCGGTGGCGTTGGCCGGTGGCGCGCTGGTGGGGTTTGGGCTGGTGGCCTGGCGGCTGATTTATGTCGCCAAGCGCAGCAGCCTCGATGCCAAGCTCGGCAGCCAGCTACAGCAAATGACGCTAGAGCGATCGCCCGACTGGTGGGAACGCTTCGGGCAGGAGCTACCCCGTCACCTAGAAACTCAAATTGGCACCCCCATCACGCTGCTAGCAGCAGATGCCCAAGGCAGCACCTTGCACTACTCCGTAGACGGCGCGCAGCTCGGCGATACCCCACTAGCGATGGGTCAAATCCTCAAAACAGTCAGTCAGGACCTCTCTGACAAAATGGCCACAGAAGCGGAGGCAACGGGCGATAGTGCAAAGCTCGTCATGACTCGAAATACAGAGTTAGGGAGCTGGCGCATAGGCGTTGTCAATTCTGCTGCGGGGCGCGGGGCGATCGCCGTCAGCCTGCAGACTATCGATCAGGATATGGCCGTTATCCGCAATATCTTTTTGTTCGCAATTCCCAGTACGTTGCTGATGATCGCCATCGGGGCCTGGGTGCTCTCTGGCAGCGCGCTGAAACCGGTGCGTAAGCTGACCGGCGCTATTCAGCAGGTCACCGCTACCGGACTCGACCAGCAGGTGCCGATTGGCAGTGCCGACGTAGAGTTCGTAGAACTGATTGAAGTGTTCAATGAGATGCTGCGTCGTTTGGCGCGCAGTTTTAAACAGTCTTCTCGGTTTAGCGGTGATGCGGCCCATGAGCTGAAGACGCCGCTGGCTATCCTCAGGGGCGAGCTGGAGCTGGCCATGCAGCAGGCCGAACCAGGGTCCATTTTGCAGCAGCGCCTGAGTAACCTGCTCGATGAGGTCTCGCGGCTGAGCACAATTGTTCGCAAGCTGTTGCTGCTGTCCTTGGCGGATGCGGGGCAGATGAGCTTACGACAAGACCTAATCGATATCGGAGAGATTTTGTCGGTGTTGGTAGAAGACATCGAACTGCTGGCACCGACCATACCGGTGGATGTAAAGGTAGCGTCAGCGCTGATGGTTCGAGGCGATCGCGACTTGCTAACCCAAGTGCTGCAAAACTTAATAGACAACGCCATCAAATACAACCTGCCTGCCAATCTGATAGGCAAAGAAACAGCCCAGTGGATTTCCGTCACAGGCAAGTCGAACGGAAAAAAGGTAAAAATTACGGTCACTAACGCGTCCCAAGATATTCCGGTCGAAGAACGCGATCGCCTCTTCGACCGGTTCTATCGAGGAGACCTATCGAGAAATCGGAAGCGGGAGGGTTTCGGCCTTGGGCTTAGCCTGTCTAGAGAAATTGCCCGCGCCCACAGAGGCGAGCTAAGCCTGGATTCAACGCCTGCCGGACAAACTGGATTCACGCTCACCCTCCCTGCTCGCTAAAGCCAGCAAGTGAGCTGCTCAGGGGATCTTGATAAGGGCGATTTTGGGAAGGGAGGAGTTTGGTAGGGTAAAAGTGTCTTGCCCCCAAGCATCCACCCAAGCATTCCCCCAAACATTCCCATGACAGGTCTTGCTGCCCCCTATTCGCCCACCGTTCTAGAAGATAGCCCCCAACCCTGGCACAAAACGCTGGCGCAGCCTGCCAAGGAATTCGCATCCGAGCCTCTGCCAGTGATTTCTGGTCAGCTGCCAGCGGGGCTGCAGGGAACCTATTACCAAAATGGCACAGGTCGCCTACAGCGGGGCGGTATGCCGGTTGGCCACTGGTTTGATGGGGACGGGGCGATCTTGAGAGTAGGCATCGGTGCGGCGGGTGCTATTGGGACCTACCGGTACGTGCAGACCGCAGGCTATCAGGCCGAAAGTCAAGCAGATAAATATCTGTACGGGAACTATGGCAGACGCTACCCAGGGCCACTTTGGCAACACATTACGGGCCTCTTTTCTGGCACCAGTATCAAAAATTCTGCCAACACCTCGGTCATGGCACTTCCCGATAAGCTACTGGCACTGTGGGAAGCGGGCAATCCGCACAGCCTGGACTTAGAAACCCTCAATACGCTCGGGCTAGAATCACTCGGCTGGCTAAAAAAAGCCCAGCCCTTTTCAGCTCACCCCCTGAAAGACCCTCTGAGTGGCGAAATTTATAGCATCGGCGTCAGCCCGAGGTGTGAGCTAGCTATCTACCGTTGCGATGGGGCCTGTCAGCTCATTAGGCAGGCGGTAATTCCGCTCAAAGATGTTCCCTTAGTTCACAGTTTTGCGATCGCAGGCCCCTACCTCGTATTCTTAATCTCCCCCGTCAAGGTCAACGTCTTGCCGCTACTGCTCAATCAGCAGTCATATGCAGACGCACTGGAATGGAAGGGAGAACAGGGCACCCGCATTCTGGTAGTAAATCGTGAAACGCTACAGGTGATCTCCGATAGCAGAACGGATGCTTGGTTTCAGTGGCACTACGGCAACGGCTGCCTGGAAGCTGATGGCAGCATCCGGCTCGACTACGTCAGATTCGACGACTTTACCCATGTCAACGAGGTCCTGCGGGAGGTTCCAACCGGACGTGTCACCACCCGAGCCGACGGCAAACTCTGGCAGCTCCGCCTAAATCCAAAAACTGGCCGCGTCCTCAGTCAGGGCTGTGTGCTAGACCGCGACTGCGAATTTCCGCAGGTGCCCGCCGCGCAAACTGGTCTGCCCTGGCAGCACACTTACCTCCTGATGCGCCGCAAGGGGGTCAGCACTAGAGACGATTGGTTTAGTGCGATTGGCCGGTTCGACTATGCGTCTGAACAGTTAACCGAGGCAGATCTGGGTGAGGGGCACTACGGCAGTGAGCCGATGCATGTCCCAAATGAGGATGGCGCGGGTTGGTTGCTCAGTGTGGTTTATAGCGCGATCGCACAGCGCAGCGAGCTATGGATTTTTGACGCGCAGACCTTGGGAGAGCCCCTCTGTCGGTTGGCTTTGCCAGAAGTTATTCCCCTAGGGTTCCACGGCACTTGGCAGGCCGCATAGCGTCAGTTTTCCATCGGTTCTTAAAAAAGCGGAGGTAGGCGCAGATGCATTTTTTGAGAAACAAGACCCAAACGGCAGCTGAAGGTCAGCGCTTTTTGCAGGGTGTCCTGATTGGTCTGAGTGTAGTGGGCACCCTGGTCTGCGCAGGATTGCTATGGCGATCGCGCGCTCAGATTCACCATGTCACCCTTGCAACCGGTGGTGAAACGGGAGAATACTACGCCTTTGGTAGTGCGATCGCCCAGGTCACACAAAAGCACGCTCCAAATATCCGAATCAACGTCATCCCTTCCCCGGGCTCGACTCAAAATATGGACAGCGTGCAAGCCAACAACGCACACCTAGCCCTAGTCCAGAGCGATACCCCCGTACAGCCCGCTGTCAGAGCAGTTGCACAGCTGTATCCCGAGATGTTTCACCTGATTGCTCGGCAGACCTCAAATATTGACAGCCTGAAGGATTTACAAGGCAAAAAAATCGCCCTCATGCCCGCAGGTAGCGGCTCATACGAGCTGTTTTGGCCACTGGTCAGGCACTATGGTCTCACCGAGTTGGATATCGAAGCTGAGCCGATGGCCGCAGAGCAAGCCCACGCCGCCCTACTTCAAGGAGAAGTAGACGCACTGTTTCGTATCATTGGACTGGGAAATGACGCTGTCACTGACCTCTTCCAAACCCCACAGCTAGAGCTAGTCCCCATTGCACAGCTCGGCGCCTTGCAGCTCAGCCAGCCCTATTTACAGTCAACGGTCATCCCCAAAGGCAGCTACAACGGCGGTCAGCCAGTGCCGCCAGAAGATTTGCCTGTAATTGCCGTCAGCGCCTTGCTTGTCGCCAACGAAAGCGTAGAGCCAGAAATCGTCAAAACTATCACCCGCACCCTCTACGAGCACCGCAACGAACTGATCTCGCTCACGCCTCGCGCCGCTAGCATCCAATCGCCAGAGGTTAGTCAAAATTTGGGGTTTCCGCTGCACCCCGGAGCGAAGGCCTACTACGCGCAGGACAATCCCTCCTTCTTTGTGCGATATGCAGAGGCAATGGGCTTTTTGCTATCGCTGACGTTTTTGACCGGATCAAGCATCTGGCAATTTCGCCAGTGGCTAATTGGCCGCCAAAAAAATCGAGCAGATGACTACAACCTTGAGATTCTGGCCCTAATTGAGCAGGTAGAGCATGCTAAAACCATCGAAGAACTGCAGTCTCTCAGGCAGCAGCTATTTTCTATCCTGCGTCAGGTCGTCATTGATCTAGATGTAGACAAAATTTCGCCAGAATCCTTCCAGTCTTTTACCTTTCCCTGGGAAGTCGCCATGACGACGCTGCACCATCAAGAAATGGTCTTGCATCGGTCGGGAGGTGCTAAGCCCAGCGACAAGCCCCCTTATCCAATCTCGGGCCCAATCTCAGGAACTATTTCAGGGCTCTGAAGCAAAATGCGCAAGGCTCTTCTGCCCATTTGTTTGCACGATTCACATGAATCAGTACTCACGTGAATCAAGAACTAATCTGCGAGCAGTCTCGGCGGCGGATTCCCGGCTAGGATGGACCTCGCCGTCGTCGAGCACTGTGAACTCAGGCGTCAGGACCCAGCAGCGATAGCCGTTTTCGACGCGGGCGATCGCAATCACCCAGTCAGGCTGAGTCAAAATATCAACGAGCTCACAGTGTTGCATAGTGATCTTTGCGGTGTCGTAGGCTGATAAACCGGGCTCATGAACCGGCAGAAAGCATTTGGCGTAAGCGGCTTTCGGCAGCGAAGAGCCAAGGTGCTAAACTCAACATCTCAAAATGAAAGGGCCACTCGCCCGTTTTCCCGGGTAGATTTATCTTTGATTTATTTACAGATGAGGTCTATTGGATAACGGTGTAGATTGCGCTAGGCTTAGACACATTTGATCGGCCCATTAGTCGCGACAAGCCGTTACGGCAGGTGCGGCAGGCAGCGCTTTATCTTTATATGATATGGAGATGTCAATTTAGTTCGCATGTACTAAAATCAGTATAGCGAAATTTCCTCGATTAACTCCAACCACACCTTCCCATCTCCTCTCCACCTAAATTATCTCTCTATCTCCGGAAATACCTATGGCTGCCAACGCCTCCTCTGAAAAGCAAAAAGCTCTCGATTCCGTGCTCACCCAAATTGAGCGCAACTTTGGAAAAGGGTCCATCATGCGGCTAGGCGAAGCGAGCCGCATGCAGGTAGAAACCATTCCTACCGGGGCGCTTACCTTGGACATGGCTCTCGGCGGCGGCTTGCCCAAAGGCCGCGTGATTGAAATCTATGGTCCGGAGAGTTCGGGTAAAACCACGCTGGCACTGCATGCGATCGCCGAAATTCAGCGTCAGGGCGGCGTCGCTGCCTTCGTCGATGCAGAGCACGCCCTCGACCCCTACTACGCCCAAAATCTCGGCGTAGACGTTGAAAACTTGCTGATCTCCCAGCCCGATACCGGCGAAATGGGTCTAGAAATCTGCGACCAGCTCGTGCGCTCTTCAGCCGTAGACCTAATTGTTGTTGACTCGGTTGCAGCGCTCACGCCCCGCGCTGAGATTGAAGGCGAAATGGGCGACTCGCACATGGGCCTGCAGGCCCGGCTGATGAGTCAGGCCCTCAGAAAAATCACTGGCAACATCGGTAAGTCTCAGTGCACCGTCATCTTTTTGAACCAGCTGCGCTTAAAGATTGGCGTTACCTACGGCAACCCTGAAACCACAACAGGCGGAAACGCACTCAAGTTCTACGCCTCTGTCCGGCTAGATATTCGCCGCATCCAAACCCTCAAGAAAGGCAACGACCAGTTCGGCATCCGCGTCAAGGTCAAAGTTGCCAAAAACAAGGTCGCCCCACCGTTCCGCATTGCCGAATTCGACATTATCTTTGGCGAAGGCATCTCTATCCTAGGCTGTTTGCTCGACATTGCAGAAGAGCACGATATTGTGGTGCGCAAAGGGGCTTGGTACAGCTTTGAAGGGTCAAACGTTGCCCAAGGTAGGGACAACACCATTATCCGCATGAAGGAAGATGCAGAATTTGCAGCCAAAGTGAAGTCGCAGGTCATGGCGAAAATCAAGCCGGAAGCTATTCCCATCGAGCCTGGTGAAGAGCCCTTGGCAGCCCCCGTCGAAGTAGATGTAACGGCTAGCGAGCCAGCGGAAGAAAAACCCGCAAAGGCCAAGCGGGGCAGGGCTAAGAAGACGACCTAGGTGATTTAGCCTTTCAAGCCATTGGCTTGTTGATCTGCCAAATAACACTGGGGTAAGCACCAGAGCACAAAATACGCTTTAGAACGGTGCTTTCAGGCTGAATTACAACAGCTCGAAAGCACCGTTCTTGTGTCGACGTTAGAAAAAATCCTTTGGAAAAGTCAGTCTAGAAAAGTTAAGTCTAAGAAAAGCCCAATTATTAAAACCGCGCAAAATAGTAAAGACGGACTGTCAGGCAAAAAAAGTTCTGCAAAAAAGTCAGTGAATGCAAGAACTCTTGTGAATAGACCAGCTAAATTGAAACTTACGTAAAATCCTACAAGTATCTACTGAGGTGATAGGCATGAATTGCTTATCATTCGGTCAGCCCTCAGTAAGGTAACCGGGATGGTGGGATTCAAGAACTTTTCGCTGACGCTACCTCAGAAACTGGATCTTCACAGGAACAGTTTGATCGCGACAGTAAGCCTCAGCGCTACATTACTCGTCGGGATCAGTGCTGAAGCCTTCACCTTTACCGAAATAGCCAGCACCACAACATCTGACTTCGCTAACTTTGGTGACGCTGCTATCAACGATTTAGGGCAAATTGCTTTTTCCGCAGAGGTCGCTGGTCAAACGGGCATCTTTTCGGGAGACGGCGGGGCAGTCTCACAGCTGGTTTCACCTGCGGAAGGATTCAGTCCCGCTGAGCTTGGCTTCAACAGCGCAGGCACAGTCGTCTTCGAGCAATTCTCGACACCAGGCATCTTTGTAAACAGTGGTGGCATTACAACAGCGCTCATCACTGAAGCCAGCTCCCCAGGCCAGATCGGATTCATAGGACAGTCTTTTTTCAGCCCCAAAATCAACGAGTCAGGGACCATCGTCTTTGAAGCGGTGAACTTCGATACCGGTGAACAAGGCCTCTATCTTGCCAAGGACGGTTCACTTAACACGGTCGCAAAATCGCCCGGCTTCGATATTTTTCGGTTTTCCCTCAACAACAATGACCAAGTGGCCTTCTTCTCCATTGCGGCAACCGCCCCAGATGGCGATGCCATCTTTCTAGACGATATCGTGGGTGCGCCCATTCCCCTCCCCGATCCACAAGGATTTGGAACCATAGAAGGCATCGTCCTCAACGATGACGGGACGGTCGTTTTCGATACGACTTTCAATGATGCAGAAGGCGATTCGGTGCAAGGGATCTTCATTCAAAAAGGCGAAGACATCACGCTGCTAGTAGACAGCAGCGGTGACTTTACAAACTTCGAAAGATCCGCCCCGATCAATAACGCTGAAACGGTTGTCTTTAGTGCTGGACTAGAGACAGGTGGAAACGGCATCTTCACAGGCCCCGATCCGGTCGCGGACAAAGTTATCGCAGTGGGTGACACGCTTTTGGGAATGCCTGTTTCTAGCGTAGGATTCTTCCAGCAGACAGGGCTAAACAACAGCGGACAGATTGCCTTCTCTGCTGGGTTTGAAGATGGTTCGAAGCGAATTTTTCGCGCTGACCCAGACGCACCGGACGCCGAGCCAGTCCCTGAACCTGCTGCTGTCTTAGGGCTATGTCTGCTCGGCGCAGCAAGCCTTAAGATGCGCTCAGACGCTTCGTCAAATCGTTAAAGGCAAGCCGGATTTGCTCAATTCGGCGACGGTTAACACCCAGGTCAGACTCGCCGAGTCGGGCAGCCGCGCGGACTTGAATGACATTTTCCCCCTCAGGAAAGTAAAATTCGCTGTCATCGACAAATCCCATCAGCCGACTCTCTGATTCTGCCAGAATATAGTCGTCGCGCTGCTCTACGATTTTTGTCCGAGGAACAACACCTAAAATATCAATCAAATTTTTACGAGCCGTTGTGCGATCGCTCTCATACACAATTGGCGCAATCAAATGGTCCGCGTCTGCGCCCTGGCTCACCACGCAGTTTGGCGTCGCCGGACAGCCAGCCAAGTGACCTTCCGCCACACCCAGATTGTCTGGGCGATCGCTCGCAAAAACACCTTTTAGCCCTGGAAGGACAGCCATCGTCTGCTGGCTAACGGGGTGAGTAATAGGCTGAGCGATGGGCTGAGCGATTGTCCGAACGGGTTGACTCAGCACCAGAATCAGTGTCAAAGCTATTGTTAAACAAGTAGACGAAACAAAACTCACAGTGATTGCGTTCTCCTTCATTGATGTTGAGAAAATATGGATGTTGAGAAAATATGGAAAATTCGCCGCTGCAACGCTTCGCACTTCCCCAGATTGAGCTACCAAACTCACTCGATCAGTTGGCAAATTTTGCTTCGCAGCTACAGACGGCTATCAGCGCGGCGATCAGCCACCCCATCTTAGCGGTCCTGACGGTCCTGCTTACCATTGCACTCATTCAAATCATCGCCGATCTGGTGAAGCGATTCATCAAAGCTGGCCTGACCTTCGTATTGAAACTACCTCTGATGCTGAGCCAGTGGCTTTGGCAGCGTGTGACAGCTAGTACAGAACCGACAAAATCCGCCCAGATTAAAGATTTACTCATTCGGTTAGAAATGCTGCGTCAAGAGCAAGACCACGTCCTCGAAGAGCTCAAACAGCTTGTATCAGCCCCTAGCAAAACCAATATCTCAGTATCAGAGCAGCCGACAGCGCCGACCGAAGAGATGGCTATGCAGCAGACGTCAGAAGCCACAGTTGCAGACTAGGCAGACAAATTAAGCAGGATGACTAGCAGGCTGAAGGTCTAATTCAATGGTCTCTTCAGAGATGGGCTGAATAACTTGAATGTTTTTACCCTGAGATCCAAATAGCGATCGCATTGCATCAGCGCCCCCTTTCGTCGTTAGCGTTGGCGCAATCAGCCCCTCATACGCCACTCGTCCAGCCTCTGCCGTCGGCAGCATCACCCTTGGGCTGAGTAACTCAGCAATCCGCGGCGCGGCGACTGACCCCCGGATCACTGGAGCAACCCCTAATAGGGTTTGGTCGGCCATGGGGGTAATAGCGATATCGACAGAACCCAGCGTCTGCAGGTGCTCAGCGTCGGGATATCCGTGGGGTTCGTAATACAGCTTTGTTCCAGTAGAAAGAAAGTGCAAAACGTAGGCATTTTCCTTTTTTGTCGGTCCAACAGGTGCACCGACAAACGCCTGAATCTCAACGTTAGGACCCTCTAGGTTTGAGAAAGCAAAGCTATTGCCATGGCCCAAAGCAATCACCCGCTGAAAGCCAGCTTGTTTGGCCACATCCGCACCATCAGGAGAGGCAACCACCGGGATCGCCTTATCGAGCAGCGCCAGCGTTGGCGGATGGGCGTGGTCAGCGAGCCCCTGAGAGAGCAAGATTAAATCGATATTGTCAGGAATGCTTGCAGGGTGCGATCGCACCCCTCGGACCAACCATGGCAAATTGCCAAAAATCAAATCGCCGACCAGCCAGGGATCAACCAAAATACGGTTTCCAGCCGCTTCAATAAGCCAGGAATTTGCATCAAACCAAGTGAGATTCATGGGGATGATTGGAGGGTAGTGTCAGATGCGTTGCTCAGTAAATAAGCATTTTGCATACGCTCTCCTACTGTGACGAATATTAGACAGTAGCCGCAACTTGCTATCGGCAGATAGGGCAAGAAGTAAAAACAGCACTAAGCCAATCAAGTATTGAAGTCGGTGCCACAGAAGATACCGCAAATGACGATAGCAACTCATGTTAAGACGCCCAATGAAGCCAGCCAAAAACCAGCCAAAAACCAGCCAAAAACCATTGTCTTCACTCAGGCTTCACGGTAATTTATGTGACCTAAATCACTTAATAGGCGCGTGTATTCACGTAGTGTCAGAGTGAGAATAAGCACTCTTTTTACAAATACCAACGCTAATAAAGCGGTTTGACGCCTTAAGTTTTTCTTATGCTTTCACAATCATTCGTACAAATATTTAGAAGTGTTCAGTATTTATGTCCACGATCCCCGTATAATTCCTTAATTGTAAAGAAGAGATAAGTCCGCCGAGTTTCTCTAGGAGCGTTGTGCAAGCAAACGCCTCACACAATTCATGCGACAGAAGTCAATGACTAGATACTCCGCTGCCAGCAAGATCCGTACTGGTAGAGTTACTGCGGGGATCACCATCACTCCGCTCCGTGGGTTCTTCGTAACCTTACTGTTGCTGGGCGTTCCAACCGTTTCGCTAGGCACTATTTGCCTTTCCCTCATCCAAAACAACCTCCGCCTCAGCGAGAAAAATGATGAACTTAAGGCAATGGCCTCTGAGGTGAAAGCTGAAGTCGACTCGCTCGGTGAAGAAATCGATTCCCTGCGCGAGCGTGCAGGTGTCCCAAAAGAAAGCGTGACTACTGAAGCGTCTTCTAGCAGTAATGTAGACGCTGCCACAAACCCTAGGAGCTCCTCTGAAAAGTCTTGGTCTGAAAGCATCACGCGTACATCAAAAGCCAGTTCAGAAGACTCAGGCGCTGAAGATTTACTCCCGAAAGTGTCAGAAGGGGAAGATGCAGGAGAGGCAGAAGGCCTCGGTCGCCTAACCAACGCCCTTCCGCCTCGGGGAGGGCCTTCGAAAGCCATTGACCCAGTAGATTTGCTCAAGGATGTTCAGAGGCAGGTTCCGAAGCTCAATCGAACGCTAGACTCTAGCGTCAAACCCGCGCTAGAAGAGGCCTTGGCTGAAGAGGCTGCCTACCCAGACGGGCAGCCGGTAGTCGGCGTTGTCGAAGTTTCCTCTGAATTCGGCATTCGCAGCAATCCCTTTGGTGGGGGCGGCTACGAAGTCCACGAAGGCATAGACTTCGTAGGCGAACATGGCGATATTATTGCGGCCACGGGCGATGGCACCATCAAATTGGCAGGCCCAAATGGCGGCTATGGCCTAACGGTAACCATCGATCATAGCTACGGCTACGAAACCCTCTATGCACATATGTCAGAGGTCAAGGTTAAAGTCGGCGACACCGTGAAACGCGGCCAGATTATCGGCTACATAGGAAGCACGGGTCGTTCTTCCGGGCCTCACCTGCACTACAGCCTCTACAAGAACAAAAAAGCGATCAATCCACGCACGTTACTGAAGCTGCCTGACAATAACCTAGCCCAGGGTTCCAGATAGGCAGAAAATTCGTACTTCTAACTTGAAAAGTCGCTGCTGAATTGAGAAAGGTGATTGCATAATGCCAGTCCCAATACAGCAAGCTCAGTCCGGTAAGCCAGTGCAGTAGACAGATCCAGCCCGGCAGACGAATAAGCTGAGCGTTCGCGTGATGCGGTAGGATCGTTGGGTCATTACTGCGTTGAGTGCTGAGCGCACTCAGACAGCGCATCACCTTATGGGCAATACTTTCGGACATCTATTTCGGGTCACAACTTTTGGCGAATCTCACGGTGGTGGGGTTGGAGTGACAATAGATGGCTGTCCGCCGCTGTTAGAAATTTCAGAAGAAGAGATTCAGGTCGATCTGGACCGTCGTCGCCCAGGGCAAAGTCGCATCACTACCCCACGCAAAGAAACAGACACCTGCGAAATTATCTCAGGCGTATTTGAAGGGAAAACGCTCGGAACGCCCATCTCCATTCTGGTACGCAACAAAGATGCCAGGTCGCAAGACTACGACGAGATGGCAAAAAAGTATCGGCCTTCCCACGCCGATGCTACCTACGATGCCAAGTATGGCATTCGCAATTGGCAAGGTGGAGGACGCTCTTCGGCTAGAGAAACAATCGGACGGGTAGCCGCTGGTGCGATCGCCAAAAAAATTCTCAAGCAGGCCTGTGGCCTAGAAATCATTGGCTACGTGAAGCGCATTCAAGATATTGAAGCGCCCTTAGATCCCGACACCGTCACCTTAGAAGCGGTTGAGCAAAACATCGTCCGCTGCCCAAACCAAGACATCGCCGAGCAGATGATCGAGCGAATTGACCAGGTCCGAAAGGAAGGCGACTCAATTGGCGGTGTCGTAGAATGCGTCGCGCGTAATGTGCCTAAGGGGCTAGGCTCGCCCGTATTCGACAAGCTCAGCGCCGACTTGGCCAAAGGCGCAATGTCTCTCCCTGCGACCAAAGGGTTTGAGATGGGCTCTGGCTTTGCAGGGACGCTGCTCACCGGCAGTCAGCACAACGATGAACTGTATCGGGGTGAAGATGGCACCTTCCGCACACGCACAAACCGTTCTGGCGGGACCCAGGGCGGCATTTCAAATGGCGAAAATATCATCATCCGTGTCGCCTTCAAGCCAACGGCGACTATCCGCAAAACTCAAAAAACCGTAGACAATACCGGGCAGGAAACCACCCTAGCGGGAAAAGGTCGCCACGATCCCTGCGTCCTGCCCAGGGCGGTGCCGATGGTAGAAGCGATGGTTGCCTTAGTCCTATGCGACCATTTACTGAGACAGCAGGCTCAGTGCGGCACCCTGAAAAGCTCGCAGCCTGCCCCATGACGGGGCGTATTCCCTGGCAAGCCGGTAGTCTTTGGTCAAAGCTAAAGGCGCAAACACGTCATGGGCGAGAAGTCGGTGCACTGCAGCCGGTCGAGACCCAGGTGGAATATTTACCCTGCGATCTCCCCGCAGACTCTTCAGTCAACATTTCCGCTGGTGATTTTCGATTCACTGTGCATATCTTGGCAAATCTTTCCCGCAAGCAGAAAGCGCGATCGCAACAAGGTAAAACGGCCCCCGCCAATCCATTCTTGCCCTACGAAGACAATCTCTACGTCACCGACGTCTCAGCAAGCCATCTATGCCTACTCAACAAGTTCAACGTGGTAGACCACCATTTTCTAATCGTGACTCGTCAGTTCGAGCCCCAAGAAAATTGGCTCACCCTAGCTGACTTTGAGGCGCTGAGCCAGTGTCTAGGCGATGTCAACGGATTAGCGTTCTACAATGCTGGCACGCTGGCAGGCGCTAGCCAACCTCACAAGCATTTGCAAGTTGTGCCCTACACAGATGCGCTCCTAGCTTTTCCAATCGAGCACGTCATCACAGAAACCAAACTGGTAAAGCAGGAAGCCAACGTTTGGACATCGCCGCTGCTGCCTTTTGAACATGCGATCGCACTTCTAGGCAAAAACGTTCGCAATGAAAACCGCCAACAGACAGACAACGCCACACAAGCCAAGCAATACCTGGTCAACTATCGTTCACTGCTGAATGCAGTCGGGATCAACCGTCGCCACGAAGGTGGTGCTGATGATGTTCTCTGGCAAGGCGCTCAAACAGCGCCTTACAATCTTGTCTGTACCCGCCAGTGGCTGATGGTTGTCCCCCGCAGCCAAGAGAAATTTGTCAGCATTTCAGTCAATTCTTTAGGGTTCGCAGGCTCGCTCCTAGTGAAAAATCAGCAAAAGCTAGATCAGCTCCGGCAAATTGGCCCCATGAAGCTTCTACAAAAAGTCGGATGCCCAAGAGTACAGTGAAAAAGTAATTGTGGCAGCCGCGACAGACAACAACAATACATGGCATTGACGCCAGCCACAAAATAACCCTTGATACGCGAAATTACGAGCTGCGTAAGAGGAGGAGATATGCAGAAGGGAGGGAGGGCTATCTCTAAAAAAGCAGTATGCAAATAGTATTGGAAAGCAAGAGTTCCAACAAGACAATATTGACAGATAGCAGCTTTGTGAAAAGGCCGAACTGAGAAAAGGCTGAAACAGACCGTTTAAAATCTTCACCGAAGAAAAAAGCGATCTAGCAAGAAGGCGTCAGAAACAGCAAACTAAACGCCACAGTCTAACTAGATGCGTAGTCTGACTGAATGTACTGCTACGAGAGCGCGGTTGCGTCTACGCCGCACTCATCTACGAGATAGCACATCGCCTTGAATCGCAGCATAGTCAGCTGATCGTAAAGCGGATTGAGCTTGCACATAGGCGGAATGTGCGCAACTGTGCGCTTGAATACTTTTATGTCTCGCTCAAAGGGACAATCAGCAGGAATAAGAGAAACGATACGATGGGCCATTTTCTCATTCTCTACTGGAATGCCTTCAATCCAGTTGCGTAGCGGCTTTAGGATATCCATGGATTTCTTGATTTTTGGCAGAGTGTGGTCCATGACAAAAAAATGTTTTAGTGAACTCAATAGCGTTGGTAACGGATGGTTCCGTATTAGCCAACAACAAGGTGCCCAGGGCTTCGTGTAAGGTATCAGGGCTGATTGCGATATCCGCAAGGATGTCGATTCGTAGGCTCGAAATTGAAGTTCTTATAAAGATGACGGGTTAAATGGGGCTTTTTCGAGGCTTTTTAAGGCTTTTTCTTTGTTAACGACTTGAAACTTGTGGTCGTCGAATCATTTATTACCAGCTGATTATGAGTCTGACTATTCGCACCTACAGGATATTGACATCAGGCTAACTACGCTTTCTTCTTGTCGGGTTTTACAACTGGCACACTGTCTCAATTGGCACCCTTAGCTAGTACCCAGCTATTGCCTGTAGGAAAGCGTCCTAAAAGAAGAATCTTTATGCTGCCTCGGTTGCAGAGTAGGTTATGCGGTTAAAAGCAAATTTTTATAGGTAAGCACCATCCACCCACTATCCTAGACAGACGAACTAGCTTTGCGGGTTCACAGAAAACATTCTGACGACAAATTATGCGAAATTCACATACCTTCAATGCACGTTATCTTTCTCTGTGTTTCTTGCCGGTATTTTTCATCACTTAATTAAGCGTAATTAAGCGAAGAGTTGAGCGAAAACGGCCTTCTTCTCCGCAGGAAGGAGGCACTTTCTCGTATTAACTATCAAAAGTTTCGATACGAGAAAACCTTCAGCACACATCTTATGTTTGAGGCCGTACAAACAAATGTGTGGTGCCTATGGGATAGTCATACGCAGTCATTATCAGAACATTTTTGGCAGCACTAGCGCATAGTAACAAATTCTTCTGCTGCACTGGGATGGATTCCTACAGTGGCATCAAAGTCTGCTTTTGTTGCACCCATTTTGAGTGCGATCGCTATTCCCTGAATGATTTCCGCAGCGTGATCACCTACCATATGGGCGCCTAATACTTTGTTGCTATCGGTATGGACAACGAGCTTCATAAGGGTCTTTTCGTCTTTGTTTGGCAAGGTGTAGTACATCGAGCGAAACCGAGAGCGGAAAACGTGAATATTTTCTTCACCGTAGGTTTCAATCGCTTCGTCTTCAGTAATGCCGACACTCGCAGATTCAGGCGTGGTGAACACAGCAGATGGCACAAACTCGTAGCTCATAATGCGCGACTTGCCGCCGTAGAGGGTATCGGCGAGAACACGACCTTCATTGATAGCAACGGGTGTCAGGTTAATGCGATCTGTGCAGTCGCCAATGGCATAGATGCTAGGTTCTGCAGTTTGACCGTACTTATCCGTTGAGATCGCGCCTTTTCGGGTTTCCACAGCCGTATTCTCTAAACCTAGATTTTCCAGATTAGGTCGGCGGCCTGTAGCCGCAAGGTTAACCGCATCTGCCACAATGACTTTCTCACCCCCATCATTGATTGTGACCGTCACCCCTTCAGCTGTTTTTTCAATGGAGACAATCTCAGCCCGATTGATGATCTTTATCCCCTGCTTGACCATAGCTTCGTGCAGCTCATTGCGCACATCTTTATCGAAGCCATTCAAGATCTGCTCCTTGCGAATGACCTGAGTGACTTCTGTTCCCAGCCCATTCATCACGCAGGCAAATTCACAGCCAATGTAGCCACCACCCAAGATCACCATCCGTTTCGGCTGCTCACCCATCTCAAACATGCCATCTGAAGTAATGGCGTGCTCAATACCTGGAATATCCGGTTTTACAGGTACGCCGCCCACGGCAACCAAAATTCTTTCTGCCGTGACCTTCTGCTCACCCACTTCTAAGGTGTGGCCATCTAGCAATTTTGCAAAGCTGCGAAATACCTTCACTTCAGCATTGTCTACCATGCGCTGATAGATGTCGTTAAGTCGCTTCACCTCGTTGTTGACATCGGTGAGCATCTGAGCCCAGCGAAACTCTCCAGGATCGACCTTCCATCCGTAACCCACTGACTCACTGGCATACTTAGGGAAGCGAGAGGCGTACACCATCAGCTTCTTAGGTACACAGCCCCGATTGACGCAGGTACCGCCTAAGCGATCATATTCAGCGACGGCAACCCTAGCACCATACGAGGCCGCTCTCCGGGATGTGGCAATGCCGCCAGAACCACCACCAATTACGAAAAGATCGAAGTCGTAAGCCATAGATAGACCGCTCCTATTAAACGCGAAGGGACTCAGGTAATTCGGAAAGTGCCTCAAGAAGCCGCACCTGCATGCAGGACAGGACAGCTAATAAGTTTAGGTGTCGCAACGACAGGTGATAACCCAAAGACGCCCTTCGATGGATGTAATAGATAGATCCTAAGCGAATTCACAAAAACGTGCTCTGCTTTTTGAGATACGTTTACCACAAATTTCTAGCCTATCTTTCAAGCTGTTCTTTCAGAGGACGGAGCCTGTAGAAGCATCCGTACCGGTAAGGCTTTGTTGCTTCGACATATCAGATAGGCTATCGGTTCTGTTGCTTATTTGTTGTTTTGCCAGGTGTTGCAATGACGTAGGTAGCCAAATGCAAGCAGAACAGAGGCGAAGAAGCCACACATTCCCAAACCTGTGCCTATTTTGAAAATCTAATAAATAGACCGAAACGGCGTTGTTGCACAAATAGGGGTTACGGAAGGGGCGAAGGACCGGTAAGTTTTAAGTAACCACACAAAAAAGCTAAACCGATGAGCCAACGCCGCATCCGTAACTGGCCAGAGTATAACAAGGAACAGAAGCAGAGAGGAAGCCTGACTTTCTGGGTTTCGCCTGAGGTGCTAGCCAACTGGGAAGTTAAGGAAAAAACAGGCAAGCCAGGGTCAACGCCAACCTACAGCAACCAAGCCATCGTGACGATGGTGAGTCTAAAAAGTGTGATGGGCCTGCCGGGTCGTGCGCTGTGTGGTTTTGTCGAATCAGTCTTTCAACTGATGGGCGTAAAGCTGAGTGTGCCAGACCACACGACCATATCGAGACGACTGAAGCGTTTGGAGGTCGAGCTACCGGTCAAACCGACGAGCGGCAAACGGCATGTCGTCGTAGACAGTACAGGCATCAAAGTCTATGGGGAAGGTGAATGGAAGACAAGGCAGCACGGCGTTAGCAAGCGTCGAACCTGGCGTAAGCTTCACTTGGCTGTTGATGAAGCAACAGGAGAGATTCTATCGAGCGTGGTGACTGATAACAGCTGTCATGACAGTGAAGTTCTCGGGGAGCTACTTGATGAGATTGATGAGCCCATCTCTCAGGTCGATGCCGATGGCGCTTACGATACAGCAGCTTGTTATGACTACATCGAGGAGCGCGATGCGGTTGCGGGCATTCCGCCTCAGCGCAACGCCAAGATTTGGTTTCATGGCAACCGCAAAACGCCGCCGCATCCGAGAGATGAGAACCTGCGCAGAATTCGGTTAGTGGGTCGCGCCAAGTGGAAGCGAGAGATCAACTATCATCGTCGCTCGCTGGCTGAGACCACTATGTTTAGGCTCAAAACAGCCTTTGGCGGTAAGGTTTCTGCTCGTAAAATGGATAGACAGGAGAATGAGCTAAAAGTGCAGTGTCTCGTGCTCAATCGCATGATTCAGGTAGCTAATCCGGATAGCTATGTCTGCTAGACAAAGGCGACATCCTCATTGAGAGGATGCGATAGGAATATGCTGCCTTTGTAATATTGTTGCAACAACGCCGACCGAAACTATTTGTTTTGAGTCAGGCCTTGGTCCAAAGCCTCAGCCCAATGAGACATCTAGAAACATCATCAGCACAAAGCCTACCATGACGCCTAATGTGCCGACCTGACCCATTGTTTTCTGGTCAATTTCTGGAATAATTTCGTCGACAATTACAAACAACATTGCACCAGCGGCAAAGGCCATACCCCATGGAAGTAAGGTGGAAGAAAAGCTAACAACGCTCGCCCCCAGCAAACCGCCGATAGGCTCAATTAGGCCTGTCAGCGTAGAAATGCCAAGGGCGTAGCGTGGGCTGTAGCCAAGGTTACGAAGGGCGATCGCCACGACCAGCCCTTCAGGAATATTTTGGAGGCCAATGCCCCCGGCTAACGCCAGTCCGCTACTGAGTGTATTGGCCAGCGCGCCTGAGCTGACGCCCACACCCACGGTAAGCCCTTCAGGAAAATTATGAAGCGCGATCGCCATCACAAACAGCCAAATTTCTGCCACCTCCATCGCATCGCGCCCTTCCCGCCCCTTAAAAAAGTGCTCATGGGGAAAGAACTCATGGGCTAACCACAAAAACATACCGCCAAGCAAAACACCTACCACCATCAGGCCAGCTGCCGTCGTTTCTGAATAGCCCAAATCTCTTGCTGCTGCCGTTCCTGGAATCAACAGGGAAAACGAAGTAGCTGCCAGCATGATGCCGCCACCTACCCCCAATAAAACACCCTGCGTTCCCTTCGAAAGCTCAAACGGCAACAGCACTGGCAACGCGCCCAGTCCTGTTGCTAACCCCGCCCCCAGACTCGCTAAAAAACCAACCAAAACGCTATTCATACATTCTTCGCATCATATGTTGTTCGTACCATATGCTGTTCGCAAGTGAGGGCTTTTCCAAACCTCCATTAGCGTAAAATGGCTACCCGGAGGCTACCGTCAGCTAGCCTGGTAGAAAGCTGTCAGACCATAGGCCCTTGCTCTCTAGCCACTGGCGATTAAAGATTTTTGACTGATATCGCGCACCGCCATCGCACAAAATCGTGACGATGGTATGCCCCGGCCCCATCTGCTTAGCCAAGGCAACGGCGGCGCCAACATTAATGCCCACTGAGCCACCCATGAAAAGCCCTTCCTTGTACAGAAGCTGATAGATAACTTTGAGCGCTTCAGGGTCACCGATCTGAATCGCATCGTCGATGGGCGCACCTTCCATATTGCCAGTAATCCGACTGTTTCCAATTCCTTCGGTGACTGAGTTCCCCTCTGGCTTGATGTCACCTGTTTTGACGTAGCTGTAGAGGCCGCTACCCATAGGGTCAGCGACAACACAGCGAGCGTCAGGATTTTTCTCTTTGAGGAACATCGCCACCCCGGCATAGGTGCCACCAGTGCCTGTTGCGGCTGTCCAGCCGTCAATTTTACCGCCTGTCTGTGCCCACATCTCGGGGCCAGTTGTAGCATAGTGCGCATGGCGATTGGCCAGATTCTCGAACTGGTTCGCCCAGATGGCATTGTCAAGTTCCTCAGCAAGACGGCCTGAAACTTTGACGTAATTATTGTCATTTCGATAGGGCACGGCAGGAACGGTGCGGACATCTGCGCCCAGCGTGCGCAGTAAGTTAATCTTCTCCTGGGACTGGGTCTCAGGAATGATGATGACGCACTTATAGCCTTTGGCATTGCAAATATGGGTGAGGCCAATCCCCGTGTTGCCCGCAGTTCCCTCAACGACGGTTCCACCCGGCCTGAGTTTGCCTTCTTTTTCAGCCTGCTCAATAATGTATAGCGCTGCCCGGTCTTTGACAGAACCGCCAGGATTCAGGAATTCTGCCTTGCCCAAAATTTCGCATCCCGTTTCTTCGCTAAAGCTATTGAGCCGAATAAGGGGGGTATTACCAACGGTTCCTACAAATCCCGATCTGATGTCCATCGCTGAGCGCTTTGTCATTTAACCCTTTAATCCTAATGGGGATCGGCTCAGCGATGAATAGCTCTGTCATGAGAAGTCATGAGAAGCTATGGGCACATCCGGTCAGTGGTGAGCACAATGACCTATTAAAATCACCTACTTGAGTGCGATCGCTTCGCTTCAGTTCGCTTCAGTCAATACGGAAAGTACACCGATGGAATGATTATTTCTTCCGTCCAAACTGTTCTTTCGCCTCTTTGTAAATAGCTTCTGTAATTTCTGGAAGATCCCGTTCTCGGGCAAACTTCTCAATCTTCTTCCGCGCAGCTGGCCGAACAAAAAAAGGAATTTCTTTGAGAAGCGATTCTGCTTCTGCGGTCCATCTCACTGTATTTGACATTACGCAAGTGCATTTGAAAGAGGATAACAGCCGTACTATAGCTTTTGTTGAGTTGCTCAGAGATCCGCCATACAGCAATCCACGAACTACCTGCTAACGATAGCCATTTGTGCCCCATCTGTCTCAAGCCAGTTCTTATTTGCCTTCACAACGGCCGCTGCTTCCGCTTCGGGTAGCGGCTTAGCAAAGTAGTAGCCCTGGCCGTAGTTGCAGCTGAGCGCCCTCAACCCAGCCAGTTGCTCAGCCGTCTCAATCCCCTCAGCAATCACATCCATACCAAGCTGATGGCCCAAAGAGATGATCGTTTTAACAATTTCACCATCGTCCCTCGACTTCTCTTCCATGCGCCCAACAAAGGACTGGTCGACTTTCAACGTGTCTGTCGGCAGCTGATGTAAATAGCTCAGCGAAGAGTACCCCGTCCCAAAATCATCTAGGCTAAGCTTTAAGTTCAAAGCCTTTAGTTTTACCAATTGCTCAATCGTGCCGTTCACATCTTCCATGGCCGCACTCTCGGTTAGTTCCAACTTTAGGCAATGGCTATCCAGCATCGTCTTTTTGAGAATTGCAGCTACCTCTTCTGCAAGATTTTCCTGATTGAACTGTTTGGTCGATAAATTGACACTCACCATCATGCCTTTGGCATGGGGAAATGCTTGCTGCCATCGGACCATTTGGCTACAGGCCTCTTCCAAAATCCAGCTGCCCATCGGCACAATCAGGCCAGTCTCTTCAGCTGCCGGAATAAATGAAGCAGGTGATACGAATCCCTGTTCTGGATGTTGCCACCTGACTAGCGCTTCAAATCCTGCCAGCTGTCCATTTTGCAGGTTGATAATCGGCTGGTAATAAAGCAAAAATTCTTTTCTATCAATCGCTTCACGCAGCTGGTTTTCCAATCTTAACCGTTCAACCGCTTCTGCCCTCATACCCGGGTCAAAAATCTCATAGTGCTCTTTACCGAGTGCTCTGGCCCTCGCCATTGCCCTGTGAGCATCTTGCATCAGCGTTTCAGCCTGATTTGTATGGCCCGCTTGATTGTTCAGGACAATCCCAATGCTAAAGCTAGTGGTAATCGTCTGTTTATCAAATCTGAAAGGCTCTTCCAACTGGTTATACAGTGAGTCAGCAGTTTTGGTTGCCTGACTAGCTTCTGCAAGGTTGGTCAACAAAATTGCAAACTCATCTCCGCCGAGTCTTGCAAGATTGGTCTTTGCCGGTAAGTGGGCCTTGATGCGCTCAGCTGCTCGCATAAGCAGTAAATCACCCACATGGTGGCCGTAGGTTTCATTGATGGCTTTAAAGTGATCGAGATCTAGAACCAAAATAGCCAAAGACGCATGTACATCCGACTGGTTGCCTTTCTCTAGCGTGCGCTTGAGCTGCCGAACAAATAGAGAGCGGTTGGGCAGTCCTGTCAGCTGATCATAAAACGACTGATAGAACACTTGGTAAGTAATCAGCGCTCCACTCGTTAGAAAAAGGCCTAGGGCGGGCGCAGCGAAGGGAATCCACCCTGTCAGGCTAAACGACACCAGGCAAATGCTGATGAGTCCTGCTAGTGCACCAACTAGCGCAACCCCCAACAACGCTGAGCGCTTTAGTCGCCATACCAAGAATCCACCGGCCAGAGACCATACCCATATCCACAACACCTCTGCAGTCCCAGGCATAAACCAAAATATGGGCTGCCCGTCTAGCACACTGCTCAGGAGCTGGCTGACTACCTGGGCATGTACAAGCACACCCGCCATAACATGCTCGTTACTTTTTTCAGAGCTGTAAGGTGTATAGAAAAAGTCTTTCTCACTGGGTGCTGTCACACCAATTAGAACAACTTTATCTTCAATCCAACCTGGGTCGACTTCTCCAGCCAGGACCTCACTGAGACTCACCTTTCGAGACACCCAGTTCGAAGACCGGTACTCCATTAACATTTGGTAGCCCGTCGAATTGATGCTGTCGTAGCCTCCCGAGCTAGGCATCAAGGGCGTGAATTCTACGTCATCAATCGTCAGAGCATTGACATCTTTTTCGAGCGTGTAACCTTCTTTTTCTAGGTACTTCAATCCCAGTCGCAGTGCAAAGGAATACAGCTCTTCATCACCTAAAGCTGCAAACAGCAAGCTGCGGCGCAAGATACCGTCTGGATCAATGACAAAGTCATTGAACCCCACTTGGCTCGGATCGATATCAGGCGGTGGCGGAATACTATCATCTTCACTAATACCAAGCGCTGTAATCGCAACAATCTTAGGCGACTTGAAGACTTCTGCAAGAGCCTCCCGTCCCTGTCCCTGAGGAATATCTCTGTAGATATCTAAGCCAATTGCCCTTGGCTGATGGGTCAACAGTTCATCGAGCACATAGGTCAATGTCTGGTCTGACATTGGCCACTCTTTTTGGTTGCGGATGTCTTGTTCTGTAACTTCAACGACGAGAAGACGAGGATCAGGCCCTCGGTCAGACTGTAGCCTGACCATGTAGTCAAAAGCCAGCAGCTCCAGCGGTTGCAGTCCACCGACCTGTCTTAGGACGACAAGTAGTGCTGAAATGGCAATGCTGGCTAGCCAGTAAGGCTGACCTTGCAGTCGCTTATAGATATTTTTGGTTACAGACAAGAGCCCTCCCGACAGAGGTTAAAAACTTTTGCTTTATAACCAGAGGGTGCCCAGCTAAATCGAGCGGTGACCAATTCTTCGCCTGCGGTTCTCAGTTGTAAAATCAGTAGCTACGTACCTGCTCAGCAATACTTGCTGAGGTTTCAACTGATACCTCTGATACCTCAATGGGTGACATGCCATCTGAGATATCGTTTGAAAGGTAAGGTGCCAGCCCAGTAGATTGAACCAGAGCAGCCCACTCCAATTCGACATCTGGGGTACTTAATCCGCGTCGTCGGAGGTTCGCAAGTTCTGTTACTTGTTCTTGCCAGAGTCCAGCTGTGCGATAGAGGTTTAGCCGCTCTTCAGGGATACCCATCGCTAGGCTACTAGCTGTCTCAGGTCCAAGTTCTACTCGGCGAACCCAACCTTCAAGACCGAGTACGGGTGATTGTGACCCATTGTTGCAGGCCAGAGAAAATACCCAGTTGTAATTTTTGTCGGTGGCAAGCGCTGGCGCACTACTGGGCAGCTGAAATTCTCTCAACCCAAATTCGTTGCCCATTTCGAGCTGCGCTGCATAAATGAGTTCTTGCTCTTCGTTGAAGAGCTGAAATTCTACGGCTTTGGAGCCGGTAGTTTCTGGAATAGAAAACCAGAATGTAGGGTGGGATGCTGCTGTGGTGCCTAGATTGCTGCGAGGCATGATGGCTACCAGCGACTGGTGAAAGTCTGCAAAGCAGCTATCTGCTGGAGGCTCCATTCTGACACCTCCGCTAATGCGCCGACCGGGCAGGCCTTGGCGTAGGTTGCTGGTTGCGCTGTCACTGGCAAAGCTGGGAAGTGACAATGCACTTGAAGAGAATACAGCTATGGCGGCGAGTAGCGCAGTGGAGGTGGAAAGTTGCATAGGATTGATGAATATTTTTTAGGAGAACTTGAGGGAGTGCTTTCAGAACAAGGTTCACAGCTTCCAAACGTATCCTGAGCAACTCCGGAGAAAGCGATAGAAGCCGGCGCCGGATTATTGTGGCAAGGAGGCTAGATAGGGGGCTAATGAGGGGCTGAAGGGGGTTTCGATGATCTGAGGAAGATCGACGGACTCAAAGAGTGCGATCCACTGCTGTTGCAGGTCGCTTGTAGGGTTTGTCTGTTGCAGCTCTGCTAGGGCAGTCAGTGCGTCGTACCAAAGCGCTTGTGATTTGTAGAGCGCAGCTTGTTCTTCGGGGGAGGCAGTAGCAAGCTGTGCTTGAAATGCCCTATCTGCTTCGATGCGCCGCACCCATCCGGTCACCACCAAATCTTCAGAGCGGCTGGCGCGATCGCAAACAATAGATAGGTACCACCGGTAATCTTGGTTGGCTGTAAGGGCCGGGGCATCATCTGGTAGAGAAAAACGGGTAATGCCAGCAGCACCAGGACTGAATGCTTTTTGGTAAATTATTTCACCCTCTGCGTCGTACAGGCCGAACTCTACCGTTCTATCGGCGCTGACATCTGGCATGGAAAACCAAAACGTGGGATGTGCGGAGAGCGTGAGGCCCAAGTTGCTTTTGGGCATGAGCGCAATAACGGGCTGGTCTGGCGTGCGAAGACAAGCTGTACCGGGTGATCTGGAGCCCCCGCTGATGCGTCTGCCTGGCAGTCCCTGTCTAAGGCTGCTCGCTGCAGCGTTGGGGCTAGCTAGCCCAGGGGAACTGAATGCCCCAATCGTCAGCAGGCCAAAGAGCGCGATCGCAAGGCTTGAGCTGATTTGGTTAAAGCGTCCTATGTTGTACATCGAATTGAGTAGCGATAGATACTTGATAGCTGATGTCTCCGGGGTTTACTCGCCTGAGTCTTTCTTCCCAGTTGAAGCCTAACAGCCTCAGCAGATAGATACATAAAGCCGCCGTCGGTAACGTTTAACCCACTAACCGCGTATTTTCTGCTTCTCAGTCTTAAATGATTTTCTATACATTGGAGAACTGTAATAATACGGGCACTGTAAATATCGATGACTTTGATAGCTTCAGTTTTCTCTGCCTGATGGTGGCGATATGGCCGATTTGACTTATGGCCGATTTGACTACTGATGTGACTGTGGAAAACCCATCGCACAAAAATGAGCTGCGATGGCGTCGTGGTGAAAAACGCACCATTGACTGCTGTTACAGTTCCTGGTGAGAATAGTAGCTGTGAGTAATGATTCTTAAGGATGGTTATGGCGAGCATACAGCCGACTAAAGTGCCCAAGATGGAACGTCCTAAAAAAGGGTTCAATCAATATGCAGAACAGCTCAATGGTCGAGCAGCCATGATTGGCATTGTCGGCCTCATCCTGGTTGAATTGTTGACTGGAAAGGGCTTGCTTTCTCTGCTAGGACTCGCTTAGTTCATTGCAGATTCACATCTCGCACTCAGAACAGACCCAGCTCAGGTTCTTCTTCTAGAGACTGCTTACATGTAAAAGTGCCCTCCTCAGCTGGACCGAGGAGGGCACTTTTGGTTTAGCGTCTATCGAATCGAGCAGACAGCTGTTTAAGCAGATAGCCTAATCAGGCGTGAGCCAATGACTATGACTGACCGTCAGTCTCAGAAAACTCAGCGTCAATCACATCATCTTCACCACCGGAGGCATCGCTTGCAGCATCTTCACCAGCATCTGGCGTATCACCGGCTTCTGGGCTGCCTTGCTGGTACAGGTTACTGCTGAGTGCATAGAGACCCTGCTGAAGGGCTTCCATACTGGACTTGATTTTGTCACTGTCCTCGGCAGCAAGCGCTTCCTTCAGCTCTTTGATTTGGCCCTCGATTTTCTCTTTGTCCTCAGCGGGCACCTTATCGCCAAGCTCTTCGATTTGCTTCTCAGCTTGATAAGCCAGGGAGTCTGCCTGGTTTTTGGTGTCGATGGCTTCACGCTTTGCCTTGTCAGCATCAGCATTGGACTCAGCATCGCGAACCATTTGATCCACTTCAGTATCGGAGAGCGTAGAAGCTCCGGTGATGCTGATAGACTGCTCTTTGCCCGATCCTTTGTCTTTGGCGGTGACATTTAGAATACCGTTAGCGTCGATATCGAAGGTGACTTCGATTTGGGGGACGCCGCGCTGAGCGGGTGGAATGCCGTCAAGGCGGAAGGTTCCGAGGCTCTTGTTGTCACTGGACATTTCGCGCTCACCCTGAAGCACGTGAATCTCCACATTGGTTTGACCATCTACCGCCGTAGAGAAGACCTCTGACTTTTTGGTGGGAATAGTGGTGTTTCGGTTAATTAGCTTGGTCATGACGCCACCTAGGGTTTCGACCCCCAAAGACAGCGGTGTGACGTCGAGCAGCAAGATGTCCTTGACTTCACCAGCTAGGACACCTCCCTGAATGGCCGCGCCAATGGCGACAACTTCGTCGGGGTTGACGCTCTGATTGGGCGCCTTGCCTAGGATTTTTTCAACGAGATTTTGAACGGCAGGAATCCGGGTAGAGCCGCCGACGAGAACGACTTCATCGATATCGGTTTTGCTGAGTTTGGCATCTTTTAACGCTGTCTCAACCGGGACACCACAGCGATCAATTAAGTCGGAGCATAGCTCCTCAAACTTGGCCCGAGTCAGGGTGGTTTCAAGGTGCTTTGGCCCGTCCTGAGTCGCGGTGATGAAGGGCAGGTTGACTTCTGCCTGCGTGACGCTAGAGAGCTCGATTTTCGCTTTTTCGGCAGCCTCGGTCAGGCGCTGTAGGGCCTGCTTGTCTTTGCGGAGATCAATGCCTTCTTTGTTTTGAAAGTCTTGAGCAAGGTAGTCGACGAGCTTTTTGTCAAAGTCGTCGCCGCCTAGGTGAGTATCGCCAGAGGTCGATAGCACTTCGAAAACGCCGTCACCAACTTCGAGGATGGAGACATCGAAGGTACCACCACCAAGGTCAAATACCAAGATGGTTTCGTTGCTCTTCTTATCAAGACCGTAGGCAAGGGCAGCGGCAGTTGGCTCGTTGATGATGCGGAGCACTTCTACGCCTGCAATTTTACCGGCGTCTTTGGTGGCTTGGCGCTGTGAGTCATTGAAGTAGGCGGGTACGGTGATGACAGCTTGAGTGACCTTTTCTCCGAGGTACTTACTGGCATCGTCAACGAGCTTGCGCAGGACCTGGGCAGAAATTTCTTCGGGGGCATATTGCTTACCGTCTGAGGTTTCGATTTTTACGTTGCCGCCTACTTTTGCGATCTTGTAGGGGACTTCGCTGGCTTCGTTGTTGACTTCGCTGTATTGCCGACCGATGAATCGCTTTACTGAATAAAGCGTGTTTTCAGGGTTCATGACGGCCTGGCGCTTAGCAATTTGGCCGACAAGGCGATCGCCATTTTTGGCATAGGCTACGACAGAGGGGGTTGTGCGAAAGCCTTCGGCGTTGGCAATAACGCTGGGCTTTCCCCCTTCCATTACGGCCACGACCGAATTGGTCGTACCAAGGTCAATTCCTACAACTTTTCCCATGTGTTTGCTCCGAGTGGAATAAGAATAATTTGCTCAAAAGGTTACATACATAGTGCTCAATGGGGGGTGGTTTGCTGAAGGGGGGGTTACCGAACAGTGGGCTTCGGCTACGCTCAGCTACCGTGATTTGGGCGGTAGACGGAGCTATGGGGTTGCTTTGGTCTATTGAGTTGGTTCGTGCGTATATTGCATCAGTTCTATTGGCGCACCGTTGATTTCGATGAAGGCGACTAGTAAGCCAGCGCTCGGGCTATTGGGCTCGATAATGACCTTTTGACCCTGGATCGCGTCCTGCAAGTTTTCGACTTCGAAAGCGATGTGAGGAAAGGTTTTGACGAGTTCTGGATAGGGTGCATTTTCCCAGTAGCGCTGCCATTGAAGGCCGAAAGGGTTATTTTCGTGGTCACTACCGGTCATTTTTAGGTAAGGCAAATCGATTTCTCCCTTGAAGCGAGCTGTGGTGGGGATGCCGAGATGGTTGTATTTCATGGCGAGGCCTCTTGTTTCTACACTCTTGTTTCTATAACTGGGACAAAATTTGGTCGTCTAATGAGAAACTGACATCTGCTTTGTCTAGCCCGTTGACCATATAGTCGCTTTGATAGGAGTCTTTGAGTCCTTCTATTAGGCTGAACTGTGGCTGCCAGTTTAGTTCTGCTTTGGCTTTGCTGATATCTGCGAAGAAGTGCTGAACACGCATGGGAAAAGCTTTCTTTTTGCCAAAGTCAAAGTCGCTGGGCTCGTAGTGGACAATTGTGATGGCGCTAGGATCTTTGCCTGTAGCGATGGCACATCCCCTAGCCAACCCATCAAACGTGACTGCCTTCTCGCCTGAAATATTGTAAATCTGTCCTACAGCTTTGGAATTTCCTAGCACAGAGACCATCGCTGCGGCGAGGTCTTGGCAATGGCCGAGGTGGGTAAGCGCCATGCCACTGCCGGGGATAGGAATGGGCCGGTCTCGTACGAGCCGATCAAAGAACCACTTTTCCAAAGGATTGTAGTTTTGCGGTCCATATATATAGACGGGGCGAATGGAGGTGAAGGGAAGTCCCTGCTCTTTTAAGTAGTCTTCTGTGTGAAATTTGCCTTTGTGACGACTGTTGGGATCGACTGCGTCACCTTCTTTGTGTGGCATTTGGTCACTTTTGGCATAGACTCCGGCTGAACTGACGTAGACGAAGTGCTGAAGCTTGCCTTTGTAGAGGTCTACTAGGGGTTGGGTATGGGCAAGTTCGCGGCCATTGTTATCGAAGATGGCGTCGAAAGACTGACCGGAGAGTGCGGACCTAAGTGCGTCTGGGTTGGTGCGATCACACACTATGGTCTCTACGCCATCTACGGGTGCTGGGTGGTTTCCTCGGTTCAGTAAGGTGACAGCATGGCCCTGTTCGACCAGCTGCCGGGTGAGATAGATGCCAATAAACCGGGTGCCACCAATCACTAAAACTCGCATTGCGATCGCGTCCTTAAATTAAATGAGCTATGGAACCAGCCAGAGGGAGGTGAGCTGAATGAGTCAGCACTTCAATAGCTCTAGCGTTGCAGATTTTGGACGGTGTTTTGAGGTCTCTTTGTGGAGTAAGTGATAAAAATGGCCCTAACTTTCCATAGGGAAAAAGTCAACTCTATAGGTTTAGCTTATGGCAACAATAGGCAATCGTTTTTGTTGGTTTAGCCATTAAATGCTGCAGTTTTTAACACAAAAAGAATGTGTCAATTTGTGTCGCAAATGATGGGAAACCCCTTCTACACATAGGTTTTCTGATAAAACTTAAGGCAGTAACGAAAGCCAATTGTGGGTTGTCCAAAAGTCTCTTTACCCCAATTCCATAATTTTGTAAACATTTTTTGCTCTAAATTAACCAGGCGTAAATATCTGTTTGCAATGCTCTAGAGCGCCACTTCGCAAACGAAGATGGACACAGGCGCTGGAGAAAATGACATCTCACCCCAGGAGTTCACACGCATGTTCACTCAAGTTCGACCCACCGTAAGACACGTAGTGCCAGAGGAGCTAGGAAGTCGCTCCCTTGTCAAGGTGGTTTATGTCGTTCTGGAGCCCCAGTATCAAAGCTCCTTATCTGCTGCCGTTCGCGCAATCAATGAGAACAACGCTCAGATCGCTGTGGAAGTGAGCGGCTACTTGATTGAAGAGCTGCGCAGCGAAGAAAATTACGAGGCCTTCAAAAAAGACGTTGCTGAAGCCAATATCTTTATCGGTTCGCTGATTTTTATCGATGAGCTAGCTGACAAAGTAGAGGCAGCGGTGAGGCCCGTACGCGATCGGCTAGATGCGGCGGTGGTATTTCCATCGATGCCCCAAGTAATGCGGCTAAACAAGCTGGGCAAGTTCTCAATGGCGCAGCTAGGCCAATCGAAGAGCGTCATTGGCGAATTTATGAAAAAGCGCCGCCAGAAGCAGGGAAGCGGCTTTGAAGATGCCATGCTAAAGCTGCTGCGGACGCTGCCTAAGGTGCTGAAATATTTGCCAGTAGAAAAGGCGCAGGATGCTCGCAACTTTATGCTGAGCTTTCAATATTGGCTGGGGGGGTCAGCAGAGAACTTGGAGAACTTCCTGCTGATGCTCGCAGACCAGTATGTCCTTACCGATGTGGATGTTGACGGCGCGCCCAACGACGATCCGCTGGCGTTTGAAGAGCCGGTTACTTACCCTGATATGGGCATTTGGCATCCGCTGGCGCCTGAGATGTTTGAGGATATTCGAGAGTATTTGAACTGGTATGACTCCAGAACAGATATTCCTGAGATTTCGCGAAACCCGAAGGCACCTTGCGTGGGGATTGTACTTCAGCGCACTCACCTCGTTACTGGAGACGAGGCTCACTATGTCTCTATTGTTCAAGAGCTGGAGTATCTGGGGGCCAAGGTGCTTCCTGTTTTTGCCGGTGGGCTGGACTTTTCGAAGCCTGTAGACAAGTACTTTTACGATCCGCTGAAGCCCAGTGAGGCACTGGTAGATTCTGTGGTTTCTTTGACTGGATTTGCCCTGGTGGGCGGCCCGGCTCGTCAGGATCATCCCAAGGCGATTGAATCGCTAAAAAGGCTGAATCGCCCCTACATGGTGTCTTTACCGCTGGTGTTTCAAACGACGGAGGAGTGGGAAACGAGTGACTTGGGCCTACATCCTGTACAGGTGGCGCTGCAGATGGCGATTCCTGAGCTGGATGGAGCGATTGAGCCGATCATTATGTCTGGCCGCGACGGGATGACTGGCCGGGCGATTACCTTGCAGGACCGGGTGGAGGCGATTTCGACGCGGGCGCTGAAGTGGGCGCGGCTACGCAAGCTGCCCCGGACTGAGAAGAAGCTGGCAATTACGGTCTTTAGCTTTCCGCCAGATAAGGGCAATGTGGGTACGGCGGCTTATCTGAATGTATTTGGTTCTATCTTCCGGGTGATGGAAGAGATGAAGGCGCAGGGCTACCGCATTGAAGAAATGCCTGAAACGGCTGAAGAACTGATGCAGCTGGTGATCAACGATGCGCAGGCGCAGTACAACAGCCCGAACTTGAATATTGCCCATCGGATGTCGGTGGCGGAGTACGAAGAATTGACGCCTTATTCTGAGCGGTTGGAAGAGAATTGGGGGCCGCCGCCGGGACAGCTGAATACGGATGGTCAGAATCTGCTGGTGTACGGCAAAGCGTTTGGGAACCTATTTATTGGTGTACAGCCAACGTTTGGCTATGAAGGCGATCCGATGCGGCTGCTATTTTCCCGGTCGGCGAGTCCGCACCATGGCTTTGCAGCTTACTACACCTATCTAGAAAAAATCTGGAAGGCGGATGCGGTGCTTCACTTTGGCACCCACGGCTCGCTGGAATTCATGCCGGGTAAGCAGATGGGAATGAGCGGGAAATGCTATCCCGATAATTTGATTGGGAATACACCGAATTTGTATTACTACGCGGCGAATAATCCTTCTGAGGCAACGATTGCGAAGCGCCGGGGCTATGCGAATACGATCAGCTATCTGACGCCGCCTGCCGAGAATGCGGGACTTTATAAGGGTCTTAAAGAGCTGAGCGAGTTGATCGGGTCTTACCAGACGCTGAAGGAAGGCGGGCGCGGTTTGCCGATTGTGAATGCGATTATTGAGAAGGCGCGTCAGGTAAATCTCGATAAAGACATTGATCTGCCTGCAGAAGATGCGAGCGGACTCAGCAAGGAAGAGCGAGACACGCTGGTGGGTAAGGTCTACATCAAGCTGATGGAGATTGAGTCTCGCTTGCTGCCCTGCGGACTGCATGTGGTGGGTGAGCCGCCGACGGCAGAAGAAGCGATCGCAACCTTGGTCAATATTGCTGGCCTCGACCGGGTAGAAGAAGAACAAAAGAGCCTGCAGCGCATGATTGCAGAGAGCATTGGTCGCGATATTGATGAGATTTATGGGAATAGCGATCGCGGCAACCTAGAAGATGTGCAACTGCTGTACGACATCAACAGCGCGGTGCGAGCAGCGGTAACGGCCATGGTAGAAGCGCAGGTGAATGACGATGGCCGAGTTTCAATGAAGTCGATGCTATCTGCCCTGAAACTGGCAGGGGGCTTCGGCGGAGCAAAAGATCCTTGGACGAAGGCGATTCATCAACTCGGTTATCAGAATGTCGAAAACGATTCGCTGAAGCCTCTGTTTGAATTCTTGCAGTTCTGCTTAGAGCAGGTCGTCAAGGATAACGAACTGTCTGCGCTGCTGAGTGCTTTAGACGGTGAGTACATTTTGCCGGGTCCGGGTGGTGACCCTATCCGTAACCCGGATGTGCTGCCGACGGGGAAGAACATTCACGCACTAGATCCACAATCGATTCCGACCTCTGCGGCGGTTAATTCTGCGAAAATTGTTGTTGATCGGCTCTTAGAACGTCAGAGAGTTGAAAACGACGGCGCATATCCCGAAACGATTGCGACCGTACTGTGGGGCACTGACAACATTAAGACCTACGGTGAGTCGCTGGCACAGATGATGTGGTTTGTAGGTGTGAAGCCCGTGCCGGACTCTCTGGGCCGGATGAACAAGCTGGAGCTGATTTCGCTGGAAGAATTGGGTCGCCCTCGGATAGATGTGGTGATTAACTGCTCGGGCGTATTCCGAGATTTGTTTGTAAATCAGATGGCGCTGCTAGATCGGGCAGTGAAAATGGCTGCTGAGGCGGATGAGCCCCTGGAGATGAACTTCGTTCGCAAGCACGCGATGGCCCAAGCCGAAGAATTTGGCATGTCTTTGCGGAATGCGGCGACGCGGATTTTCTCAAATGCGTCTGGTTCCTACGCGGCGAATGTGAACCTAGCTGTTGAAAACAGTAGCTGGGAAGAGGAGCAAGAACTTCGTGATATGTATTTGGCACGGAAGTCTTTTGCCTTTAACTGTGACAATCCTGGGATGATGGAGCAGTCTCGCGGATTGTTGGAATCTTCTTTGAAAACGGCAGATGTGACATTTCAAAACCTAGATTCTTCTGAGATTTCGCTGACGGATGTCTCTCACTACTTTGACTCTGACCCAACTAAAGTGGTGGCGAGCTTGAGAGATGATGGCAAGAAACCTACGTCTTTTGTGGCAGATACGACAACGGCGAATGCTCAGGTGAGGTCTCTCTCTGAAACTGTTCGCCTGGATGCTCGCACTAAGCTACTGAACCCTAAGTGGTATGAAGGCATGCTCTCGAACGGTTATGAAGGTGTGCGTGAGCTATCGAACCGATTGGTGAATACGATGGGCTGGTCGGCGACGGCAGATGCGGTGGATAACTGGGTATATGAGGATACGAATGACACGTTCATTAACGATCCTGAAATGTGCCAGCGGTTGATGGACTTGAACCCGAACTCGTTCCGGCGGATGGTGACGACACTGCTGGAGGTGAACGGTCGCGGTTACTGGGAGACTAGCGATGAGAACATTGAGCGATTGCAGGAGCTTTACGAAGAAGTAGAGAACCGGATTGAAGGCGTTGAGTAAAATGTTCTAGCTGCTTAGTTTGGCCAATAGGTATGTACAAATCGTCCTGCTGTCGAAAATTTTGATAGCAGGACGTCTTTGTTTGATTGCAGCCACTCACTCAATTGACAGACAAAATGGCAGAATTGGGACAGTTGCTATTGATTAGGAAGCAAGCATGCTATGTTTGAGCGAATCACATTTGACTCTCAAATTATGGGCGGACGTGCCAGTATTAGGGGCATGCGAATCACCGTCTCGTTGATTTTGAGTTTGCTGGCGAATCAAATGTCTTTTGATGAAATACTAGAGGCCTATCCTTATCTTGAAAAGGGGGGCATCCTAGCATGCTTACAATATGCTGTTTTGCTGGCTAACGAAGAAATTCGACCTGTGACTGAAGCTGCATGAGGTTCATCGCAGATATGGGAGTGTCGCCTCAGACGGTCAATGCTCTGCGTGATAGTGGATATGAGGCAACGCATCTCTCTGAAGAAAACTTATTTCGGATGTCAGATTCGGCAATTTTGAGCAAGGCGGTAGAGGAAAAAAGCATTGTTCTCACCTTCGATTTGGACTTTGGTGATTTACTAGCAGCTGCTTCAAAAAACTTGCCTAGCGTGATTATCTTTCGCCTCAAAAACACGGCACCTAACTTTGTAACTGCTAGATTGCCCTCGCCAAAGACGCCTAGGTGCCAGAGTCTCTGAGTATTTACAGGTCACTAGCTAACGAGCGATCGCTTCAACTTTGACGAACATGGATATAGCTTTTTGGTTTCGAGAGCGAATTGTCTGATAATGGTTTATCGCAGTCGATGTTACGAGTGATCTTATATGGATAGACGGACATTTTTGGGTGGTATGCTGCCAGTGCTGGCTGCGCCGAGCTACCTGTATCGCAACAGTAATGCCGAAGGGCGTTGTTGCACAAATAGGGGTTACGGAAGGGGCGAAGGACCGGTAAGTTTTAAGTAACCACACAAAAAAGCTAAACCGATGAGCCAACGCCGCATCCGTAACTGGCCAGAGTATAACAAGGAACAGAAGCAGAGAGGAAGCCTGACTTTCTGGGTTTCGCCTGAGGTGCTAGCCAACTGGGAAGTTAAGGAAAAAACAGGCAAGCCAGGGTCAACGCCAACCTACAGCAACCAAGCCATCGTGACGATGGTGAGTCTAAAAAGTGTGATGGGCCTGCCGGGTCGTGCGCTGTGTGGTTTTGTCGAATCAGTCTTTCAACTGATGGGCGTAAAGCTGAGTGTGCCAGACCACACGACCATATCGAGACGACTGAAGCGTTTGGAGGTCGAGCTACCGGTCAAACCGACGAGCGGCAAACGGCATGTCGTCGTAGACAGTACAGGCATCAAAGTCTATGGGGAAGGTGAATGGAAGACAAGGCAGCACGGCGTTAGCAAGCGTCGAACCTGGCGTAAGCTTCACTTGGCTGTTGATGAAGCAACAGGAGAGATTCTATCGAGCGTGGTGACTGATAACAGCTGTCATGACAGTGAAGTTCTCGGGGAGCTACTTGATGAGATTGATGAGCCCATCTCTCAGGTCGATGCCGATGGCGCTTACGATACAGCAGCTTGTTATGACTACATCGAGGAGCGCGATGCGGTTGCGGGCATTCCGCCTCAGCGCAACGCCAAGATTTGGTTTCATGGCAACCGCAAAACGCCGCCGCATCCGAGAGATGAGAACCTGCGCAGAATTCGGTTAGTGGGTCGCGCCAAGTGGAAGCGAGAGATCAACTATCATCGTCGCTCGCTGGCTGAGACCACTATGTTTAGGCTCAAAACAGCCTTTGGCGGTAAGGTTTCTGCTCGTAAAATGGATAGACAGGAGAATGAGCTAAAAGTGCAGTGTCTCGTGCTCAATCGCATGATTCAGGTAGCTAATCCGGATAGCTATGTCTGCTAGACAAAGGCGACATCCTCATTGAGAGGATGCGATAGGAATATGCTGCCTTTGTAATATTGTTGCAACAACGCCATGCCGAAGTGGAAGGAATTAAGTCGTTGTTGGATGCGTTCAAGACTCAGCAGTCGAATGTCATGTTGGAGAATGTGGCAGGGACGGTGGAGAAACTGTTGCCAGATGACCTTGAAGGGTCGCGGCATCAGCGGTTTGTGATTCGGGTGTCGCGGCAGCAGACGCTACTGATTGTGCACAATATTGATATTGCGCCAAGGTTGAACAGGTTACGTGAGGGCGATCGCGTGACTGTGAAAGGTGAATATGAATGGAATGAGCGAGGCGGGCTGATTCACTGGACGCACAAAGATCCCAATAGCACCCACGAGGATGGCTGGATCGACCACTTGAACATTCGCTATGAGTAATGCTTGCTCTGCAGGGTTTGTTTGGATGCAGGCTTAGGTGCTACAAATCGATTCGCGATTGTTTCTGGATTGAGCGCAGAGAGCACGACATGGCCTGAATGCGTGATGATAACCGCCCTTGTCCGCCTACCGTAGGTGGCGTCGATCAGCTGTCCGATACTTCTCGTATCGCTGATCGTCCGCTTAATAGGTGCAGACTCAGGACTGAGTATTGCAACAACTTTGTTTGCAGATACAACATTGCCAAATCCGATATTGATAAGCTGAACGCCCATGTGAGTTGCCTTTTTTAGGTGCGAGGGGGTGGGCCTGGCTGCCCAGGTTGCTGTTGTGGCGGTGTTAGTTCGTCGAGGCTAACGCCTAGCTGCTCAGCCGCTTCGGAAAATCCCGGCGATGCGCCAGAACCGCTGGGTCTGCCAGGCTGTCCGCCTGCAGGTCTGTTACCGGGCTCCTCTGCAGGTCTTCTTTCTCGCTCGGTCAATGCGGAAACATCGCACATCTGACCTTCAGCACTCCCCTCAAAGGTGCATCCCTGCTCGCCTTGGAAGCAGTGAGAGGTGCGTGATCGAGGTAGGTAAACGTCGCATCTTCGTCCATGTAAGAAAGCAAACACTGCACGCACTAATTGTTGGGGATAAAGTTAGCTAAATGAGCGTAAAAGGAAGCAGTTTGGTTTGTCATGTGCCAACTGACCAAGATAGGTTGGCCAAAAGTCATGTGTCTGATAGTTTGTTGTGTCGTTTTACCCTATTGAGAGGCTTCAGCTTTTTGTTAGGGTTGATCGAATGGGGTTGATTGAATAGGGTTGAAAGGTGCCTGAGTTTACCTGGGGTTACTGGAGATGGCTAAAGCAACGAACCTTCTATATCAGCGCTACCGTTTGATTGCTTTGGTGGTGTATGCGGCAGTGCTTTTGGCAGGTATTGTCGACTGGGGATACGGTGGCATTGGCCCAAGGGCGATTGTACGAGCACCTGAAGATTTTCGGTTTGCTATTTTTGTAATGGCTATGCTTGTACTCATCGGACTAGAGCTACGGGGGATGGGCAGAGCTAATTTTGGCGTTGGGCTTGGCGTTGGGCTTGGTGACGACCTTAGCAGCAATTATGGTGTGAGTCCCAGAGAAAGTCTGGGAGAAGGTCTGGCCGCGAGACTTGAAAGAACACCTAAAATTACGAAGCTGACCGTTCTGCTTCCGTTTGTTGCTAGATTTTTGCTCTTTGTCACTGCCTGCCTAGTGACCGACTTGAACTATTCGAAGATTTTGTTTTTGACGCTGCTTTTATACAGCTACTTAGCCGTTAGCAAACGACTGAGCTACTTTTTGGCTGTTTTGGGCGTTGCTGTTCTTTTTGGGCTGGCAGAAGCTCAGATCGATGTGATGCGCCAGCCTCCGCCTCGGCCAATTTACTCTGGCGAACTACCTGCACCGGCAGGCCCTAACTTGGGCGGCATACTCGTTGATAGAAGTATGGGGTCACTGATTACGTTGCTTTTTACGCTTTTACTTGCCCGGGCAATGTCGCAGGCAATTCAGTCGCAGCAGAAACTCTCTGACTTACTCACCTCTCTCGAAACGTCTCACCGACAGCTGAAACAATATTCCAACCGGGTTGCAGAGTTGGCGGCGACCGAGGAACGCAATCGCTTGGCCCGTGATATTCATGACAGCTTAGGTCATCATCTGGCTGCCATAAATATTCAGCTGGAGAAGGCTAACGCCTACAGACAGCGCGATCCTCAGCGGGCTTACGAAGCGGTAAATTATGCGCAGCGTACGGTACAGGATGCGCTCAAGGACGTCCGCGAATCCGTCAACAGTTTGCGAAAGGAGGAAGAGACTTTCTCTTTTCAAGATTCTCTTTGGGCATTGATCCGACGGATGCATCACAGTGAGCTGAGCATTGCACTCAATCAGCGGGGAAACAGTTCGCGCTACAGCAGACTCAAGCTAATGACGCTATACCGGGTGGTTCAAGAAGGGCTGACCAATGTGCACAAGCACGCAAATGCCAGTCAAGTTGAGGTTGCGATAAACTTTGGGCCTGATGCGGCGCAACTTAAGCTTACTGACAATGGCTCAGGTTTTGACGTTGCTGTTTGGGAAAAGCACGCTCACCAAGACCAAGCAACTCAGGGGCTGACAGGCTTACAAGAACGATTGAGCTTGGTCGGTGGTACGTTCAATATCACCAGTGAGCCCTCAGGCACAACGCTCACAAGTGCCATTCCTCAGCAGATCGCACTAGAAAGTACGCGGGGAGGCCAGTAACATGACAAACACGATTCGCATTCTGCTGGCCGATGACCAGTACCTAATCCGAGAAGGAATCACCGCCTTGTTGGAACTAGAAGAAACTGTTGAAGTGGTGGGCACTGCGGAGAATGGTCAGGAAGCTATCGAAAAGGCACTGAATCTGAAGCCCAACATCATCTTGATGGATGTGCGCATGCCTGAAATGACCGGCGTCGAAGCAACAGCCAGAATAAAACAGGCGCTGCCTAACTGTCAGGTGATTATGCTGACGACTTTTGACGATGAAGAATTCATCGTCCAGTCTTTGCTGGCAGGTGCCTGCGGCTATTTGATGAAAGACATTCCGCCCAAAGACTTGATTCAGGCGATTAAGCTGGCGAATGCAGGTGTTTTTCAACTGGCACCTGAGGTGGCGGGTAAGCTGGTTGGCTCACTGAAAAAGCGACAGGCTATCCATCGAGTAAAACCTCAAGTGGAGGCGCCGCTGACGGCAAGAGAGCTAGAGGTGATCAGGCTGATTGCCGGTGGCAAAACCAATAAAGAGATTGCTAAGGCGTTTAACCTAAGTGAGGGAACGGTGAAAAACCACGTGTCTAATATTTTGATGCGGCTGGAGCTGCGCGATCGCACTCAAGCAGCCGTCTACGCTGTGGAAAATGGCTGGACCTAAGTGGAGTAGCCGTAGACACGCTGTAAAAACCCACTGCCTGCAGACCAAGTTTGAATTTGGCCTGTGTCAAGTGAAGAAAGTCATGTGACTTTTGAAAGATTGCAAACGCGCGATGATGTCATATTGTGACCTGATAAATAGCGCTGATAAATAGGCATATAACATGAACCAGCGGGATCCGTCTCGGACATAACAAACACAGGTCAGCGATATGTGCTTTTCTAAAAAGTAAAAGCTTCAGACGCTTTCAACCCTTGATTTCAAACAGATGACTTCAAACAGATCTCGCTACAGCGCGGTTCGACGTTGCTTTCGATGGTATCTCTTGGAAAATGTTTTCAGGCGCGGGTTGCCAAAAAGTTGGATGCTACTGCTGCTAGTGGTCTCAGGTTGCGGCTTGTTGTCTGCTAGCGAAGCTCAGCCGGGACCGGGACAGCAGGGGCCGCGTGAAGCGGCAGATGGACCTATCGCAGTGCAAACGGCGGTTGCTGAAACCGGGGGGTTGACTGGCTCACTGAGCTATACAGGAACGACCCGTCCGGCGCAACAGGTGGCGCTGCGATCGCAAGTATCGGGCGAAGTCGTTGAGCTGCCGGTCGACGTGGGAGATGCGATCGCCCGTGGCGAAATACTTGCACAGCTCGACGGCGATTTGCAAACGGCTGACTTCAATGAGGCCCGGGCAGAGCTCTCCTCTAGGCAAGCAGAAACAGCGCAGGCGGAAGTCTCGATCCGGGAGGCTGAGGTATTGGTGGTGCAGGCTCAGGCGACGCTAGACCAAGCCCGGATTGATGCGCAGAGGCTGCGATCGCTAGCTGCGCAGGGGGCCATGTCACTGCAGGAGGCCGAGGCCGCAGAGCTAGCTGCCACCAATGCGGAGCAGGCACTGCGTTCTGCCCAGGCGCAGGTCGAGGCGCAAAGGCAGGCCATCGCTTCGGCAGCGAATCAGGTCGAGGCGCAGCAGGCCGTGGTCGCACAGACCCAAAAGCAGCTCTCCTATGCTGAACTGCGATCGCCACTGACTGGGTTGGTACTGACCCGGGAAGTGGACGTGGGTGATTTTGTTGAATCGGGCGCGACAGTTTTAGAACTGGGAGACCTAAGCACACTGGAAGTGACGGTTCAGGTATCTGAATTGGATGTTGAACAGATTGAGGTGGGCCAGGCAGCGCGGGTGCGGCTGGATGCCTTTCCCGGTGAAGGCTCTATGCTAGGAGAGGTTGAGCGGATTGCGCCGGTGGCTGATGGCGTTTCACGATTGATTCCGGTGCAGGTGAGCATTCCCAATACAGACCGGCAAATGGGCAGTGGCTTGCTAGCTAGGGTGCAATTCTCCTCGGCAGATGCTGGGGGTGTGGTTGTTCCTGAAAGTGCGCTAGAAGCGGGGACAGAGGAGAATAGTGTGTTTGTAGTAGAAGGGGAAGGGGAGGCGGCAAAGGCAGTTGCCCGGTCGATTCGAGTGGGCGATCGCAATCAAGATCGAGTCGAGATTCTATCAGGATTATCGCCGGGTGAGTCGTTTGTGGTGAAGAGCGATCGCCCGCTCACTTCTGGGCAGGCCGTAAGACTGAGCATTTTGTCTCAATAGGGCGCCCTATTGGAATAGAGATAACAGAAAAAGGCCGAAGAAAAACACCAAAGAAAAACAGAAGAAAAAAGCACTAAAAACAGGGTACTCAAACAAATGGTACGGCCTACCGCACCCACAGATTCACTTCAACATACCAACAACTCGGCCCGTTCGCCATTGGCATTGACATCAGAGCAAACAGCTTCACTGAGCACCTTGGCTATTCGACGCCATATCGCCACGCTGGTATTGACAGTCGCAGTGGTGGTGCTAGGTGTGTTCTTTATCCGGCAGCTACCGGTCGATTTACTCCCATCGATCACATATCCACGCATTGGCGTCAGGGCCGACGCGCCGGGTGTCTCCCCCGAAGTCGCGGTAGATGAAATCACGCGTCCATTGGAAGAAGGCCTAGCGGCAACAGAAGGCGTGCTCCAAGTATTTTCTCAAACTCGAGAAGGTCGAATTAGCCTGGACCTATATTTTCAGCCGGGCGGCGACATCGACCAGGCGCTGAACGATGCCACCGCAACCCTGAATCGCTCCCGAGATAGCCTACCCGATACGGTAGATCAGCCACGCCTGTTTAAGTTTGATCCGTCCCAGCTACCCGTGTACGAGACAGCGCTGATCTCACCTTCTCTGCAAGGCGGCGCCCTGAGAGTCTTTGCAGACCAAGAGCTGGCCCGCGAACTAATTACAGTGCCCGGTGTTGCCAGTGTCGATGTTTCTGGTGGCGTTCAAGAAGAGATTCGCATTAACCTGGACCCTGCTCGGCTACAGACTCTGGGAATAGGCATTACGGATGTTTTAGATGCGCTCTCTGAGCGAAACCTAGACACCTCCGGCGGTCGCATTCAAGGGCAAGACAGTGAGCCGTTGACACGCGTGGCTGGCCGGTATCAGGACGCAGATGAGATTCGCAATTTAATTTTTGAGGTGGGCGAGACAGAGACGGCGCAGCAAGTGTATCTGCGAGACTTCGCTGAGGTGATTGACGGCACAGAAGAACAGCGCGTATTCGTGAACCTGAACGGCGAACCTGCGGTCAAAGTCAGCATTCAAAAACAGCCTGCCGCCAATACTATTGCGGTGGCTCAAGGCGTCAAGCAGCGACTAGCAGACCTGAGGGCATCGGGATTAATTCCGGCAGATGTGGTGCTTAATGCCACCCTCGACGAATCAATTTTTATTCAAAATGCGATTCGCAATGTGGCTATTTCTGGACTGACCGGAGCGGGTTTGGCAGGTTTGGCGGTCCTACTGTTCCTGGGCTCGCTTAGGCAGACGCTAATTATTGTAGTGGCGATTCCGCTAGCGACGCTAGTGGCGATCTTACTGATGGGGCTGTTTGGCCTTTCGATGAATGTGTTTAGTTTGGGCGGACTCGCATTGGGGGTTGGCATTGTGGTGGATAATGCCATCGTCATGCTAGAGAATATTGTTAAAAATGTGCGGGTGAGAGATATTCAGCCAGGCGGCAGTCAAAACGGCAGTCAAGACGGCAGTCAAAACAGCCTCCAAGACGGTATTCGAGACAGTTCTCAAAACAACAGATCCGTTATTCGTCAGGCCGAGGCGAGTAGCCGAGAGCTGGAGTCTGCCCTATTTGCTTCGACGACAACAAACTTAGTAGCCGTGCTGCCTTTCTTGCTGATTGGTGGATTTATCGCGCTGTTATTTAACGAGCTGGTGCTCACGGTGAGCTTTGCCGTCGGCGCTTCGCTGATTGTGGCGCTCACGGTGGTGCCTGCCCTTACCTCCCGGCTGTTGACGGTGCCTTGGTCGAGCGGGGTCGGCAAATTTTGGCCTATTCGTCAGTTTGACAGCCGACTACAGGGACTGACCCGGCTGTATGGTAGGGCTTTGGGCTGGGCGCTTCAGCGAAGGCTGTTGGTTATTGCGATCGCATTTCTGTTGTTCGGTGGTGGTAGCTTGCTGATGGTGGGTCATATCCCTCGAGAAATTCTGCCGAGCATTGCCACTGGACAGGCCAATGTGCGGGTGCAGTTTCCGCCGGGGACAACGGTTGCTGAGAACCAGCAGGTGATGAACGCCGTAGATGAGCTGCTGATGGCGCAGCCTGAAGTGGAGTATGCCTTTAGCACATCGGGTGGGTTTCTGTTTGGTGGGAGTACGAGTGAGAATGCGCTGAGAGGGTCTAGTACGCTGACGCTAGTGCCAGGGACTGATGTGGTGGCTTTTAGCGATCGCATGACTGGAACCTTCAATCAGCTCAATCTAGTGAATACCCGGATGCGGGTTTCACCGGGCAGGGTCCGCGGACTCATTTTGAACAACTCTCCCGTACGCGGTGATGTAGATGTCATTTTGCAGGGCAGCGATGCTGACATTCTTGAAGAAGCGGGAGAACAGGTGCTCACAGCCCTCGAAGAACAAGCTCTGCTAGCCAGCTATTCTCCCGATGCCGACCCAACCCAGCCAGAAATTCAGATTCGTCCTGACTGGGAGCGAGCTGCCGATCTGGGCCTGTCTGCCGAGGAAATTGGCAGCACCGTTCAGACCGTACTTTCTGGCTCTGTGCCGACCCAGCTCCAGCGCGGTAACCGCCTGGTCGATGTGCGCGTTCAAACACCCGAGACCTTAATTCAACACCCAGCGGAACTCGCTCAGCTTCCGCTTCTCAGCGGCAACGACAGCGGTCAGCCAGTCAGACTGGGCGATGTTGCTCGAATTGAAGATGGCCAGGCACCCGGGGAGATTCAGCGGATCAACCAGCGGCAGGTTTTTATTATTGAGGGAAATCTTAGCGACGGGGCTAGTTTGGGAGGTGCGATCGCCGAAGTAGACCAGATCTTATCTCGCATGAGTCTACCCGCTGGCGTTACTCGCCTACCCAGCTACAGCGCCCAAAGCAATGCCGATATTACTGGTGGCCTCGGTGTTTTAGGTGGGCTTGCAGCTTTTTTGGTATTTACAGTAATGGCCGTACAGTACAACTCACTCATCGATCCATTGGTGATTATGCTGACGGTGCCTTTGGCGCTAGCCGGTGGCATCCTAGGATTGTTCATAACACAAACAGCCATCGGCGCGACGGTGATTGTAGGCGCTGTGCTGCTGGTTGGCATCGTGGTGAACAATGCGATTATTTTGGTTGAGTTGGCCAATCAGATTTGTGAGGAGATAGGCTGCGACCGAGTAACGGCCATTCTAAAAGCCGCGCCCCAGCGACTGCGACCGATTCTGATGACGACCATTACCACTGTGCTTGGAATGTTTCCGCTAGCACTTGGGATTGGAGAAGGTTCAGAGTTTCTACAGCCGTTGGGAGTTGTTGTATTTTCTGGGCTGTCGCTGGCGACGCTGCTGACGTTGTTTATCATTCCCTGCTTTTATACGCTGCTCCATGGCCGCTTACAGTCTGGATAATACACAAAGCCATACAGTGAGCCAGAATGTTCTAATACAGAGAAAGGATTCAAAATGCGACTGCGCACTCAGTTACACACTTGGTTACACAGTCGGTTACGCAGTCGGTTACGCAGTTGGATTGGCCCATTGTTCGTGCTTGTGCTGCTGCTCAGCGCGCAGCCGCTCATAGCACAGTCACCACCAGTCGCTTCATCTGAGCCTGTCAAGATAACACCGCTCGGCAGTCACGAGGGCGAATTCTGCAGGTTAGACCGGGCGCTTATTTTAGAAGATCCTAGCGGACTGCGAATTCTTTATGACGCGGGTAGAACTGTTGCTGGTGCGGATGACCCTAGGCTAGGTGATATTGATGTGGTGCTTCTCAGCCACGTCCATGGCGACCATTTGGGCGATCGCCGGATGGCAGCTGTCAATGCGGGAACCTGCGCCCAACCCCAAGCAGACCTGGCTACCATACCCAACTCCAACAGCGTTGAAATAGCTGTTAACAAAGGGGCAAATTTAATTGTTGGCAGTGAAATGTCAAGTTTTTTGGCCAACAAAGTTGAGGGATTAGGGGGCAACCCTGACAGTGTGCAACTCGTCCGCTTTGGGGCGTCACGTGAGGTTGACGGTGTGAAGTTTACGACGGTACCAGCAGTTCACTCCAACGGTTTGAGCGGTGATTTTATCGATGGTGAGTTGGGAGAAAGCTTATCCGCCGCTGGACTCAGCGCCTATGTTGGTCCACCAACGGGATATGTCATCACCTTCTCTAATGGTTTAGTAGCCTATCTCTCAGGTGATACCGGCGTAACAGCAGAACAAGAAACCGTTGTTGGCAATCAGTACGGTGCTGAACTGGTTGTCATGAATATTGGAGATACTTTCACGACCGGTCCAACAGAGGCGGCCTATGTGATTAACGAACTGATTCAGCCGACTGCGGTGATTGCATCTCATGCAAATGAACCTGCAACCCTAAATGGAGACGTGCAGCCGGGTACTCGAACGGCTGCTTTTATCGAAGCGACCCAAGCTAGTGTTTATGTTCCACTCAGTGGCAGAACCCTATCGTTTGATGCTGGCGGCGTCTGTACAGATGGATGCGCTGAAGAATGACTTTGTAAAACGGGCTACTGCTAATGCCTGCAGGCTTCAGTCGTCTGACCGCTTTCACCCGCAACCTGTTGGTACTCAAACTCCCAGCAATCTTCTGAAGTTTGGCGATACAGAATTGCGCTCGTCTCTTCAGTCGCTGTCAACGAATCAAAAGCCATACGATACTCGCCATCTTCACTGTTCTCAAAATCCTGAATAAGCGTTGAGACAGGTTCGCCATAGGTACTACCTAATGGGTTGGGTGTGCCCTGCGCTAGTTCATCAAAAGGAGGGGGTGCTATTTGCAGGCTAGGGTCAAAAGAACCGTGGTGGCAACCGACAACGTAAGGCGGTGTTTTGGTGGTGAAATGAACAAATCCACCCTCTGGCAGCTGTATCGCGTTACACTCATCAAGGGCTTCATCCGGTAGGAAGCTCAGGTCTGTGTACCTGCCTTGTCCATAATACGCATCTCCCCCTTCACCAAAGTAAATAGGCGTGCCATCAAGGCCAAAGGCAATGGGAAGTTCGGGATTATGTTTATCCATCAAACAAACTGGCGCGTAATGATAGTGATAGTCTTCACCCTGGCCAGAATGGCCTCCACACTGATCTAGTTCGCCCTGAACAACGGTATCGTTACGCTCTTCGTAGTTATCTAGCGACGTTGGCGCATCGGGTCTGCGCTCGTAATGGAAAATGGGCACACCATCTACCGCGACCGCGATGGGGCCACGCGCGCTGGCTTCAATGGGTTCATCTAGCCAAGTGGGAGAAAGGGGAACTTGCCAGTCGTAATCGTAGGGAACGGCAACTCTTTGTATCCAAGATGTGATGCCAACCATCGGCAAATCCTCGCTACTGCCAGAGGTCAAATCAGGTAGCCCTATGGCTTCTATTTCCAGAAAATTACTAGTGCAATTAGCCGCTTCAGGATTGAGGTGCAATTCCACAGCTTCTTCATAGACTACGCAATCTGTTGCAGTTGGCAGAATTTGTCCCGAATTTTGGTCCAAACTTTGTGACAACTCAGAGCAACCATAGGTAAAGCTCATGACTACAGTAAGCTTGAGGGCACGCGAAACCCTACTCATGTATGCATTGTGTAGCGTTGACATAATCGATTTCTTTCCTAGTCTTGTTTCTTGGCTATCGATACTAAGACCACATCGTTGACATATGCCCAATCATGAAATCTACGGTCACAAGTCATGATCAGATAAATGCTAGAAAAAGCGATCGCAGAAAACATCAGCCATAAGTCACGAGCGACCTATGACGAACGGCATAGTCTGTGGGGAAAACATAAGAAAAGCCGTAGAAGCAAAATTTTTGATTATTGCTTCTACGGCTTCGTTAGCTCCATCTTACGTTTTGGTCAGCACAAGCGTTTATTAATTCTGTTGTTGTTTTGGGCTAGCCCCGCCCGTGACCACTTAGGCCACCTGGACCACCATCTTAGGCATGCTCTGAATGATCCGGGCCATGGGTTGGGCCATGTTCCGACCTGTGGTCTCGGTCAGAGGGCGCGTGTGGACGTGCCGGGGCCCGGGGGGCAGGAGGATCTTCTGGCGGCGGTGGCGATGGCAGATCTTCTGGCGGCGGTGGCGGTGCCTTAGCCTTTACGGCTAGGGTAACAGAACGATTAGAAGGTTTCTCCAGATTACTGGCTTGGGCAGTTGCGGGTGTGGACATCAATAGACCAACGCCCGACACACTGGCCAAGGCTGCGATCAGCAGAGCCTTCATCTTACGATTTAGATTCATTCGATGACTCCTAAAGAATTTCAAAAAGTAGTCGTAACAACGATCAATCAAGCCGAGTTTTGTAGAAAACAACTGATAAATCGTTGAACAAACAATAGAAAGAATGTTGGCAGAAGAAATGATCCAAAAGTCACGAATGAACCCTACAAAAAGTAATCGATCAAACACCAGAAGGAATGACGACTCCGTCATTTGGGATCTGTCATTTGGGGTGTTGATTTTCTACTACGAATCTTGAATACAAAGTTGTTATGCCTGCGTCTCTGAACTCTCTTGGCTAAGCTGTTGTTTTAGATAGAGTAATATCGCACCGGGAATGCCCGTACTGACCACTAAGACCAGCCACAGGTTGGCACCGCCATTGACGGGATGGTCCAAGGCCCAGCCACCTAAGGCAGGACCTAATAAGAAACCAATACCCCAACATTCTGACTCTAGTGAGAAGTAAATGCCGCGCTGATCAGGCGGTGACATTTCTCCTACTAGGGCACTCGAGGCGGGCCCGTACACCATTTCTGCGATCGCAACAAGAAAAAATCCAACCAGCGCGGCAATCAGCCCATAGCGGGAGACAATGCCCGTCAGCCAGAAGAAGGCAGCAGCACTCGCCCAGAGAATGAGGGTGAATAACAAAATAGAAACATGGTCAATTTGCTTCGCCCAGCGGGTTGTGGGAAGCTGCCCGATAATTTTGATCAGAGCATGCCAAAAGAACAAGTAGCTGATGACTTGTTCTGAGAAGCCGCCGGTGCTCTCCATTGATGCTTGGGCGCTGGGGATGAAGTTAGCGAGGTAGAGCGGCAGGCTACTGCTGAGCTGTGCGCCATAAATCGCGAAAAAAATATTCGCCAATAGAAAGGTGACTAGGGCGCGATCGCGCAGAGCAGTTCCCCAGTTTTTAGCAACTTGCTTTAGCGTGGTTTCCCCTTGCCGGGTTTCGGCGATCGCATTCCATATCACCAAACCAAAGACCAGATACACCAGCCCTTTTGCCACAAACAGCGCCCGGTAGCTCCCTGCCAATGCGCCCGTCAATGCAATATACTGCCCGGCCAATAGCGCCCCAACACCTAGGCCCAAATTGTTGGATAGCTGGCTGAGCGCGAAAGCCTCCGACCGATTCTCCGCTGTGCTTAGATCTGCGATCACAGCGAGTGTGGCTGGCCAGTACAAACTCAAGCCCAATCCCAGTAGCATATTCCCGGCCACCAGCAGACCAAACGTATCGGCTAACGCCAGGCAAACGCACGCAAGGGCAGAAACGACTGCCGCCAGCAAGAGCGTGCCCCTACGACCTAGCCAGCGAGAGTCGATGGCACAACCGGCAAAAAAGCGGCCAAAAATACCGGTAAGGCCCGAGCTACTGAGGGCGAGACCCACCTGCATAGGTGAGAAGCCCAGCTGATTGACAAAGAAAATGGAGGCGTAGACCAGCGTGAACCCCTGACCGATGAACAGCAGCAGCTGACCGGTGACGAGTATCCAAATCTCTCGCCTGAGCTGGGGCAGCCAAGGTGAGGGAGATAGAGCAGGCGGCGAATCTTCGGGGTGCAGCTCGGTTTCAGATTTATTTGGCGATCGCCCCATGGAGAACGGCGGGTAGAGAGCAGATCCAGTCAATAACAGCAGACACAGATTTAATGATAAGAGCTTGGGTGGCTTAGATGGAAAAACACTGAAAACGGGTTAGTGCGATCGCAAGCTGGTGCGATCGCAAATATATCAAAGCAAACAGACAGCAAAGCGGTCATGACGCTAACTGACAGTATGGCTTTGCGCTCAGTCGTAAATCAAGAGCTTATTAAGGCATGGATGGTATGATTCTGCTGCTGGGTTTGAGCGTGAAGCTTTATTGCTAAACTCTATATCTTCTGTAGCCTTCGACTAGTGACCTTTGAGCGAGCCAATCGTCTTTAGGTGAGCTATTCAAATTTCACTATTCAAATTTCTATGAAAAAAACAGTTGGAGTATTTATCCCGAGAGCAGACGTCGAGGATCAGCCTCCTTTCTCGCAGCCCCCTTTTGGTATACAAACATCCCTATGCCAGCGTATCGTTAGAGAAAATCAATTACTAGACATCACTTTTGTTTTCTTCACGCTGGCGCATTGGGAGCCCGGTGCGCTAGAGATTGACGCCCTGACCTTTGACGGCGATTCTTGGCTCCCCCTACGCACGCCTATTCCACCAGTGGTTTATGATCGGTACTTTTCTCCACAAGGGAAAGTGAAGGCAGCGAAGGAATTTCGAAGTTTTTTGAAGGAAAACGGCATTGAGTTTACGACGCCGCACGAACTTGTTCGGCTCTCTATCAATAAGCGAAAATTCAACCGCTTCTTAGAAAAGCACAAAATTCCCTGCCTCAGAACCGTCGGCTTCGACAAATTATCAGAAGAGATCTTGCAGTCCATGCTTGGCGAGAATGGGACTCTCTATCTCAAGCCGATCGCAGGAATGAAGGGGATGAACATCGCTGTTGTCGAAAAGTTAGCATCAGACCGCTATCTTCTCCATTTGTCCTCAGAAGAAGTTCTTACCCTGGAGACTAGCTGCCTACTTGAAACACTTCAACAAACGGGCCGATTTAGGCGATACATCGTTCAACCCAATGCAAATGCCCATCTCTTTGAAGGGTCTCCCTTTTTTATTCGGGTCTTGGTACAAAACCAGTGCGATGGCAAGTATGCTGTTACCGGAATGCTTGCAAGGGTCGGTGCAAGAAAGGCTTGGACAGCGGTTCCCTGTGAGGGTGAAAGAGCTATCCCGCTTCCCGACCTAGAAGATTACTATCGAGATACGTATCACAAGAACATTCTTGAAGAACGCAACAACATAGAAAGGATTTGTTTGCAGTGTTGTTACCATCTTCATGAAGAATTTGGAGATTTTGCCGAAATGGCATTCGATGTCATTCTTACTCGCGACCGTGGACCTGCTATTTTGGAAGCTAACTCAAAGCCGGGGCGAGCCATCTTCAAGCTGATCGTCCAAACCTATCTAGAAGGGTCGCCAGAACGTGCTTACTATCAGGCCATCATCAGCGAGAGCCTTCAAAAGCTTGGCCGGTTTGCCCTGTACAGGCTTAATCAAATTGAAGCAAAACAAAAGCGCCTATGCACTACCGGCTAACTCCAAGGTCTATTCGCCGACAGCTAAACCACTTCGTTGGCTTACTGAGCTTGTGCTTCGTGCTGGGCTTTGCGGCCTGTACCCACGCGAATGTGCCTGACTCTCCGCGCTCTATGCCCAGTGATGTGCGAATTGGCTACCAGGTGATTCCAAACGCTGAGCTACTCGCCAAAAATCTGAAGTTAGTAGAAAGGCAGTTTTCCGATGTGCACGTTTCTTGGCAGCCTTTCTCTGCGGGGTGGCGGGTGAATGCGGCCATGCTCGAAGGCGACATTGATATCGGCCTAGTGGGTTCACTGCCAACGGCAACTGCGATCGCCCAAGGCTTACCCATGCAGGTGTACACCGTTCACAACATCATTGACAAGAACGCCGCACTAGCCACAACCAGTGCCTCTGGCATTAAGACCATGGCTGACCTGAGAGGTAAGCGGATTGCTGTGCCCTTCGGTTCGACCAGTCACTTCAGTCTGCTATCAGCCATCACCCAAGCTGACCTCGACGCCAGCGAGGTGACAATTCTCGATATGGGCACATCGGAGCTGACAACGGCTTGGAATCGAGATGCTATCGACGGCAGCTTCGTGTGGCAAACCACGCTTTCTCAGCTGCTGAATGCCAATGGCAGCGTGCTGATAACGGCAGGGGAAGTGGGTAAAAAAGGCGCGCCTACGGCAGACTTAGGAACTGTTAGCAACAAATTTTTATCTGCCTATCCCGATTTTTTGGCAGGCTTTGTTGAGGTATTGGACGATGCGGTCCGATTTTATCGGAATAATCCTGAAGAGGCGGCGGGTGCGATCGCGCAAGAAGTGGGCTTTTCTGTAGAAGAAAGTCTATCTGCGATGAACGAGCTCATTTGGCTCACAACAGAGGAACAGCTATCAGAAAAATACATGGGCACCCCGGGCGCCCCCGGCGCAGTTGCCAAAATGCTCAAAGATTCTGCTGACTTCATGGCAACCCTGAAGGCAATCCCCCCGGCACCTGAGCTGACAACCTTTGAAGCAGCGCTATATAACAATTTTCCAGCCAACAAAGCTGCATAGGGGAGCTGCACAGGGCAGTGGTTGCCTAGGGCCAGCCCTTATCAATTTCTGTGGTGACTTCCGCTGCTGATCGGCCACCAACAAAGTCAACCATCCCCTGCCAAAAAAGGTTACTTCCCACGTAGCCTGGCATTAGGTCCGAGCCGTCAAAGCGAACGACATCAGCGTCGGCCAGAATCTGGGCGATCGTCTGGGTGACAGCATCTGGATAAGCTTCTAAGGGAACGTCTTTTTGGGGAGAGATAAAGCCGCCGAGCCCAGCCCAGATTTTGTGAGGTGTGGGTGTTGCCAAGTACTGCATGAGAGCAGCAGATTCGGGCGTATGGTTGAACATTACAATGGTTTCACCAGCAATCAGCAGCGGCGTACCAAATTTTTCGTCAATCGGGGGCAGCAGAAACACATCATAGTCTATCCTCGGCGCTTTACCTTCTGGGAAAAAGTTAGCAATGAAGTTTCCCTGCCGGTGTAAGTAGCAACTTGGAGGATTGTTGAAGATGCCCAGTACCGATTCGGCGTAGCCTGTTTTAAGCACTTTCTCAGAGCCGCCATCAACGTAACCTGGCTTATTGATCAGCTCTCCGAACGATTCGAAGGCGGCGAGTACAGGCGGCGAGTCGAAGGAGATTTGATGGCTGATCCACTGCCTGTATGTCTCAGGGCCTGCAGTGCGCAGGAGAATATCTTCTATCCAGTCGGTACCGGGCCAGCCCGTGGCGGCTCCACTTTCTAGGCCAATGCACCAAGGCGTGCCCCCGTCTGCCACAATCCTATCGCTGAGGGCCATCAGCTCGGGCCAGGTCCTCGGAATATCGTAGCTTTTCTCTTCGAAGGCCGTAGGACGATACCACACGAGACTCTTTACAGAGACGCGGTTCCACAGACCGTAGATTTCACCATTGGTCTCCCCAAGGTCCAGCCAAGTATCTGAATAGGCAGCTCTGAGCGCGTGAATATCGACTGCCTCTGTAATAGGTATGAGCTGTCCGTCTGCAGCTAGATCAGCCATCAAACCGGGCTGCGGCAAAATAGCCAAATCGGGTTTGTTGAAAGAGGCAATTCGCATCGACAACAAACTGTTGAAGTTGTTTTCAAATTCTAGAACGACGTCAATACCCGTTTCTTCCTCGAAGGGGAGAATCGTCTGTTCAAATTTTTCCTGTTCTTCTGGCGGGAACTGGCCAAAGATAGTGACGCTACCTGGCGTCTGCTGAGCAGGGGACTCAGCTAAGGCCGTTGCTCTATTTTCTGGCTTGCTTGCTAGAGGTTGGCTGCAGGCAGATAGGCAAAATGCAACGCTGAGCAACAAACTGGTCATCAAAACAGGTCGCTTAACGTTGAAAACGGGAGAAACATTGAGGCGGGGCGCTTCCATACTCGCGGGTCTTGGCTTGAAAAGCTACGTCGTAGGATCGATTACAGCTTACACTGACCCAAGTTTCTGGCGCTATTTGAACCGAGGAAAAGGTCACGCTTAACGATTGTCTACATAAGTTCAGAAATAGACACGATCATGTAACGCTTACTCCTGATGTCCGATAAGTTTAAGAAATAATTACGTTGGTTTGTGTCATCAGCTCAGCGTGGCTCGCTGTGCGCTTTGTCTCCAAAAAGCGGAAGGGATATTCCTTTTTGCTGTAGAGCACAGTGCAAGTAGCGATCGCTCAATACAATTGGCTAGCGCGAATAATGTCCTTTCAAGCCGAGATAAGCGATCTTTCTCTATGGAAGGCGATGGTGGATACCCATCCACTGACCGCCTCGGGTCAGACTCGTCTGGGTAAGGTGCTGACCCTAATGGCATCTCATCCAAAGGCAAGTTGTGTCTTGGGGCTGTTTCGCCGAAAGGTTGTTGGTATTGTCACGCGCTCAGACTTACTCCGAGCGGTGGCTACCCATCACAACTGGGCTCAAATTCGGCTCTCCAAGGTCTACAGCCGCCCGGTCATTACTGTAAAGACATCTGCTCCACAGGGTGTTCTTCCTCTATTACTTTCGACGTTCAATCAGCAACCCATGGACCATTTACCCATTGTTGATTCTAATGGAGATTTGGTAGGTGTAGCCCATCGGTCTAGCCTGATGCAGATACTACTCACTCAGCGCAGCGATGGGTCAAAATATGGGCCGGAGGCCTATCGCAATGGACTGTTGAGACAAGAACAGCACCAGCGTGCCCAGCTAGTGGCCCAGATCACGCTCAAAATTCGTCAGTCGCTCCAGCTTAAAGAGATTTTTCAGACAACGGTAGATGAAGTCAAGCGACTGTTGGGCGCTGACCGCGTCTTGATCTATCAGGTTTTGCCCAATGGTACGGGGAAGACGGTTAGTGAGGCGGTCGATGTCTCTTACCCCTCCATTTTGGATATGACCTTTCCGGAAGAGGTTTTCCCGGTAAACTATCAAACCCTTTATGCCCAGGGTCGAGTCCATGCTGTAACAGACGTCGATTCGCCTGATTCTGGGCTGTCTGAGTGCTTGGTAGCGTTTATAAAAGAGTGGCGTATTCGGGCCAAGCTGATCGTGCCGATTTTGAATCCGATGAGTTTGGCTGCTGAGCCGATGGGGTTGCGCCAACAGCTGTGGGGATTGCTAATCGCCCATCAATGTAGCGGACCGCGCCAATGGTCAGCCTTTGAAAAAGACTTTATGCAGCAGTTGTCAGGGCAGATTAGTCTCGCTTTCTCCCAGGGGCAACTGTTGGAATATTTGGAAGATCGGGTCAAGTTGAGAACGACAGAACTCACCCAGACGAACCAATCACTCCAAAGAGAGATTCAGGAGCGACAGGTGATGGGCGCGGCACTCCGGCAAAGTGAGGCCCAGCTCAGGCTGATTACGAACCACTTACCTGTGCTCATTGCGTATGTGGATACCCATCAGCGCTACCGATTCAACAATCAAGCCTATCAGGACTGGCTAGGACGCTCACCGACTGACACCAAAGGCCGCTCCATGCTGTCATTAATGGGCAAAGCCTACTACGAAAAAGCCAAAAGGCACATTGAAACCGTGCTGACTGGAGCACCTGTGAGCTATGAAAGTCAGCTGACGTTTAGAGATGGCAAGTCACGTTCAGTCAGCGTGACCTACGTCCCCCATCTGGAAACAAATGAGCGGGGAAGTGCTCAGGTTCAGGGATTTTTTGCGCTGACAAGTGACATTAGCGATCGCAAAGCCATTGAGCGGATGAAAGATGAATTCATCGCGGTGGTTAGCCACGAACTGAGAACCCCGCTCACCTCGATTCACACCTCTCTAAAGCTCTTGGCTACAGGGCGCTTAGGAGAGCTATCTGAAGATGGGCAGCAGATGCTAGAAGTCGCCGATGAAAACACTGACCGCCTGGTTCGCCTGGTGAATAATGTGCTTGATCTGCAGCGCATAGAATCTGGCGAAGTGACCATGAATACGGCTGCCTGCGATGCGGCTGTACTGATTGCACAGGCGGCTGAAGCGATGCAAACAATGGCCCAACAGTACAATATCGAAATTCGTACTCGCTCCGTTTCGCTGTTGATTTGGGCCGATCCTGACTACATTATCCGTACCCTAACAAACTTAATTGGCAACGCCATCAAGTTCTCCGAGCCTGGCGGTATTATCTATCTCACGGTCGAGGCGTACCGCGGATCGAGCCTACAACACGCTGGCTCAGTTGGGTCTGGTTCGGGCAGTCCTGTCTTTTCATCCATGCCTTCTCGGTTGCAGCTTCGAGGCCAGGCTCTCTTTTGCGTACAGGACAGCGGCCAGGGCATTCCAGCACACAGACTGAGCAGTATCTTTGAGCGTTTTCAGCAGGTAGACTCTTCCGATTCCCGTGAAAAAGGAGGGACTGGGCTAGGGCTCACAATCTGCCGGAAAATCGTAGAACAACACGGCGGTGAAATTTGGGCAGAAAGCCAGCTAGGCATAGGGAGTCAATTTTACTTTACGATTCCGCTCGACTATGCGCCAATCCCTACCGAATAAGCTGCGCTGCAGGTGGCTACGTTGGTTGCTTCAAATGCTCATTAGAGAGTTCTTACATCTATTTGTTTTTTAGGTAATCCTATGGCTTCAAAATCCATCCTCATTATTGATGATGAAGTTTCCATTCAAAGGGTCGTCAGCCTTAGCTTGAAGATGGAAGCTGAATGGCAGGTGATTGCAGCCTCCTCTGGGCGAGAGGGCATTCTCCAGGCTGAGCGCCATCAGCCAGATGCCATTTTGCTAGATGTGATGATGCCCGAGATAGATGGCATTGCCACCTTTGAAGCCTTGAAGAAAAATCCGTCCACTCGGTCGATTCCAGTAGTGCTACTCACAGCAAAAACAAGGGCTGCTGAAAAACAGCTATTTCAAAACTTGGGAGTGGCTGGAGTAATTACAAAACCTTTTACACCGCTGGGTTTGGCCAATCAAATTTCAAAGCTAGTGAATTGGGTTATCTAATCAGCTAGCTATCAAAATTCTCTTAATAAGTACATAAAAAACAGCTGAGAATATAACCCTATGAGAGTGTTGCTTGTCGATGATGATACGGGCCTAATTGCGCTACTGACCCAGCAGCTGTGCGAACAGAACTATATTGTTGACAGCGTGGCCGATGGTGAAACCGGTTGGGCTTACGCGTCGACTTTTGAGTATGACTTGATCATTCTCGACTGGATGCTGCCAAAGCTCAGCGGTTTGAATTTGTGTATGCGGCTGCGACAGCAACACTACGCGGTGCCTATCTTGCTGCTGAGCGCGAAAAACGACCAGCCTGATAGGATTCGCGGGCTGGAGGTGGGTGCGGATGACTACATGGCCAAGCCCTTTGACATGGCAGAGCTGATGGTTCGGGTTCGCGCGCTTTTGAGGCGATCGCACGCTGAAGCCTCTCCTATTTTGACCTGGGGTGAGCTGAGCTTGGACCCTGTGAGCTGTCAGGTGAGCTACCAAGGGCAGCCGGTTTCGCTTACGGCGAAAGAATACGCGCTGCTAGAGTTGTTTTTGCGCCACAGCCATCAGACTTTTAGTGCGGCCATGCTGCTGGATCGTATTTGGTCTTCGGAAGAGTTTCCCAGTGAGGCGACCGTGCGATCGCACATTCGAGGGCTCCGGCGAAAGCTCAAACAAACAAGGGCGACGACTGATTTGATAGAAACGGTGCACGGACTGGGCTATCGCCTCAAGTCACCCCTCACTAGAGACCGGCTCACCCATGCGGCATGGGCTCAGCCGATTGATCGCCAAGCTCGCTATTTAGAAGGGCTGAGCCAAGCCTGGCGAGCACACAAAGGTGAAAGCCTAGGGCGATGGAAGCAGCTAGTACAGATCGCTCATTCGCTGGCCGCGCCTTCGCCACACAGCAATTCTCCTATCGACAGCAATGCACAAGATGGCAGTCCTCACAGCGGTGGGCTTAGCGAACAGCAGCGGGCTCATGCACAGCAAATCGCCCACAGTCTAGCAGGTACGCTGGGCACCTTTGGCCTGATGGAAGGCTATCGCCTAGCCCTCCAGATAGAACAGCTTTTGCTCCAAGGAAACAATACGCTCTCACCAGATCAGATATCGCAGTTTCGAATTTTAGTGACGACGCTGGGCCATGCTTTGGACGACGCTCCTAAGCTGGTCTGCGCTGTAGAAGATGCACCGCAGAAACCGTCAGTTTTATTAGTTGATGTTAACCAGATGCCCTACATTCAGCAGCTGATGGCGCTCGCCATCTCGCAGGGGTTGGAGGCAGCGGTGATAGTTTCAATTGAGGCCGCGATGCAAAGGCTGTCGCTCAATGCGCCAATAATCAATGCACCAACAGCCAGTGCGCCAACAGTCGGTGAGCTTAATCTCACCAACAGCGCGCCATTGGGACAAATGCCTGAGCTTGTATTGGTCAATCTGGTAGCCACTGAAACCCATGCCGTTTTGGATGAGCCCATACTGCAGCAGCTACTGCAGTTTATCGATAGGCTGACACAGCGCTGGTCTCAGCTGCCGGTGGTCGTCGTCACACCTCAAGCAGACTTTGGCAATCGGCTAGACCTGATTCGCAGAGGCGGCGGGATTGTTTTGGAATATCCGGTGGTACCGACGGAGGTTTTGGATGTGATTACTCAAAACACGTCTCTAAGCTGCGGGCTCAGCAAGATTATGATCGTAGATGACGATGCCCATTATCTAAAGCAGGTGATTCAGCTCTTACATCCTTGGCGTTTTCAAATCACGCCGCTAACGAACCCACAGCGATTTTGGACATTGTTCAATCAGGTGTTGCCAGATTTAGTGATTCTTGACGTTGAGATGCCGCATATCGACGGGTTTGAACTGTGTCAGGTGTTGCGCAGCCATGCTAAGTGGCAGCATTTGCCGATTGTATTTATGAGTGTGCACAGCGATCGCACCAAACAAGACCAGGCATTTGCAGCGGGCGCTGACGACTACATTACAAAGCCGATTCAGGGAAAATCTTTGGCTAGTCGCTTGCTAAACCGGTTGAAGCGATCGCGCCGCAGCCCCTGGCAACCCGTCGTCAGTACCTGGTAAGAACCTTGATAAGACGACATGCCCTCTCACTACACACTGTCTGCACAGAGAATACGGCAAGGTAAGCCCAGACGTTTCGTTTTGGACTACACCAACACCATGGCCAAATCCCGTACTCAAACCGTGCAGGCGTCTGACAAGACGGCTGCTAGACAGCCGCTACAGCAGAAACAACACCCGCTGATCAGCCGTCTGGCCAATCTTATAAAGAACATTTGGCAGCACCAAATTATGCTCTTCCCCTACAGAGTGCCGCCTGGCTTAGGTCATGTTGAAGGCCGCCTAGAAGGTGAACGGCTAATTATTGAAAATACCTGCTACCAGACCTTTCAGTTTCGCAAGCTGCATCTAGAACTTGCTAGCGTCGGCGACACGCTAGACATTCTCCACTGTGTGATGTTTCCCCATCCCTGCTACGACCTGCCAATCTTTGGGGTGGATGTGGTGGCCGCTCGGGGCAATATCACAGCGGCAATTGTCGATCTCTCACCGGTTGCGCGCGATCGCAGTTTGCCGGATAGCTACAGCTCAATGCTAAATCAGCTGCCACGCTACAACTTCACCCAGCCGCGAGACCTACCCGATTGGGGAGATATTTTTTCAGACTACTGCCTGTTTATTCGGCCAGGCAATCCCGAAGAAGAAAGAGCCTTTGTAAACCAAGTGACTCAATATTTGTCGATCCACTGTCAGCTTGCCTGCGAAGCGATCGCCCTCATCAATCCCCAAGAACGGCGGCGAATCTTAACAGGGCAAAAACGATACTGCACGCAGCAGCAAAAGAACGACAAAACCCGACGAATCTTGGAGCGTGCTTTTAATAAAGCATGGGCTGAGCGATATCTAAAAACAATGTTGTTTGACTGCGCGCCAGACAACGTCAAAGAGGCGACGTTAGATTTTTAAACGCCTAAAATGTAAAGAAGCGTGAAGGATTTTGAATGCAAGTTCACCTTCTCGCGATCTCCTGGAGGCTGAACATCAGACACTTTCAGCGATTGTAACTAGTTGGATACAACGCGGTACACAAGATCTGCACAAGTAAATTGATTAAATCAGATCACTGGTTCGAAGCACCTTAGAGACCCAAAGGTTAGGTACTTAGCCGTATGCGATTTTTGGGCGTTGTGGAGTGACTTGAGAAGCGGCAGCCGCTGACGAGTCATTGCTGAGCGTCTGTTGGAAATCCATCAGTCGAAAGAAGAAGGCTTTGTGTACTGCTAAGGCAAGTGATGTTCTGCTCTGTTCGGTTGTTTGCAATTAAGGGGAGCCGTTTCCTTTTAATCGCAAAGAGCCTCAAGTAATACAGCACGACTTAAGAACATGCTCGCTACAGAAACGATCTTTCGAACCAGGATTATGCAGTTTCATTCGAAAGTTTTAACTTTAGGAGATTGTTTTCGCATGTTTGATGTTTTTACAAAAGTGGTTTCCCAAGCAGATGCGCGGGGCGAGTATCTGAGTGATGACAGCATCAATGCGCTCAGTAAAATGGTGGCCGAGGGCAATAAGCGCATTGACGTCGTCAATCGAATTACGAGCAACTCATCTAGCATTGTCTCGGGTGCCGCGCGTGCGCTGTTCGCCGACCAGCCTCAGCTGATTGCGCCGGGCGGCAATGCTTACACTAGCCGCCGTATGGCTGCGTGCTTGCGAGATATGGAAATCATCTTGCGCTATGTCACCTATGCCGTATTTACTGGCGATGGCAGCGTACTGGAAGATCGCTGCTTGAATGGTCTTCGGGAAACTTACACTGCGCTGGGCGTTCCTGGGGCTTCTGTTGCTTCTGGTGTCAGCAAGATGAAAGATACGGCAATTGCGATCGCAAATGACCGCGCTGGCATTACCCAAGGCGACTGCAGCTCTCTCATGGCTGAACTGGGCGGCTATTTTGATCGAGCGGCCTCTGCAGTTAGCTAATCTGGCTGAAATGGATTGGGTTCAACGCCATACGCAGGCTTGAGTCGTTCGCTCGAGCGCGTACATCCAGGTTGCACTCAGCTTTCATCCTTTTGCCTTTTGTCTAGCTTTCTCGTTTAGCTTTTCATTTAATTTTTCGTTTATTTACAAGAGACATTTCACCATGAAAACTCCCATGACTGAGGCGGTGTCAGCCGCTGATTCCCAAGGCCGTTTCCTCAGTAGCTCAGAACTACAGGTGGCCTTCGGTCGGTTTCGTCAGGCACAGGCAGGCCTCTCTGCAGCTCAATCATTGACTAAAAACGCCAGCAGCTTAGTCGATGGGGCTGCCAATGCTGTTTACCAGAAGTTCCCCTATACCACCCAAATGAAGGGAAACAACTATGCCTCTACCTCAGAGGGCAAGGCCAAATGTGCCCGTGATATAGGCTACTACCTGCGAATGGTTACCTACTGCTTGGTCGCTGGTGGAACCGGGCCTATGGATGAGTATTTAATTTCTGGCATTGGCGAGATCAACAGCACCTTTGAACTCTCTCCTAGCTGGTATGTAGAAGCGCTGAAGCACATCAAAGCGAACCATGGGCTAGGGGGTGACGAAGCCGCTGAAGCAAACTCTTACCTCGACTATGCAATCAATGCCTTGAGCTAAGGGCAGCAGCGTCATTTTCGCTATCTTCCGGGGCTAAGGGTCACCTAGCTCCCGGAAGATAGCCACTATGCCGTAACCGCCATACCGTAACCGCTATGCCGTAACCACTATGCCGTAACCACTATGCTGCGATCTTCACGGCATGACGATCGTGGCATAACGGTTGTGATGACCTTACCACCATCCAAATTCATTTCACGTTTGAAGAGACCCTGAAGGAGAGATCCTGCAATGACAAGTGAAACTTCAGCCCGGTTGCTCGGCTTCGAGCCCGCTCAATCGGCCCCTGTCGAGCTAAGAACAAATGCACCTGAAACCGATATGCAAGGGGTGATTTGGGCGGCATACCGGCAGATATTTGGCAACGACTATGTGATGAACGCAGAGCGCCAAACCAGCAGCGAATCACTGCTGCGGCAGGGCCATATCAGAGTCTGTGACTTTGTTCGCGCCCTAGCCATGTCAGACCTCTACAAAGAAAAATTCTTTTACAGTACCCAACAAGTTCGCTTCATAGAGCTAAACTTCAAACATTTTCTTGGCCGCGCGCCCTACGATGAGTCGGAGATTTCAGAACATGTAAATCTCTACATTCAGCAGGGCTACGAGGCCGAAATCAGCAGCTATTTCGACTCTTTGGAATACCAAGAGAATTTTGGCGATCAGGTGGTGCCCTACTACCGAGGTTTTGCCACTCAGCGCACCCAAAAAACAGTTGGCTTCGGTAGGATGTTTCAGCTATATCGAGGGGCGGCTAGCAGCGATCGCGCAACTGCAAAGAGCGCCTGCCTCACAGCAGAACTCGCTCGCAATACGGCTAGCCCAGTGAGATCGGCTATGGGGAGTAAGGAGCTACTGGGCGTGACGGGCGGACGCCGGGAGCGGCTGTATCGGATTCGGGTTGCTCAATCGGCAAGCAGCCGGACAACTCAAGTGCGCAAAGGTGTTCAGGAGTATCTCGTTACCTATGAACAGCTCTCACCTACTTTGCAGCGTTTTAACAAACGTGGCAACCGAATTATCAGCATTACGGGCGCTTAAAGTGTTTTTGCAGTCACCTTTCCTAGCGACGTAGGCGCATGCAGCGCCCCCATCTACAAGTCGTTTGTCTCAAACCCTTAAAAATCTTCATTTCGACCCACAAGGAGAGTTTTTCCCGTGGCTATCACAACAGCAGCAGCTCGACTAGGCACAACGCCATTTACTGAGCAAGCGCCAATAGAATTGCGCCCAAGCTACTCCGACGGCGAAGCTAGAACAGTCATCAACGCTGTTTACCGGCAGGTACTCGGCAATGATTACCTGATGAGTGCGGAGCGGCTGACAGCCTTGGAATCTTTATTGGTGAATGGGGTTTTGTCTGTGAGAGATTTTGTGCGATCGCTCGCCAAATCAGAACTGTACAAAACCAAGTTTCTCTATCCAAATTTTCAAACCCGCGTTATTGAACTGAACTTCAAACACTTGCTAGGTCGGGCACCCTATGACGAATCAGAAGTGATAGAACATCTCGATCGGTATCAAAATGAAGGATTTGATGCCGATATCGACTCATACATCGATACAGAGGAGTATGAGACAAATTTTGGAGATTCGACGGTGCCCTATTGCCGAGGCTTTAGCACTCAGACGGGTCAGAATATGGCTGGGTTCTCTCGCATGTTTAGCCTTTACCGGGGATATGCCAACAGCGATCGCACACAGGTCGCCGGAAACGCCTCTCGGCTCGCAGCAGAACTGGCCCAAAATGTGGTTACAGCTGTGGTTCCCCCTTCCGGAGTCAACGACAATGGCTGGGCCTATCAGGCGTCTCGGGGAACGGTGATCAATCGGGCCTTTGCCAGGCCAGGATCGACAGCGGAGCGCGGCCAGCTGTATCGCATAGAAGTGACTGGGCGGCGGCGTCCTGGCTACCCCAGCATTCGTCGCAGCAGCCGGGTGCTAATCGTCCCTTACGAAAACCTTTCTCAAACGCTGCAGCAAATCAACAAAACAGGTGGACGCGTGGCTAGCATCACCAATGCATAATCATCAATTGCCGTGTCTCTGGAGAAATAAAGCATGTTAGGACAGATTGCAACAAAGTCACCCGGTACAGACAATCGCATCTTTATTTATGAGGTGGCGGGCCTGCAGCAAAACGAGGTGACTGAGTCCTATTCAACGCCGATTCGGACTAGCAACAATCAGTTCATTCAGGTTCCCTTTAGTCGGATGAATGACTTCATGCAGCGGATCACGATGATGCAGGGAAAAATTGTCAATATTTTCCCGCTGGGAAGCCAGTCATCAACAGCTGAACACAGTGATTCAGGAGATGATTCAGTCAGTGATTCAGTCAGTGATTCAGTCTCTGATAGTGCTGAACCTGAGCGCTCCGACGATTCGGCGTAGACGATCCCGGCATAGACGATCTGTGCATATCGATCTGTGCATATCATTGTCGCGACACCACGGCTGATTGCGTCAAGCAGCTCTCCTCGCGACATTGGTGAAAAAGCGCATTGGCAGCTCTCTTCTGGAGGTATCTGCTGCAGATGCGCTTTTTGCTGCTTGGCCTAGGAGGCTACCTGTTTTCCCAGTGTCTCCTGCGCTCGATTTTCCCGGCCAATTCCCGTTGCCCGGCTCAGCACCCTTGCCGTTTTACTCCGCGCGCTGCTGATGTAGGTGAAAAATACAGGGACGACGACTAGGGTTAGCAAAGTAGAGGTTGAGAAGCCACCAATGACTGCGATCGCCATTGGACTGCGGGTCTCTCCGCCTGCGCCTAGCTCCAGCGCAATCGGCACCATGCCAGCCACCGTCGAAATCGACGTCATCAAGATGGGCCGTAGTCGCGTAATTCCCGCCTCAATCACGGCCTGTCGCCGCGACTTTCCTTGCTTCATGGCCAGCAGCGCATAGTCCACCAGCAGAATGGAGTTCTTGGTCACGAGGCCGATTAACAGCACCATACCGATCAGCGCAAACAGGCCCAGTGGCTTCTGGGCAATGAGCAGACCCATCAGCGCGCCGCCCACACACAGCGGCAAAGCCACCATCACAGCCAGCGGATAGAGAAAGTCGTTGTACAGCAGCACCAGCACTGCGTAAATCATCAGCACCGCTGTTCCTAGGGCCATGCCAAATCGGCTGAAGACCTCTTGTTGAATTTCCGCGTCGCCAGTTGGCTGCTCCCTCACCCCGTCTGGCATGTTTTGCATTACCGGTAGCGCATCGACAGCCTCAATTCCCTGCCCCAGGGTGATGCCCTGGAGGTTCGCCCCTACAGTCACCTGGCGAGAGCGGTTGAACCGGTCGATTTGCGCCGGGCCGCTGCCAAATTCGATGTCTGCGACTGAAATCAGCGGCACCAGCTGGCCATTTTGTCCGGGGACCTGAAGGTTTTCCAATGTGCTGAGGTCAGCGATCGCATCGGGATTTAGCCGCACTCGAATGGGAATTTGGCGATCGCCCGCATCAAAATCAGCCAGATTGCTCTCCGTATCTCCCAGGGTTGCCAGAGACGCCGTTCTCGCAATGCTGCTAACTGAAACACCCAAGTCCGCCGCGCGCTCAGAATCAGGCCGAATTAAGACCTCCGGCTTCACCAAGGCAGCTGTTGAACTCACTTCCACCAGGCCCGGCACCTGCCGCATCTGCTGGGTTAAGTCCTGAGCCGTTTGGGTCAGCAGTTCAGGATTCTCTCCGGTGAGCACAATTTCAATAGATTTGTTGCCGCCTGCGCCCTGACTTTGAAAGTTGATCCGCGCGCCCGGAATCGCCTGAAACCGCTGCCGCAGAGCCTTCTCGTAATCCTTACGCTCTACTCGCTCATCCTTTGGCTTCAGCTGGATAGAGGCAAAGGCGTTATCTGGCTCGGTGGTCATGAATACCCGCTCTGTAGCAGAGTTCGCCAGTAGCAGGTCAGTCACGCGATCGCTGATCGCCTCCGTCTTCTCCAAAGGCGACCCCGGCGGCAACGAAACGCTCACCGACGTCCGGCTCGTATTCCCCGACTCAAAAAGCCCGGTTGGAATGTATTTCGACAGGTTTACGCTGCCGATAAAAAACAGCAGTGCCAGGACCACCGTTATCAGTCGGTGGCTCAGCGCGGTGTTCAGCAGCTGGTGATAGGGCAACAGCCGCCGCGAAAATCTCAGCCCGTCCACTGCCTGCACCACATTTTCATCTGACTGTGGCTTGGCAGGCTTGAGCAGGTAAGCGGCCATCATGGGGCTCACCAATCGAGCCACCAACGTAGAAAACATCGTCGCAACTGCCACTGTCACCCCAAACGGCTTGAAAAACTGCCCTGGCACACCACCCATAAAGGCCACAGGAATGAACACGGCCACAATGGTAGCGGTCGTGGTGACCACGGCTAGCCCAACTTCAGCCGTAGAATCGAGCGCCGCCTGAAAGGGCGACTTCCCCATCTGAATGTGCCGCTCGGTATTTTCAATTTCAACAATCGCATCGTCAACCAGGTTGCCGACTGCCAGCGTCAGCGCCAGCAAAGACATGCTGTTGAGCGTGTAGTCCAGCGCCTGCAGCACCAAAAAGGTCGGAATGATCGACAGCGGTAGCGCCGTTGCCGTAATCAGCGTTGTTCGCCAGTTACGCAAAAAGATACCGACCACCACCACCGCTAAGATGCAGCCCAAAATCAGCGCATCGATAGAGGCCTGATACGAATCGCGAATATCGGTCGCCTGTGTGAAGGTTCGCTGGAACCCAATATCTTCTGGCAGCGTTGCTTCCAGGTCTGCAACGGCTTCTTGAACCCCTTCTTCGACAGAGACAACGACGCTGCCCCGGCTGCGAAATACCTGAAAGCCCACAACCGGCTCCCCGTTTAGCTTCGCCAGCTGACGAACTTCAGCAAAATCATCTTTGACCGTTCCCAAGCTGCTTAGCGGTACGGTATTGCCACTAGGCAGCACAACTTGCAGCGTCTGCAGCTCATCTACCGTCGCCGCACTACCCAGGGTCCGGATGCCCTGCTCTGCGCCCGAAATATCGCTGCGCCCGCCCGGTAGGTTCACATTGAACTGGCGAATTTGATCGTTGACCTGGGTCGCCGTAATCCCCAACGCGTTCAGCTGTGCCGGATCTAGATCCACCCGAATTTCTCGGCTGACACCGCCCACCCGTCGCACCCGAGAAACCCCGTCCACTGAGAGCAGCCGCCGACTGATGTCTCGATCTACCAGGTCGCTGAGCGCTTCGACCGAACGCTGGTCAGACCCAACGGTGTAAATAACCACGGGCCCACCAAAAAAGTCCAGCCGCCGCACGATGGGGTCTCTGGCATCTTGGGGAAAGTCTTGCCGGATACGCGTGATGGCATCGCGGACGTCATTGGTGGCTTTTTCGGTATCGACACCGAGGGCAAATTCAATTCTGGTTTCAGAGTTGCCATCCCCCACAGTGGAGGTCAGCGATTCGATATCGCCAAGACCGGCTACCGCGTCCTCTACCTTCTTGGTGATTTGGGTCTCCATTTCTTCTGGGCCCGCGCCGGTCTGGCCCACTTCGACCAGTACCGTAGGTACATCGATGTTTGGGTTGGCATCAATGCCGAGGTTGCTAAAGGCGGTGAGCCCCGTGACCGTCAGCACCAAAAAAAGCACGATTGTGGGGACGGGTCGCTTGATCGACCAGGCAGAAATATTGAACATTAGCCGTTGCCTCCGGAGACCACCGTGACCGCGTCACCGTCTTGGACGTAGCTGGCACCTTCGACGACCACAGGCGTGTTGGCCTGCAGGCCGGAGATGATTTCGATTGTGGCCGGGGTGTCACCTTCGGCTGGAATGCGATCGCCCACTTCCACAGCATTCGCCTTGACCGTTCCATCCGAATTGAGCGTGTACACCACAAAGCCGCCGCTGGACTGGGGAAGTACCGCTTCTGCAGGCACGGTCACGCCCTGACGGCTACCGGTGACGATTGCCGCCTGCAAAAACATGCCCGGACGCAGGCGATCGCTCCCCGGCAGCCCAATTTTCACAGTGGCCTGACGGGTCTGTGGGTCTACCACCGGATCAATCGAGCGCACCGTTCCCTGCAGCTGCAGGTTGGCATCCGAGTCGGAGGTAATTTGCACCGTGGTATCCGGACTGACTTTCGCCATCTGGGTTTGGGGAATCTTGACCGCTAGCTCTAGCTGCTCACCATCAATGATTTCGAAAAGCGGCGTACCCGTAGAGGCAGCCGCCCCAACGGTGGCAGTTTTCTCTGCGACGATGCCGTTACTAGGTGCGATAACGAGGGTTTGGTCGAGCTGGGTCATTAGCCGGGCGACATCTGCCTGGCGGCTGCGGACGGTGGCTTCGGCGCTTTCGATGGCGGCACGGGCAGAGCCCACCGTCTGTTCGGCGGTTGCTACCTGGGTGCGCCGACTGGTGAGCTCTTCAGCGCTAATAGCGCCCCTGGCAAACAGGGACTCGTAGCGACTGAGATTTTCTCGGTCGGCGGTCAGGGAGGCCCGGGCCTGCTCAGCTTGGGCTTTTTCCTGCGCAACGTCAGCAAGGGCCGCATTCACCTGGGCCTCGGCCTGTTCGATCTGGCTGCGCAAAACCGAATCATCTAGCACCGCTAAGACCTCGCCAGCGACCACGCGATCGCCCTCACGCACATTCACCGACCGGATCTGCAGCCCATTGGCCTGGGGTGCAATCGCCAGCAAGTCAAAGGCTTCTACCGTACCGTTCGTCTCAATGGTTTGCTGAACAGAGGCTGTTTGCGCGCGGGCAGTCGTCACGGTTGCGCTAGAGACTTGCGCTATGTCGGCAGGCGTATCAGCCGGTGCTGCGGTTCGCTGAGCGCTCAGGCGAGTGGCTAGCAGCGCCAGTCCCAGACCCAATGCCAGGCCAAGCAACAGTCCCCTCGGACCGCTGACCCAGTCAGAGAGCGATCGCTTTTTGGCGCTTCCTTTGAGCGTAATGCTATTTGAAGAAGTTGGGTCAAGAGAAATCTGATTATCAGATGATGCCGGGCCGCTGCCGGAACCACCGAGCACTGACTCTATGGAGTTATCTTCACTATCTTGGAGGTTTTGGTATGTCACGGATTAGGTGTGGGCGAGTCGGCACTTACGGTGAATCAATAGCGGGGCTGATGGCGAATCTTAAGACTGTTTTTGTATTTACAAAGTTTAACATTCCCATTGTGACGCAGCCGCCCTCTTTTGTGGGTTTGAGCTCAACCAGATATCAAACAGCCACACTTGCTAAATAGCTGCTACTCTGATTCCCAAATAGTTCTTTTCAAATAGTTCTGCTCTAACTCTTCGGGCCCATGGAAACCAAGTCTTGGTGGCATAAGCTTAAGAACAATCCGCTGGCTCGCTTTGGCGCGGTTGTGCTGTTAATTTTCTACATTGCAGTCATCTTTGCTGACTTTGTAGCGCCCTACAATCCGCTAGCCCAGCAGCCCAACGCCTCGCTGCTGCCACCCACCCAGCTATACTGGCGCAACCAAGAGACCGGACAGTTCATCGGTCCCCACGTGTATCCCACGATTCAAGGGCCCATTGACGTAGAAACTGGCGGCAGCGGTATCGAGCGAGACTTTAGCCGTCCTGCGCCGATCAGGCTGTTCATAAGAGGCGATGAATACAGACTGTTTGAGCTGACAATTCCATTTATTACGCGCTTCTCCTTCGACGGTGAGGTGCAGATGAAAGAGTTAGAAATATTCAGCGGCATCCCCAGCAGTTTGCATCTGTACGGCACGGTGGGTCCGGCCAGTCCGATGCCAAGTGAAGCGGAAGAAGAGGGCGAGCGGGAACTCTCCAGCGAGGCGGCGGGAGAGACAGAGGCCGCTTCAGGAGAAGAGGTTTCAGCGGTAGAAATGACGCCTGCTTATTTCAATTTGCTCGGCACGGATAACGCGGCTAGGGATGTCTTTAGCCGATTAGTGCATGGGGGGCGCATCAGCCTCAGCATCGGCCTGATTGGCATCGCCATTTCTTTCCCGCTGGGGCTGCTAGTGGGCGGTATTTCTGGCTACTTCGGTGGCGTTGTCGATTCTGTACTGATGCGAGTAGTAGAGGTGATCATGACGATTCCTTCTATCTATTTACTGGTCGCGCTCGGGGTGATTTTGCCCCCCGAGCTAGACAGTGCCGAGCGATTCCTGCTAATTATTTTGATTATTTCTTTCATCGGCTGGGCAGGGCTAGCCCGGGTCATTCGCGGTGAGGTGCTATCGCTAAAAGAGCGAACCTTTGTGCAGGCTTCGCGTTCCATGGGCGGGCGATCGCTGCACATTATCACCCGCCACGTCCTCCCGCAAACGGCCACCTACGTCATCATTGCGGCTACGCTGTCTATTCCTAGCTACATTGTCTCCGAAGCCGTCTTGAGCCTGATTGGCCTGGGCATTCAGGAGCCTGATCCGTCTTGGGGCAACATGCTCTCTGCAGGCACCAACGCACAAATTCTGGTGCTCAACCCTTGGCTAGTCTGGCCGCCCGCTGCCCTGATTGTAATTACTGTACTGTCGTTTAATCTGCTAGGCGATGGGCTCCGAGACGCGCTGGACCCTCGCAGCTTGCAGGAGCGGTAGCTGTACCCTAGCCATAGGCACCCAGTGCCCTCAAAGATTCTCTCTGAGCGTCGCTAATGCCCTTGATGCCAGTAACATTCATTCTCTTGTAGGGCTGATTGACTCTCAGAATTTGTAGGCAATCTCCGGTGCTAACATCCCACTGGCGAATGGTCTGATCCTTGCTGCCGCTCACTAGGGTGTGTCCTGCCGGGTGAAAGCGCACGGACTGTACGGGGCCGACGTGGCCCTCTAGCGTTTGTAGCAGCTGACCTGAAATAGGATCCCAGAGGCGGACCGTTTTGTCGGTACTTCCGGTCGCAATCAGGCTACCATCGGCATTGAAAGCGAGGCTGATGACCCAGTCTTGGTGCTCGTTTAAGACGTGTAGCACTTGCCCGCCTTGCCCGCCTTGCCCGCCTTGCCCGCCTTGCTCTCTGAGGCGGCCATCCCAAATCCGCAGGGTATTGTCTGCCGCGCAGCTGGCAATCAGCGCACCGTCTGGACTAAAAGCCACAGCGCGCACCCAACCTTCGTGACCTGAGAGAACATTGAGCATCTCGCCAGTTTGGCTATCCCACAGGCGAACGGCCTTGTCGGCGCTGCCGCTGACAAGCTGCTGCCCGTCTGGGCTGAAGGCCGCTGCACTCACCCAGCCGCCATGGCCTTCAAGGGTTTGCTGGAGCTGTCCGGTTTGGGCATTCCACAGGCGGAGGGTAGTATCGGCACTGCCGCTGGCGATTTGCGTACCATCCGGGCTGAATACGGTGGAGAGCACCCAGCTAGTGTGGCCTTGCAAAAGTGCGATCGCCTCTGCTCTAGCAACGTCCCATACGCGAATGCTGCGGTCATCGCTGCCACTAACCAGCCTCTTCCCATCGGGGCTGTAGGCCGCAGACCACACCCAGTTGGTATGGCCTGTTAGCACGTGGCTAACCTGCTTCGTCTCCAGGTCCCACAGGCAAATGGTGTGATCGTCACTGGCGCTGGCCAACTGCTCTCCGCTTGGGCTGTAAGCCACTGACAAAATCCAATTGGTATGGCCCTGAATAGAGCGCACCATCTGCCCCGTTTGGGTATTCCACAGGCGAATGGTTTGGTCGGTACCGCCACTGACGAGGAGAGACTGATGGGGACTGTGGGCTACAGACCAAATTGAGTTGGTGTGACCCTTTAGGCTGCGCTGCAGCTGAGCAGATAGGCTAAAGTTTGCTTTCGAGCTATGTTCAAAGGCGCTATATTCAAAGGCGCTATGTTCAGAGGCGCTGTGTTCAGAGGCGCTACCCACCAGCTGCCACAGACAAATAGTGTGATCGTCACTGCCACTAATCAGCTGATGGCCATCTGGGGTGAAGGTGACCGTTCGCACCACGTCAGTATGCTCTGTTAGGGTTGTCAGCAGCTTTCCTTGGGGGATTTGCCAGAGCCGCACAGTGCAGTCCGCGCTACTGCTCGCCAGCATCTGACCATCGGGACTAAAAGCGACTCCCCATACCCAGCCGCTATGCTCTGTAAGGACGGCTGACAGGGTGCCATCCCACTGCCACAGCCGTACCGTATGATCGGCGCTACCACTCGCTATCCACTGGCCGTCGGCGCTGACGGCTATCGACCACACGCGGTGGGTATGGCCGCACAAGGTGTGGGTCACCTGTCCCGTATCGACATCCCAAATTTTGACGGTGTAGTCGGTGCTGCTGGTGACCAGCCGAGTGCCGTCTGGGCTAAAAGCCGCCATCGTTATGGACCCGCTATGGCCTCTGATTGTTCTGACCGGTCGTCCGGTTTGCACATGCCAAAGTCTGAGGGTGCCATCGTCACCGCCGCTGGCCAGCAGCTTGCCATCCGGGCTAAAAACCACCGTGAGGATCCAGTTTGTGTGGCCTTGCAGGGTCATGAGCTGCTGGCCAGTACTGGCCTGCCACAGGCGCACTTCGTGGTTACCATCACCGGTGGCAACCACCTGGCCGCAAGGGCTGAAGGTAGCTGCGAAAATACTGCTGAAGGTCTTGGTAAAGACTGACTTTGCCAAGTCCGAATAGGATAAGTTAACGTCCTTGAGTGCTAGGCCCTGGAGGTTGGCCTGACGCAAAACCAGGTGTGAAAAGTCCTGGCCGCAGAAGTTTGCGTTTAGCGCTCTGAGCAAGTTGAGCAGATTGCCGCCTGCGTAGCCGCTTTCTTGGAGTGGCCTGTGTCGCAGCTTGGTGAGCGTGGTAAGCAAATAGTCGATGACCTGCTGGCGATCGCCCAACAGCTGGGTCAGCCTTTCGACGATGGGTTTGAGAATCAGAGTGCTCTGAGCTTCTTTGACAAAGGCTTTGGCCTGGGCTTTTAGCAAGGCGTACTGGATGAGCAGCGAGAGCGAATTGGCTTGCCTAGCTGGCTGCTTTTCGGGCTGTCTTTCTGTCTGTTTTTGGGAGAGCTGTTGCTCTTGTATAAAGGCTTTGGGTATAGGGGCATTGGCAGGCTTACCGGCCAGCTCAATTTCTAATAAAACTTTCTCGGTGAGGCGATCGCTCACAAATTCCATCACTACGGGCTGCTGGGTATAGCGACAGGTAGCGGCTTCTACAGATTTCTGGATGAGGGAGCGATGCTGAAGAGATGAGATGGCCTGAATCATTTGAGAGGTGCTCTCTGGATAGAGCAAGTCTGACCCGAGCATCTGCATCGTGACCGGCTCACGGTTGATAGCGAGCCAATACATGACTGACTGCTCAAGCGGACTGAGCCGGTTGAACTGTTGGGCAAGTAGGCGGGCAATATCGTCAAATAGGACCGATCCCCCATCCAAAACATCGAGAAAGGCGTCAACGCTACCGTCAAAACTCTCTTGAATAGCGGCAGCAACAATCTTCAGAGCAAGCGGATTGCCGCTGTAGTGAGCGATGATAGTTTGCCATTGAGACGCTGCTTCTATGCCTTCTTTGAGGTTTCCGGCAGGTTCTGCTGCTGGGCCAGGCTGATATCGACTGCACTCACTTTGAACGATTTGGATAGCGGCCTCATGGGTCAGCCCTTTGAGATAGAGGCAATGAACGGGCGCAGCGGCTTCTGCCGAATTGATCAGTCCCTGCGGCTGCTCCCTAGAAGTAAGCAGGAGGCAGCTTTTGTGATGGGTCTCTCCCAGACAGGTAAATAGCTGCTGATAGGGCTCGTAGCCTGGCCGATAGGGACCAGCGCGGTCCCCGCCCTGTAGAATCGACTCGACGTTATCTAGTATCAGTAAGCAGCGGTGCGATCGCAGGTAGCTCAGCAGCTCCAAAATCATCGCATCACGAGAAGTTTCGCTAGCGGCCCTTTGGGGGCGCGGCTCAAAAATATCGATTAGCTCGCATAGCATCTGCTCGAATCGAGGGGCATTTCGCAGGCTCCGCCAAATCGTATAGTCGAAGCGATTTTGATGCTGACGTGCAAACTGTGAGGCCAGGGAGGTCTTGCCGATACCGCCCATACCCAGCAGAGCCACCAAGCGAGAATTTGACTGGAGAATCCACTCCTCCAGTCGGGCGAGTCCGTCTCTCCTACCATAAAAATGCGTCAAAGCTGGCGCAAATCCCCAGCTTTGACGCAGCCTACGCTTTTCCACTCCTCTAGGCAGCGGGCGGTGCGAATTCGCACCGTTTTTTCCGCCTGTGGGTAGACCTTGGCTAAGGGGAGCTGCACCGGGAGCATCTGTCTCGGTGCAGTCTAAGCCTTCTTCTAGGGTGACATCGACGGCAGTAAAGTCGGCCACTTGCTGCCAGTCGACATTGACCGCCTCGCAAATTGAGGTGAATGTATCTGGTCGAAGCATTCTGCCTGCCCAAAATCGGCTGAGCGTAGCTCTAGAGGTATAGGCTTTCTCACACCAGATAAGTGATGTTTTGTTCCACCGTTTTTTACGTCTTGCCCTGTCTACAAGCGCAAGACCTTTTTCCGAGGCTTTGATGCAGTTGTTCATAGCGCGATCGCCGGTTCCAACTATTAGCAATATGGTAGTCCAAAGCCTCCTCCCGTTCCGTGAAGAAACTAGTCATGTCATCGAATGCGTGTGATTTTGACGGTGCTTAAAAGATGAGCTGGAACGGTGAATATCGGTCTTTGCTAACGACTACTATTCATTATTGTTGTTGTTAAGCAGCTGGAGTCAAATGGAGGTTAGTTCTCTGCTTGATTATTTTTATGGTCTCTTTGACGATGTGACGAGTGATTTAATCGTTTGTTTGAACTTCTTAATTTCCCAATAGCGATGACTTTTCTGGATAGTTTGCCGCAGTGCCCTTACCCAGGGTTCATGGTTCGCCTTTGCGTTAGCGGCCTCTAATATGGGCTGTAATTCTGTTGTTAGGGGGACCTTGCCAATGCGCTGCAGTGCTTGAATCTTAGCTTCACTGACATCTTGCTCAAATGCGGGCGGGCAGTCAATCCCATTAACTTTAAAGTTCAAAATAGTGCGAATGCACTTTTCGCACTTACCACAGTTCTTAGCCAAATTCTCTCCCTGCCAGCAGACACGCAGATGATTGAGCGCGGCTGACCAATGGGCAATCGCAGCGACTTTCTCTAGCCGATTGAACCCTGCACCATCGTGGATCAGCTGGAAACTTCTGTTTGAGAGCATCGGGTCGGTAATCGGATTAGAGCCCCAGGGCAAAATGAGGTCGTTGTAAGGCAGGGAGCTACCCATAAGCCCGATGCGATATTGCGCTTGGAACAGCATCAAAGCTGCCGCCAGCGCAGTGCCGTACACAATCTCCCACTTGAGCGCGGTGCCAGGCCAGCCGTAGGGAACAACCCACCGAAAGTTTGTCGCCACTGAAATGAAGCGAACTCCAGGCAGGCTTTCTACAATGCTACGAGCGCCGACAGCCGCCTTTTGAAATATTTCTTTCTGGTTGTAGGGAATGTCAAACCCGTGCACCATAAGCGCGCCACTGACCTGTTGTTGGTCGGTTATCGCTTGGCTAGCATGATGACGATACAAGCTAAAACAGCTATCGACGCCGCCAGAGAAAGCAACAATAGCCTGATTGTTTACTGCTGCGGAAGCTTCCGACAGTTGATTGGCAATAATCTTGACGGGGGTCAGATCGCGCTGCCAGCAGTGCCAAGCTGACTGAAATTCGTTGAGATTGTCAAGCAGTGAAGGAGAGAGCCTACCATGGACAACAATATCTGCAGAGAGACTCATCGCCAGCAGTATGGTCGCCACCACGTAGGGGTCGCAGCTATCTGTGACCGCAATTTTCTGTTCGATGGGGACTTCGTAGACCAGCTTTCTGATCTCTTTTTGGTGCTCAAGGGTTACAGCTAGCGTTAGCGTGTCACCTTTCTCTACCGGAGACTCTGGCCAGAGGTGTAGTTTCTTCATGTCGGCATCTTTTGTGGCGTCTGTTCTTTTGTAGCGTTTGTATTTTGCTTGCGCTCTGTTATGCGTGCGTTGTTTTAGATACTTTCTAAATACTTGTTTTGGGTATTTCCAGATGTTTTTAGTCTTCCTTACAGGTTTTTCTTGCTCCAAATCATCAAGCCCAACAGTAGCTTGAGCCCTGAAGCAGCTGGAATAGGATCTGGTTTCAATTCGATGGGTCGGCCAGGCTTGGGAAGCACCGAGTCAAGCACCTCGGGCTCGAACAGACTGTAAAGCGTTTCTCTCTGCGGTTCTGCGGCTCGGCGGATGGCCTGCCAAAAAGGTGTGTTGAGGCTGTAGGTACGATAAAAGTAGCGAGGATCGCGGCCTAGCTTAAACCTTAGCCGTCTCCATTTACGCTGCAGTTCGATTAGGGGGGCTAGCTGCTTGTAGCGATCGCTCTGTAAGAGCGGCGTGGTTTCAAAGCCGTTACTATCCAGCGGCAGCGCTGCCAGCTGCGGAAATTTTTGAGTCACCAAAGCCTTCTGCGCGCGGCGAAACAGCAGGGTTTTCACAGGATAATGGGCAGGTATGGAGAGGATCTCTCGGTCGAGTACTGGCAGAATGGGCCAGGCCGAAAAGCTCAGTCGCCAAGCGGTAGCACCGACGTGCAGACGCTGCCGGTGGCTCAAGTCGAAATAGAGATCCCGGTGAAATTCACTTCTAGCCGCTGTCCGGTAGGTGTGAGCGATCGCACTCACCGTCTCCGGTATAGCCTCACCAAAAATCTCTGGTCGCAGCAGTTGCCCTAGCGTCGTCAGCGAAAGGCCCCAACGGTTGGTCCGCAGAAAGCAGCTGTCGAACGATGAATCAGCAGGTAGCAGTCCGCCCACCTTAGCGCCCACTGGTGCTTCAATGATGTGCCCAGTGATAATTCGCTGGGGCAGGGCTGGTGGGTGCACGTCTTTTTGCCTATCTGTTTGGCCGTATAGCGTGTCGTGCAGCGCCCAGTAGTCGACCCCATTGAATCCATTGGCCAGATGTTCATCATTGGCGACGGTTGTTGCGTACTTAACTGCCTGCGCCGGATCGCTACGGCTAGCACAATGGGACCAGCCAAGGTGCCGAACCACACTGCGCGCGCAAGCCATTTCCAAATCACCTGAGTCACCCAGGGTAATAGCCATCGGCACTTGCTGTTGGCGCGACAGAAAGCCCGCTAGCATGCGCGAATCTAGCCCGCCAGAAAACAGAATGCCGTCACTCGATGGGTTAGCTGATGCATCAGCCGTCGGCGCGGTCATTTGCCTCTGAAAAGCGCGGTCTATCGTGTAGTCAAGCTGGTCAACTTGTTCTGCAAACGACAGCCTGCTGAATGTTGCCCCTGATGTATCTGGCTGAGGCAGCGCATATTGTTCTATTTCTACCAGACCCTGCTGGAATCCCCAAGTCAGCAAATGTCGGGGCGAGAGACGATAGACCTTTTGCCAGAGCGTTTGGCCGTTAACAAGGCCATTCGTCATGAGTAGTCCAGTCAAGCCCTGGGGACTTAATCTGGGCTCGAAGAGCGGATGGTGCCGAAATAGGGCCGGGCTAGATCCGACGAGTAGAACAGTCTGCACGCTTCCCGCAAAGGAGGTATGGCAGAGCGTGTAGTAAACCGGGAAGAGTCCTAGCAGGTCGCTACCAACTTTGAGCCCGCTGGACGGTTCGTAGCGAATGGCCGCGTAGAATCCGTCGTAGATAGGACAGCTAGCAGCAGGTGCGGCCCAGTCCTGGTTGAGCTGGGCAGCGGAAATGGCTTTCTGTGCGATCGCACTCCCCAGCACAATGGCAAGATTCCCATGTAACACTGTGCTCACAGGCGCTTTTGGGTTGGCTGCCCAGCTGATTTGACAGCTGCCGAGCTGGCGATGGGCGATTAAGAGGCCTGAAATAGGAGAAAGATGGGGAGAAAGATCTGCCATAAAGCGATCGCACCGCGCCTTATCCTGGTCGATTGCCAAAACAAAATTAGCCACGGCCAACGCGCTCCAGCCCACTTTCCGCCAGTCCGCTTTCTTCCAGTCCGCTTTTGCCCTGATTGTGCTCATTAAAGGCTATTTTAAACGCGCTCCCTTTTAGCGGACCTCTCACTTTTTCTTTGGGTAAATTCTCTTGTTGTTCTAACAGATCAGCCGCAGCTGATTTGACCTCGCGAGGATCGCTCACCAAGCGACAGTTCTCAAGCCCCTGTGACCAAGCTTCGTAAAAGCTCGAAATCTTGTGATATGAGCCAGGTAGAACAACATGGGGAATATCCATCAGGGCACACAGAATATGTACATGCAGCCGATTGGTTACGACAAGCCGGTGCTGAGCCAGCTGATGGAGCCCGCTATGCATCATGCTCCAAGAGGATTTGTAGATAGCTGATCTATATCGCTCGCCAAGAATTGTTGCGCCAGGATGAAGATGCATCCACTGCTGACGCTGCACCCATGCGACCGGGTGAGATAGCCCGCGCTGCCATCCTTCTCTTATGAGCCGAACAAGACCTGGAACATATGGCCAGTTAGGAGGCAGTTTGTTCATCCAGCTGAAAGACACCCAGTCCTCTACTAATAGGCGATCGCAAAGTGATTCTAGCCCCAGGTTTTCTGGAGAAAACGCAGCATTATTTTCTTTATCTTGTCTGCCTAAAAACAAAATGGAGCTGCCAATAGGTCGATGCTCAAGGCCCGGTAGCAGGGCCATCTGCAAAGCCATATCCGGCGCTTTGAACACGCGGCACTGATGAAAGTGATGCCGGGCAATTTGGTCGCTCTTGGTGTCTCTGACAAAAAGCGTGAGGTTGGGATGACTGTTAAAGACACGGGCAGCTCTGCGTAAGTTATGGCTGTCTTCAAAGTGAATGCTCTGCGGCAGGATAACAATTGGCTGATGGGGGTATTGGCTGATGATGCGCTCTCGAAATGACTGAAACTGCGGCCAGAGATCGCCAAGGTTACCACCGCCCTGTAGGAGAATCGGGTAGTGTGGATGGCGGGCGATCGCTTCATCGGAGCAGTCTGTAATACTCGCTGCATAGCTAATACGCGCATCAATAGAGGCTAAATAAAACAGCGTTCCTAGCCAGATCAACCGATCTCCAATGTTGTAGTAGTTGGGATAGTCGAGCAGGATACACTCCGCAATCGGACCGATGGCGGAAAGCGACAGTTGCAGTGATTGCTGGATATTTTGAACAGTTGTTTTTTGCATAGGATTTAGCAATTCTCTTTACCGGTTGAGCTTTTGAACGCTGCTGCCTAGCTTTTGTAGTCGGCGGGTCAGCTGCAGGAGCGAGTCGGGTGAGAAAAATTCCTTGGGCTGTTGTTCTGGCTGGCTCAGAAAGCGATAGTGTAAGAAAATGTCTCTGTATCGAATATCGACACTTTCTCCTCTACAGAGCCGGGCAAAATCTGCCGAGGCATAGTTCATGTAGTGAATGCGGCGGATGGGCTTACCACCATCGGCGTTGTACAGCACATGATTGAATTTTACAAAGGGGTCGGCATCGGCGCAGTTGCCGGTGCGCTCTAGCCAGTTTGAGCTACGGGTAAAGTTGAAAAGAGAGCATTTGCTCAGCAGCGTGATGCAGCTAAATAGGGCCGAGGTAGACCACCAGCTGCGATCGCGCACCCAGTGAATGTATCCTTCTTCTACAAACAGGCGGAGCAGCAGCGGCAAGCTAGCGGCACTAATCAGCCCTTTGTGAGAGCCAAAAAAGCTATCGCAGTGTATTTGAGGATAAATTTCATCTAGCTCAAGCCGGGTAGAGCGCTGAATATTGTTGAGGTGTACTTCAGTTTGCTCGCCGCGTTTGGCGTGCTCCCAATCGTCGAAAACCAAATCGACTTCCTCCAGCCTTTCCCACACATCATCGCAGGACTTCATCGCAAGGCTATCGGCATCGAAAAAGATGAACTGATCGAAGGGTCCATCGAAAGCGGCGAATTTCCGATGAACAAATCCTTTATACCAGTTTGGATGGGTGTACTTGGGCTGCGCAGATCTTGGGTGAGCGGGCCAAACCGCATTGATAAAAGTATCCCAGGCGATGAGCGATCGCTCATTTTCAAACAGCGAGCAGTTGGGGCGCTGTGAGATAAACGCACTAACCCGCTCAATCTGCTGATTGTAAGGAATGATGCAAATTGGAATATCAAACGAGATATTTTCTTCAATGCTATTGACTAACGCGACCAGCTGGTCAAACACGGCATCGTTAGCCAGGGTATAGATACCTCTACGTCTCATGGCTGGTAAAGTTCTCTCTCAGCGAACTCCCCTAGCCTATAGAAAGATCAGCCGTAGATTTACTCACCATCTGTTTCAGATGTTTCACCTGCTTTGCCTGTCTCTACCGGTATTTACTGAAGGCTTCACCTCAGCTCATGCACCAGCTCATGCACTATTTTGATCCAGCCACCCGGCCAAATCGCTAGCAGTAGAGAACGCCATCAGGTCTTCGCTCAACCTCTCCAGCTGCGCCACACTCAAGGCACTGATAGCGGCCTGCTCTGATTCGCTCAGCACACTCAGACGCTTTCTCACCAAGCGAATCACCAATTCGACAGTGGCTTCTTTGCAGCCTTCCTCAAGGCTTTCTTTGCGACCTTCCTCACGACCTTCTTCAAGGCCCTCCTGACGTGAAGTGGCAACTACATTATTGAGATCTCGGTAGTACTTTAGACTGTCTTCGTAGGCATCGAACTCGTCCAGAGAAAAGTTGACAATTTCTGCGACTTCAAATAGCTGCCTGAAGGTATCGCTTTGGAGCTTTTGGGGTGGGTCATCGATATCTGGCAGGTGCCTTAGCAAAGATGGCTTTTCTATCGAGAGCGGTGTTGCCAATGTGCTCACTATTGCGATAGCTCAGGTCAACAATGGTGTGATGTTCTGGCAGGATGACATTGAGAAAATCGATCAAGATGGCCTTGTTTGGCTCGGTGCCAAAGAGGCGTTTGAATCCGAAGTCGGTGAGTGGGTTAATGTATCTATCTTGACTTAGTCGCCGACCAAACATCCCGTTGTCCTCCCTTCCCTGGCCCGACATACTCAGCCTAGCAAAGTTCTGTGGGCCTGGTGATTGACTAGAGAAGGGCTGAGTTCATGGGTGGAACTCGGAGAAGCGATCGCACCTTCACTAAAGTTCTGAATATTGAACCTTGAATATTGAACCTTGAATATTGAACCTTGAATATTGAACCTTGAATATTGAACTTTAAAACCCAAATTTTTTAGCAGCCAGTCAGCTCTTGGTGGACGCTTGTGCCGATTTGAATGGCCTCATTGAGCAAGCGACCATATTCGCTGGCTTCGTCGCTGACATGCAGGCGCTGCAGCGTTGCCAGGTTTCTCTCAATACTGGCAAACATATCCTGCTTACGTGACATAAACTGCTGATGTTTGCGCATCACCCTTTCGGTCATCAGGCCGCATATCAGGCTCTCACGGGTAAGGTGCAGGGCTTCTATGACCTCTTCTCGGTTCTCCAGGTTTAGTCGGCTGCTTTTGGCAGCACCCAGCTCTTCCAAAATTTCGACAGCATCCACCATCTCATTGAACCGGTCGATTTCGTCGAGCAAGTGGCTAAGCGTGAGCAGCCGCCTACCTTCGCGACAACGGTAGATGCACCAGGCAGCTGTCAGCGCGATCGCACAGACAACACCAATAGGCAGCGCCGCCCAAACTACCTGCACATTGTCCCCGCTAAATGAGCGGGCCAGCATCAGCGCGGCAGGCAGACAAAAAATCAGACTGACACCCAGGGTGAGCAACTGCTCACTTAGCCAAGCGAATCGCCGATGGGCGGCAAATGCCGTTTGCCGGTATGCCCAGCCCATCGCAAAATCGCTAATATCTAACCCGGTTAGCTTATCTAGCTCTCGCTGGGTGATTCTCAAATTGTCCAGATTTGCCAACGGTTCGCCCATATCTTGTTCCAAAAGTGGTCAGCGAGCGTTAAAAGCCCAGCATCGTCAGAATAGCCTGGAAAATTTTGGCGTAAAAATTACCGTTGATTTCGGGCCTAAAAATTTGGAAAGGCTCACCTTCTGCCCCAAAAAATGGTCGCAATGTCCAGCCGAGCTGTGAACCCACCAGCCCGTACAGCACAACCCAACCCTGTAAGAGCTTCAGGCGCAGCTTTTGCTCAAAACCATCGGGACCCGCCATGTCCACCATCCCCTTATAAAAGAGCCGTACGCCCACACCGCCGGTAATGGCCATCACTAACACGTTTAGCAACAAGAAGAAGTTGTATCCTCTAACCGAGATTAGGAAGAACAACACCACTGGCGCAAAGCTGAAAAGCAGCACGCTGATGACAGACACCGAAGTAAGCGCCATGGTCGCATACTGCTTGAAGCTCAGCTTGGAGCCAAACAAGATATCGAAGAAGTAAAGTGTAGGCACACAAATGAGTAGCGTAATCAGGTAGAGCGCCGGTAGCTTAATTGCAGAAGAGACAATCTGAAATCCGCCGCCGTAAGAGCCGATTATGCCGCCATAAACGGCAAAGAAAAAGGTGCTGGCAATCAGTAGTGAGCCGATTTTGGTTTCTAGCTTATATTCGCTGCGAACTTCTTCTAAAAAGGTGCGGCGATCGCGCAGTAACCGTATGAGTACAGCAAAGTGATTGCTGCTACTGGTTTGCGGTCGGCGTAGTTCTAGAGATTCTGGTTCCATGGTTTGCGCTGGATGCTCCAATATTGGTGTTTAACGACAGGTCTTGCAGCTGATTAGTTCATCTTTCTTTGATATTGCCCACGATGCGCCCGATTTACCCTGTATGTCCCCATCCGTTTGGTTTAAGAGGGTTCGTGATTGCCCCCTTTGCTTTTGGCAAGTGGGGATTAGGAAACTTGCTACAGCAGGTAGTTTTGGAAACTACATCAATGAATGAACTAATTCCGTAAGCAGCTGGGGCAAGCCAGCTAAGGGAGATGCAACTGTCTGGATGAAAAAGAAGAGGCTGTGATCGCTCGATTTGTCTACTATTCAATCCCCAAATTCAATCCCAAAACAGTGATTGAAAAGTGTGCCGTTCTCTGCTAATCCCACGTTTGCCCTTATCGTGCAACAGAAAGTTGCGATCGCCAGTCGGAAAAGGTCGGTGAAATAGTCGGCGAATAGCTTAGTCGGGTAAAGTGCTCTCGTCCCGGAACGAACGGCCAGCATGCTTTCTCTCCCCTTCATAAAAATTCTGTGAGCACAGGTAAAGACTCGCTGAAATGGAGAATGTCTTTACCGGCTCTTAATCTGCGGCTATCGCCTTTCTTTTACTGTGCCAGATGCAGGCAGCCTTGTCTGTGTCTTCTGTTTATTGTGCATCTGTGACTGGGCACATAGCTGTTGTATGGCCTGCTGTCTTTGTAGACGCTTCATCAGCCAGGCAATGTGCTAGGTCAAGAAGTTTCTCATTCTCACCTATCCTTCTTCTGTTCTTATGGCACTTAAACACTTTGTGGGCGCGATGGTTCCCGCTGCTGTTTTGCTCAGCGCGATCGCAGTCCCCTCTCAAGCAGCTAGCCTTTCTTTCCAGGGTCGCTTTGACAGTGGTCGTGGCGAAGACTCTGCCGAGATCGGCGCGTTCGACCCCGCCTCCGATCAGCTTGCAATTACCAACTCTAGTGACAACACTATCGATTTGGTCAGCATCCTAGACCCAACGACGCCCACGCTCAACTTCACCATCGACCTAGACCCATTCGGGGCGGGCATTAATAGCGTGGCCTTTGGCAACAGCATTCTTGCAGCAGCGCTCGAAGCAGACCCCGTTACAAACAGCGGCAGTGTGGCTTTTTTTGACAACACAGGTAGCTTCTTGAAGCAGGTCACTGTCGGCAGCTTGCCTGACATGCTCACCTTTACCGCTGACGGCCTCAAGGTACTAGTTGCCAACGAAGGTGAACCCGACGATGGTATCGACCCTGAGGGCTCTGTCAGCATCATTGACCTGACAGATGGCCTCGCAGATGCCATGGTCAAAACAGCTACCTTCCAAGCCTTCAATAGCCAGACTGATGAGTTGCGCAGCAAGGGGGTTCGTCTCTTTCCTGAAGTGGGCAACAGCCTTACAGTCGCTCAGGACCTAGAGCCAGAATTCATCACAATTTCGGAAGACGGCAGCACTGCGTTTGTCTCGCTGCAGGAAGCCAATGCGCTAGGTGTATTGGATATTGACTCTGGCGAATTTACAGACATATTGGGCCTCGGGCTGAAGGACTACAGCGAGAGCGGGCTGGATGCGAGCGACCGGGATGATGGGATTAATATTGACCCAGAACCGGCGCAGGGCCTATATATGCCAGACGCGATCGCCAGCTACACAGCCAACGGCGAAACCTATATCGTTACAGCTAATGAGGGAGATGACCGGGGCGATGCCGACGAAGATGAGCGCGGCGATGCGATTCGTCTGAAGGATCTTGAAGATGTGACCTCCTTTGGTCGTAGTGGTCTTGAGCTAGATCCCAGCATTGACCCAGCGCTCTTAGAAGATGAAGAACTTGGCCGTCTGACTATCTCTTCTATCGATGGCGATACCGACGGCGATGGTGACCTCGATCAGATTGTTGCCTACGGGGGACGCTCCTTCTCCATCTTCGATTCCGAAGGCAATCGCGTATTCGATAGCGGCGATGACTTCGAGCAAATCACAGCTCAAGTCATTCCCGAACTCTTCAACGGTCAAGACAATGACCCTGAAGAATTCGATTCTCGCAGCGACAACAAAGGCCCCGAGCCAGAAGGCGTCACCCTCGGAAAGTATGGCGATCGCACTTTAGCTTTTGTCGGTCTAGAGCGCGTAGGTGGCATCATGATCTACGACATCACTGACCCGACCGCAGCCTCTTTCTTGAGCTACGCGCCCAACCTTCCTGAAGACATCAGCCCAGAAGGCATTGTCTACATTGACCGCAGCGACAGCCCTACTGGTCAACCCCTACTCGTCACCACCAACGAAATCAGTGGTACGACAACCGTCTATCAGGTTATCCCTGAGCCCGGCACAGTCATTGGCCTCATCGGGGTAGCCGCTATGGCCGGTGCGGGTATCAAACGCAAGCGTCAGCAAGCCTAAGAGTTGACGACAGTGCTTCGCATTAAAACGTCTCCTACAAGATCTTGTTAGGAGACGTTTTAATGCATCTCTACAGTTTCGCGCCGCGGCATTGAGCGCGCTAAGCTAGGGGTTAGAGACACTGCCTAAGGGAAACTGCTCAGCGAGGAGACCATGACAACAACTGATAGCTCGCTCAAACTCAACACCGACCTAGCATCTAATGCCACAACACCAGACCATGGAAACAGCCTGAGCTTTGACGCGGACCATCCTCCCGAGCAATCTCTCATTGATGCCTGCGTTCACTGCGGCTTTTGTCTGCCAACCTGCCCTAGCTACCGGGTCATCGGCAAGGAAAATGATTCTCCCCGGGGTCGCATATACCTGATGGATGCCATCAATAAGGGCGAGGTTCCGCTCACGCCTACTGCCGTTGAGCATTTCGACAGCTGCCTAGGCTGCCTAGCCTGCACCACTGCCTGCCCCTCGGGAGTGAAGTACGACCAGCTGATTGCCAGCGTCCGCCCTCAAATTCAGCGGAACCACACTCGCACCTGGCCGCAAAAAGCCGTTCGTCAGCTGATTTTTTCACTGTTTCCTTACCCTGATCGCATCCGGTTGCTGCTCACCCCCCTAGCGCTATATCAAAGGCTAGGCCTAGGTAGGTTAATGCGTGCCAGCGGACTGCTCCAGCGTTTCTCACCGAACCTAGCCGCGATGGAAAGTCTCCTGCCATCGGTGACAGCAAGCTGCTTTAGTGACAATTTGCCAGAACATATTCCTGCCCAGGGCAAGCAGCGCTACCGAGTTGGAATGATTTTGGGCTGCGTGCAGCGCGTCTTTTTCTCAGGGGTCAATGAAGCAACGGCCCGCGTCCTCAGTGCTAATGGCTGTGAGATTGTTGTTCCGCGCAGTCAAGGTTGTTGTTCTGCCCTGCCAGAGCACCAGGGTGAAACAGCCCAAGCCCTTGCCCTCGCCCGTCAGATGATCGATAGCTTCGAAAATACAGGGGTAGACTACATCATTATCAACGCGGCAGGCTGCGGGCACACCCTCAAAGAATATGACCACATGCTGGCAGAAGATGCGGCGTATGCTGAGCGGGCAAAAGACTTTGTTGCCAAAGTGAGAGATGTTCAAGAGTTTTTGGCTGAGGTGGGACTCAGTGCCGAGCTACATCCGCTACAGACCGGCCCTTTGGCAGTGGTATATCAAGACGCCTGCCACCTGCTCCATGGCCAAAAGATCAGCCGCGAGCCCCGTCAACTACTAGAACAGATTCCGGGTGTAACGCTCAAAGAGCCTCTCGATGCAGCCCTCTGCTGCGGCAGCGCAGGCGTGTACAACATGCTTCAGCCCGATGTGGCGACAGAACTGGGTCAAATGAAGGCAAAAAACTTGGTGAAAACGGGAGCAACGGTCATTGCTTCAGCAAATCCAGGTTGTTCTCTGCAGATACAGCAGGCGCTGGAGAGGCGTGGGGAGGCGATCGCCATAATGCATCCCATGCAGCTATTGGATCTCTCCATTCAGGGCGAGAAGCTGTAGCTTATCCTTCCACAACCGACTTCAAGTTTGCCAAACCTTCTTCGTACGTATCGCCAATCATCGAATCCATAAAAAAGCCGAAGTAGGTGCTCAGCGGCTGATTTAGCAGAGGTACCCCTTCGCGGACATCAGTATCCAAACTCCACGTAACCAGCGTTTTACCTCGATTTTCATTGTCGGCAGGTGTGATCATAAAGGTCGCGTCGGCCACACCCATTTCGCCAAAGTCAAGATGCGTTTTCACTCTGTTGGGAGAGTCTAGTTCAGTCACCTGCTGACTGCCACTGCCCATTTCAGGATTATTGCTTGCCCAAGTCATGATCTGCCCTACGCCCTTTCCATCCACCTCAAAGTCGGCATCAGGGTCGATGTTTGCCCAAGGCGACCACCTCCCCCACTGACTCAGGTCACCCACTTCCTTAAAAATCTTTTCCGGAGATGCATCCATCAAAACCTGACGCTCAACGTGAACCTGGCTAGGGAATACAAATCCACCCAGCAACGCCACTGCGACGATTGCCAGCAAAACAACGATACTTTTTCGGACAAACACCATAAGCTTCTCTTTAAGAATAGACGTAGTGCCGACAGTATAGCTAGGCTTACAGGAAGCATAGACAGCTTTTAAGTTGTTTTAAGAGTGGTGATAGTGCCTGTCGTCAGACAAATGCGCCTGCAATGTTGCGATATCGCTTTATTCAATCAGGTATTATGTAGGGGCAGTGATCGCACCTGCTCCTATGACTGTTGCGCCTAACAAATTCACTTTCGAAGAATATCTAAGCTATGCCGATGGCACTGATGTGCGATACGAGCTGGTAAATGGAGAACTGGTCACAATGGGCATTGGCACCGGCTTACACGGCGCAATTCTCAAACTTTTAGAACAAGTATTTGACAATGAGATTGCTCGGTTGGGACTAGAGCTAGTGGCATTGCAAGCAGCAGTGGGTGTACGCTCTCCCCGACGTGGACGGTGGGACACCAGCCGCATTCCAGACATCAGCATTATCAGGTCTAGCCAGTGGCAAGCTCTACGCAAAAAAGAAGCGATCATAGAACTTAGTGAGCCACCCCCAGAACTTGTCGTCGAGGTGGTGAGCCCTAGCACACGTCGCACGGATTATCGAACCAAACGCGCAGAGTATATGGTGCTGGGCATCTCAGAGTACTGGATTGTTGATCCTGAGAAGGCGAAAGTGACTCTATTGACACTTGTGGATGATTGGTACGAAGCTGCAGAATATATAGGGAAAAAGAAAATGTTGTCCGTTTGTTTTCCTGAACTGCGGCTGAGCGCATCGGAAATTCTTGAGGGTCTTTCTTAGAGATGACTTCAGAGAGTTGACTTCAGAAAGTTGACTTCAGAGAGTTGACTTCACAGTAGTGTTTTGACCAGTAGGCATTCCGCATTCGCGATGCAGTCGCCAGTTTATGGAGTTCAGATAAGAAACCTTAGATAGAAAGCTGATCCGTGCCGACAAACCTAGCTAGCCTCTACAATCCTACGAGCAGTCCGCAAAATCTGCCCTGCCAAAATTGCTGCGCCAAACCCATTGTCAATATTCACAACGCCAATCCCCGCCGCGCAGCTATTCAGCATTGTCAGCAGCGGGGCAAGTCCCTGGAAGCTTGCCCCATAGCCTACACTCGTTGGCACCGCAATCACCGGACAGCTGGCTAGCCCGGCCACCACGCTCGGCAAAGCCCCCTCCATACCTGCCGCCACAATCAGCACATCCGATTCATCAATCACGTGGCGATTGCTCAGCAGCCGGTGAATACCCGCCACGCCCACATCCCACAGCCGGGTAACCGCAAACCCGCACAGCTCTGCGGTTACCGCCGCTTCCTCTGCCACCGGCAAATCTGCTGTCCCCGCCGTCAGAATGCTTAACCTTCCTGGCTGACGAGCGACCTCCGAATCCTGGGTCGCTGGCCGAATAGCGCAGATTTGCGCTAGCTCAAAATACGTCACCTGCGGTAGTGCTGCCCGCACCGCCTCACCTTTTTTGGCCTCTACCCGCGTCGCCATAACGACTGGATGTCGCCCTTCCATCACCCGCATAATTTGGACGATCTGTTCTGCGGTCTTGTCTTGTCCCCAAATGACTTCAGGAAAGCCTGTCCGGTCAGCGCGGTCATGGTCAATCTTGGCAAAATCACCAACGGTCTGATATTGCTGCTTTTGAGCCTGTGTCTGTTCTTGTTCAGGCGTAGCCTGCCTGCTGTTTACAATCCCCCGAACTTTTTCATAGGCGACGGCCGGGCTCACTTTGCCACTGGCCACAGCATCGAGCAAATCACGGACCACATCAGGCTGACTCACGGGGATACTCGTTAACTAAACGGGAAAACAACTGTAATAGGCTAACGTGTCTAAGTAGCTAGCGACCAATTTCTTTTTATCCACGAGGCATATCCACGCTTTTTGACCTATGGCTTCTGCGGTAACGACTGAACATGCTCGTAAAGAGGTCTCTGTTCCCCCTACCGACATTGTTATTCTTGCTAATGGCCCTGGCGAAGTCGCAACTTGGGTTAAGCCCGTTGTGAGATCGCTGCGATCGCAACTTCCCAAACCAGCGTCAGCCTATCGCATCTCGGTAATACTCTCGCCATGTCCCCACGCTTCCGGTCAAGAGCCCGCCATCTTAGCTAGCTACCCAGAAGTTGACCGGGTTCAAAGCGCGTCCCATTTCTTTCGCTTCCTACTCACCGGTAAAACTCAAGATCGTTGGGATTGGCATGCCAACGGCGTCGTGGTTTTCTTGGGAGGCGACCAGCTTTACACAGTCCTTGTAGCCAAGCGGCTAGGCTATCGTACGGTTACCTACGCAGAATGGGATGCACGCTGGCCCCACCTAATTGATCGCTTCGGCGTCATGCAAACTGGCATCGTCGAAAAAGCGCCGACAAAGTATCAGGATAAGTTCACGGTCGTCGGCGATCTCATGGCAGATGTACAAACGACCGCTGACCGAACAGAATTTGCGATCGCGCTAAACTGCAATCCAGGCGCTGACCTCATCGGCTTCCTACCCGGCTCCAAGCCCGCCAAGCTAGAAATGGGCGTACCCATGCTGCTTGCGATCGCCCAAATCCTACACAGCCACAACCCCGACCTACATTACGTTATCGGTGTGGCACCCAACCTCACCCATACCGACCTTCTCCGCTACGCAGACCCCGCTACCAACCCAGCCGTTTCCTTACTCAATGCCCCGCCCTTCACCCTAGTTGAACCTGAAAACGGCCTGCCCTACTGGCAAATCAACAGTGACCCAGACCAGTCAGCCCCCAAAATCTACCTTTGGCAGCGCTTCCCAGCCCTCGATCTCTACTCCCAGTGCAAACTTTGCTTTACCACCGTAGGGGCCAACACCGCTCAGCTCGGCGCACTAGCCATCCCAATGATTGTGCTGCTACCAACTCAAAGACTCGGAGCCTTGCAGCTTGCTGATGGCTGGCCGGGCTTGGTTTCCAGGCTGCCAGGCGTGGGTGGTTTGGTGCGCAAAGTGATCAACCCGCTCATTATCAAGGCTCTACAGAAATCCGGCAAACGCTTCGCCTGGCCAAACATTTGGGCAAAGCGCGAAGTAGTTCCTGAGCTATTTGGCCCTATCACCGCCGAAGAGGCCAGCCAAGTCGCCCTCGACTACTTAGCCCAGCCTGAGAAACTGGCTCAAACGAGTCAGGCACTGCGCGAGCTACGGGGCCCAGCAGGTGCCGCCGAAAAAATGGCCCGCCTCATACTAGATACCGTCAACTACCCTAGATAAAGCCCCCTCGTTCTTCATCTCTTTCTACCCATGTTCACCTACCCCACCACCCGTCAGACCGACACCACCGACACCTACCACGGCGTTACCGTCGCCGACCCCTACCGCTGGCTAGAAGATCCCAATAGCGACGAAACCAAAGCTTGGGTAGAGGCTCAAAACGAAGTGACTTTTGGCTATCTGCACCAGCTGCCTGGGCGAGAGCAGCTCAACGCCCGTCTCACTGAGCTGTGGAACTACGAACGCTACGGCATACCCTTCAAGCAAAACAATCGCTACTTCTACTACAAAAATGACGGCCTTCAGAACCAGTCAGTGCTCTACACTTTGCCAACTCTAGATGCCGAACCGACCGTCTTACTCGATCCCAATACGCTCTCTGAAGATGGCACTGTTGCGCTCTCTGGCATCGCCCTCAGCGAAAATGCAAAATACCTCGCCTATGGCCTTTCCACCGCCGGGTCAGACTGGGTTGAGTGGCACGTCCGCGATATCGAAACTGGCCAAGATACCGATGACTTGCTCAAGTGGGTGAAGTTCTCCGGCGCAGCCTGGACCCACGATCACCAGGGTTTTTTCTACAGCCGCTACGACGAGCCGAACGAAGAGAGCAAGCTGGAAGATATCAACTACTATCAAAAGCTTTACTACCATCGCCTCGGCACTTCACAGGCAGAAGACACCTTAATATACGAGCGCCCCGACCAAAAGGAATGGGGCTTTTCTGGCGATGTCACTGAGGATGGCCGCTACCTGATCATCTCTGTGTGGCGCGGCACCGATCCTAAAAATCTGTTGTTCTACAAAGATCTTCAAAATGACAGCGCTGAAGTCATTGAATTAATCTCAGCATTCGAGGCGCAATATAGCCTCATCGACAACGAAGATACAACCTTCTGGTTCCGCACTGACCTCAATGCCCCCAAAGGCAAAGTCATCGCCATTGATATCTCCAAACCCGATAAGTCTTACTGGCAGACGATTATTCCCGAGGCTGAAGAAACCCTCGAATCGGTGGGTGTGCTCAACAATCAGTTTGTTGCTGATTACCTCAAAGATGCCTACACACAAATCAAAATCTTCAACCTCTCAGGTGATCTTGTTAGAGAAGTTGAGCTGCCAGGTATTGGCTCTGCGGGTGGTTTTAATGGCAAACGCACCGATACGGAAACTTTTTACAGCTTCACCAGTTACACCGTACCCGCCCGCATCTATCGCTACGACCTGACAACGGGTGAGAGCACCCTTTTCCGAGCACCTACCGTTCCTTTTGACCCAGATGCCTACGAGACTCAGCAAGTCTCCTATTCCAGCAAAGATGGGACAAAGATTCCAATGTTCATCACCGCCAAAAAAGGGCTGGTACTCAACGGGAAAAATCCCGTGTTGCTCTACGGCTATGGCGGATTCAATGTTTCTCTTTCACCGGGTTTCTCTGTGAGTAATTTGGTCTGGCTAGAGCTAGGGGGCGTGTACGCGGTGGCTAATCTCCGTGGCGGCGGTGAATACGGCGAGGCTTGGCATCAGCAGGGCATCAAAACTTCGAAGCAAACTGTTTTTGATGATTTCATAAGCGCGGGTGAATGGCTGATAGAACAGAACTACACAGAGACTGAAAAGCTAGCGATCGCAGGCGGTAGCAATGGCGGTCTTCTCGTCGGTGCCTGCATCACCCAGCAGCCTGACCTCTTCAGAGCAGCCCTCCCTGCGGTGGGTGTGCTAGACATGCTCCGCTTCAACAAATTCACCATTGGCTGGGCTTGGGAATCCGACTATGGCTCCCCCCAAAACGAAGCAGAATTCAAAGCCCTCTATGCATACTCCCCCCTGCACAATCTCAACCCAGGCACCGCATATCCAGCCACAATGATCACAACTGCAGACCACGATGACCGCGTTGTCCCGGCTCACAGCTTCAAGTTTGCAGCAGCACTGCAATCGGCCCATGCTGGCGACTACCCCGTTCTTATCCGGATCGAGACGAAAGCTGGCCACGGTGCAGGCAAGCCCACAACCAAGCAAATTGAAGAAGCGACCGATAAATGGGCTTTCCTAGCGCATGAATTAGGCGTAGCCTTACAATAATAAAAACGTATGTACTTCTATTTTGGCAAAACAAATGGTTGCAACACCAACTCGCCAAACCTCTCCACCCCAAAAGGCAAAAAAGCTATTCCTTCGCCCCAGCTCTAGACCCGAGGTCGTTTGGGAAAAGCTACCGGAAGACTTCGTACTCCCCGACGATCCTGTGGATAGTATCAACCAGCCACCGCTTGCAGCTGCCCTAACCGACAGCTTAAGCCTCGCAGGCTATCTCTCAGAAACAGCCGCAACCACCACCAACTACGGCATCTGTGCAAAAGTCGAAGGTAAAACGGTTGTCAAAGCACCCGACTGGGCTTGGATACCCGCCACCTCAGTGCCAAAATCTGACATCGAACGTAGCTACACTCCTGTCCTAGAAGGCGATTTACCCGTCATCGTCATGGAGTTTCTGTCAGAGAGCGAGGGCAGTGAGTACTCCATCAAGCCCAGCTATCCGCCCGGTAAGTGGTTCTACTATGAGCGCGTTCTACAGGTCCCCAACTACCTCATCTTCGAGCCTAAAGCAGGCAAAATAGAGTTTTACAGGATTGAAGAAGGCCTGTACAAGCCCATACATCCCAATGATGATGGGCGCTACTGGGTGGAAGAAGCAAAGCTCTTTATCGGCACTTGGCAAGGCAAGCATCAGGACCGCTCTGGCTGGTGGCTTCGCTGGTGGGATGCAGAGGGTGAGCTCCTGCTTTGGGCCGAAGAAATGGCAAAACAAGAGCAGGAGAGAGCTGAGCAGGAACGTGAGCGGGCCGAGCAGGCAGAATTGGCACAGAAAAAAGCGATTAAAAAACTCGTCGAGATGGGGATGACAGCTGACCAAGTTGCTGAGGCCCTAGGCCGGTCTGTGGACTATATACAAGCGCAGCTTCAGCAGTAGTTCACCTGGGCAGTAGTCCGCTCTAAAAAACGTTGGATCGCATCCTCTCAACTGGTGCTGTCTTGTTTGGTGACACGCCTTTATGTGGCGTATGCATTCAGATGTCATAATCAACACATAAAAAGTATCTATTTTTCATATGACAACCTCCTATTCAGCTTTGCCAGAAACGGATGTAGAAACTCTCGCACAGCGACTTACCGATTCTCCAGAAGCGGTTCAGCTTATTGATGTTCGAGAGCCCCACGAACTAGAGGTTGCTAGCATCCCTCACTTTGTTAATCTACCGCTCAGTCAGTTTCCTGTTTGGTCAGAAACCATCCACGGCCAGTTCGACCATGACGCTGAAACTATCGTCATGTGTCACCTGGGAATGAGGTCTGCGCAAATGTGCCAGTGGCTGACTAGTCAAGGGTTTACGAATGTCAAAAATTTGGCTGGTGGCATAGATGCCTACAGTCGTCGCATAGATTCTACCGTGCCGCTATATTGAGCGCTGCCGATATTAGCGGTGAGGAAAGTTAACGTGCCAGAAAATGGGTCAACCTCAGACACACGGCGATCGCTATCAATCAGCAATAACTCTGGGGCTGACTCGGTCTCTAGAGTTATCAAGCAACACCTCCAGCCAGCTGACCTCTCTGACTATCGGCTCATTTCACTTGTCGGTCAGGGTCAGTTTGCACAAGTGTATTGTGCATTTCAGCGGTCTAGCAAGCAGCTAGTTGCCATCAAGCAAATTCGCCACACGCAGGAATATGCTTCCCAGGAAGCGCTTATTCTCAGCCAGCTCAACCATCCAAATGTTGTTCGCATGCGAGCCCGTTCAGCCACCCCTGCTGGCGATCGCATCGTCCTAGACTATTGCGAAGCAGGCACACTGCGATCGCACCTAAACACCGCATTCAATACAGCCCTCAACACGGCCGATCAACGCTTACCCGGCCAACTTTCTCTCCCTGAAACCAAAGAACTGATAGGAGACCTTCTGCAAGGCGTAGGCCACATCCATCATCGAGGGATCTTCCACGGCGACCTCAAACCCGAAAACATTCTCCTAACCCATCAATCCCCCAGGGCCACCCACCGCCACTCGCAGCTCATCGCCAAAATTAGCGACTTTGGTAACGCCTGCTTTGCAGCCCAGCCCTACCACGCTTCCAAAGACATTGGTTCTCCCACCTACGCTGCCCCTGAGCGATTTGAAGGCCAGATCACGGCGGCAAGCGACCTCTACGCCATCGGCGTCATGCTCTACGAACTCCTGCTAGGTGTACGCCCCTTTACTGGCTTACCAGATGCACTACGCAAGGCTCACCAAACCCAGCCGATTCCCCTCCCCAAAAATATTACGCCACGAGCTAAGCAACTTTTGCTCCAGGCACTACACAAACAGCCAGAAAACCGCTTTGCGACGGCCCAGGCTATGCAAAGCGCCCTAGAGTCTCTTACCGCGATCACTACCGACGAGGACTTACCTAAGCCTCCACATCTTCCCCAACGACGGAACAACCCCAAAACACCTCCGCTTCCTAGCAATTCACTTACCTCACTTCTAACGCCCGTACCGTCCAATGGGGTCGTGGGTCCTGTTCAAAGCCTTTTGAAAATTCCTCAAGGCTGCTGCATCGCAACCCCTCATTCTCTGCATGTGCTTACCTGTCGAGGAAAGCTCATGTCGATGGCCCGGTTCGACCAGCCCTGCTGGATTGCGGTCTCGCCAAATGGTCGATGGTTCACAGCCATTTCCAAACAGCTTCAACAGCGCCGAGCCAATGGCATGGTAGGTCAGCTCTCCAATCGCTCTGGCCACCGCTGGCACGACAATATTTCCCTAACTGGCCGGTTGCTGACTGCGCTGAGTACCCAAGTAATGGCGATGATCGCTCTCGACAATCGTCATCTGCTACGGGTGAGTACCGCGCCCACTGCGGCCAATACGTTTTTAGAATTCTTCACGCGCCGTGGCCAGTTTCTCGGGGAGCTATGGCTCAACTTTCGAATCACTCAAATTTCTCCAACGGCTCAGCCCTATCAACTCATCGCACTCAGCGCAGCTACCCGCACCGCGCCCGCACAGCTGATGCTAGTGTCACTCAAGCCTTTTCAAACAAGGCGCATTGGTCTACCTCTGCAGCCCAGTCTTGTCAGTTCGCTTCCCTGGGGATACATAGCGCTGCAGCAGCGGCAGGCCCTCGTGCTTGACCGCTCAGCACAACCAGCAAGCCAGCTAACAGGAATACCTTCTGTAAGTGCGATCGCCGCCATTGATCACTATAAGCTCTTACTGGCTAGCGCCCACCAGTCACCACAGGCAAGCTCAACTGTTCAACCACTCACACAAGAAACAACTTCTCTGATGATGGCCGACATCAGATCCCTCAACATCGGCCTAATTTTCTAGACTGGTTCTTCCAGATTTTTGCTCATGTAGCTCTCGTTTGGTCATTGATTTTTTTTAGCGAATGTACTCTACTCGCACATCAAAGTTGTTTTCTTCTAACAATTCTTTTCTTTCTTCTGCTTCCTGTTCTGTTGGGAATGCGCCTACCTGCATCATCATCCGCCCATCAAATCGGGTCCGAAAAGCATCCGGCACGACTTCCCTTATTCTGTCTTGAACAAATGGGTCGCTTGCCTCAACAAATACTCGGTAGTACAGTCCGAGCGCTTGCGCTCTGGAGGGAGGAGAAGGCGGTGCGCTAGGGCCGCCAGTCGGGGGAGAAAATACTGTGTTAGAGCCACCGCTACCCAGCGGAATAGAGGTGTTTGGAACTGCCAGGCGGTTGTTGTTTATGGACCGCTCCGGTATTACTTCAGGTTCTAGATCGTTCTCTTCTCTGCGGCGTCTTCGTCTGTTTCGCAGGAGAGAGCCAGGAGAGTCTGGATTTTCCTCAGTTACAGCCCTAGGCCCTAACGCAATGCCTGATCGCAGCGCTTGTAGTGCGGCGCCCGGGGCACCCGCCGGGATCTGCCCCTCAATCTGTTCTGAACTCTCAACCTGTTCTGAACTCTCAGCAGATTGCAGCTGATTATCTCGAAGTGCAATGTCCTGACCGCCAGCATCTTGAATACCGACAACAGCTTCATCTGTCCCTACGTCAGTGCCTGAGGCGTCGAATGTAGAGTTGGGTAGTTTGGCAGCGGGCGGGCGGGGCGCTTCTGCAGCTAAGTTTGCAGAGGAAGAGATTTCCCTTGATCGGGCTAAGACCTCCACCACATCATCACGGCGATTGCCGGTAATCTGGTTGTCTCTAAGGACAGGGCGAGCGTCGCCGATGAGTACCAGTCCTGCATCGTTGTTGGTAATTCGATTGCCCACGATCTCGGGGGTAGCCCCATCCAAAACCCGAATCGCATCACCGGTCCCGTCAAATATGTTGCGCTGGATGTTGGCCTGCGACACGCCAAAGACAATCACCCCAGCAACCTGATTGCCAGAAAAATAGCTTCCCTGAACGCGAGGTGACCCACCTGCAACGTATATTCCAGTCTGGCGGTTGCCCACAAAGGCACTTTCTAAAATAGTTGGGCTGGCAGATTCTATCCAAACACCATACCCATCAGGGTTTGAGACGGCGATCTGGGCAATGCCTGCACGGTCAGCTGCCAATATAGCCGCATTCTGCTGCGATCGCGTAGGGCTAGTAAAGTCGCCACCGCCTTCAATAATGGCTGTGCGATCGCTCGATCCGGGCGTTCCCTGAATGGTCACACCTGGCTTGAGCTGCAGAGGAAACACTTCTCCGCTACTTTGGGTATATCGCCCAGGCGCTAGCACAATGACGGTATTTGGGGGCGCAACCTCCAGCGCACGGGTCACAGTACGTAAAGGCTCGGCGGCTTCGCCATCAGCACTGTCACTACCCACCTCAGGATCTACGTACAGCGTGCGGTAGCTGACAGATTGAGTATTCTCTGCGCGGCTAGCTAGTCGTCTTCCGCCGGTGGAGCCATTTTTAGAACCATACTCAGCGAGGCCTGTACGAGAGGAAGGTACCCATTCCTGAGCATGGCCCCATTTTACAGTGGGTCCCATCAATAGCGCGCCGGTTGCGATCGCGACCGCTAGTGGAGAATATTTGACCAACATGATGTACCTTACTCTCGCGAATAAACCCTGAAAAGAGATGAAAATGCGAAATCACACAGCGCCAATTTTTCCTGATAAATTAAGAAAACTTGACACGTAGATATCCCTGAAATATTCGGTTCTAAGCAAGTGTTTGTCAAGCTTTTTGACAGTATATTCACTTAACCGAAAGAGAATGGAGCAAAATCAGCCGAGCAAAGGCCAACAAAGAGCCCGTAGGATAACCTCAAGCACTTTCACCCCAGCATTTGCTATCTTGGTCGTCCGTAGCACTGCGTCAACAAGAGTTGTGCGCTTTTATACGTTCGCTTACGTTCTCTGTTGCCTATTTGCTCTCCATCAAAATGTCTTCAAGTGACGCTCCAAACACCGCAGCCCGTGAGATTGCTGCTCCTCCACCCGATAGTCTCTCCGAAGAGAAGGTCGATAATTCGTCAAGCGACAGTTCATCAGGTGGCAATTCATCGAGTGACAATTTATCAATCTTTTCTTATGTAAAGTCTTCCCCACTCAGTCAGCGAAATGCCACAGAGCCCCCTAAGAATTTTTCAGTGTGCCCCTCTAACGATACCGAGACTGACCGCGCAGCCGATCACGCGACAGGCGGCGTAGCTCAACTAGCAACCGCTGACCGCAGAGTGCTGTTTCGCATCCTCGATGCCAATCTCGATCGGGCCAGAGAAGGGGTACGCGTTGTAGAAGAGTGGTGCAGGTTTGGACTCAACGACGAGGCGGCAATGGCTCAGCTAAAGCATTTGCGTCAGGTCATTGCCGGGTGGCATACCCCCGACATTAGGGCAGCTCGAGACACGCCAGGCGATTTGGGCACAGCGCTTACCCATCCTCAAGAGGCCGTTCGCAGCAGTTTGGCCCAGGTTTTACAGGTAAACTTGGCACGGGCCCAAGAGGCGCTCAGAGTCCTAGAAGAATACGGCAAGCTCCACAGTGCGGAGATGGCCACAGGCTGCAAGCAGATGCGCTATCAGCTCTACACCCTAGATAGTCAAATAATGGAACCGTTTCTCCCTTCAGACAAGTCAGATAGCCGGTCAGATGGCCGGTTAGCTGAGCAGGCCGATCTCAAGCAGCGACGCTTTCAGCAATTGGCTAGGGCCAAAACTTATCTTGTCACCTCCCCAGTGGACAATCTGCTGGATGTTGTCGAGTCTGCGCTGCAGGGGGGAATTGCCATTGTCCAGCACCGAGAAAAAAAGGCTAATGATGAAGAGCGACTGGCGATCGCACAGCAGCTTAGAACCCTATGCCATCGCTATGGCGCGCTGTTTATTGTGAATGACAGAGTAGACATTGCGATCGCTGCCGATGCGGATGGTGTGCACTTGGGTCAGCAAGATTTACCCATGAACGTTGCTCGCCAAATACTAGGTCCCGATAGAATTGTCGGCCGCTCCACCACGAACCCACAGGAACTGCAGCGGGCTATCGATGAAGCTGCAGACTACGTCGGCGTGGGTCCGGTCTATGCAACACCGACGAAGCCAGGGAAGGCTGCAGCCGGGAATGAGTATGTTCGCTACGCTGCGCAGCATGCACCCATGCCTTGGTTCACCATCGGCGGTCTCAATGCTGACAACATCGGCCCAACGCTGACTGCCGGGGCAACCCGAGTGGCCGTTGTCAGAGCGTTAATGGAGGCCGACGACCCCGAAGCTATTGCCCGCTCGCTCGTTCAGCAAACTCAGCAAGCGCTCTAATCAATCCTCTCCCTGGCAAATCTTTTCCCTATCGCTTACACAAGTGCCGCAAAATATGCCGCAAAATACACCCCAGAATGCGATTGAACTTCAGGTAAACGGTGAACCTAAGACCTGCCTGCCAGAAACTACTCTACCTAATTTCTTAGTTCAGCAAGGGCTCAACCCTCGGCTGGTTGCCGTCGAATACAACGGAGGAATCCTAACCCGTCGGCTTTGGGATACAACGATACTGCAGCCCGGCGATCGCTTAGAAATTGTCACCATCGTTGGGGGTGGCTAGTACCTGTCAGCCATGCAATATTCGATGATATGCACTTGATATGCACCGGCGTTAAAGAGACAACCTTGCAGTGAAATTTGGCGGGGCCAGGTGGAATTCAGATGGAATTATAAGTACGGAAATCCCTTCCTTTCGGCAGGTTCATCCTGATTCCTCCCACCGGGGAAAAGCGCTACATTAAAGGAACTTATAAACAGCCTTCCCTATCAAAATCATGGTTAAAACCTTGACATCCCAGGCGCGCGAATCCTTTACTCGCTACCTACAGCCAAAGCTCAAAACCATCCTACGAACCTGCTTTATTTTTGGGCTGGCGTTCGTACTGATTTTTTCACAGGCCGATGGTGCCTTGGCTGCGCGCTCAGGGGGACGGATGGGCGGCGGCAGCTTCCGGATGCCCAGCCGTTCTTACTCTTCGCCCAGTCGTAGCTACTCCAAGGGGCCTTCTGGCTACGGCGGTGGCTATGGCGGCGGTTACTACCCTGGCGGTGGCTTTGGCATGCCCTTCATCATGCCGTTCTTTGGCTTTGGTGGGATGGGCAGCCTGTTTGGCATTTTTATTGCGATCGCAGTGGCCAACTTCCTGATCAGCAGCTTCCGCAACGCAGGGGTTGGTAGCGATGGACTAGAAACGACTTCTAGCAATCCGGTTGTCTCAGTGGCGCGTTTGCAGGTGGGCTTACTGGCCCAAGCTCGCAGCCTTCAAACCGACCTGAATGAAATCGCGAAGAGCGCAGACACCAGCACATCTGCCGGATTGGCTAAGGTCCTTCAAGAGGCTACGCTGTCGCTTTTGCGTCATCCAGAGTACTGGGCCTACGCGGATATTGATTCAGACCAAACCCGCCTGCTGGCTGCCGAACAGGCCTTCAATCAGTTAGCACTAGCCGAACGTAGCAAGTTCACCGGAGAAACCCTCTCCAATGTAAATGCTCAGCTCACCCAGGCTAAGTCCAAAGCTGAGCTAGGCAGTCGTGGAGACCTTGCGACCAATGAGCTGAATCTAACTGAGGCACCCGGCGAATACATCGTTGCTACCGTTTTAGTCGCCACCCAGGGCAAGCTCTCTCTTCCGGAGAGCACAACCTCACCTGAAGACGTTCGTCGTGCTATCAATCAGATCGGCGCTGTCTCTAGCGACAGACTGATGGCACTTGAGGTGCTGTGGACACCGCAGGTCTCCGGTGAAACCCTATCTGCTGACGAGCTGATTGCCGAATACCCCAATCTCAAGCTGGTGTAGTCAGGCCAACAGACGCGCATCGCTACATATCGGCTGCACATCCATGGGTGCTTGAGAGCATAGGACAACCGCAAATACCGTGAGAAACGAAAGCCACCGCGGTGGCTTTCGTTTTTTTTATGGATGAAATGGGCTGAATATGCTTAACTCTTCAACAAAGTGCTTAAATATATCGTCAGTCACTTTGCAAAGCGGCTTTCTCACCTGATGAGATGCCCTTTTGATTGAGCTAAGTGGCTGTTGGGCGTACGACTGTTCCCGGCGTTCGCTGTAGATGCGGTCGACATCATCGCAGTCAACACATTCAGAGAGACACAAATGCTGGTATTGCTTACCCGTATGCTGCTGTGGGCCTCCATCGGGGTCTTACTTTGGTACATCCTCACCCGAATGATTCCTAGGCAGTACCTGTCTTGGTTTGGCGGATTTATTCTCATCGCCTTGCTGGTGCTCACCTTCGTTGAGTCAGACAACGACACGGTGCGGATTATCTGGCAAATTCTGTCCTTTCCGCTAAGTCCTTTAGGACTCTCTGTGGTGTTGATTGGGGGGGCGCTGAGCGAAGGGCTCAAAAAAGTTAAACCTGGCCCGGTGGCCGCCGCCCTAGGAATTCTTGTCTTTTCAAGTATTCCACTGGTCGCGCAGTCGCTGGTGGTAGATGCAGAAACGCGGGTGAGCGAAGTGTTTGAGCAGCAAGCAGCGCTGTGTGGTGAAGTTTGCCGAATCGAAGATGTTCCCGGTGCCAATTTGGGAGAAGCGGGCGCGATCGCTGTTTTCGGTGATAGCCGAGATGCTGATATCTCCATCGATGGACCAGAAACAACCAGCAACGTCGCTGTGAATACCCTGCTCGCGCCTCGCCTAATCTACGCCGCAGACGTCTACAACCGCAGTGGCGCAGCTCCCCTCGTTATTGTTACAGCAGGCTCCGGGGATGAAGATTCGCAGCAGCGCCGCAATATTCGCAGCATTCTCAATAGCAACGGCGTTCCCGACAGAGATATTCAAATCGAAAGCACCGACCTCAATATTCGCAGAACCGCTGAGCGCGTCGAAGAAATCCTAGAAGAGGGGCAAATTATCGCTCCACCGGGTGAGCGCACAGAAAACGAACGGCGAATCGTTGTTGTCGCCCCAGCTATCTTAATGTCTAGAGCAGCGCTGACTTTTGAGCGGATGGGGCTAGAAGTGATTGCCAGACCCACCGACTTTTATTCAGCCCGCTTCAACAGAAGCAATGACCTGCTCGAACAGCTCCCCCAAGTTTTGCCCAATGTAGATGCCCTTCAGCTCACCACTCGCTACTGGAATGAGCTGCTGACCTCTATGTATTATTTTCTGAGAGGCTGGCTCCCGAACTTCAACTTCGGCTGGGACTCCAGTATTGAAATCTAGAGCGTCAAGGCAGATGGACGGCTATCTGCTTTCTTTCCCAAGATATTAGTAACCTGTGTAACATAAATGAGGGGTCTAGGCGGCGATCGCTTCGGCCCCTCATTTTGGTATCACGTTCATGTGAGCCCCACTCCTAATCCTCCATGGCCCAATCCAAATTCAATCGGCTGGTCTCCTACCTCAGACCTCACTGGCGCAAGGTTTCTTTGGGCTTGTTCTCGTTGCTCATTGTCAATGCTCTAGGAGTCACCATTCCCCTCATCATCGGCTACATCGTCGATGAGTTAACCATTGCATTCACTTTTGAGCGGCTGTTGCAATACGTCATTCTGGTGCTGGTGCTGGCCAGCATCATGTGGGTTATTCGCATGGCCTCCCGAATTTGCCTTTTCGGAGCCGGACGCCAGGTCGAATTTGATCTCAAACAGCGGATTTTCGAGCATCTATTGACCTTAGAACCCGCCTACTTTGGCCGAAATACCATCGGGGATCTAATCAACCGGGCCACAAGCGATGTAGATAACATTCGCCGGTTGCTAGGCTTTGCAATTCTAAGTATGGCAAATACGCTCTTTGCCTATGTGATGATCGTCCCTGCCATGATAGGCCTAAACGCAGGCGTGGCCCTCTTTTCCCTAGCCGTATATCCGCTCATGTTCGGGGTTGTTGCCGTGTTCGGCAATCGCCTGCGGCGGCAGCAGCTCGACGTGCAAGAAGAAATTTCTGACCTTAGCGATCTGATTCAAGAAGACATGGGCGGCATTTCGCTCGTCAAAATCTATGCCCAAGAAGAAAACGAGCGGCGGGCCTTCGCTCGCCAAAACAAAGCGCTGCTGACAGCTAACCTTTCCCTCGCGAAAACCCGTAACACCTTGTTTCCACTGCTGGGTGGATTTGCCAGCCTGAGCTTAGTAATTGCCCTGGCAATTGGCTCACAGGCGATTGTCGCTGGACGACTCTCCCCAGGTGATTTTGTCGCCATCATTCTCTATATTCAACAGCTCGTTTTCCCGACGGCGCTGCTAGGATTTACCATCACGGCCTACCAGCGGGGCGAAGTCAGCCTAGATCGCATCGAGGCCATCTTTGACGCTCAGCCAAAAATTCGAGACCATCGCACAGCAATCGCCCTACCAGCGACTAAAGGCCGCCTACATGCGCGCAATCTAACTTTCACCTACCCCGGCTCCAAAATGCCCGCCCTAGACCGGGTCACCTTTACCATCGAACCTGGCCAAACTATCGCAGTGGTTGGCCCTATCGGGTCCGGAAAGTCTACCCTGGCCATGGCGCTCCCCCGACTGCTAGAAATCAAATCGCAGCAGCTCTTTTTAGATGGTCACGATGTGACGCAGATTGCGCTTTCCGACTTACGAGGTGCGATCGCCTTCGTCCCCCAAGATAGCTTTCTCTTCAGCACTACCATCAAAAACAACATTCGCTACGGCAACCCCATGGCCGAGCAGCCTGAGGTGCAGTATGCCGCCAAAGAAGCCCAGCTACACAGCGAAATTCTCAACTTTCCCAAGCAGTACAAAACCCTCGTCGGAGAACGCGGCATTACCCTCTCAGGCGGGCAACGTCAGCGCTCAGCCCTGTCGCGTGCGCTGCTCGTAGATGCGCCCATCCTAGTCTTAGACGACGCCCTCTCTAGCGTCGATAACCAGACCGCCACGCAAATCTTGGCCAATCTCTCCGGTGGATCCCAGCGCAAGACCGTTATTTTTGTATCTCACCAGATGTCAGCTGCCGCATCGTGCGATCGCATTCTCGTCATGGATAAAGGCCACATCGTCCAATCCGGCACCCACGATGAACTCGTCACCCAGCCCGGCCTCTACCAAGACCTGTGGAATCAGCACAAGCTCAAAGAAGTCTTGAGATAGATGTTTGCAATGGTTGCCTAGCCCAAGTGGTCCATAACCTTAAACATCGGCAAATACATCGCCACCAGAATCGAGCCCACCATGCCACCGAGAACCACAATCATGATCGGTTCCATAATGCTGGTTAGCGCTTTTACCGCCTGCTCCACTTCATCTTCATAGAAGTCTGCAACCTTCATTAGCATCTGATCGAGTTCGCCAGTTTCCTCGCCAATGGCAATCATCTGAATCGCCATCACTGGAAATACATCATGCTCCTCAAGCGCCGGGCTAATCATGCCACCGCTCTGAATCTCTTTTTGGGCTGCACCAATGGCATTGGCAATTACCTGATTACCCGAGGTATCTTGCACAATTTCCAGCGCAGTTAAGATAGGCACCCCAGATCGCGATAGGGATCCAAACGTCCGGCAAAATCTAGCCGTTGCCGACTTCTGCGACAAATCTCCAAACAGCGGCATCTTCAAAAAGAAGCCATCCATCGTAACTTTGCCCACCGGCGTCTTGTAATACTGCTTGTATGCAAAAGACAGCGCAGCAATAATCGCAACCAGGCCCAAGCTCAGGTACCAGGTACGCAGTAGCTTACTAATTCCCATCAGAATCTTGGTAAACAGCGGCAAGTCCGCGCCCAAGTCCGTGAAAATTTCCGCAAAAATCGGTAGTAAAAATACTGTCAATCCAATAAAAATCGTAACTGCCAGAAAGCCTACCGTTACCGGGTAAGCCATGGCTGACTTAATCTGATTCTGCAATCGGTTCAGGTCTTCTAGCAGTTTCGCCAGGCGATTGAGCACCTCGTCTAAGACCCCGCCGACTTCGCCAGCTTGAATCATACTGACGTAGAGATTATCAAAGCTCTCAGGATGCTTGCGCATGGAGTCAGAGAGGCTAGTCCCCTGTTGCACATCGGCGTTGATTTGGGTGAGCGCAACTTTTAGCTTTGGATTGGGACACTGGTCAGACAAAATGCCAATGCCACGAACCAGGGCAACCCCAGAAGAGACCAGCGCTGCAAACTGCCGTGAAAAAACAGCTTTGTCTTTAACAGTCACCTTTGCCAAAGACGTTTGAAAATCGGCAAAGCTGAAGCTGATGCCCTTTTGCTCTTTGAGATCTTGGATATGCATACCCTGAGTTTTAATCAGGGCACGTGCCTCAGCAGGACTGTCGGCTTCTACTTTCCGGCGCGTTGTTTTGCCTGCCGTATCACGGCCTGTTGCCACATAGGTTGGCATAATCGTTCTCTTGTTGAATGACGGGTTGAGTTAAGTGTTTTTTGGCTGTTTCTTAGGGGCGTTTCTAAAGCTGCTTACATACTGTTTGGAGGTAACAGTTTGGAGTAACAGTTCCGCTCTACCGGCGACCTGCGGCCTTGGCTTTTGCATTGGCTGCGCCCGGCGGCCCTCCAATGAGTCGCTGCAGCTCTTCCGGCCTGGAGGTTTTAGACATAGCCGATTCAAAGCTAATGACTTTATTTTTGTAGAGGTCAGCCAGCGCCATCTCTAGCGTTTGCATCGCGAGCCTGCCACCCGTCTGGATCGCACCATAAATTTGGGCTGTCTTCCCTTCTCGAATCATGTTGGAGATACCTGGCGTCACCACCATGATTTCTTGAGCCATCACACGACCGAACTCTCCCGGCTTAGGATTTGCCTTAGACACCAAACACTGACTCAGAACGGCGACCAGTGAGTTAGAGAGCTGAACTCTGACTTGCTGATGTTGCGCAGGCGGAAAAACGTCGACGATTCTATCGACTGTTTGCGCTGCCGAGCTAGTGTGTAGCGTTCCAAATACTAGGTGGCCTGTTTCAGCAGCTGAGATAGCCAACGAAATGGTTTCCAGGTCGCGCATCTCACCAACCAGAATCACATCTGGGTCTTCTCGTAGCGCACCTTTGAGCGCATTTGAAAAGCTCTTGGTATCTTCTCCTACCTGACGCTGGTGAATGAGACTCTTAATCGGCTCGTACACAAATTCAATGGGGTCTTCTACCGTCAAAATGTGCTCTGCCCGTGTCACATTGATGTTGTTAATCATCGAAGCGAGCGTTGTTGTCTTACCTGAACCCGTCGGTCCAGTCACTAGTACCAGTCCTCTCGGCTTTTCAGAAAGCTCAGTGACAATTGCTGGCAAACCCAACACATCCAAGCTAGGAATTTTAGAACTCAGTGCCCTCAGACAAGCCGCGTAGGTGCCCCGATCTTTGTAGACATTCACCCTAAAGCGCGCCAGTCCACGAACACCATAGGAACAGTCCAGCTCCCAGGTTTGCTCCAAAATCTTACGCTGTGAGTTGTTCAGCATGCTAAAAATGAGCCGCTGACACTGGTCGGCAGTCATCGGTGGATGGTCAGTCGGGGTGAGGTGCCCGCTGATGCGGATATAGGGAGGCAGTCCGGTCGACAGATGGAGGTCGGAGCCGCCTCGCTCAACGACTTCTTCCATCAGGTCTTCAATCATTAGTTCCATGGTGCGTTCCCTCTGTTAAATAGCTAAATAACGATTTAGGCGTATTGCCTGGGTAGTGTCTAGATGGTGTTGATGTTGGGCGATATGGCTTAAAGCGCGAGGCCTCAAGGTCACTCTTTGTAGCGAGGTGTGAGACAGTACGGGCAATCGAGCCATTCGTGATGCAGTTCGGCGCTGCACTGACTGCAAGAGAGAATGCTCTTACGCTTGGCCTTGAGTTCTGCTTCAAGGCCCTTGTCTGTGAAAGTGACCCGCTCTACCTCTTCTAGGGTGGTGTGCCCTTCTTTCACAAGGTTGAGACTGTAGGCAAGTAAAGTGTGCATGCCTTCTTCTACAGCCGCCTCTTTTATCTGCTCTGTGGGTGCACCATCCGAAATCATCTGCTGGAGACGTTCTGTGACTCGCATCACTTCGTACACGCCCACTCGGCCTTTGTAGCCGCTACCGCCACACTTCTCGCATAGTTGACCCGACTCTTTCAGTCCGCTGATTTCATCGGAGGGAATTTTGTTCGCCTTGTATAGGGTGAGTTCGTGGTCTTTGGAGGCGCTCATTCCGAATCTAGCAAGCACTTCTGGGGTGGGCTGATAGGCCACTCGGCACTCACTGCACACTCGCCGTACCAGTCTCTGTGCGAGCACGCCAATTAAGGAACTGGAGACCTGAAATGGTTCGACGCCCATCTCCCCAAGTCGAGAGACTGCGCCAGCTGCGTCGTTGGTGTGTAGCGTTGTCAGAACGAGGTGTCCTGTAAGGGCCGCTTCGATAGCGGTTTTTGCCGTTTCAGGGTCGCGGGTCTCACCGACAAGAATCACATCTGGGTCTTGCCGTAGGAAGGACCGCAGAATGGCCGCAAAGTTCATCCCTTTCTCTCGAATCACCTGCACTTGGGTAATGCCTGGCAGTGCATATTCAATGGGATCTTCTGCCGTGCTGATGTTGACGCCTGGATCGTTCCGCTCAGAGAGAACTGAGTACAGCGTGGTGGTTTTACCTGAACCAGTGGGTCCCGTTACCAGAATCAGGCCGAAGGGGCGACTGGCCATCTCCTGCACAATCTCAAGTGTCTCTTCATCGGTGATCAGCATGCCCAGCCCTAGCTGCGTCGAAGAGTTGTCTAGGATTCGTAGAACGACTTTCTCCCCGTAGCGACTGGGAAGTGTACTGACTCGGAAATCTACTTTTCGCTCTTGGAATACTCGGCGAATTCTGCCATCTTGGGGCATGCGTCGCTCTGCAATATCGAGATCAGAGATAATTTTGAAGCGCGCTGTTACTGCTGGAATAATCTTTTTAGGAAGATGGGGGAAGGCCTGCTTCAAAACGCCATCTTTACGAAAACGAACCCGTAGGTATTCTTCTTGGGGCTCGACGTGGATATCGGAAACGCCTTCCTGTAAGGCTTTGACTAATATCTTGTTGACTAGGGCGATAACCGGGGCGGCGCCTGCGTCTTGGAGCGCTTCACCCAAGTCAGCTTCGCCTTCTTCGATACCATCTTCTAATCCGTCTGCATCGAGGTCAAGATCTTCTAAGTTAGTATTGACCTCAATGGGCTTGACAGGCTTTTTGGAGCTGCTAGATTTAGCCCCTTTCTGTGTTTTTTCTTTGGCAACTTGCTCATCCAAGAACTTCGCCATCAGACGCTGGTAGTCTTCAATAGTGATAACCATGCGCCGCAGGCCAATGCCCTTCGGTCTTAAGATGCGGTTAAGGTCGTCTTGCGCTTCTAAGTTCTCGGGGTCTACCATGGCAACCAGCACAGATTTTTGCTGGCTTTCCCCACTGGTAGACAAGGGTAGCAGACGGTGGCGACGGCAGATATCGACGGGAAGCAGGCTACCAATGAGCTGGGTGACCTGGGCATCTGAGATTTCCTCGATTTCAGGATCGAGTGAATCTACGCCGTAGAGAATTTTAAGTTCGAATAGCTGTTGCTTTTTGTACTGCCGTACCAGCTCTGGAGAAAGTTGCTGTCCTGCGATGGATTCTAGGACTTCGGTGAGTGCGCGTCCCGATTTGCGACTTTCGACCAGTGCTTGCTGCATCTGTGAGCCGTCTACAAAGCCCGTTTGGATGAGCTTACTGCTAAAGGGCGAAAAGCTCTTTTGCAGGACGAGTGCCTTCCTTGTCGATGAAGAGTTTGTCATGGCCGATGCGAAAAAATCTCACACCAGTGTGCCCATAAAGCTCAAATCAATACCCGGCGGGCTGTCTGTGCTTGCACCTAACTTTGAACTCAGCTTGGATTGCGGATAACCCCATACGGAAAACCGTTCCACAAGCTGCCCGCTGCCACCTAATATAGACAGGATAAATGGGGCTCGGGTAGTATTTGTCTAGCTTGATTAGAAAGGTGGGTTGCCTGCCTCAGATTTGCTTGGATAGGTTACTTGGCCCTATAAGACCGGGAATGGAGAGTTTTGTGAAATGATGGATGCAGAGAACAACGAAAATCAGCAGGGTGCTGAGGGGAACCCGGAAAACATTGAGGAACTCCGTGTTGAAGACGCCTCTGCCGATATTGATTTCGACCAAGCATTTGATGTAGAGAGTGACAGTTCTTCTGAGGGGCCATCTGAAGAAGCTGATGAGCTAACTGATGACATCTCGGCTGAGGATGCGTTTGCAGCGGAAGCCGGTGCGCGAGTCGCACTGCAGCAGCAGGTAGAAAACCTACAGGCGCAGCTAGAGGACCGCACAGGACAGTTCACAAGGCTTACGGCTGATTTTGACAATTTTCGTAAGCGTACTGTGAAAGAGCGAGAAACCCTGGAAGAACAGGTAAAGTGCAACACCATCAGCAGTTTGCTGGAAGTTGTTGATAATTTTGAGCGGGCGCGATCGCAGATTAAGCCGCAGGGCGATGGCGAGATGGCAATTCACAAGAGTTATCAAGGGGTCTACAAGCAGCTCGTTGAGGCTCTCAAGAAGCTTGGGGTATCGCCAATGCGCTGTGAAGGGAAGGAGTTTGACCCAAATTTGCACGAGGCAGTCATGCGTGAACCGACCGATCAGCATCCCGAAGGAACTGTTATTGATGAGTTCGTCCGTGGGTATGTTCTAGGAGAGCGTGTCTTACGTCACGCGATGGTCAAGGTGGCTACGCCGCTAGATCCTGCAGCTGAATCCAGCGACTCATCGACCGAGGGGTAGTGCTTTACAGGTTTTGCCTGCCGGGGCCCTAGGGGGCTTTGTGAGGACAAAAGATGTGAAGCGTCGGTGGATTCTACGTAAGCGTACCGACCTTCATGGAACCGTCCGAGCAAATTATGGGAAAAGTTATCGGCATCGACCTAGGAACGACTAATAGCTGTGTCGCTGTGCTGGAAGGCGGTAAGCCGGTGGTTATCCCCAACACTGAGGGGGGACGTACAACACCGAGTATTGTTGGGTTTGCCAAAGGCGGTGAGCGGCTAGTTGGACAGCTAGCCAAACGACAGGCGGTTACCAACGCGGAGAATACGGTTTACAGCATTAAGCGCTTTATTGGTAGGCGCTGGGACGATACGGAAGCGGAGCGATCGCGCGTTCCCTATAAGTGCACCCGGGGGAAGGATGACACGGTCGATGTGATGATCCGGGCCAAGAGCTTCACCCCACAAGAAATTTCTGCGATGACTCTGCAGAAGCTGAAAAGCGATGCAGAAGCTTACTTGGGTGAAGCGGTCTCACAGGCAGTGATTACGGTGCCAGCCTACTTTACCGATGCACAAAGACAGGCCACTAAAGACGCGGGAGCGATCGCTGGCTTGGACGTGCTGAGAATCATCAATGAGCCCACAGCGGCAGCGCTCTCCTACGGTCTTGATAAGCAGGACCAAGACCAGACGGTGCTGGTCTTTGACTTAGGGGGCGGGACCTTTGATGTCTCTATCTTGCAGCTAGGTGATGGCGTCTTTGAAGTTAAAGCGACTTCAGGCAACAATCACCTGGGCGGTGACGACTTCGACAACTGCATTGTCACCTGGATGACAGAGGCTTTCCAGCAGCAGGAAGGGATGGACCTAACCAACGATCGAATGGCGCTGCAGCGGATTCGAGAAGCCGCAGAGAAAGCCAAGGTTGAGCTATCGACCATGGCTAAGACTTCTATTAATCTGCCATTTATCGCTGCTAACGAGACCGGGCCAAAGCACTTGGAAATGGCGCTGACGCGATCGCGTTTTGAAGAGCTAGCTTCTAACCTCGTTCAGAACACTTTGGAACCTGTTAAACAAGCCCTCAAAGACGCTGAGTTAGAAGCAAAAGATATCAATCGGATTTTGCTGGTTGGAGGCTCTACTAGGATTCCGGCTGTGCAGGCTGCGATCACGCAGTTCTTTAATGGTCAAACGCCAGATCGTTCTGTCAACCCAGATGAAGCGGTTGCCCTAGGGGCCTCTATCCAGGCAGGGGTACTCGGGGGTGAAGTTAAAGACTTACTGCTGCTAGATGTCACACCGCTGTCTTTAGGAATAGAGACGCTAGGGGATGTCTTCACCAAGATCATTGAGCGCAACACCACCATTCCCACCAGTAAAACTCAAGTATTTTCGACAGCGACCGATGGACAGACGTCAGTAGAAGTTCATGCCCTTCAAGGTGAGCGAGCCATGGCCCGCGATAACAAAAGCCTCGGCCGCTTTGAGCTGACAGGTATTCCACCTGCGCCGAGAGGGGTGCCCCAAATCGAAGTATCTTTTGAAATCAATGCCGACGGTATCTTGCAGGTGGCGGCCAAAGACCGAGGAACTAACAGAGAGCAGAGCATTAAGATTACTAACCGGGGGGGGTTGTCTCCTGCTGAAATTGCTCGGATGAAAGAAGAGGCGGAAATATACGCCGGTGAAGACGAGCAAAGAAAAGTAGTAGCAGAGCTGCAGAACCGCGCGGACTCTTTGTTCTACAGCTACGAATCGGCGCTGCGAGACAGTGCTGATGTAATTTCTGATGAGCTGAGAGCGCAGGCCGAAGCTGAAGCCGAAGCCCTGAGAGCAGCTGTGGCAGATAAGAATGTTCAGCCTGCTGACTTGGCACAAAAGCTAGATGCCTTGCAACAAACAATCTTCAACATTGGCGCAGGGCTGTACAGACAGGTTGGCAACGATGGCGGTGTGGCTAGTGACATGAACAACGAGATGCCAGGGGCAAATATGGGGGGCGCGGTCCCAGCGGATGTCTCTTCAGAAACAGTGGCTGTAGGCGTGGCAATAAATGCTAGTCAGATGAGTTCAACCCCGCCGCCTGCACCACAAAACGTACCGCAATCGGTACCTGTAGCGTCAGCGGCGCCATCAGCTTCTGCGAATTCTACGAACGCTTCTGAACCAGTCGAAACGGCCTTTAGCTCACCTGCCGATGAAGAATTTGACATCGATAGCACGGTAGCTGCCGATTATGAGGCAATTGAGTAAACGCAGCCCAATAGAAGCAGCCCAATAGAAGCAGCCCAATAGAAGCAGCCCAATAGAAGCAGCCCAATAGAAGCAGCCCAATAGAAGTAGAAGCAGCTGGGTAGAAATAGTTGAGTAGCCGCAGTTGCGCCAGATGCTACTGGCAGAAAACGACGTCAAAAATATGGGCGGATAATACGCCCGATGCATCAGAGCGTTTGCTATACAATAGGTCAATGTGTATTGATTTATGACAGCTGTAGCTAGTAGCCTGATCTATTGGGTTATCCGCTACTTGAGTTGACCTGTTGGGTTAAGGTTTGCAGTCTTCAAACGCGCCCTAAGCAACTTGGCATATGCAACATTATTTTTTTGATTGACGTTTTATGGCCCGTGATTACTACGAAACTCTAGGTGTTTCGCGCAATGCCGAGCAAGATGAGATCAAGCGCGCCTACCGCAAGCTAGCGCGTAAGTATCACCCCGACGTCAACAAAGACGAAGGCGCTGAAGAAACCTTCAAGGAAGTGAGCCGTGCCTACGAGGTACTCTCTGAACCTGAGGTGAGAGCACGCTACGACCGCTTTGGAGAGGCGGGCGTTGGTGGGGCGGCTTCAGCAGGGGCTGGCGGATTTCAGGACTTTCAGGATATGGGCGGATTTGCCGATATCTTCGAGAGCTTTTTCAATGGGTTTTCGGGGCAGCCTGGGCAGCAAAGGCGGCGTGGCCCGATGCGCGGGGACGACCTGAGGCTAAACCTAAAGTTGGACTTTAAGGAAGCTGTTTTTGGTGGCGAAAAGGAAATTAGGATCAGCCATCTGGAGACCTGTACAACCTGTCAGGGAACGGGCGCTAAGCCTGGTACGCGTCCTCGCACGTGCTCTACTTGCAATGGGGCTGGTCAGGTGAGACGGGCGACCCGAACGCCCTTTGGCATTTTTAATCAGGTGTCGACCTGCCCCACCTGTAATGGCAGCGGTGAAGTGGTAGAAGATCGCTGCGAAACCTGCGGCGGAAGCGGCCAGAAGCAAACGAATAAAAAGCTGAAAATCACGGTGCCTGCAGGCGTAGAAAACGGAACTCGTCTGCGGGTTTCGGGGGAAGGCGATGCCGGTAAGCGCAATGGCCCGGCGGGAGACCTGTATGTGTACTTGGTCGTCAGTGAAGATGCGAAGTTCCGGCGCGAGGGAATAGATATTCACTCAGATCTGAAGGTGAGCTATTTGCAGGCTATTTTGGGTTGTGAGTTGGATGTAGAGACAGTGGATGGCAAGGTAACGATGCAGGTGCCTGCTGGAACACAGCCCAATACGGTTTTGTCTTTGGATGGGCGCGGCGTACCGAGGTTGGGAAATCCGGTAAGCCGAGGTAAGCACTTGATTACGGTGAAGGTAGATATCCCTACTCGAATGAAGTCAGAAGAAAGGGAGCTTTTGATAAAGCTGGCTGAGATTCGCGGGGATGTGGTCGGCAAAGGCAAGAAGGAAGGCTTTCTAGGAGGGCTTTTCAATGGATAATCGCTCAGATACTGCTTTTTACCGCTTAGCTGTGGGCCTTGTTGGGGGATACTGCGGTGGCCGATGAGCAGTTGGACCTCAGGGGGGTAGCCTGCCCATTGAACTTTGTGCGGACTAAGCTAAAGCTGGAAAAAATGCCGCCTGGGTCACTGCTGGAAGTGTGGCTAGATCCGGGTGAGCCGATTGAGCAGGTGCCTGATAGCTTGAAGATGGATGGCTACGGCGTGGAGCTAATAGATGATCGCACGGAATATTTTGCGGTGCTGGTGCGTCATCCGATGGATATGTCGGCAGCTTGATGGGCGACTGGATGGGCGGCTTGGCAGCTAGTGATACGCATGCTGAGGCAACAGCGGCTGATGTTTGGCTGGGCACGGTGGTGGCTATTCAGGCCAATTATTACTCTGTGCAGCTGGACAAAGCGCCGTCAGTGGAGGCGTTTGCCGAGCCGCTGGACGCAGGCATCGGTAACAAGCTAGATGACAAGCTAGATGACAGACCTATTTTGCTGTGCATTCGTCGCGGCCTACTGAAGAAGCTGGGTCAGCAGATTACGGTGGGCGATCGCGTGGCGGTTGAGGAACCTGACTGGCAGGGAATGAGGGGTGCGATCGCTACTGTCTACCCCCGTCAAACCTTTCTAGACCGACCACCGGTGGCCAACGTAGACCAAATTTTGCTGGTGTTTGCCCTGGCAGAACCCAACCTGGACCCCCATCAGCTCAGCCGATTCTTGGTCAAGGCGGAGCTGACTGGACTGTCGATTGTGCTCTGCTTGAACAAACAAGATTTGGTGACTGACGAAGTTGCCGCAGCGTGGCAGGAGCGGTTGACCCAGTGGGGCTACACAGCTCTGATGACCAGTATTCGGGAAGATAGCGAGCTACCTGCTGCGTTGACCGGCACGCTGAGCGGCAAAATTACCGTTGTTGCGGGTCCATCGGGAGTCGGTAAATCTAGCCTAACGAACCGGCTAATCCCCGAGCAAGATCTGCGAGTAAGTGCCGTCTCTGGCAAGCTGGGGCGCGGGCGTCATACCACTCGGCATGTAGAGCTATTTGAGCTGCCGAAGGGTGGCTTTTTGGCGGATACGCCGGGATTTAACCAGCCAGATATCGTAACTTCGCCTGAGCGATTGAGCCTCTATTTTCCTGAGATCCGTCAGCGACAAGCCTTGGGTGCCTGTCAGTTTAATGACTGCATGCATGTCAATGAACCGGGATGCTTGGTCAGGGGCCAAGCCGAGAGTCGATGGGAGCGCTATGAGCACTATCTAACGCTCTTAGAAGAAGTGACGCGGCAGCAGCAAACCCTTTCCCATCAGCCGGATACTGAAGCGACGGAAAAGGTGAAGATGGTGGAGGATGGCAAGGTCCTTCATGAGCCCCGCCTGGAAGCGAAGAAGTATCGACGGACCTCTAGGAAAACTCGCAACCAAGCTTTTCAGGAACTGTGTTTAGACCTTTCTGCAGCTGAAGATTTGGCAGAGCTGGAAGACCTCGAAGATTTAGGACTGTAGCGTCGTTGGTTGCTCAGCTGCAGTAGATCTATGCGCTGCAATAAACCTATTCATCGCGGTAGATTTATTCGCCGCAGTAGACAATGAGGTCTATCTCTACATCGCCAAACCCGGCTAGGGCGGTGACGCCTACGGTAGTACGGCCAGGGTATCGCCCGGCTGTAAACCGGCTGGCGTAGACTTGATTGACCGTTTCGTAATAGCGAAAGTCAGTCACAAAGATGCGTGACATGACCACTTTTTCGAAGCTGGTGCCTGCGTGGTTGAGCACGCGCTGCAGATTGTCCATAACCTGCTGGGTCTGTTCTTCGATGGAGGCTTTAATGACATTGCCGGTGTCTGGGTCTTCTGAAAGCTGCCCGGTCACAAACAGGAAGTCTCCTGCGCGGACGGCATGAGAATAGGGCGCTACGGGCGGCAGCTGTCCTTCTGGAAGCGTAATGTATTCAAGCATAGTGTTCTTGTTAGTTTTTAGCGAGCGTAGCGGCTAACTACCGATGCCAGACGGTGACGCCGCCTGGCTTGTCGATGAGAGTGATGCCTTTGGCGCTGAGCTCATCGCGAATGCGATCGGATTCAGCGTAGTTTTTAGCTTGTTTTGCGGCTCGGCGCTCTGCTATTAAGGTCTCTATGTCTTTGCTGTTGAGTTCATCATCTAGGGCAGGGGCGGGTGCCGCTGTCTGCGCTTCTAGCCCAAGCACAGCAGCAAGGGCGACTAGGGTTTGCCATTGCTGTTGGAGGTTGACGGGGTCTGCGTCTGGCGTTCCTTCGTGGATGATGAGATTGCGCTGGCGCTGAAGTTCTTTGGCCAAGCCGAAGAGAACTGCGATCGCACCTGGTGTATTGAAATCATCATCCATAGAAGCGCGGAACTTACTGACGGCTTCTTCATCCAGCGTTTCTGTTGGCTCTGCCCAGCCCAGCTGTTTGCCCTGCGCTGCCCCAAAGTTCAATCCTTCGTTGAGGTTAGCCCACCCTTTTTTTGCAGATTGGATGGCTTCTTCGGTGAAGTCGAGGGGCATGCGGTATTGAGACTGCAAAACGAACATCCGAACGGCCATGGGATCTGGGCCCTGGGGAGCATCTAACAGGCTGCGAATGGTCGTGAAGTTACCGAGGGACTTGGACATTTTGGTCCCATCTACGTTCACCATGCCATTGTGCATCCAGTAAGTGGCTAGCGGTTTGCCCGTCGCTGCTTCGGATTGGGCAATCTCGTTTTCGTGGTGAGGAAACTGCAGGTCTGCGCCACCCACGTGAATATCGATGGTGTCGCCGAGGCGATCGCGCACCATCGCGCTGCACTCTATATGCCAGCCCGGTCGACCGGGCCCCCAAGGCGAATCCCAGGCAGGCTCATCTGGCTTGGCCGATTTCCAGAGAGCAAAGTCAAAGGGATCTTGCTTAATAGAAGTGTCTTTACCCTCTACCCGGCCACTTCGTCCAGCTTCCATATCGTCAAGCTTGCGGCCAGAGAGCTTGCCGTAGCCCTTAAATTTACGAACGGCGTAATACACGTCCCCTTCTGCTGGGTAGGCAAAGCCTTTTTGCGTCAGCTCATAGATGAGTCGCTTGATGCCATCTATGGTGTGGGTTGCGTAGGTGTATTCATCGGCTTCTAGAATATTGAGCCGGGCCATATCTTCAAAGTAGGCAGCTGTGTATGTTTTGGCGATAGCCTCCATTGAGGACTTTTCTTTGCGGGCTCGGTTAAGGATTTTATCGTCAATGTCGGTGAAGTTTTGAACGTAGCGAACGTCGTAGCCACGCCAAGCAAGGTAGCGACGAATGGTGTCCCACACGATGTACGAACGGGCATGGCCCAGATGGCAGTAGTCATAGACCGTAACGCCGCAGCAGTACATTTTGACCTGATTGGGCACCTGGGGCTCAAAGGGTTCTTTCTGACGAGAAAGCGTGTTGTAAATGGCTACGCTCATGGGAGGGGTCATCACGACATTGACGGATACAGGCAACCGATGCAAACCGAGCTAGTAAGCCCAACAGGCTCAGCTACTTTGACAGACATCAGGCCAGTTATCAGACCAGACATCATACTAAGTGTAAACCTCAGATGTCGGGACCATCCTTGCCGCCCATTCCTTTAATTGACGTAAACTTAGGTCTGCAATATTTTGCAGATGCGTGATAATTGAGCCAGCTGGCTTCGAATTTTTCTTTGTTACACCTCGAAAGAACTTTATGACTGCTACGACGCTCGCGCCTAATTCGTCTATGGATGCTTCTAAGCATGGCCTTCCAGTCACAATTATTACGGGTTTTTTGGGCAGTGGAAAGACGACGCTGCTAAACCATATTTTGACGAATCAGGAAGGGCTGAAAACGGCAGTACTCGTCAATGAATTTGGTGAAGTTGGCATTGATAACGACCTGCTCATTACCTCGGGCGATGACAACATGGTGGAGCTGAGCAACGGCTGCATCTGCTGCACGATTAACAATGACTTGCTCGAAGCGGTCTATAAGGTGCTGGAGCGTTCAGATAAGATTGACTATTTGGTGGTAGAGACGACGGGACTGGCCGACCCGCTGCCGGTTGCACTGACGTTTTTGGGAACTGAGCTGCGCGATCTGACGCGCTTGGATTCGATTGTGACGGTGGTGGACGCGGAGAATTACAGCTTGGACTTGTTTAATTCTCAGGCGGCTTACAACCAAATTGCCTATGGCGATATTATCTTGCTCAATAAGATGGACTTGGTCGATGAAGCGAATGCCGACCTGCTGGAAGTGAAGCTGCGCGACATTAAAGAAGATGGCCGCATCCTGCGAACAGACCATTCGAAGGTGCCACTTCCCCTTATTTTGAGTGTGGGACTGTTCGAGTCGGATAAGTACTTTGACCGTTCTGATGCTGACCATGAAGACCATGGGCATGATTCGAACCATGGACACTCGGATCACGACCACCACAATCACAGTCATGAGCATGAACATCAGCAGGCCCATGATCAAAAACATGACCACGAACATGAGGCGCACGACCACAGCAACTGTGATCACGACCACGGCCACTGCGAACATGACCATGACCACAGCGCCCATTCTCATTTGGATGTAGATGGATTTACCTCTATCTCTTTTGACCGCAATCAGCCGCTGGCGATTCGAAAGTTTCAGCACTTTTTAGATAATCAGCTGCCAGCATCAGTCTTTAGAGCAAAGGGGATTTTGTGGTTTGATGAAAGCCCAAAGCGGCACGTGTTTCACCTTAGCGGGAAGCGCTTTTCGCTGGAAGATGAAGAGTGGGGCGATCGCCCAAAGAAAAACCAGCTGGTGCTAATCGGCCAGGGGTTAGATGAAGATAGTTTGCGATCGCAAATTGAAAGCTGCTTCTGCATAGAGAACACGGCACAGGGGAAAGGATTTGGTCGCTAAGGCATTGGTCACTGAGGCGATAGCCGCCAATACGTAGAGCTTCACTGCTATCTGAGGAGACTTGTGGAAGGCATAGCATGAGAGTTCTCATTCAGCGGGTGAGCGCATCACGGGTCGCTGTGGAAGGTAAAGTAGTGGGCTCGATTGGCAAGGGATTGACTTTGCTGGTCGGTATCACGCCTACAGATACCGAAGCAGAACTTCTCTGGATGGCCAAAAAATGTCTGACGCTACGGCTGTTCCCGGCAGGGGAAGGAGGCCGTTTCGATCAGTCTGTGACGGATATTGGCGGAGACCTGCTGGTAGTTAGCCAGTTCACGCTCTATGGCGATAGTCAAAAGGGACGACGGCCTTCTTTTTCAAAAGCTGCACCACCTGATTTGGCGATGCGGCTGTATGACGCGTTCGTCTGTGAGCTAAAGCAGAGTGGACTGAGGGTAGAAACGGGAATATTTGGTGCGACGATGCAGGTTTCGATTGAGAATGATGGACCGGTCACGCTGTGGCTGACCCGGGAGGCCGAGCCTTCCGCCTAAGCCGAAGTGACTCTAATATTGCTTAAACATTGATTAATGTAATCCAGATGGCGGAATCCCTACTTACTATTTTCTAAACTGCGCTGTTAAGGTTAAAAAGCATTAAGTTGCTGTGACAAAAGCCTCTGTGTGCAATATGTCAGAACGAAATTTAGGCCTTAGCAGCGTTGCTAGTCAAGGCGTTTCTTCTCCCCAGTCAGTGGTCTTCTGTGACTTCGATGGCCCCATCGTCGATGTTTCAGAACGTTACTATCAGACCTACCAGAAAGGCATGCAGGTTTTTGAAGTACTTTATCGGCAAGAGACCTGCCAGCCCCTTGCAGTGACGCTGCTGACAAAGCAGCAGTTTTGGGCGCTGAAGCAGCGCCGGGTTGCTGATATTGAAATTGCTACATGTTCAGGCGTGCCGGCAGCCTGGTTTACGTTTTACATGCAGCAGGTCGAAAGACTGGTGAACCATCCGAACTTGTTGCGCTGGGATCGTCTGCAGCCATCTGTACCTGCGGCACTAAGGCATTTTAGGCAGGCGAATATGCGCTTGGTGCTGGTAACGCTGCGACATGCTCGCCAGGTGAATGCATTCCTGCGGTCCCAGGGCCTCATCCACCTAGTGGATGAGGTGTATGGTGCGTCGACGATGATGGCTGCCCACGAAAATAGGGTGGAGCAGAAGCGAGCCTTACTAGAAAAAGCGATCGCTCAACAACAGACTCAGGGCTATCTCACGCAAAATAGCTGGATGATCGGTGATACGGAAGCAGATGTTTTGGCTGCTAAGGCTATGGATCTACCTTCGGCGGCGCTTTCCTGCGGGGTCAGAGGCGCGGAGTACCTCAGGGCGCTGGAGCCCACCCAAATTCACTGTGAGCTGCTTTCGGCTGCGCAGTCTGTCGTCGAACTCTCGGGCTTGCAAGCTGCATGAGTGAGTTTATTGATGGAAATTTCTACGGCTTTTTACTGATGGCTTACTCTTTGTTGACCTGATACTTTTCCCACCAGCGCTTGAGTGGATAGTACAGCGCCGGAGCCCACAGGCTGCTGAGAATAGCTGAGCTAAGCGCAACTCGCTGATGGTATTGCCAGATAGCCCCCAGACTGGTGTAAAGGGTTTCTTCACCAGAAATAAACTGGACCGTGAGCTGCAGAGCCATGGCCGTTTCGGCGATGACTGCTAGGCCGAATACGACCAGTGCCACTGAGATCAGGTCTTCTTGTAAGAACCGGCGCTGGTGCAGGCGAGCGGTAAGGACACCTGCAATGGTGAGGCCTATGATGTGGGTCGGAAAAGGGGCAGTAATGCTGTCTTGCAAGAGACCTAATACGATGCCTGCAATCGCCCCATCCCAGGGCGTACGACTAATGCTCCAAACCACTACCCAAATCAGCAGCCAGTTGGGTCCGATGCCCATGATATCCATCCCAGGCAGCCGAGTTGGCAAGATGAGCAGGCAAAAATAAACTGAACCAACCGTGACTATCCAGTTCCAGATTTGCGGTTTGGTTTCTGGTCGCCGAGGACGATAGGGTGTCATGATTTAATCGTCGGTGACGATTTTGGCGGGGGCGGCATCTACATCTAGCTTGGGAGTGTAGGGATGAATGTCCACCCATTCTAGATTGCTGACAGGAACAGAGAGCTGAACAATGGCCTGGGGGGCCGGACTTGTGCCTAGGTCTATAGAGGCAATCCGACCGATGGGAACGCCCTGGGGGAACAGGCGACTAAATGAGGAAGTGACAATCACATCGCCTGGTTTGACATCTGGAATTTTTTCAAAGAACTGCATGGTGGCTTGGCTACCTGCCCCTCCCCGAATGTAGCCAGTGGACCGACTGCGACTGACTTTGGCACCCACTTGGCTGCTGGGATCGCTCAGCAAGAGCACCCTGGCAGTATTGGGCGTAACGGCTGTGATCCGACCGACTAGTCCACCTGGACCCGTCACAAAATCGCCCTCCTTGACGTTGGCTTTACTGCCCCTGTTGACCGTTAGCTGCTGCCACCAGTTATCCGCGCTGCGGCCAATGACAGCGGCAGGGGTGGTGATATCTAGTTTGCTATCTTCACCGTGATCAATCAGCTCGCGCAGCTTTTGGTTTTGGTTCTCGAGTTCGACAACACGCTGCTGCAGGTCCAGGATGTAGGCATTCTCCAACCTTTCTGGGGCGCTGTTACTGTGGAACGGCTTCGACAAAAACTGGAAGGTCTCGTTGATAACGGCACCATTGGTCTGATAGACACCCCAAGCCGTACCGACCGCTAAAAAGACCAGCCCGGTTTTGAGCGCATTTTTATCCCACCATCGTCTCAGGGCAAACATCTAGGCCACTTTCACTCGACTACCTGGTTTGACTGTCAGAATATGATGACTGTCAATTTGCCGTCAATCTTACTGCTAATAGCGCCAGAGGCAAGGCTACAGGTCGCGCGACTTGGCGCTGAACACTCGCTCCATTTGGCTGAAGTTCTCGAGAACGCGGCCCGTCCCTAGGACAACACAGCTGAGCGGGTCAGCGGCTACATGAACGACGATTCCCGTCTCGTGGGAAATGAGCGTATCTAGCCCTTTTAGTAGGGCCCCCCCGCCTGCGAGCATAATACCGCGATCAATGATGTCGGCAGCTAGTTCTGGGGGAGTATCTTCTAGCGTTCGCTTGACCGCTTCTACAATAACGGAAAGCGGTTCAGCCATGCTTTCACGAATTTCGGGGCTCTTTACAGTGACGGTTCTGGGCAAGCCAGAGAGCATATGAACACCGCGAACTTCTAATGCTGCTTCGTCGTCTTCGGCACTGGGATAGGCAGAGCCAATTTTGACTTTAATTTCTTCGGCAGTGCGATCGCCAATATCTAAGTTATTGACCTTTTTCATGTACTGCTTAATAGAATCGGTCAGCTCGTCGCCTGCCACCCGGACAGATTCACTCCGAACGCTTCCCTGTAAGCTCAGCACGGCAACTTCTGTGGTGCCACCACCGATATCCACGATCATGTTGCCCGTAGGCTCGTCCACCGGCAAACCTGCGCCGATTGCCGCAGCGACAGGTTCATCTATTAGGTACACCTGACGCGCCCCTGCTTGGAGCGCAGCATCCATCACCGCGCGGCGCTCTACGCCCGTGACACCGCTGGGAATGCCAATCACGACCCTGGGTGAGACAAGTGCTTTATTTTCATGGACGCGGCGGATAAAATGCTTGAGCATCACTTCTGCGATGTCAAAATCGGCAATGACACCATCCCTAAGCGGGCGCAGGGCACGAATATTGCCCGGGGTCCGACCCAGCATCTGCTTAGCTTCTTCCCCAACAGCAAGCGGACGACCGTCTGTTTCATCGATAGCCACGACGGAGGGCTCTTGCAAGACAACGCCTCTCCCTGACACGTAAACCAGGGTATTTGCTGTTCCAAGGTCGATACCCATGTCACGGGAGAGGGATAAGCGATTGAATAAAGCCACAGGCTAGGGGTCCCTTTATGAAAGTTAAAACGGCTGCTGATACTAGTATTTCTGACGATTCGACAGGATTCTATTACGTTTCATATCAAGCCGTCTAGTCGAATTGCGGTGCTCATTAGGAAGCCCGCTATATTTGGCTGTGGGTGATAGAGATATGTGATAAAGAAACGTCTAGTCACGTGGTTTTATTCAGCTAGTATGAGTAGAGCGCATGTACTGCATCAGAAGGAATGTATTGAACTATGAGTGTAAACGTTGTGACTTTGGTCGGGCGCGTGGGCCGAGACCCTGAGGTTCGCTATTTTGAGTCGGGAAATGTGCTGGCGAAGTGTGGCCTAGCGGTCAACCGGCGAACTCGCAACAGCGACCAGCCAGACTGGTTCAACTTAGAGATTTGGGGAAAGACAGCTGAAGTCGCAGCGAACTACGTACGCAAAGGCAGCTTGATTGGCATCACTGGCTCGCTCAAGCTCGACAGCTGGCAGGACCGTAGCACAGGCGCAACGCGCACGAGCCCAGTCATTCGCGTTACCCAGTTAGATTTACTAGGCTCTAAGCGAGATAACGAAGCACCGATGAACTACGGCAACGACGAATTTTAGATAGATTCTAATTTTTGTGTTTGTTCTGCGTTTGTTTTGTACTTCCTGTTTTGTGGTCCTGTTTTGTGGTGACGTTTGTACTTACAGAGTAGTTGAATCTGAAAAGGACGGGCTAAACCGAACTGCCCGCTAGCGCAGGTTCTTTGAGTGCGCTTTGCATGTAGCCTAGCCATTCAATCAAGTTCTCGACCTGTTTATCGGGCTTGAGCACACCCAAGCCTCGGACAGTGACTTTGCCAGGGGCATGTACGAAGCGCGATCGCAGATGGCCTGGCAACTTTTCTTCCAACAATGACCAAGCAGGCTTCTCCATGGGCGTTTCCATCAGCACGTTTTGCTTGCCTTCTGGCTTAATGCGAGAGAATCCCAATGGCTTGGCGATTTGCTTAAGCTCTAGAACTTTTACGAGCTGACCGACCGCTGTTGGTATGGCACCATATCGGTCGTTGAGATCGGTCACAATTTCCATGAGCTCTCGCCGGGTGCCTGCTGCAACCAGTGAGCGGTAGACGCTCATCTTTTGATCCAGATCTGGAATGTAGTCTGCGGGGATGAAGGCCGTCACTTTGAGATCGACTTGGGTTTCATCCACTTGGGGAATTTCTTGACCGCGAATTTCGGCGATGGATTCTTCCAGCATGTCCATGTACAAGTCGAAGCCGATAACTTCCATTTGGCCAGACTGCTGCGCGCCAAGCAGGTTGCCGATGCCGCGAATTTCCATATCTCGCATGGCGAGCTGATAGCCGGAGCCGAGCTGGGTAAATTCTTGAATGGCTCGCAGCCGCTTGCGGGCCTTGTCTGACAGCTTGTTTTGTTTGGGAAACAGCAGCCAGGCATGGGCCTGAATGCCGGAGCGGCCAACCCGTCCCCTCAGCTGATACAGCTGAGAGAGGCCAAACTTTTGAGAGTCTTCAATGATGATGGTGTTGACTCTGGGAATGTCTAAACCAGATTCAATGATGGTCGTGCAGACCATGAGGTCAGCGTCACCGTTGCTGAAGGTAAGCATGGTGGCTTCTAGTTCACCTTCTGGCATTTGACCGTGGGCGATCGCTAGCCGAATGCCCGGAACAGCCTCCCGAATCCGACCGGCCACTTCTTCAATCCCTTCCACTCTGGGGACAACATAGAAAATCTGACCGCCCCGGTCTAGCTCTTGGCGAATCGCCGCTCGCACCTTTTCAGGGTCGTAGGGAGATAGGTGGGTTTTAATCGGGCGACGGGACGGGGGCGGCGTGGTGATTAAGCTCATTTCTCGAACGCCGGAGAGCGCCATATACAGCGTTCTGGGAATGGGCGTGGCGCTGAGGGTAAGCACGTCTACCTGAGCTTTCATCGCCTTAATTTTTTCTTTTTGGTTGACGCCAAAGCGCTGCTCCTCATCGACGACCAGCAGGCCTAAGTCTTTGAACTTAACGGCTTTGCCGAGCAGCTGATGGGTGCCAACAACCACGTCAAGTTCACCGGAGAGGAGTCGCTGCAGAATGTCTTTGCGCTCTTTGGCGGTACGGAAGCGATTGAGCAGGCCAATTTGGATAGGGTAGGGGGCAAAACGCTCCTTGAGCGTGTGGTAATGCTGCTGGGTAAGAATCGTGGTGGGCGCTAGCAAGGCGACCTGTTTGCCTGCCGTAATGGCTTTGAAAATGGCACGCAGGGCGACTTCCGTTTTCCCAAAGCCGACATCGCCACAGACCAAACGGTCCATGGGGCGATCGCTCTCCATGTCCCGCTTCACATCCTGGGCTGCCTTGAGCTGATCGGGCGTAGGGGTGTAGGGAAAAGAATCCTCTAGCTCCTGCTGCCAGGGCATATCTTCTGGATAGGTAAAGCCTTCCATTTGCGCCCGTTTGGCATAGAGTTTGAGCAAATCAACAGCTACTTTTTTGATGGCTTTGCGGGCTTTCCCCTTGGTTTTTTCCCAGGTTTTGCCCGTCATCTTATTCAGCTGCGGCCTTTTTTCGACCGATGTGCGGTAGCGGGAGAGCGATCCCATCTGATCGACCGCTACTCGCAGCAACCCATCGGCATATTGAATGACCAGATACTCGCGGGTTTCCTGGTCGACGGTGAGTCTATCGAGCTTGAGAAACTGCCCAATGCCATGGTTGCGATGGACGACGTAGTCCTTGGGCCTTAGCTTGTTTGGATCGACCTGTTTGGAGGCGGCGCGGCGGCGCTTGCGGACGTAGCTCGGGGTAGCCAGGGTATGCTGCCCAAAAAATTCGCGGTCAGTGACCACGACCATGCGAAAGGTAGGCAGAATAAAGCCTTCGAGTTCGGCCAGTCCAGAATATTTGACGCCGACCGGGGTGCGCTGACCAAGCAGCTTGTCGATGGCGGGATAGTCCCTAGGATTGGGGATGAACTGGGCCGGGCAGTCATGTTCCTGCAGCAGGGCCACCGAGCGGGAGGGCTGGGCGGAGATTAACCAGGTAGAAAATTTGCGATCGCGCTCTGCCTTTAAAATGTCTGCCAGCTTGCCAAATTGATGCGGCAAAATCGGGACGGGACGGCTCGCCAAGTTCAGTCCCACGCCCTCTTCAGCTATCTCAGAGAGCGTCACGCGCTGGAACAATTCAATCTCTTCAAGTACCTGGTCAAAAGATCGATGTAGCTTAGGCAGTCCAGCATCTGGTAGCTGCACCTCTAGATTGGCCCGAAAGCTGCCTTGTGCCTCCGCCCAGCGGTCTTCAACCGTTTCTAGCCATCGCTCTGCATGGGCACGGCACTGGTCTGGTTCATCGAAAGCGATGAGCGTGTTTTCGGGCAGGTAATCTAGCAGCGAGGCAGGCTGCTCGAACGCTAAACCCATGAATCGGCGGACGCCTTCTATTTGGCCTGTAGTGGCATACGTTTCCTTCGCTTCATCGCTCAGCAGATCGTCTAGTAGACCTTTTTCTTCTAGCGCAGCAGAAATGAGCGGACCATAGTCGGTAGTGGTGAGCAGGAGGGTTTCGATTTTGTCGAGCGATCGCTGATTAGCCGGGTCAAATTCTCGCAGCCGTTCCAACTCGTCGCCGAACAGCTCCAATCGCACAGGCAGCTCAGCCGCCACCGGAAACACATCAACAATGTCACCACGCTGACTCCACTGCCCTTCCGTTTCCACAGTCGAGACTTTCTGGTAGCCCAGCTTCGCCAAGTTCAGCCCCAGCGCTTTCAGATTCAGCTCCATGCCCAGCTTAATTTCTAGACAGTATGGCCGGAACACCTCTATCGGTGGCAGGTGCGGTTGCAAAGCCCGCTCTGTCGCGACAATCGCCATCGCCCCCAAATGTTTCGACCCCGGTGGCAAGTTCTCGGTCTGCGCCTTGCCATTGATCAAGTCGGAGAGCACCTGCAGCTGTCCCCAAACCAGCTCAGACTCTGGGTCGAAAATATCGTAAGGCGAAGATTCGGATGTGGGGTAGAAGGCAACGGTTCCCCAGCCCATGGCCTCTAGCTGCGCAGCCCAGCGTCCGGCTTCTTCGAGAGTGGCAGCAACTGCCAGCATGGGCCGCTGTTGGGCCTGTGCCAGTGCTGAGGCGACTAGGCCTTTGGGTAATCGGGGAATGCCGCTGAGCTGAAGGTTTTGCTGGCTGTCAAGTTTAGAGACTAGTTCTTTGCCGAGGGCGGTGCGTGCGATCGCCCGAGTAATCGAAGAAAACGCCATGACAAATAAAAAGCAAAGCCCAGAACAACAGAGACACTATTGTAAAAGGCATTGCTCCGGACGTGTGCTCATCTGGAGCATTAGATTTTAGCGATCACGTTTCAGCAACGATAAAAATCGTCGTACATACTTAGAAGGTGAACTACTCTAGTGTAGCCGAGTCCTTCAGTAGAATGGCCGTTAGCAAACGGTTGAACCTAACTATGACCTACACCCTAGATAAGCCTCAGCGCTTTACTCGCGCTGGTTTAGATTGGCACGAGTTCAAAGCGTTGCAGCAGGCGTTTACCGACCTGATAGGCGTCAGAATCAGCTAGAAAGAACAGATTAGAGCAAACCCTAGACAAAATGCAGACAATATAGAGCCCTCTAGCTTTTCATTACCTTCAGCTTATCCGGTTCGCTTGCGTTCCCCTCAATCTTCAGCCCCCGATTATTCGCATCCAAGTGCCGAACAATCTTGTAAATATTCTCAATCTTATCCACCGCGTCCATCTTGTCAGCAATCTCTTGAATTGAAAGCGCTGCTCCTGCCTCGTTCAAAACCTGCCTCACTTGGGTCTGAATATCCAGCACATCTGCTGCCGCCTTTTTACCAGCCTCCACACCCGGCTGATGATACGCATTGATATTCACTAAAGACGCATATAGACTCACCGCCCGCTCGTACAGCGCAATCAACGCTCCCACCATCTTTGGTGTCACATCCGGCACCGTAATCGTAATAGAATCACGATTGTTCTCAGACAGCGCTCGCCGGGTTCCCTGCAATAATCCTGATAAATAATCTCCCGAAGTCACCCCCGGCTCCACTTCTACAGAGTCACCCTCGCGATCCTTCAGCACCTCAATCAGTGTCGCAAAGAAATTTGGCACGCCTTCCCGCAACTGCTGCACATAGGCATGTTGGTCAGTCGAACCTTTGTTGCCGTAAACTGCAATCCCCTGATAGACCGTATTTCCGTCTAAGTCTTCCTCCTTACCCAAAGACTCCATCACCAGCTGTTGCAAATAACGACTAAACAGCAACAAGCTGTCTTTGTAAGGCAGCACCACCATATCCTTTTCACCCCTGCCATTGCCCGCAAAGTACCAGGCCAAGGCGAGCAGCGCCGCCGGATTCTTCTTCACATCGTGAACACGAGTCGCCTCATCCATCTCTTTAGCACCCGCCAGCATCGCACGAATATCCACACCTTGCAGCGCTGCAGGCAATAGCCCCACCGCCGAAAGTTCAGAGGTTCGGCCGCCAATCCAGTCATACATTGGAAAAGTAGACACCCAGCCTTCAGACTTAGCCACCTTATCTAGCTTGCTGCCTTCCCCGGTAACGGCCACCGCATACTTCGCAAAGTCTAGACCCGCCGATTCAAATGCAGCTTGGGCCTCCACCATGCCATTGCGAGTTTCGGGCGTGCCGCCAGATTTAGAAATTACGAGGACAAGGGTGCTTTTGATGCGATCGCCGATCTCTTCAAACGTATGGTCAATCCCCGTCGGATCCGTATTATCAATAAAATGAATTTCAATATCTGGTGCCGCAGAAGCCAGCGCCTTAGATACAAACTGCGGTCCTAGCGCCGACCCGCCAATGCCGATAGAAAGCACATCCGTAAAGCGATCCTCATCTGGCGGCTTCACTTCACCGCTGCGCACCTTTTGCGCAAAGCTTTCCACCGCGTCTAGCGTCTCGGTCACGTCTTTCTTCAATTCTTCAGAAGGCGCTAGTTCTGGCGCGCGCAGCCAGTAGTGACCCACCATTCGACCTTCATCAGGATTGGCGATCGCCCCCCCTTCCAGCGCAACCATATCTTCAAACGCCTTCTCAAACTTAGGCGAGAGCTGCGCTACAAACGCATCATCAAAACTCATCCGGCTGATATCGACATATATTCCTAGCCCCTCGTGGTAGTAAAGCCAGTCTTGATAGCGTTTCCACAATGCAGACGTATCCATATCAGTTCTCTTCGTTATCTCTTTCGTTATTTATATAGCCGCAACGATTAATCCACACGCGTTCTACTGAACATTTGACCCGACCACCATATCTTATGCAGCAAATCTGGTGCGAAGATTAACCAATACCGAACGAATCATTCAAATGACCTTAACATCCCGCGTATCCCAGCATCGAACCCGCCAAATGTTAAGCCCTATAGGTAAGATAGTCATAGGATTCACCCCCAGCAAATAAGAAAAATTACATTAGTAAACTGCTCCGTATGGATTTCTCCTTCTCAAACCTTGCCGACCTAGAAGGACTGCTAGACAACGCCGCCTTTGCCGTCCTATTCGCCACGATGCTGGCCTATTGGACCGGGCTGGCCTTCAGCAAAGTCAAGTGGCTGCCGGCCATTGGCAATACTGGTATGGCAATCGCCAACCTCACCCTCGCAGCCCTGCTTACCGCCCGCTGGATAGAAGGCGGTTACTTCCCCCTCAGTAATCTCTACGAATCTCTATTTTTCATCGCATGGGGAATCACAGCTGTACACTTTGCAGCAGAGCGCATGAGCGGCAGCCTGTGGGTGGGCGCTTTTACGTCACCGGTAGCCATGGCAATTACTGCTTTTGCGGCGCTGACGCTACCCGAGCAGATGCAGGTTTCAGAGCCGCTGGTACCGGCCTTGAAGTCAAACTGGCTGATGATGCATGTGAGCGTCATGCTGATTAGCTATTCGGCGCTCATGGTGGGCTCTGTTATTGCGATCGCCTTCCTCATTGTCACCCGAGGCCAGGCTGTAGCGCTAAAGGGTAGCTCTGTCGGGACCGGCAGCTTCCGTGATAGAAAGTTTCAGCTAAAGCGTTCTGAGTCGGCAGTTTCAGAAACTGCCGCACAGCGAAACACCACAGAACGGCTTTCTGCAGGCGGAGGAACTGCCGTTCTCGAAGCCCCCGCTGCGATTTCGACTGCCGAGACGGTACCTCTGTCACTTCAGCGCCTTACTCTGGCAGACACATTGGACAATATTAGCTATCGCATCATTGGGCTAGGGTTTCCACTGCTGACAATTGGCATTATTGCTGGCGCGGTCTGGGCTAACGAAGCTTGGGGATCTTATTGGAGCTGGGATCCCAAGGAAACTTGGGCACTGATTACCTGGTTGGTATTTGCTGCATACTTGCACGCCCGCATCACAAAAGGATGGCAAGGACGCCGACCGGCGATTTTGGCGGCTTCTGGCTTCGTGGTGGTGTGGATTTGCTACCTGGGGGTCAATATTCTAGGCAAGGGTTTGCACAGCTATGGCTGGTTCTTCTAAAGGCTTCTCCTGGGGGGTTCCAAAGAGTTCTTTTGGCTTGATCTGGAATACCCACCTACCCGACATTGGCAAATAGCGTGCTCATCGGCTGGGGTGAAGCGGCTTCTGTAGCAACGATCTCCACAACTTTATTCCTGGCTGCTGACAGATTGAGCGCATCTACACAGACCTGAGCAACTTTATTTCGGGGAATGCTGCCTTCAAAAAGAGTGTCCGCTGAAGACATCACGATGGACTGGGCGCTGTCTTCGTTCCTTAGGCCACCTGGGCGCACGATAGTGTACGGTACGCCGCTCTGTTTGAGGTAGTCTTCGGCCTGTTTTTTCCAGTACAAGATTCCCCAAAACAGGTTCAGTGGGTGGAAGAGGCGCGATACGCAAAGTGAGGACACCATAACGAAGTGCTCTATCCTGACTGCTTTAGCTTCGTTGACTAAGTTTTTATTGCCTTCGTAATCGACCTTATAGGGCCCGGTGGGATCAAAGCTAGGGGCCGCGCCTGTCGCGCTGACAATCACCTGACATCCCGAAATCGCGCTTCTTAGACTGCTGGGATCAAGCACATCGCCTACGACAATCTCTACAGCATCAGAGGCATTTGACCCAGGGAGTTCAACAGCTGCCTTGGCGCGATCGCGCACCAACGCTCTGATGGCAAATCCCTCACGCTCAAGCAACTGTTCAACGATGCGCTTACCGGTTTGGCCTGTGGCCCCAACGACCAGTACTCTCATGTGTTAATGTCCTTGAATTTCTTTATACCTGTGACGGTAGTATAGATGCCTAAGCGTAGCCTCAGGCACTGTCTAGAGTCGCATCGCCTGGCATATTTATCCGTATATTGACGGGGTTTCCCGATTATTTTCAGTGGGTATTGTGGAGTAGCAGTATCGTTTGTGTCTCATCAAGTCTGGCTTATACGGATAGACTTTATTTATAAAATGTAGATGCTAAGCATGTTGCTACCTAGGGGTCCTTTTCTCTAACCCGCTGCTTTATTTCTATCTGTTGCCTTTATGCAAATCCCTTCTCCTCCTCCCTCACAATCTCTGAGCTCCCAATTTCTTAAGGCGGGTGCTAGTCTGAGAGAAGAACAAAAAACTTCACAAACTGTCGTAGAGTCTTCTTCGAAAGAAACATTGCACTTTCAAGGCAACTACATTGGCCAGATGGAGATGTATGCAGATGCCGTCAGCGTTGCAGCCTATCTGGATGCTCACCAAAACTGGTTTCGTCGATGTGCTCAGCCGATGGCTGTAGAGCCGATCGGTGACAATGGCTATGGTCTTACAGTTGGAAAATTCAAGAGCCTGAACCACGAAATCGAACCCAAGATCGGGCTGCATTTGCTCCCGCAGGAAGAAGGAGTTTATCGGATAGAGACCATTCCGGTGCCTGGCTATGAGCCAACCGGCTACGACGTGGACTTTCGCGCTTCGATGACCCTGTGCGAAGGGTCGCTCGACGATATTCCTGAAAATATTACGGTTGAAAAGTCAACTCATGTGGAGTGGGAACTCAACCTTTCTACTTGGGTAGAAGTACCCCGCTTCATTCAGGTACTGCCCGATAATTTGGTTAAGGCCTCTGGCGACAAGCTACTGAATCAGATTGTACGTCAGGTCTCTAAGCGACTGACCCGAAAAGTTCAGGCAGAGTTTCATAGCGCCATGGGACTGCCCGTCCCCTCGGGAAAAAAGCGTCGCTTCTGGCAGCGCTAAGGCTTGCACGCTGTCAGTCCAGTTTCGTTATGACCTTGGTCATAACGGCCCTTGCTGTTATGGCAAGCTGGCAAAGCGCTCTGTTGCGTCTACGAGGGCGCTGGTGATACCGGGTTCCGTCGCCGAGTGGCCAGCATTGTCGATAACGATGAGCTCGGCTTCTGGCCAGGCCCGATGCAGTTCCCAGGCTGAGGCCATCGGGCACACGACGTCGTAACGACCCTGGACAATGACTGCTGGAATACTACGGATGGCGTCTACGTTTTCAAGCAGCTGATTGGGGCTTGAGAAAAATCCGCCGTTTATGAAGTAGTGGCACTCAATTCGGGCAAAGGCATCGGCGAAGCTATCCTGGCCAAATCGCTCAATTAGGCCATCGTCGGGAATTAGCTTGCTGGTGCTCGCTTCCCAAATAGACCAGGCTCTAGCAGCCGCTTCTCTGATCTTTGGATCTGGGCTGGTAAGCCTTGTGTAGTATGCGCTCACTAGGTCATCTTGTTCTTCGATGGGGATAGGGGCGAGGTAACCTTCCCAGGCATCGGGAAAAATGTAGCTGGCACCAGACTGGTAGAACCAGCGGATTTCCTTGGGTCGTAGCATGAAAATGCCACGTAGTATCAGAGCGCTGCACCGGTCTGAGTGGGTTTGGGCGTAGGCTAGCGCGAGTGTGCTTCCCCAGCTGCCGCCAAAGACGCTCCACTGTGGAATGTTTAGGTGCGATCGCAGCTTTTCAATATCTGCAACCAAATCCCAGGTAGTATTTTCAGCTAGCTCTGCGTGGGGCGTACTCCGGCCACAGCCACGCTGGTCAAAAAGAATAACGCGCCAGCGTGCCGGGTCAAAGAACTGACGGTAGAGCGGAACAATTCCACCGCCAGGCCCACCGTGCAAAAAAATAACAGGCTTCCCATCTGGGTTACCTGCTTCTTCGTAGTAAAGGGTATGAACGGATGAGACCGCAAGTGTACTCTGACGGTAAGGCTCAATGGCCGGATATAGCTGAGGCATAGCTCACAAAAGGAACGGCTTTTGTCCTATTGTGCCAGCAGATGCCACCGCTGCTTTTTTGCTGTTTAGGTTTGCGCTTTAGATAAATTTTCGCTTCAGATGGGCTTTCTTTTCGAACTAGCTTTCTCTTTGAATTTTTTTGCGAAGGGAGTCTGAAGTAAAGCTATCTGGCTTGAAGCTGTCTTTCTTGAGTCTGTCTGCTTTATAGCTCTCGCTGGTAAATCCTTCTCGGGTGAAGTTGAAGATGACGCGCCATTTACCCGTCTCGGGGTCACGCAGGGAAATGAACGGGTTGGGCTTAAGCGGGGGCCGCTCTAGTTTGGGCATGTCACAGACCGTCAACTCGGCTTTATAAAGATACTGAGTATAAAATTAAATCAGTGTGATAGAGGCAGCTATCGGCTCATGATACTCATCACAATTTGCTCGATTATTGTGTTGATTCAGTAATTACCGCTGTCGCCTTTCCCCATTCAGTACCGAGGTGCAAATCCTATCAGGCGTCATTAAGCAATTTTTTGGTACGGTTGCAGAGGGATTAGTTTAGCGTCGTGACATCTATGACTGTAGAAGTTTGGCCAGGATGCTCCCATCCTCTAGGCGCAACGTGGCAGGAGAACGGCACGAATTTTGCGTTGTTTTCTGAGAATGCAACAGGCGTCATCCTCTGCCTGTTTGACGAGTCTGGTCATGAAACTCAAGTACCCTTGCCACAGGTAACAAACTACGTTTGGCACGGCTTTTTGCCGGGGGTCAAGCCCGGGCAGCAGTATGGCTTTCGGGTAGAAGGCCCCTACGAGCCGAAGCAAGGGCACCGGTTCAACCCGCACAAGCTGTTAATTGATCCCTATGCTAAGGCACTGACTGGTGATATCCGCTTCGGTCCTGCGCTGTTCAGCTTTCCGATGGACCACTTTGCAGATCGCGATCGCGATCTGGACTTTTCTGAACTCGATAGCGCTACGGCCATGCCCAAAGCCGTCGTCACCGAAACCTCTTTCGACTGGCAGGGCGATCGCCACCCAAACATCACCTGGGATCAGACCATCATCTATGAAGTTCATGTTCGTGGCTTTACTCGGCAGAACCCCAAGATCCCAGCTGAGCTGAGGGGAACCTATGCGGGGATGGCCCATCCAGCAGCAATCGCCCACCTCAAAAGCCTCGGTATTACAGCTGTTGAACTGCTGCCCGTTCATCACTACAACGTATATCCAGGTCACCTAGTGACAGCAGGGCTGCGCAACTACTGGGGATACGACTCGCTAGGATACTTTGCGCCCCATGCAGGCTACAGCTCGCAGACAGGTCAGCAGGTGCGCGAGTTCAAAGAGATGGTCAAAGCGCTGCATCAGGCCGGTATCGAAGTGATTTTGGATGTGGTGTACAACCACACGGGCGAAGGCAATCAGCTTGGGCCTACCCTGTCTTTGCGAGGGATTGACAACGCTGCCTACTACCGGCTAGTAGAGACCTCGCCCCGCTACTACATGGACTTTACGGGCTGCGGCAATTCACTGAATGTGCGTCATCCACAAGTTCTCAAACTGATCATGGACAGCCTGCGTTATTGGGTACAGGAAATGCACGTAGATGGCTTTCGGTTTGACCTAGCGTCTGCACTTGCCCGTGAGCTGTACGAAGTAAACCGGCTATCGTCATTTTTTGACATTATTCATCAAGACCCGGTGCTTTCGACGACGAAGCTCATTGCAGAGCCCTGGGATTTGGGTGAGGGTGGCTACCAGGTCGGAAACTTTCCGCTGTTGTGGTCTGAGTGGAACGGCAAGTATCGCGATACGATTCGCGACTTTTGGCGAGGTGAGCGCTACACGCTGGGTGACTTTGCCTCTCGATTCACAGGGAGTTCAGATCTCTATCAGGACGATGGCCGATTGCCCCATGCCAGCATCAATTTCATTACCGCTCACGATGGCTTTACCCTGAATGATCTCGTCAGCTACAACGAGAAGCACAACGAAGCCAATGGCGAAGGCAATCGGGATGGTGAGAGCTACAACCGCTCTTGGAACTGTGGCGTAGAAGGTGAAACCGATAGCCCGGAGATTCTATCGCTCAGAGCACAGCAGCGCCGGAACTATCTGACCACGCTGATGCTGTCTCAGGGAGTGCCCATGATCTTAGGCGGAGATGAGATGGGCCGTACCACTAAAGGCAACAACAATACCTACTGCCAAGACAATGCGCTCTCTTGGTTTGACTGGCATATTGCGCCCGAGGAGAAAGCGTTTTTAGATTTTGCCCATCAGTTAATCGAGTTTCGCCGTGCCCATCCTATCTTTAGCCGACATCAGTGGTTCTTTGGCCGAGAAATCCATGGTTCTGGCGTTGTAGATATTGGTTGGTTTCATCCCGATGGCACCACCATTGACGATTCTGAGTGGCACGACAGCTCCACGAAGGCACTGAGCATTTTCTTGAACGGAGCAGAGATCCCCAATTTAGATGTGCGGGGCAAGCGCATTCTAGACGACAGCTATCTGCTGTTGTTTAACCCGTCGACTGAGCCGTTGGAATTTGCAATTCCTGAATCAATTGAAACCAAACAGTGGAAGGCCTTGATCGACACTCAAGAACCTACGGGTTTTGTAAAATCGGGGAGGGTCTACGAGCAGAGCCATGCAGTGCCGGTTGCAGCTAGGTCTCTGATGGTACTGGACTGCCCCCACTGCTTTAGCATGACCGCTCTAAACAACTCAGAGCCTGACGCATCGTGAGCTGGCTTCTAACCCCTTATTTTGGCTGACTTGCTTTGGCTAGTTTGCTTCGGCAAGTAGTCCAGCAAACTTTCTTCATTTGAGCGACTTTGCACAACCCTCTAGATATTCCTTATGTCTTGCTATCCCAAAATTTATGAAGTAGTCAAGCTGATCCCCTACGGACAAGTTGCGACCTATGGACAGGTCGCCGACTTGGCTGGGCTCATGGGCAAGCCCAGAGTGGTAGGCTATGCGCTGTACAGAGTGACTGCTGATGCGGCGATCCCTTGGCATCGCGTTATCAATGCCAAAGGAGAGGTTTCGAGATCGTCTTTGCGAGACGGCAACGACGACTTACAGCAGCTCCTTTTGGAAGCGGAAGGCATTGTCTTTGAGCGAGGCAAGCTGGATCTAAGTCGCTACCGCTGGCGGCCTTGTCTCACTGCAGTTAAGCAAGCCCTTAAATGACAGGCAGCATTGCCGGTGTCTGGGCGGTTGCTTCTACTTCTATTGTCAACTCTTGAGGCTCTGAAATATTGTGCAGGCTGGTTTGAATCTGTAGGGCGCCTTCCTGCTGCAGATCTTCTATGTATCCTGGCTTCGCCTGAATGGCCTCTGCCTGGTCGTCAAAAGGACCAAAGAAGTAGATACAGTTAGGCTCTGCTGTGGTGATCTTGACCCACCACTGGTTCGAGAAAAAACTGAATAGACTGCTAAAAAAGTTTTTCATTACAGTATTGGCGAATAGCTTTTAATGTGGACAACTTCTTTACTGTGCCTTCAGGTAAACCGGCACAGCATTAACCCCAGTCAGTCCTGATAAGAAACGCTAGATGATTCAGTCAGCGTACTGCCAGGCAGGCCAAGGGGAAAGCAAGGAGGGAAAACGAAGGTAGGCCAATGGCTGAGGAAGACAGTGACCAAGTTCATTTTCTGGTCGCTCTCTCAAGGTGATGAGCCGTAGACGACGAGTCATCACTTCTGATCCATGATCTTATGTTAGAGCAACTTATCAGTCATGCGCGTGAACTCGCAGAACGAGGTACAAGCTGTTTCATCGCAGCAACCAAAGCGATAGCAGAAAACTTACTCAAAACGACGACCCCAAGTTTGTTGAAAAACCAGCCGTATCAGCGTTAACTCGGCAGCGTGTGTCTGTTGGTAAGTTTGCCTACATTAAACCTGCTTACATTAAATCTGTTTACTTTCAGACAAAAACTCTTGAGTAGATCAAATGAATAGCCGACAGCGCAAAGACTACAAAACACGCTACAAGCCCTGAGTGAGGCATGTTCGACAAACCTCTCGGCAGCCTTCCCAGCAGCTTTCTTATAGGTCTTCGACCGGCATTTTCTGTGTGGGCTCAATAACAAGTGCAGGGCGTTTTTTTATCCATATTTGCCTGTAGATTTCATAGAGCGCCATACCTGTCGCAACAGATGCATTTAGGCTCGGCGTTTTACCCGTTAGCTCAATGGAAACAAGCACATCACACATATTTTGAACAGATAGGGTGAGACCGTTTCCTTCGGCGCCAACAACTAAAACAACGGGCTCAGAAAAGTCTGTTGTATGGATGGACTGCGACGCTTCTGCCGCTAGTCCGTATGTCCAGAAACCTTGACCTTTTAGGTATTCTAGCGATCGCCCCAAATTGACTACTCTGGCGATTGGAATACTTTCTAAAGCGCCAGCGGCTACTTTTACAACCGTTGAAGTGATACCGACTGCACGCCGCTGCGGAATGACGATCCCCTGTGCGCCGATGGCTTCGGCTGAACGAACAATTGCACCTAGGTTGTGGGGATCGGTGATGCCGTCTGCGGCAACGATCACCGGGCGCCGGGTCGCTGCTTTTGCCTGCTCAACGAGCGTCTCGAATTCTACGTAGTCGTAAGCGGCGACCTGAGCAACAATCCCTTGGTGATTTGCGCCTTGCGTCATCTGACTGAGGCGGAGATTTTCGACTTCGTCGATAACTGCGCCGTTGGCTTTGGCGATTTGGATGAGGGGGCGAAAGTGTGGGTCGTAGTGGAGCTTTGCATTCACCCAGAGTCGGTTGAGCGATCGCGCGCCTTCGATGGCTGCTTCGACCGCGTGGCGACCGTATATCAGATCGGGTTTTGCGCTCTCTAATGGGCTCTCTTTGCGATCGCTAAACCTATCTCTGCTCTGATAGTTTCTGCTTGGGTAGTCTTTATCCTGATATCGCTCTCGCTTGCCCCCTGAATTGCCATAGCTGCTGGGCCGGGCCTGCTTGCGGCCACTCCCGAATTTTGAGCGTTTGGGACTACTTCCGGCGCTGGCGTATTTCCCGGAGCGGAGTCTTGGCTTATCGCTCCCACTTGTTGGATTGTCTGAGGTCGAGTGCTGTTTTGACTCAGGGCGATCGCCTTTCTTACTGCCAGATTTTGGGCCGAACCGGGAGCCGGACTTCTTGCCGAAGCTAGACCTTGACTTTTTTGGACGAGGCGGCCTTGAGGCGCTTTTGGACTGATTCAATGGCTTTTTGTCAGAGCCGCTCACGCGTGGTACCTCAATAAGTGGCTAGAAGAAGAAATGGCTATAAGCATGCTGTATTTTACAAGTGTAGGCGCTCTCCATTGACGATTGCTATTGACAAGAGCGAATCCCTAGCAGGTCTAGCAGCTGACAAAGCCTAGGCTGATCGCTGAGATACAGATACCCGATTAAGGCTTCCAATCCAGTGGCTTTTTGATAGTCTTGGCCGCTGGCGCGGCGGTGGCGGCCGGTGGTTGCATTGCGACCTCTACGGACAAGATCCTGCTCGTCTTCTGTTAGGTGGGGAAAGAGAGTATCAACATAGTGTGCCTGTTGTTCGGCGTTGACCTGGGTAACCACCTGATGGTGGTAGTCGCGGATTCGCTTGGATGGCATGAGTAAGCGCGATCGCACATATAGCTCAAACACGGCATCTCCTATGTAGGCTAGAGAGATCGGAGAGAGCGATCGCAGCTGTTCTGACGATGGCTGATCGTCAGGCCTCAGGTGTAGAAAATGGGGCCTGCCCTCAGAAGGCAAGCTTGTAGAAGGCAAGCTTGTAGAAGGCAAGTTTGTAGAAGGCAAGTTTGGCGGCTGAGCCACGGTAGTGAATCTAGGGGCTAAATGAATCCAAAGCGAATAGCAGCAGGGTCACTATGCAAAAAGCAGCACCCTGCTAGTGGATGTAGTCTACTCGCTTGAGGCGCCGACTACAAAATCACCTGCGGATTGCTGCTCGTCATTTTCTGATTTAGCTTGCTTGCAGATTTTTACTCAGGTTTGCCTATCTAGGACTCAACTCTTCCTTGGAAGGAAACTTTATTTCCCAAGAGAGCTTCTATTTTTTGAGGTTTTCAAGCGCTGCATCTACGTTGGGCTGCAGCGACAAAAACTGTTCAAGACGAACTAATTTGACAGTCTGTGTGACCCTGGGATTGCTGACGACTTGAACGCTGCCGCTCTCGCTCTTCGCCTTTTTAACTAGACGAACGAGTGCGCCCAATCCAGAGCTGTCAACAAAGTCAATGGTAGATAGGTCCAAAACAATATGTGCTGGACCATCTTCAATGTACTTGTTGAGAACCTTCAGAAAAGTAGGCTCAGAAAAAGCATCTAAAAGTCCAGTGAGGCGAAAGATTTGACATTTCCCCCTAACTTCGCGGGTGCCTCTTAGACTAACTGTTAGGGTAAGCGACTCAGCGATGGGATCCTCCTGGTATGCCTAGCATTGAACGACAATATGACGATTAAGTATAGGGCAAGTTACTATGGACCGCAAGACAAAGACGGGCGTTTTACTCGCACTGACTTAAGACATTGATATCATGCCCTATCAGGGGACATTATCTGTCAAATAAAACAGATTGTTTTGTTCCTAAAGGCCTCGTCTGAGGCAGGTAGTCTGGGTCGTTTTGGCTGCTGCTGACTATCCAACTGCCCCAGCTGGCTTGTTCGCGCCAACTTACTGTGCGGTTTGTTTGCGATGATCTCGCATGGCTTGAACGAAGTTGGCAAATAGATAGTCTGCGTCGTGAGGGCCTGGGCTGGCCTCTGGGTGGTACTGCACTGAAAATACAGGGAGCTGCCGGTGGCGAATGCCAGCGACTGTCTGGTCGTTGAGGTTGAGATGGGTGATTTCAACTGGGCTGCTTTCATCGATAGAGTCGGCGCTGAGCGCAAAGCCGTGGTTTTGACTGGTGATTTCAACCTGCTGCGTGAGGCCGCAAGGCTGGTTGAGCCCGCGATGGCCAAACTTGAGCTTAAAAGTCTCTGCGCCCAGGGAGAGCCCGAGAATTTGATGGCCCATACAAATGCCGAAGGTCGGGATTTTACTATCGATGAGTGCGCGGGTTAGGGCTGGCGCGCCGGTAACAGCCGCAGGGTCACCCGGCCCGTTCGATAGGAACAGCCCATCTGGCTGATGAGCAAAGATTTCTGCTGGTGAGGTATCCGCTGGAACGACAATAACTTTGCAGCCGTAGCTCGCTAGCCGCCTGAGGATATTGCGCTTGATCCCAAAGTCAAGCGCAACCACCGTCAGCGGAGCGCCTTCGTCTGAGAAAGCCTGTGCGGGTTCATCTAAACCTGCTCCCAGGGTTGGGGGTGCGCTAAAGGCCCACTGCTGGTTGGTTTCTTCTTGCCACTCGTAGGTGCCTGCCGTTGTGACTTCCTGCACCAAGTTAAGTCCTTCCATAGAAGGCAGCGTCTGTAGCTGACGCAGCAGCTCTTCTGGGTCGAGCACGTCGCTGGAGATAATGCCATTCATCGCGCCAGCACTACGCAGCTTACGAGTGAGGGCGCGGGTATCGATGCCGAAAATGCCGGGGATGTGGTGGTTCTTAAGGTAGTCACTGAGAGATTGGACGGAGCGCCAGCTACTGGGCTGGGTGCAGATATTTTTCGCGATCGCACCTCTTACCTGGGGCCTAGCCGATTCCTCATCTTCAGGGTTTACCCCAGTATTACCCAGCTCAGGGTAAGTAAATGCGACCATCTGACCACAGTAGCTGGGGTCTGTGAGAACTTCCTGATAGCCAGTCATGCCAGTATTGAACACGACCTCTCCCATCGTGGTGCCCGTGTCACCAAATGACCATCCCCTATACAAGGTGCCATCTTCTAGAACAAGCAATGCGGGTTGGGCAGCAGGATCGAACATAGTGACCGGTGAAGTGACCAATAGACGTGACTAGTAAATGAAATCCCATAAGACCTACTGAGCAGAAAACACCGAGCCTCGTAGACAGGTTTAGGACAGAGATTCCGTATAAGGCGCGATGAAAACTGGAATCGTGCCCGGGCACGCTAGGTAAGGGCACACAATGTATTTCCTATGGGCTGGTTTCGCTTTTTATCTCGCTTCATATTATTGCCTAGTTTTGTCGGATTGGCTTGCTATAGCTGTGGCTCGCCCCCAAAGTTGCTCTCTGCAAAAGAAAACCGCCACGAAGAAATCACTATCCCGCCGCAGATGAAGACTGAATCAGTCGCCTCTGTTGCGTCGGCCGCTTCGACAGTGCCATCCCTCGCGCCTGAGCAAACCTCTGAGATGGCCGCTTCTGCGGCGGCTTATCGTGAGGGAATCAATCTGGCATCAGGTGCTTATTTGCTCAGTCAATCGGCGTTTTCGCCTGATGACTGGGGACTCATTGCCAGCCGCTGGCAACGTGCCGCTGCTGCCCTGACAGACGTTAGCAAGGCAGATAAAAACTATGCTGTTGCCCAGCAAAAGATCGCCGAGTATACCAGCCATGCCAACGCTGCCCTTGCCCAGGTTACAAACATGCAAACACCTGTACACGAGCCCACGCCCGCAGCTGTAAGCCGGGCGCCGTTGGCAAGTCCATCTGAGCAACCATCAGAACGACCCTCAGTTCCACAGCAGGTCTATCAACAGCCTTCTCAGCCTTCCTCTCCCCGTAGCGTGAGAGTTCCCATTGTACGCCGACTGCAGGGAACACCGGTTGTGCGAGTTACTTTCAACGGGGTAAAAACCTACGACATGATTTTGGATACGGGAGCTAGTCGAACCCTCATCACTCGGAGAATGGCCGATGAGCTAGGTGTCATCACGACAGAAAGGATGATAGCCGCCACCGCAAGCCAGGCAGAAGTTTCCTTTGACGTCGGTCAGATAGCGTCTATCTCCATGGGAGAGGTAACGCTGACAAATGCCCGGGTGAGCATCGGTGAAGCGGTCGATGTGGGTCTGCTAGGCAACGACTTTTTGCGTGGCTACGATGTCATCATTCGTGCACGTGAAGGCGTTGTTGAGCTGATAGATGCTGGTTGACCCTGCGCCATCGCCAGAGGAGAGTCATTGCCAAATAATCCGCTGGCGATACTTCCTAGCGGGCTGTGTCAGCAGGTCTATGGCCGGTGCAGCGGCACGCTGAGAAACCTGGGCCCTTTCTGTCGCAGTCTCTACGGCAGATTTCAAAACATCAAATACGGTGTCTGGGTTTTGCTCGCTGATTTTTGATGGATTTAGGCTCTGAGTGTTCATAAGCTGGTCCCTCAGCAAGCGGGCGATTTCTGACGTTTGACCCAGCTGCTCTACTTCGAGTGAGGTGGCTTCGGCTGGCGCTACCTGAATGGTAGACAGGGCAGATGAACCGGGCTGAGCGCCTGTGAACGGGGCTGTTGCGACCTCATCGCCTAAAGCTGCGATCGCAGCTTGAATCAGTGCTGCGGAAGCATCTACTGAAATCTCCCCAGAAATAGGGACGTAGATAGTCGATAGAGAGACCTCATCAACGCCAGCACTAAATCCCTCAAGCAAGGGGGAATCGACTTGGCTGGAGCGCGTGTCGATTTCGTAATCTATCTGATTGGCAGATGGCCGGACAGTTTCCTGCTCGACGAGCCCTTGCGTCTGCATATCAGCTAGTTGACCTTCAGCTAATTGGGATTCAACAGCCTGGGATCCAATGGCTTCGCTTGAAGATAAGCTGTCAGCTGACCGAAAACTAACTAACAAGGGGGATTCCTTTCTTTCAGGAATCGAGCGTACAAGCTCTTCTAAAGTAGGACGGTCTTCGGTAGCAGCTGCCGGATCTGCCGGTGACATGCCTGCCGGTGACATGCCTTCTAGACTCTCCGTGAGTAGCGCAATGCTCAAAGTATCGACATCTTGCTGCTCTAGGGATGACGGTTCGATAATCCCTGGTACAACGGCAGAAGATTCAGCAGATGGCTCAGCGGCAATTGTGCCTGACTCATCTCGCTGCAAATCTCTCAGGATTGAGGTTCCAATCGAGGTTCGACGCGTGGTCGCAGTCTCCGCAAGCGCAGCCGAGTCGTTGAGCGGTCGGCTAGGCTGTAGAACTGGTAAGTCCGACTCTGCATCTGCCTCCAGACTGATCGTACGTGCTGCTGTGGGGGACGGCGTAGCCGCAGAGGATTCCACCCCGGCAATGGATACCGGGGCCGTCTGCGAAACGACAACATTGTCATAGAGAGAAGGAAGTCCACCAGCCGGGGCAGTCGCCACCTCCGTCGGCATTGGGGTCACCGAGGCAGGAACTGAGGGCAGCGGGACTGAGGTCTGAGGCAACGCCGCAATATTTACCTCGGCAGGGGCATCGGCAGGAACGGTAACAGACGCTGGTGTCGCTGGCAGGGAAGCTGCAGGGGAGGGAGCGTATGCTGCTGTAGAAGAGGAACTCGCAGGCAGTGCGCCCAAAGCTGAAAGCGGTGCTGCCGGCGGAGAAGAGGGTAGGTAAATATCTGATGAGTACGGCAGCCGACTGGTAATTAGACCGGGACTAGAGCGGCGGTTCAAGTAGCTTCGGACGTCGGCGATGGGGTCTGGGCGAGCCGTTGTCCGGATGAAGTTTCTTGCGTTGTTGCTGGTAGCTGTGCTGACCAGCTGGCTGAAGTCAGCACTAGCTACATTACTACCTGTAGGAGAAGATGACTGGGTCAAAGTCGATACGGCTGGCTGCTCGACAGCTGGCCCCATAATAGCTGACTGTGTAGACAGGTCCGTAGAGAGGTCAGCGGAGAGAGCAGACGCCCTCGAGAGAAAAGCCGTATCTTCCGAAAATAATTCTGAAGAGAATCCCTGGTCAGTCTCTGAAAAGGCTGCCTGGTCGTCAGCGGGTATTTCAAAGCTCCACTGATTACTGGGAACTCCACTTTGGCTACAGCCTGTCAGGGCTGTGAGAATTACGGCTGAAGCGGTGACTTTACGCATTTGACTTGTGGGCTCTCCGTACTGGCTACTGTATCTATTAATTTGGGCAGTTAGCTATTTATACTGAAAAAACTATCACCTAGTTTGTATTGACTAAAACGATTAAGGCGTAATTATACGGACTCTTTAAAATCAGGCGCTACGCGTACAAGGTTATTTGTTCGTGATCCCCTGTGGGAACTTGCTCAAATCGTACGCACTGGGAAGTGCTCAAAGGAGTGCTCGAAAAGGTATTCGCTCATCTGGAAAGTCTGACGAAGCTTTTGGAAAAAAGTTCTCTTTGTGTACAAGCTAAATTTACCGTGCTTGGGTTTAGCGTAGTTGAATCTGGTGTGACCGAATCACTATGTTGTGTACTCAGCGTTGATTTTTACGTAGTCGTAGCTCAGATCGCAGCCCCACGCCTTGCCTACACCAGAACCCTTACCAACGCTGAGGTCGATTTGAACAGGATGGGATAGGGATTCGACTTCGTCGTTTAGGTGATCGAGCGGCGACTGGTCAGCCGCTGGGGCTGCAAGTAGGACTTTTGACATGGCTTGGGTGCTACGCACCGACTGCTGCTTGAGATAGGCGCTTGCCCCATCGCGATCAAAGGGTTGGGGGGTGCCTTTACTCATGAGGGTAGCGCTGCCAAGGCGGATGCTTAGCTCAGCTTGCTCGAAAGGGATGCCTGCCCGCCCTGCGGCACCAGCAATCCGGCCCCAGTTCGGATCGCGGCCAAAAATGGCAGATTTTACAAGAGAGGAGCCTGCGACGGTGCGGGCGATTTGGCTGGCGGCGCGATCGCTCATAGCGCCACTGACAGAAACTTCCAGTAGGCAAGTAGCGCCTTCGCCGTCTCGGGCGATCGCCTTAGCCAAGTGGATACAGACAGCCGTGAGCATCGCTTCTAGCTTGTCGGCTTCAGGGCCCGGTGCGGTAATCGCTGGGGTGCGAGACTCTCCATTGGCAAGTGCCAGCAGGCAGTCGTTTGTGCTGGTGTCGCCATCAACGGTGATTTGGTTAAAGCTTTTGGCGGTGGCCCGGCGAAGCATCTCTTGCCACAGCGGCGGAGACACGGCTGCATCACAGGTAATGAATCCCAGCATGGTGGCCATGTTGGGATGGATCATGCCGGACCCCTTGGCGATGCCACCCATGCGGATAGGACGGTCGCCCATGTGCGCTTCGAGTGCAATAGACTTGGTGATGAGGTCGGTAGTGACGATAGCCCTAGCAGCGTTGCTTCCGCCTTCAGCAGACAGAGCATCAACCAGGGACGGAATCCCTGAGTGAAGCGCGTCTATTTTTATGCGCTGTCCGATGACACCTGTGGAGGCGAGTAGGATGTTATCGGGTGAGACATTGAGAGCGGTGGCGACAGACTGCGCGCTGGCGATCGCATCTTGCATGCCTTGCTCACCGGTGCAGGCATTGGCCTGACCCGCATTGCAAAGGATTGCCCTAGCCGACGGCTTAGTCTCTAGCAAGTCTTGGCAATAGTCTACGCAGGCGGCACGCACCTGAGTGGTGGTAAATACACCGGCTGCGATCGCCTCACAATCAGACACGATCAGGGCCAAATCTGGAGAGCCAGAAGGCTTCAGCCCAGCGGCAATCCCGGCTGCTCTAAATCCTTTGGGGGCAGTGACCCCGCCCGTAATCATCTGCCAATCTGCCATAGCTGCTTCTATAGTTTCTTCTAGGATTTGCAATATGAAGTGAGGATTATACCAAGCTGGGCAGTTCGCTGAAGCCCTATGATCTGAGAATTGCTCTGAGGAGTCCTAAAAAAGGTCCCTACAAAAACAAGCATAGAGAGAGACCAGCACACCCGTAACTGCCATGCCATCTGATAGCAGCCTCACTGACTTCAATAGCAGGGCACTGACAGTTTGGTGGAAGTCGATGGGCCCTGCCATCAGCTTGCTTACAGGTGGCCTGCTCATGGGAATTGCCCCTGTCAATGCGTGGCCCTTGGCTTGGGTTGCACTGGTGCCACTTTGGAGACTTGTGCTGGGCGACGAGTTGGCACTACGGCCTGCGTTAGCCGGTGCGGCGCTGTGGGGAGTGGCCTACCACGGAGTGGCGCTGTCATGGATTGTGTGGTGGCTAAACCCATTGCTGGTCATGGGGTTGCCCTGGATAGCTGGCGTTTTCCTAGCGTTGTTTGCTTGGGCCTTTATCACCCTGTGGGGCGCTGCGATTGGGGTCACTTGGCTGTGGCTGATGCGGATGGTGATGCGCTGGTATGGCGCTCGTGCGCGGGGCAATGGGTTGGCGCTTTGGCAGCGGTTGCTACTGGGGACCGCGCTGTGGTGCGCGGTGGAGTGGGTTTGGAGCCGTGGCCCGCTGTATTGGACATCGCTGAGCTATACCCAAAGTCCCGGTGACCTTTGGATTTTACAGATGGGGCAAATCTCGGGACCAATCACGGTGACTGCAGCCATTGTGATTGTCAATGGACTGCTAGCAGTAGCCATGACGCCGAGCGGATTGTCTTCTTCTGAGCTGTCTTCTTCTGAGCTGTCTTCTTCTGAGCTGTCTTTTTCTAGGGCAAGCAAGCGCTCCTACGTGATCGGGGTGGTGGGGCTCTTTGTATGTCTACACTTGGCGGGCGGATGGCTGTACTCGCGTCCGCTTGCTGACACACCAGAGCAATCTCTGCGCGTTGGGCTGATTCAGGGAAACATTCCAACATCTCAAAAGCTATCGCCTGAGGGCGTTCGGACGTCTATTCAGGCGTACCTGACAGGCTATGAGCAGCTGGCCGCCGAAGGCGCAGAGCTGGTGATTACGCCAGAAGGTGCCATTCCCCAGAGATGGAATGCATTCACTGAAGACCGCAATGTATTTGTGCGGGCAGTGGCCAACACAGGCGTGCCGCTGATACTGGGGTCCTTTGCCCACCGGGAGATTGCCGATACACGATCGCCCCTCACCCAGAGCCTGCTGACCTTGACCGCAGCAGGGCAAATAGAGAGCCGTTACAACAAGGTCAAGCTGGTCCCGCTGGGTGAATACCTGCCCTTTGCGCATCTACTGGATAGACTCTCTCCCTTCGAAAGTCTGGCACCGGGCACCTTTGACCAACAGCTAAACACCCCGTTTGGACCAGTTGCCGCAGGGATATGCTACGAATCGGCCTTTACAGAGCTGTTTCGACAGCAGGTGAAGCGAGGGGGGCAGCTGATTTTGACAGCGTCTAATAATGATCCTTATCCGCCCCGGCAGATGATGCAGCATCACGCACTCGATGTGATGAGGGCCATAGAGAGCGATCGCTGGGAAGCGCGAGTCACCAATACGGGCATTTCTGGTATTGTCGACCCTCGTGGCCGGACACAATGGCTTTCTAACCCAGATGAACAGGTGACCCATCAGGCAAAAATATATCGGCGCCAGACCCTCACACCCTACGTGAGATGGGGCGATTGGCTGACGCCAACACTGTTGATACTCGCTGCCATTGGTCTAGGGAAGTAGTTTGTCGGGCGAGCTGCTTTTGACAGCGACTAGTGCGTCGATTTCTGGACTAGGCAGTGCGTCAGCAAGCCAGAGGCCCTGCCCCCGCTGACAGCCTAAAGCAACTAGCTCGTCTATTTGATCGGCGGTTTCAATCCCTTCTGCAATCACATTCATGCCAGCACTTTGGCCAAAAGCAATGATTGTTTTCACGAGGTCAATACCATCGTCGTGGCTGAGTTCGCGCACAAAAGACCGGTCGATTTTCAGCGCCCTCACCTCCAGCTGATGAAGACGACTCAGCGAAGAATGGCCTCGACCAAAATCATCTACGCAGAGGTCAAAGCCAAGTCGCTTGAGCTTTTGCAAGGTCTCTGTGACAGCTGGCTCACCACTGATGAGAACATTTTCAGCAATCTCTAGCTGAAAAGCGGATGCGGGCAGCTGATACTTCTTGAGCGCTGCTTGCCACTGAATAACCAGCTGCGGGTACCGCACCTGCGTCAAAGATAGGTTGATATGCAATTTCAGCGGCGATTGATTCGGAGCTGACTGGTTTCCAGGGCGGTGGAAGCTGATGCTCTCCTGCTGTATTTTTCGCCATTTGACCATCTGCTCGCAGCTGAGCTGTATGGTCCGACTGCAGAGCTGGCGAGTAACGCCGATATCTTCAGCAACGTCGATGAAGGCCTTTGCTGGCAGGTAGCCTTTTGTAGGGTGTTGCCAGCGCAAAAGAGCTTCTAGGCCGCATAGCCGCCGGGTAGCCAGGTCGAAAATCGGCTGATAGTGAAGATGCAGCTGATCGTTTAGAACGGCGTGATACAGTTCCCCCTCAAAGCTAAGGCGGGCCTTTGCCTGATCTTTCATCTCGGCATTGAACACAACGAACTGCTGACCGCTGAAGGGAATTTCGTCTTGGATGAGAATTGGTGATTTTGGATCGATGTATTGCTGCTGGAGCTGATTTTCGAGCTGCGCTTTGAGTTGAGCCTGTACGCGTTTTTTTGCTTGTTCTTTGGCCTGATACATTGCCGTATCGGCATCTCTTAGGGCAGCTTCCGGTTGGCGATAGCCCAAGCGACTGAAGGTAATGCCAATGCTCGCGCTAATGAAAATTTTGTGGCTATCTATCTCGCAGGGCTCGCTTAGCCTGGCCTGCAGGCGTTTGACGGCAGTGATGGCTTGGTCCTCATTGGAGAGGGCATCTAGTAGGATGGCAAATTCGTCTCCGCCAAGTCGGGCCACCAGATCGCTTTTGCGCAGCAGCAGCTTAATTTGCTCTGCGACGTGGGTAAGGAGGCGATCGCCAATGTCGTGTCCAAGGGTGTCGTTGACCGGCTTGAAGTTATCGAGGTCGATAAACAGCACCGCATACTGATGGCTAGGCTGGCGATGGGTAAGCTGAATAGCCTGGTCGAGCCGCTGTAAAAAATAGCTGCGGTTAGGAAGCCCTGTCAGCGAATCGTGAAGCGCACTGTGCCGCGAAGCAGCTGCTCTTTTTAGCAGGGCAGTTTGGGTCTTTAGCAGGCGATGCAACGACCTGGTCAAACTGGCTGTCCGCTCTTTAACTCGCTGCTCTAGGGTTTCGTTGGTCTGCTTGAGTTCTATGCTTTGACGGCTCAGCTCCATCTGGGCGACGACCTGACGGCTGAGCACCTGTAGGGCCTTGCGCTGCGCTGCGGTGAATGAGCGGGGCTCGTAGTCGAGCACGCAGAGCGAGCCAAGGGCATGTCCATCGGGCGTAATGAGCGGCGCGCCTGCATAGAAGCGAATGTAGGGGGGGCCGGTTACTAGCGGGTTATCACGGAATAGGCGGCTGCAGTGGGTATCTTCTACGACCATGACATTTGGCTGCTGGATAGTATGGGCGCAGAACGCAACGTTGCGGGGCGTCTCGCTGACTTCCATACCGATTTTGGCTTTGAACCATTGGCGGCTGGCATCAACCAAGCTGACGAGTGCGGTGGGGGCTTGGCAAATGTGTGCTGCGAGCGTGGCAATGTCGTCGTAAGTATCATCTGGCAGGGTATCTAAAATGCCATAGTCGTTTAGCTTCGCGAGGCGAAGCGTTTCTTTTACTGACCAGGGGGCTAATGTCATGGTTGAAGTGCTTTTGAGGAACCGGTTCCGATGAGGTAGTTAGCGTTGATGAGTTTTTCAGTCTACGACAATGCACTGAGATCAGTATGTAACATAAGACTCGCATTGTGGGGTTGTGCAACATTGCGATATCAAATCATGATTTGTTGATTTTCCTTATTCCCTGCATTTTCTGTGTTTTTTGGGTTCAAAAGCGACCACACCAGTCCAGAATACGATTCCAGGCCCACCAGCAATCGCCATCGTTGAACTGTTTTTGACAAGCTGGGCTACTGATGTAGCCGACATGGCCTCCTTGCCGGGTCAACACAAGCTTGATATTGGGATTGGCCGCGCAGGCAGTTTCGATATCTTCGACCAGGCTAGGGGCAAATAGCGGGTCGTCGGCTGCGTAGAGAATCAGTGTCGGCTTTGCCAGCTCGGGTAGCAGATAGAGACCGCTTGTCGCCCGGTAGTACTCTTCTACGGTGCTAAAGCCCAACCTGGAGATCACCATCTCGTGGTCGAAGCTCCAGATGCTGTGGACTCGCTCGATGGCTGCCGGATCAAAAGATGTGGGGTGCGATCGCTGAAGCTGCTCTAGAAGCTGCTTTAGCTTACGGGTGATGGCTTTTTCTAGATATTTACCAGCGGGGGCTTGGGTCAGGTAGGTAAGCGATCGCGCCGACTCCAGTGCCGGGCAGATCACGGCACATCCGGCCACATCCTCTGATGCAATATTGAGCTCCTTACCCCATTTTGGCAGGTCTTGGGCAGATTTTAGTCCCCAGAGTGCCAGCAGCCCCCCCAGAGAGAAAGCAGTAAACCAGATTGGCGCAGGGCAGCCCATCGCCTTGGCCGCAGCTGCGATCCGCACAAAATCTTCGCCTTCGTATAGACCGTCTGAAGTGAGCGTTGGAGAAAGCTGCGCAGTCCTGCCGTGGGCACGCCAGTCAAAAACGACAACGGCGTACCCTTTGGCAAAGGCCTTCCGGGCCATGATTTTTAGAAACCATTGATCCTCGAGGTCGCCTGTAATGCCGTAGGTGCCCACCAAGGTGCCGATGGGATCGGGAGGCATGGCAACCTTACCGAAAATGGGCACCCCCTGCGCCCCAGTAAAGATTTTTTCATGAAAAACCGGTTCGGGTTCGCTGAGAGTTTCCTGCCAAATGTACGGCGCCCTTAGACCTGTGTAGAGGGTCATGAGCAAGCCATTGCGGAGTAACCAGGGAGCGCAGTAGGACGGTGATTGCATGTTGAAACCGGCAGATTACGCCCTTACTCTAGGACCTCACGCTAAAACTCTCCTAGGCTGACGTGACAGCTACTCTAGATATATTTTCTTGCCACTTGCGCGGCGTGCTAGCACGGCGAATGTTTCGCCAAATCTGAGTGCCCGCCTTCGTACCATCAGCAACGGCAATGGTCACCTGGTTGAGCCCTTTCTTCAGGTCACCCAGCGCAAAGATCCGCTCGTGGGTAGTCTGGGCCATGTCGTTGGTGATGAGATTTTCACCGTCCCAAGTAAGCCCTTCTATCCCCTTGAGGTATTGGTTGTGATAGATGGAGCCCATACTGATGAGGCCAGTAGTCGCATCGACAACCGTGCCATCTTCCAGCGCTACGCCACTGAGTTCGTGGTTTTCGCCCAAAAACTCTTTGATAGGCGATTCGTAGAGAGGATAGCCGTGGTCGGATAGCTTTTGCTTCATGGCGTTGCTAACTGGGTAGCGACCATCCGTGAGCACAGAGATGTACGGCGTGAACCAGTTCAAGACAAAGGCTGCATTGATCTGCGCTTCCTTGCCAGCAATCAGAACTGCTTTTTTGTCCCACATATCGTAACCATCGCAAATCATGCACACGTGCAGGGTATAGCCTGCATAGTCGTACACGTTTTGCATGTTTTCGAGTTCTGGCAGCACGTCAATGACGCCAGAGGCTGCGATTAAGTATTTGCTGCGCAAGGTGTAGCTCTTGCTGTTTTTCTTGCCGATTTTGACTTCCACGGCAAAGGTCTCGCCCTCGTCAGTCACGTTTTCAACGAAGGCCCGAAGATGGTCTGCGCCCCAAGTGATCGCCTGCTTCGTACCATGGGAGAGAATGTTGCGACCGGGCGTGTCAGGGTCAAAGCCGAGGTAGTTGCGGGTCTCTTGCATCCAGAGCGATCGCCCCTTGCCTTTCTCAATGACGAGACATCTCAGCCCGTAGCGAGCGAGGTAGATAGCTGCTGAAAGCCCGCCCATGCCACCGCCGACAACGATAGCGTCATAAACGGTTTCTAAGTGATTTTCGATAGTAGCACTGGAAATTTTCATGGTTATCAGGGGATGGTCTGGGCGCAGAGGTTTGAGTACAGAGGTTTGAGTACAGAGGTTTGAGTACAGAGGTCTGCGCCCAGATGGATGAAGTGTTAAGTGTGAATCTGAGTGGCCGCTCAAGGGTTGCTAGGGTTGCTTGTCATTTCACGTCGGTTTATTCAGGCACACAATCTATCGACCACGCTATTCTGCAGTCGATAGATTGCATCAGCACCTGTCGTGAAACCGGTGAGTAAAACCAGCTAGCGCTTACTTAGCCAACAAACTCTTTAACGGGCTCAGAAACGCCAGGAGCATCCTGCCCCTTCAAGTAAGCCAGCATGGTATCAGCGTCAGAAACTTCGAAGGGGTCTGTAGGGCAGTTGTCGCCAAAATCGGGCTCAATGAACATTTTCTCGACGTTGAGATCGTTGATGAGCGCAGAGTAGCGCCAAGAGCGCATGCCAAAGCCGAGGTTGGTTTTTTCGACCAGCATGCCCATCTTTCGGGTGAATTCGCCGTTGCCATCGGGAAGCAGCTTAACGTTTTGAACACCTTGCTGTTTGCCCCACTGAAACATTACGAATGCATCGTTTACGGAGATGCAGTAAATCTCATCGACGCCCTGCGCCTTGAACTCATCGAAGAGTTCCTCGTAGCGAGGAAGATGGTTAGAAGAGCAGGTGGGCGTGAACGCACCCGGCAGCGAAAAGAGGACAATTTTCTTGCCAGCGAAGATATCTTCGGTTGTTTTGTCTTCCCAGCGATACGGATTGGGGCCTTCGACGGATTCGTCACGAACGCGGGTCTTGAAAACAACGCTGGGCGCTTTAGTGATAACAGACATGAATAACCTCCAGGTCGGCAATAAATAATGTTGAAGCAACAGGATACAGTCAGCCTGAAACAGGCTGGCAGCGTATTGATGCTGTGCTCAATCTTGTTTTGCTGCTGTTTTATCTCGTTGCTATAAGTCAGAATAATTCTTATTTAGGAAAAGTGCAACTAAAAGAATCATAAAATTTTAAGAACATGCCTTGTATAGGTGTCATACTGATAAGCAGGTGCTACATTGGAAAAGTAGCTTGTACTACTTGTGAGTTGCGCTGCAGGCGTCACTGAGAAGAAGTCTTTCCGAAGTAAGTCATCAGGGAAAGGGGTACGGGCGCGCTTAGGTTAGAGGTGGAAATGTTACAGCACACAGAAGAAATCATTCAAACGCTGAAGGCAAAGAACTTGCGGGTTACGCCCCAGCGGTTCGCCGTATATGCCAATTTACTAGGCCGCGACGACCATCCGACGGCTGAGCAAATTCTGAGCGATCTCAACAGAGACGCGCCGACCTCTTCCCAAGCTACGCTCTACAGTTCGCTACAGGCTTTGCGCGATGTCGGTCTCATTCGCGACATCCTTTTAGAAGAAGGCGTCTGTCGGTACGATGCCAATGTGGGCTTGCATCACCATTTTCGCTGTCGGAGCTGCGGTGCCATTGAAGATGTGGCCTGGGAACAGCTGCAATCAGTCAGTACCGACCGCTTAAGGGCTGGACTGAAAGTAGATAGCTATGAGGTAACAGTGCATGGACTGTGCGATCGCTGCCAGTAATCACTAGGCCACCAGCAATCAACAACCAAAGACCGCACACCAGAGCCTTGCCTACAGCTGCCGAATTTCTCTAGCAAGCGTTTCCGTCTCCTGCTGAATCTGCTCAAACTGAGCAATCAGGGGGGTTAGGCTAGTGCGTTGCTGAGCTACATAGTCGTACAGGTCGGTAAAGCTCAAGCCAATCTCGTCGTAGATACCTTGAAGCCGGGCATTCAGCTGCTCCGAAACCGTCGATTCAAACCGTGACTTGTTGCGCTCTAGTTCGCTGTCGAGCTTGGCGATGAGCCGACGTCGCTTGGCCACTAGCACACCCCCTGCAAACAGCACCCCAACCCCCAAAAAGACGCTGCCAATAATGTCGAGAATGACCACTTCGGTCACCGTCGCAATCACCCCGCCAATCACCGCCAAGATGCCGCCACCCGCCACACCCGGGCCAACGCTATCAGCGGTATCTGTTAGGCAGTTTAGGAAGGTCTCATCGTTGAGCAGGCCGTTGATCTTACTTTTGACGCCCTCAATCACTTCATAGCGATACTCCAGCAGCGGCAAGGAAATTTCTGTTCTTTTTAGGTCGTCATTTTGTAGGGTTGTCAGCTCTGCTAGGAGCTGTTTAATCATCAGCTGAATGCCATCGAGGAATCGCTTCGCGCCCTCTTTAGAAGTCTCATCTAGGGTAGTTTCTAAGTCTCGCTGGGCGCGCGTTTTGAGTTCGCTCATCCAGGTTTCGACCCGCTGCTGACGGTTAAACACAGACAGCAGCGATCGCTTCGCCAATACAAAAATAGACAGCCCTTCTCGAAATTCCGTCTTAACTTGATATATCGTTCGCTCGTACTGCACCATCAGTCGCTCAACGAGAGCATCGATTTCAGAGCGTGACTGGGCTTCCCCCTGGCCGAGCCGGTTGCGAATCTTGGCCACCACCGCCTCATCGGTGTCCAGCTGCCGCTTAATCAGCTGCATATCTCCGCCCAGTCGGGTCACAATTTGCTCTGCTGAACCAATATTCGATGTGAGCTTTAGCCGATATCCCTGCCCGCCCGTAATGGTGCCACGCACAAAGTCTTTGATCGGCACAAAGCCCCCGGCTTCATCGGCAGTTTCCCCCGTTTGGCCTGCCGATGAAGCCAGCTTGGCAGAGGTTGCAAAGACCTGCGGCGTCGCGATTTGTCGCTGCTGCGCTTCCTGCTCAATGTATTGCATGGCGGTCTGCAGCTCCCGCTCATCGGCTAGGTCTGCCTGCTGCAGCACAAAAATCACCGGCTTCTTCCACTCCCGATGGGCAAAATCCACCAGAGACCAAGCCGTATTGGTATACGGATTTTTAGAAAAGAAGACGAAAACAACCAGGTCACTGTTTGGAATAAAGGCTTTGGTGATATCTTCGTGCTGCTGAAACGGACTGTTGGTACCTGGCGTATCGACAATGGCGATTTGTTTGAGAATGGGGACCGGTCTGCCTATTTCTCTCAGTTCGCCGGGCTTTGTCTCGCGGCTGTAGCCATCGCCTTCCGTGTAGACAATCTTGGCCACCATGTTTGTGCGCGGATCGGCGCCCACTTCGCAAATTTCACCACTGCCAAGTAGCGCATTGATAAAGCTACTCTTGCCCGCTTTTACTTCCCCAATGACAACAAACAGAAAGGGCTGATTGATATTTTCTTGAAGACTTTGAACAGTTTTGGTTAGCTCGGTATTTTCGATGGCACGGGCAAACGTCTCAAGCTGACTCAAGAGCTGAGCGATCACACCTCGATACCGTTGCAATATGGGATCAACAATTGCACTATCCATAGCAGCATCGTCTCAGTAAAAAGCGCCCAGCGACCGTCACAGCCTGTGACCGATTCGCACAGACCAATTCGTACATTAGGATAGGGCAATCATACCGAACGGTGAGGCAAAGCTACAGTTCAGCAGTCATCCCAGCTACGGTAAAGCCGCCAGCTATAGCAAAGTCGCCGCCTGGGCTGCCAGGTCAGAACGTTCGCCCTGATACAGCGTGACATGGCCTGCCAAAGGATTTTTGCGGAATCGCTCAATGACGTACGTTAGACCGTTGCTAGCCGCATCCACATAGGGATTGTCAATTTGGGCGGTATCGCCTGTTAGTACGATTTTGGTGCCTTCTCCGGCCCGGGTCAGGATTGTTTTCACTTCATGGGGCGTCAGGTTTTGCGCTTCGTCAATCACGAAGAACTGGCGGGGAATCGTCCGCCCGCGAATGTAGGTGAGGGCCTCTATCTGCAGTAGGCCCATCTCCATTAGGTCTTCGTGTCCGCGTCGCCAGTGAGCAGGCTTGTCGGTGGTGTCTTGGGTATTAAAAATCAAATCGAAGTTGTCGTACAGCGGCTGCATCCACGGCGTGAGCTTCTCGGTCATGTCACCGGGCAGATAGCCGATATCTTTACCCATGGGGACCACCGGACGGGAAATGAGCAGTCGGGTATAGCGCTTTTCTTCGGTGACTTTTTGTAGGCCAGCTGCGATCGCCAGCAGTGTTTTACCCGTGCCCGCCTTGCCAACTAGGGTCACCAGCGGAATGCTGTCATCTAGCAGTAGTGAAAAGGCAAACCGCTGCTCCCGGTTTCGTGCCTGAATGCGTGAGATGCCGTTGTAAGGCATCTTGGGTAACGGGGTCAACCGGCCATCCTGCCGTACCAGCGCCAGCGCGGTGTGGCTAGGATTATTCACATCAACGAGCGTCAGCGCCTGATTGGGGAAAAACTTATCTTTTATCGGTCTACCTTCCGCCAGAGAGGTTCCCCCCGACTGAAACAGCGCATCCATCTGCTCAGCGCTCATCAGCACTTCACCCATGCCGGTGTAGAGATCGTCGACATCGATTTTGTCGGTTTCATAATCTTCAGCAGTGAGGCCAAGCGTATCGGCCTTGATCCGCATGTTGGTATCTTTACTGACCATCACCACCGGACAGTCGCACCGCTGGTTCGTCTCAATGGCCACAGCCAATATGGCATTGTCGCCGTTGCCCACCGTTAGTTCAGCAGGCAGCTTATCTAGCGTCTCGCGCCGACAGAGAGATACCCGCAACGTTCCACCATTGTCTAGCGCAATGCCTTCAGTCAGGCTGCCTCTTTGTCGCAAGCTGTCGAGCAGACGAGACGTTTGCCTCGCATTACGCCCCATTTCTTCGGGGCGCTTCTTGAATCGGTCTAGCTCCTCTATGACTGTAATGGGCAGCAAGACCTCGTTGTCCTCAAACCGTAGCATCGCATCTGGATCGTGCAGCAGTACGTTAGTGTCAAGGACATAGATTTTCTTCATAAGTACAAAAGTAGGAACAAAGGGGCTAGGCACAGCCCGTTGGTTGCACGCTTAGTCAGATTGCACGCTTAGTCAGATTGCACGCTTAGTCAGATTGCACACTTAGTGCGCACGTAGGTCGTGCGCTTACTCTAACAGCCGAAACTATTGAACCTGTAATGCTTAGGCAAAAGTACATATCTTTAGCAGTCTAGAGCGCATGACCCGCCTAGATGTCTCGAAACCCGTACATTAGCTAGACGATTTGCCAGACGTAGCTAATCAGATTGCGAATCTTACACATCAGACTCATCAGAATCAGGCTAATCAGATTTTTCAGGCGTGTTTTTTTCAGGAACGGGGTCATAGCCCCCAGGATGAAACGGATGACAGCGAACAACGCGGCGAGCAGCCATCCAACTGCCTCGCAATGGACCAAACCTCTCTATTGCATCGATGGCGTAGCAAGAGCACGTAGGCTCATATCGGCAGGTCGCTGGCAACAGCGGAGACAGAAGCTGCTGGTAGCCCTTAATGAGTAGTACCAGAGCGATTTTCATAGAACTCCTGGCTCAAATTCTTGGAGCAAAAGGGTACCGCTTGATTAAGTGTCGGCGTACTGCGCTGCTACAGCGGTATATCAATACGTGCGCTCCTTTATCTTACACACTATTCAAATGAGTAGAAAGACTCTAAATATATCGGCGGAGGGTTAAAGTGGGCTGACAACATTGACTAGCTTAAAGGTATAGAAACTCAGCTAAAAACATGCAAGTACTACAGGGTAAATACCTTGAACAAGTAACTTCCAAAAAAGGAAACATTAAGGCTCTGAAAATAGAAACGCCAGAGGGTGTGTATACGATATATCTACCCAAAGCGCTCAGCGTGATTGTTAAGCAAGAGCTCGTTTTAGGTGACATGCTTCGGGTTTGGAGCATTGCTAAAGGCACTGACACAGCAAAGAGACAGCGCGCGCTACAAATTATCCCTTTACATCCTCAGACTAGCCTACCTGCGTTTGCCTGCGAACTTACAAACGAACTGACGGAGACTGCTGTTAACCAGGCTGATGATGCGCGATCGCCTGAAAAATCCAAACGCAAAAAATCTAAACGCGGCAAATCCGAACGCGGCAAATCCAAAAAGAAAGCAGCCAAAAAGCAAATGACCGTCCAGCTTTGCCAGAAAAAGAACTGCTGCAAAAAGGGCGGCACCAAGCTCTGGCAAACCTTTGAGCAGGTAGCCAATTCCAATTCATTAGACCAACCTACCTTCGCGCTGGAGGCCGTAGGCTGTTTGGGTGGATGCAAAAAAGGGCCAAACCTACGCGTCTTACCTGCCAACATCAAGTACTACCATGTGCAGCCCGATGACGTTGAAGCGCTGCTGAGCAGCCACAAGAAATAGTCCATCCAGACATCGTTCATCCAGACATCGTTCATGCGGGTTTCGAGACTCTATACGCCTTCCTTACCCCACCCTGAAAGCACCCAGCTGTAAGTATCGTCGCTCTCGGGGTTCAGCCAGCCAGGCTTTGCCCAGCTACAGACCTCGCTGAGATTATCAAGGTCCAGTTCGTCTAGTCGTTCGCTCGGACTGTTGTACTTACCAGCAGCGATCATGACAGAAACGAGCTGCATCCAAGTGACCTTCACTGATTGAGTCCGGGGATGCGCTGCGCCTAGGGTTTCTGTCAGGAGGGCAACCGCCTTTTGCAGTAAGGGTTCTGCCTTGCTGTAGCGAGACTGGTGACGGTAGCACTCGGCCAGACAAAACATAGCCTCACCGATGTCTGGGTGGGACGGCGGCTGGTGTTGCGATCGCACATCAAGCAGCTGCCTGAGCAAGGGTTCTGCCTCTGCGTACCGTTCTTGTTTTTGGTAAAAGGTGGCCAAATCGTTCAGGCCCGTCACCAGTGCAAAGTGGCTATCCCCGTAGCGGCGAACGCTCAGCGTCAAAGACTGTCTGTAAAGTCGCTCAGCCTCTCCGTGGCGCCCCTGACACTCACACAGATAGGCCGAATCTGCTAGCGACTCTATCAAATCGGGATGATCGCTATAGCCATTAGCATCTGTCGTCGGGCCAGACTGTCGCAGCGTCTGATTGAGCGCGTTGACAATTTCATCTCTGGGCAAGGCAAAAACAACGCGATCGTCCATGGCGTCTGATTCCACGCGCCTCTGATCCAATGGGTTACCGCGACGAGATGAAGCCCAAAAAGGCAGTGACCGATCGGCGCTGTTCTCCAGAGGAACCGTTCGCTGAATTCCCTGCGACCGGCCACGCCAGCCTGCTTTCACCGCGTTCAAGCGTCGCGGCCAAGCGGTCAACCAGCTAAAAACGAACCGAAAAAATCGCTTAATCACAAGCTTAACGATAAGAAAGAAAGCCAGACATACCGCAGCGCTTCAATCCCAATATCCGAAGACAAACGCTCGACCCAAAGCAGCCCTTACACAGAAAGCAACAGCCAAAAAAGCAAACTAAAGCCTATCTGACCCGTTGAAATGTTGATAGCAGTAGGGGAGAAGACCCCGTCGGTGCGATCGCATTCACAATCATCAGCAATAGTACTGTTGATTAATTAACCAACTATGTTCTTGCTATAGTTTGCCCAAATGTAACCTCAATCACGTTGCACCCTCGCAGAAAATAGAAAATACCCGCTGAAAAAGTAATGTCTTCTCGGCAACTTTTCACACTTCAATGACTTCATGTCTTTAAGGCGCTCAACGGAATTGGATAAAGCTTTTATGCGGATGTTTTGAGCGGTATATGTATAAAGAATGGGGTGTGTAAGTATGTACCTTGATGGGTTGATATGTGGATTTGGGATTAATTGAAAGTGCTTGATATCAAAGATCAGGGTATGTCGCCAGTTATTCAGATAGGCCAAAGAGCGCTCAATGGGCTTCAGCTTGTAGCAAAGCTACAGCAGTATCAACTTTTACCCCAGCTCGTTCAAGAATTCATTGTGGATGAGGCCATTTCTACTGTCGAAGTGGACTCCCAAAAGGCTGTTGAAGGGTTTTGCGCTAAGCGCGGCCTGTTCTCCGATGAACAACGCCAGGCATGGTGCCAGCAGCAAAACCAGTCGCCTCAAGACATGCTGACAGCAGCTATCCGAGAGCACAAGCTGCTGACCTTTCAAGAGAACACCTGGGGCCCTCAAATCGAGTCTTACTTTCTCCAGCGCAAGGCTCAGCTAGACCGGGTGTGCTACTCCCTCATCCGCACCAAGAACGCTAGCCTGGCTCAGGAAATTTACTTTCGGCTAAATGACGACGGTGCGTCTTTTTCAGAATTGGCACGTCAATACTCAGAGGGGCAAGAATCTAAAACAGGTGGCCTCATTGGACCAGTGGAGCTAAATGTACCCCATCCCATCTTGAGCCGGATGCTGACCGTCAGTAAGCCCGGTCAGCTGTGGGCACCAACCCAGATTGGAGAATGGCTGGTCATCGCACGTCTAGAGCAGTTTGAACCGGCCCAGTTCAACGACACAATGCGCCAAAGGCTGCTCACCGAAAAGTTTCAGCAATGGCTGAACCAAAAGGTGAAAGAGACCCCCGTCAGGGCCCCCGGAAACACACCGGATCAAAAACCCGTCAACAGTTCCCAGGTTCCCATCAGCTAGGACAGAGAAAACCGGACGAAATGTTGGTCGACTTGGCCAATATGCCAGCCAGTGCCTTAGCAAACGCAGCACCCATTGATTAGCTCGCCAGGCCTATCACATTTCGAAGCACTGACTAAAACTTACAAATCTACCTACTGTGTCGAAAGCCTCCTTACATCTACCGAAAAACACGATGGACTTCACCAAAACATAGTCTTAACCTTGATGTTTCACACTGATGGCTAGTGCTATGCGAGCCGCCCCAAACTTGCTATGACTTACACTGACGTTTCACTTGCCCAGAGTATTGGAGAGGTCTACCCTTTCGACCAGCTCCCGGCTACTGCACTAGAGCAGCTCGCCCAAGGCGCACAGCAGCTTCGCTACCGCATCGGTCAGCCAATACTCCGCCGGGAAACCATGCCCCATCAGATCATAGTGATCACAAGAGGGCGCGGGCGGCTGCTGGGTTATGACCCTTACAAGAAAGCGCCCATGACGCTCTCACTGCTGGAGCCCAAAGCGGTTCTAGGCCTAGCCAGCTTGGTCAGAGGGGTGCCTTGCGAAGGGGCGATCGCGTCTTCAGAGATAGACGCTATCACCCTACCCATCAGCACCGTACGGCAGCTGATGGGTCAGCACGAGCCCTTCGCCCAAGCCGTGACGAATACCTGCTACCTCTCAGAAGTCTTCGACCTAGCCAGCCAATATTTTCAGACCCAAGCTCGCACCGTCACTGACCTCTCTGGCACCGCTCGCCAGCTACAGTCTGACGCACAGGCCATTACCCTGCGCGCGGGAAACATCACTCTACAAGACCCAGATCCCAATCAACTGTGGTTTGTCAGTTCTGAGAGCATTTCGAGTCATCCAGCGGGGAGCTGGCTGCTACCTGAGATGCTGGACGGTCGTATCACTAGCCAGAAAAACACCCGGCTGGTCGGCATCGACATGCGCCAGCTGGCCACCCAGCGCGCTACAGCAAGCAGCCAGCAAAACGGCCTTGAGTCCCCACCCCTCCAGGACTACCCTCCAAGTGGCAGCCCAACCAGTAGTAGCCAAAACGGCGGCCAGAATGGCGCTCAGAACGGCACGGCTCTGAGCGTACGTCCCGCTGGAGACGTTCCCTACGCGCCCGAGCTCACCTTCGATGCCAACCTAGTCGAAGCAGGTACCGAACGCGCCAAGGCTATCAAATATCCAGTCATGCGTGGCCGGGGCGACGTCGGCTCATCGCTGGCTAGCTTTGCCATGATTGCCCAGCATCTGGGAATGCCCTTCAAGCGCGATGTGGTGCAGCGCGTCTTGAACAATCAGCGCGAGCGCCTAGGCCACCTCTCCCTGACGGCCTGTGGCGCAGTGGCAGATTTGGTTGGACTCAAGCCCCAGCTCGCTAAGATACCGGCAAGTGCGATCGCCCGACTACCCAAACTCGCCATCATCAACTGGCGTGAAGGCTTCGCTGTCATCTACGAAACGTCTCAAAACGAATACGTCCTAGGCGTCCCCGAAGAGAACAAGCTGGTTCGCCATTCCCCTCAAGCCTTCGAGGAAATCTGGGGCACTGAAGGGGAGATTCTCCTGGTCGAAACCACCGAGCAAACACCGCAGCAAAAGTTTGGCTTAGGCTGGTTTATCCCTTCTTTGAAAAAATATCGCGGTGTGCTGAGCCTGGTGCTGGTCGCTTCGCTGTTTGTTCAGGTCTTTGGCCTGGCCAATCCGCTGATGGTACAGGTGATTATTGACCGGGTCATCAGCCGAAACAGCCCGGATACGCTGCATGTGCTGGGCATTTTCCTGGTGATAGTCGCCGTCTTCGAAGCTATCCTCACCAGCTTGCGGACCTACCTCTTTGTCGATACGACCAACCGCATCGACATGGCCCTGGGGGCCGAAATTATCGACCACCTGCTGCGCCTACCGCTGCGTTACTTCGACCGTCGCCCGGTGGGTGAACTCTCCAGCCGCGTCAATGAGCTAGAGAATATCCGCCAGTTTCTCACCGGCACAGCGCTGACAGTGGTGATGGATGCCATGTTCTCGGTGATCTACATCCTGGTGATGTTCATCTACAGCGTGAAGCTGACCATTGTCTCTTTGGCCACAATTCCGCTATTCATGGCGCTGACTTTCTTTGTGTCACCGATTGTTCGCCGTCAGCTGCGAGCCAAGGCTGAGCGAAACGCCGAAACCCAGTCCTTTCTGGTGGAAGCACTCTCGGGTATCCAAACGGTAAAAGCACAAAACATGGAGCTCAAAACCCGCTGGAAATGGCAGGAGAAATACGCCCGCTACGTCAGCGATGGCTTTAAGACCGTGCTCACTTCAACAACGGCAGGCTCAGCCAGCGGATTTTTGAACAAGCTTTCGGGGCTACTCGTTCTGTGGGTCGGGGCCTCTCTTGTTCTGGAAGGCAACCTTACCCTGGGCGGACTGATCGCATTCCGCATCATCTCGGGGTATGTCACCCAGCCGCTGCTACGCCTGACCCAGCTGTGGCAAAACTTCCAAGAGACAGCGCTGTCTCTGGAGCGCTTGAGCGACATCATCGACAATCCGCAGGAGCAGGCCGAGGAAGACCGGGCTCAAATCCCCATGCCCGAAATCAAAGGGAACGTTTGCTACGAGAACTTGTCCTTCCGCTTTGCGCCTTCTGGCCCGCTGCAGCTAGTCAATGTCAACCTGGAATTCCATGCGGGTGAATTTATCGGCATCGTCGGCCAGAGCGGATCGGGTAAGAGTACGCTAATGAAGCTACTGCCCCGGCTCTACAATGCTGAATCTGGACGCATCTTGATCGATAACTACGACATCAGAAAAGTAGAGCTGTACTCTTTGCGTCAGCAGGTGGGCATTGTGCCGCAAGATAGCCTGCTCTTTGAGGGCAGCATTCAGGACAATATCGCCTTGACCAATCCTCAAGCCGATACCGAAAGCATCATTCAGGCTGCAAAGATCGCCAACGCCCATGACTTTATCATGGACCTACCCGGCGGCTACAACTCACGGGTTGGCGAGCGAGGCTCATCGCTCTCAGGGGGGCAGCGTCAGCGAATTGCGATCGCCCGCACCGTCCTCCAAAATCCACGTCTGCTGATATTGGACGAAGCCACCAGCGCCCTCGACTACGATACCGAGGCCCAGGTTTGCTACAACCTCAAGCAGTGGGCGCAGGGTCGCACTGTCTTCTTCATCACGCACCGGCTGAGCACCATTCGCCAGGCCGATCGGATTCTGGTGATGGACAAGGGTTCCGTAGTTGAACTAGGCACCCACTCAGAACTGATGTCCCTCAAGGGTCGCTATTACTGCTTATACGAGCAACAGGGAGAATAACTACCAAATCGATGAAACGTACTTCTGACCGCTCTTCTTACGCTGCCGGCAGCGCCCCCAATAGAAATGGCAATGGCAATGGCAATGGCGCTGTGAGTGTCAATGGCAACGGCCATATGAACGGTAATGGCAATGGCAGCACACCACAGATAGGTGCCTACGTGCCGCCTTCATTTGACAAACCGGTTATTCTCAGGCAGTCGCCTGGCTGGGCTAAGGCGATCGCCCTGGCGATTATGGCTGTGACCACAGCTTCTGTGGCCTGGGCCTGTATTGCCAAGGTCGAAGAAACCATTGCGGCCCAAGGAAAGCTCGAGCCTGAAGGCGTCGTCCAGGTTGTACAGGCACCGGTTGGGGGTGTGGTCGAAGAAGTTTTGGTAGACGAAGGTGAGGCAGTCGAGAAAGGACAGGTCGTCGCGACGCTAGACGAAACAGCTACCGAGGCGCAGATAGAATCGAATCGAGAAATCGCCCAGCGGCTGCGCGCTGAAAATGACTATTACCGGGCCCAGCTTGCCGGATCAGTCGGCGCGATCGCACCGGAAGGCGTCTCGGCTGATCTGATTCAAAGAGGGCGCGATCGCGCCGAACTCGTCGCCAACAATCAGCTCTACCGCGCCCAAATCGACGGCAATACCGCCGGTCTCTCCGGCGATCAGCTCGATCGCCTACGAACCGCCGAGTCACGGCTCGATTCGCAGCAGACCATCAACCGGCTGCAAACTTCCCAGCTCCAAGAGCAGCTAGCTCAAACCCGCGTACAGCTCGGAAATGCCAGAAGCGACCTAGAGACTAACCAAGAAATCCTCAACCGTCTGCAAGTCCTCAACGAAGAAGGCGCTGTTGCCGAACTTTCCTACCTGCAGCAAGAGCAGGAAGTGAACAATAAGCAAACAGAAGTAAACACCCTGCAGCAGGAAATTGACAGGCTCACCTTTCAAATCTCTCAGGCCCGTCAGGAAGTTAGCCGCACCTCCTTCGAATCGCGTGAAACGCTCCAAGATCGCATCTCTGCCAACAGCCAGCGGATTGCTGACATCGACAGCGCCATCACCCAGCGCGTTCTAGAAAACGACCGTCAGCTCGCCGAACTCACCAGCCAGCGCGCTCAGCTAGAGCAAAATATTAGATATCAAGCCCTGACAGCTCCCGTCAGCGGCACGGTATTTAACCTCAAGGCCAATCGCCCAGGATACGTGGCCAACTCCACCGAGCCCATGATGGAAATCGTGCCAGAAGATGCCCTCGTCGCCAGAGTCTTCATCTCCAACCAAGACATCGGTTTCGTCAAAATAGGTCAGAAAGTAGATGTGCGCATTGACGCCTACTCATTTAGCGAATTTGGCGATATGGAAGGCACGCTCACCAGCATTGCGACCGACGCGCTGCCACCCGACGAAATCTTTCCCTACTACCGCTTTCCTGCCGAAGTCCTGCTAGACCAGCAAGAGTTTCAAGCCGACGGGAAGCTCCTGCCCCTGCGCTCTGGCATGTCGTTAAACGCCAATATCAAACTGCGCAAGCGCCGAGTCGTCACCTTCCTCACCGATCTCTTCAAGCGAAAGCTAGATGCAGTTACATCTGGCAGCTAATCACTTACCAGTCACCGACCAGAGAGCTTTCCATAAAACGGGTTTTGCCTGGAGCATTCCAAACGACTGCTCCAGGCAAAAACTATTTTTACATAAAGAAAATGCAAAAGCTGCAAAGAGCCACTCTTTTTTGTTGCAAATGGTAAAGAGAGTTACAAAAGCAAACTTTGGAAATTGAGACGCTGGCATTGTCGATTTGCTTTTGATGACTATGAACTACCTGGCCTCTCTGCTCCTACCTGCAACGCTTGGACTTATCGCAGGTATGGCACATGGCATTGTCTCCCATACGATGGGATTGCCAGTATCCCTAGGTGAGCAAGTTGAGCAAGTTGTAGAGCCGCTAGGAACCGTTCAGCCCCTGCGAGATTAGCAGAGGCATTAGCGGAACGCGTAGATAGCCACTCTGAAGCAAAGCAACTCAGTATTATCAAGATTCCTTAACTTTCCGTGAAATAATCTCGGTCAGATAAATAGAGGTCAAGAAATATAAACGGTATATCTTGCTACCAAATTTTCTGAGAATATTAGAGAGTTAATTCTATCAATATAGGTGATACTCTCTATGCGCTATACCGCTTCTACACGGCCTACAGGCACTCAGACGACAGGTGCTGATAGAGCTATTGCAGGCATTCTGGTCGCAGGCGTAACGTTTATTTTGGGCTACATAGTTGTTCGCACTAGTCTGGCCTACTCCGCTCAGCAAACGTCTGGCGTTTTGGGCGGCGATATTGAAGTTGTCGTCCCCCACGAAGGCACGCTTTGGGCCGATGTCCATACTAGATTTTAGGTTCATTTAGCTCGAAATTTAGCACGCTATCGCTTTGACACAGCGGGTGAATCTCTGAGATACCACCGCCAGGGAATATCTTGCCCTCTCGATAGGCCGATACGGGTCGTTTGTACGACCTCTGATGTGGCCTTTGAGGTCATGCCAGAGGCGCTATCACCAGCTTGACCAGCCTCCACCCAAATTCCTGTCTCGGGGCTAGCAGATAGTCCTCGGAAAGATTCGTCTAATGCCAGTGCGATACAGAGCTTACCCGGTCCTGCAGCCAGCTTTTCTAGTGAGTTGGCTGCAGGTGTTTTTTTGGGAACTACCCAGCTAGGACGGTGGTCTAAATGCACTGCCCGGATCAAAATTGTGCTGGCGAAACCCTCGCGGTCGGTCACGATATTGAAGCAGTGATACTGCCGGTAAATGCGGTAGATATAAATGATGCCAGCGGGACCAAAGACTGCCGCATTGCGCTCGGTTTTGCGCTGGTAGGCATACATTGCCGGGTCACCGGCTTCATAGGCTTCTGTTTCTACAATTTGTCCGCGAATCACCTCGTTGCCGAGCTTGCGTAAAAGCTGACAGCCAAGCAAGTCTGGCGCAACTTGGGTAGAAGGTCGGCTGAACCATTCTGAGGAAAGGGGTTTGGGGCCAGTGGTAGAAGGAGCCATAGAAAGAGAAGCAGAAAGGGCGACCGAGGAAGCCACAGGTAGAGAGAACATGAAAGGAAAGGGCAAATATTGCCGCAAATATCTTAATGTTGCTGTAACAAACTATTAAGAACATGAGACACTGGGTGTAGCGATCGCTTTGAGAGCCGCCTACCTATGAATAGAGCCTTCAAGATAACGAACCGGATTCACTTCAGAAATCTACGTGGAGACTTATTTGGAGGACTAACGGCCGCAGTCATTGCCCTGCCTATGGCATTGGCCTTCGGATTTGCTTCAGGTGCAGGGCCCACAGCGGGCCTGTATGGCGCAATCTTAGTCGGCTTTTTTGCAGCCTTATTCGGGGGAACGCCCACCCTCATTTCAGAACCCACCGGACCGATGACGGTGGTAATCACAGCAGTCATCGCCAGCCTAATGGCCGCCAACCCAGAAAATGGCATGGCCATGGCGTTTACTGTGGTGATGATGGCCGGTATCTTCCAAATTGTGATTGGTGCCCTCAAGCTGGGTAAATACGTCACCCTCATGCCCTACAACGTGGTGTCAGGGTTTATGTCCGGCATTGGTCTTATCCTGATTATTCTGCAGATCGGGCCGATGCTGGGTCAGCCAAGCCCAAAAGGGGGCGTCATCGGCACGCTGCAAAACCTACCCAACCTGATTGCCAACGTTCAGCCCAGCGAGACGATCCTGGCGCTGCTCACCGTTTTGATTATTGTCTACTTCCCTAAAAACCTTCGGAAGTTTGCGCCGCCCCAGCTAGTGGCCATGATTATCGGCACGGTACTGTCGCTGACCATCTTTGGCAACGTCGACATCCGGCGCATTGGTGAAATTCCGCTCGCCTTGCCCACGCTCAATATGCCATTTTTTACCGGCGACCAAGTGAGAAATATGCTGATCGATGCGGGTGTGCTGGGCATGCTGGGCAGCATTGACGCATTGCTCACATCAGTTGTGGCCGACAGCCTCACGCGCACCGAGCACGACTCGAACAAAGAGCTGGTAGGCCAAGGGATTGGTAACATCATCTCTGGCCTGTTTGGCGGATTGCCAGGTGCGGGGGCGACGATGGGCACGGTAGTAAACATCAAGGCGGGGGGAACGACCGCACTGTCAGGCCTTTTTCGTGCCGTTATTTTACTAGTTGTCGTGTTGGGCGCTAGCCGCCTAACCCAGCCCATTCCGCTGGCCGTCTTAGCAGGCATCATCATCAAGGTAGGGCTCGACATTATCGACTGGGGCTTTTTGAAGCGAGCCCATTACCTCTCCCGCAAGTCGGCAGCCATTATGTACGGGGTGATTTTTCTAACGGTCTTTGTCGACCTGGTGATTGCCGTTGGCATTGGTGTCTTTGTCGCCAATATTTTAACGATTGAAAAGCTCAGCGACCTGCGCTCTGACAAAGGTGTCACCGCAATTACTGATGACGATGACACGATTGAGCTCAGCGCTGAAGAAAAGGTCATTTTGGAGCGGGCAAACGACCAGATTTTGCTCTTTAGGCTAAGCGGACCGATGATCTTTGGGGTGGCCAAGGCAATCGCCCGGGAGCGCGAGGCCGTTCAGAGCTGTAAGGCACTCATTTTGGACCTGAGCGAGGTCCCACACTTAGGGGTCACGACGTCTCTTTCTCTAGAAAATGCTATCCAAGAAGCCGTGGATGGTGATCGCGCCGTCTACATCGTGGGTGCTAAGGGCCAGACCTACAAGCGACTCACCCGCCTGGGGCTACTCGATATCGTGCCAGCCGAGCGCTTTTTGATGGACCGAACCCAGGCTTTGAGACAGGCCCTAGAGACTATTCAGCCCAGCACCGGCCACGCTGACTCGCTATCTATAGACCCAACCCAACCGCGAATGCCATCACCGATTAATCACCCCCAAACCCAGTCTAGATAGCCGGTCTAGTTCACAGCGGTTATCAGCGGTGCGACTGAACAAAACCGTCGAGCCGCTCCATTCCACGCTCAATCGTATCGAGGTCGGTGGCGTAAGACACTCGCATAGTCCCTTCCGCACCGAAAGCAACCCCTGGGATAGCGGCGACGTACTTCTCTTCCAGCAGCTTTTTGCAAAACGTCACCGAGTCGAGGCCAACTTGGTCAATATTTATCAGCAGATAGAAGGCACCTTTGGGCGCTATGCAGCTGAGACCGTCAATGCTGTTCACAATGCCGAAGATGGCCTTTCGCCGCTCGCTAAACGCACGACGCATGATTGCCAGCTCCTCCTGAGGGCCCGCTAGAGCCGCGATCGCACCATACTGAGCAAAGGTACACACATTCGAGGTGCTGTGGCTTTGCAAGGTATTTACCGCCTTAATGATGGGTTCAGGCGCGGCCAGGTAGCCCAGTCGCCAACCGGTCATCGCGTAGGCTTTGGCAAACCCATTGCTGATAATGGTGCGGTTAAATATCTCAGCATTCAAGCTGCCAATGCTCACGTGCTCTGCGCCATCATAGAGGATTTTTTCGTAGATTTCGTCTGAAACCACCCAAATATCTGCTTCTACAATCACCTCGGCCAGTGCCCGAATTTCTGCCTGGGTGTACACCATGCCCGTGGGGTTAGAGGGTGAGTTGAGCACAAATAAACGCGTTTTCGGCGTAATCGCTGCTCGTAGCTGAGCGGGCGTAATCTTGTAGCTTGCGGCAGCAGTCGTCTCTACGATGACAGGGGTCGCGCCAGCTAGCTTGACCATCTCTGGGTAGCTCACCCAGTAGGGCGCGGGAATGATCACCTCATCGCCCGGATTAAGCAACGCCATCGCCAGGTTGTACAGCGAGTGCTTGCCGCCATTGGTCACCATGATGTTTTGTGTGCCGTAGGTCAGCTGATTGTCCTGCTGGAGCTTTTGAGCGATCGCTTCTTTTAGTGGCAGCTCTCCTGACGCAGGACCGTAGCGCGTTTTTCCTTCATCTAGCGCCTTTTTTGCAGCTGCTCGAATGTGCGCAGGCGTATCAAAATCGGGTTCACCCGCACTAAAGCTGCACACGTCTAACCCATCCTTCTTCATAGCCTTGGCCTTTGCAGAGATGGCCAGGGTCATGGAGGGGGTAACCCTGCTGATACGGGAGGCGAGCTTCATGGGCGGCAGCAGGTATCTATGCCTGCATCATTGACTAAAAAGTTGGCTAAAAAGGCAGTTTAGTATACAACCCTAGATCGATTTTGATAGTTCGTGATCGTGAAATTAGCCGATAAGTCAAATTCTTCAGATATTTATTAGATCCACCCATCAAAAGATCCACCCGTCAAAAGATCCACCCGTCAAATCCAACAGACCTAGAGCCCAGCATCCCGACATCCTGATACCCAACAGCAGTGCGAGCATCGCAACTACAGCATCACAGAGATTGGGATACTGGAATCTCAATACAAAATTCGGTATTCTGCCCCGGCAGAGAGTAGCAGCGCATTCTGCCGCCATGCCTGTCGACCACGATCTGATAGCTAATGGAGAGCCCTAGCCCTGTCCCCGACCCAATGGGCTTAGTGGTAAAAAAAGGGTCAAAAAGCCTATCTCGAATTGAATAAGGAATATTTGGACCATTGTTGGCAATTCGAATACCCACATAGTTTTTGGGCAGCGGTTCAGTCGAAATTGTAATTTGGGGAGCTCTGTCAGGTGCTTTTCTGGCACTTTCTAGCGCGTCGAGCGCGTTAGCCACCACATTCATAAAGACCTGGTTGAGCGCACCGGCATAGCAAGACACCAGCGGCAGCTGACCGTAGTTCTTCTCTATCTCAACTCTAGAGAGCGATTCTGTCGTTTGGAATCGGTGATTGAGAACGAGCAACGTGCTCTCTATTCCTTCGTGGATATCGATTTCTTTCATCTCGGCCTCATCCAGCCGAGAGAATGTCCTCAGAGAAAGAACAATTTCCTTAATCCGGTTAACCCCTAGCTTCATTGAGGTCTGAATTTTATCCAAGTCCTCCAGCAAAAAATCTAGATCAATCTCATCAACCCGCTCTTGAATCTCTTCTTTGGGGTTGGGATAGCAATCCGAGTACAAATCCAATAGATCGACTAGTTCCTTGACATAGTTTTGAACGTGGCTGATGTTGCCGCTGACGAAGTTCACAGGATTATTAATTTCATGGGCGATACCGGCGACTAGCTGACCTAGGCCAGACATTTTTTCAGACTGCACGAGGTGCGCCTGGGCATCTTTGAGATCGGCTAGCGTGGTGGCCAATCGGTGGGTTTTCTCTCGCAGCTTCATTTGCGATCGCTGCAGCGCACTTTCAGCCTGCTTGCGCTCAGTAATATCCCGCACGATAGCCACAATCTGAGTTTGCAATAAGGGCAAAAGACGAACTTCGTAATAGTAATTGGTGTCCTCGCAAACTAGCTCATGAAAAATTCCGACCTCTGTAGATTCTGTTGTTTCGAGCTTGTCAATTGCCTGTAAAAACTTTTGATCGACCGCTTCAGGCAAAAACGCTGAGAGCGGCTTGCCTATCACATCTGAGGCAGACAAGTAGGCCTTCTGGGTCCGTCCTGGCGTGTAGTCTAGGATATTTCCCTGTTTGTCGAGGCGCAGAAAGGTATCGGGAATAGCGGCCTTCATCTGGGAGTTGAGCGCCTTCATCTCCCTGGAATTGAGCTCAAGTATTTGCTCCATCATGTGGCGGTCTTTATCTGCCCGCTCGTAGGCCTCATTCACCGCATCTATAAAGTTCTCCCAGCCATCAGGAACATGGTCTAGCTGACTCAAGTGACGCTGGAGTTGACGCTGAAGCAAACGATGCATGAACCATTCCTTTTGAGCATAAAAAACTCGATTGGGATAGGCCTAGCATGCCCATTTTAGGTTTGGTTCAAATATACGTACGATTCCCGAGCCACCGCCACCCAGGCTTAGCCAAGCCTGCGAGGCACAGCCGAGAATCAGGCCGTGAGTAATATCACTGATTAACATTACGGAAATCACTCCATAGTGGGGATCGCGCCTGGAAAGTGCACTTGTTACGATACGACTATTAGCAAAAGACCGTTCTAAAGCGATTAAAACGCGTACCCCCTTATGCCTGTAAAAGATAAAAAGCCACAGAGTCGGCGAGCGAGCAACTGGATATTTTTGGCACTAAGTGCCGTCTTGATCATCAGCACATTCCTGCCGCCATCTTTTGGACAGACGCAGGAAACCGTTCCCTACAGCACCTTTATTAGTCAGGTAAAAGAACACAAAGTAACTAGCGCCGCCGTCGGAGAAAAGGCCATCCGCTACCAGCTGGCAGAAGACGGACCGATCTATGCAACCAATCCGGTTTTTGACCTGAATTTGCCCGCGCTGCTTCAGGAAAACGGCGTGGAGTTCTCAGCGACGCCACCCGCTGGCAACCAATGGCTGGGTAGCTTGCTGAGCTGGGTGATTCCGCCGCTGATCTTTGTGGGTATCTGGCGAATTTTTCTGATGCGGGGCCAAGGCGGGCAGGGCGGCGTTTTTTCTATCGGCAAGAGCCGCGCCAAGATTTACGTTGAAGACGAAGAGACCAAAACGACCTTTACAGATGTTGCAGGCGTTGAAGAAGCGAAGACGGAACTCGTTGAGATCGTTGATTTCCTTCAAAATTCCCAGCGATTCACTGAGCTAGGGGCACGCATTCCAAAGGGCGTGCTGCTTGTAGGACCGCCAGGTACGGGAAAAACACTGCTGGCAAAGGCAGTCGCCGGAGAAGCAGGGGTGCCGTTCTTCAGTATTTCGGGGTCTGAATTCATTGAGATGTTTGTCGGCGTGGGGTCCTCTCGTGTTCGTGATTTGTTCGAGCAGGCCAAAAAGCAGGCACCCTGCATCGTCTTTATCGATGAGCTAGATGCCATTGGTAAGTCGCGGGCCTCTGGGGGATTCTATGGGGGCAACGATGAGCGCGAGCAGACCCTCAACCAGCTACTGGCTGAAATGGATGGGTTTAATGCAGGCGAATCGACAGTGATTGTGCTTGCCGCTACGAACCGGCCCGAGACACTGGACCCGGCTCTTCTGCGTCCCGGTCGATTTGACCGTCAGGTATTGGTCGACCGCCCCGACCTAAAAGGGCGAAAGGCAATCTTGCAAATTCATGCGCAGGAAGTAAAGCTCTCAAGCGAGGTGGATTTGGAGGTGATCGCAACCCGCACCCCAGGATTTGCGGGAGCAGATTTGGCCAACCTGGTCAACGAAGCTGCCTTACTCGCAGCGCGCAACCATCGTGAGGCCGTCGTTCAAGCTGATTTTGCAGAAGCTATTGAGCGCGTGGTCGCAGGGCTCGAAAAGCGCAGCCGCGTTCTCAATGACAAAGAAAAAGAGATTGTCGCCTACCACGAGGTGGGCCATGCCATCGTGGGTGCGGCCATGCCCGGCTCGGACCAAGTCGAAAAGATCTCCATCGTCCCGAGGGGGATGGCGGCCCTAGGCTACACGCTACAGCTGCCGACAGAAGACCGCTTTTTGCGAGACGAAGCTGAGCTCAAGGGCCAGATTGCCACGATGCTAGGCGGTCGCTCGGCAGAAGAAGTCGTCTTCGGCTCGATTACCACAGGCGCGGCCAACGACCTGCAGCGGGCAACGGATGTGGCCGAGCAGATGGTGACCAGCTATGGCATGAGCGAAGTGCTAGGCCCACTGGCCTATGACCGCAGCAAGCAAAACAACTTCTTGGACAATGGCATGGCCCCCAATGCGCGCCGACTGGTCAGCGATGAAACGGCCAAGGCTATTGATGAGGAAGTCAAGAGCATTGTAGAAGCGGCCCACCAGCGATCGCTCAAAATCCTCAAAGACAACCGTAATTTGCTAGAGACCATCTCCCAGCAGCTCCTCAAAGAAGAAGTTATTGAAGGTGATAGTCTCAGAGAGATGCTAGCCAAGGTAGAAGTTAAAGAAGCAGCGCCCGCCAATTTCTCTGAACGGCACATTGTTGAAGTCTAGGCTATCAGGCCTGGGCTGATGGATCTAAGCCAATCTAAGCCGATGGGTCTAAGCTAATCAGCTTAGGCCAAAAGTCTGAGTTCCCGCCTGAGTTGCTGTCTGATCTGCAGGCACTTAGAATATGGCCATGTTTTAAGATGGCTATTGCCGAACGCACTGCATTTTATTTTGCTTCTCGTACGGAGGCACAAGTACCTAAAAACCCCTACATTAAACCAACAGTTAAATCGATCATCAGGGCATACATCTAAGCCAGAGAGTCTTACCAAGTCGCCTTGCCCTTAAGCCTGTGTTCATATGGAATCTAAAAGAGCGATCGCTCGGGCGCTGAGCCGTCGAGGCATCTTCTATCAAAAGCGAACACATCTCCAGCGGCGCAATTCTGGTTACAGGCTGACACGCCAGCCCGCTAGCCCATCAGCCCGCCAGTCAGGCCGTCAGCACAAGTCTCGCGGACTGATGTCCTTTGTCATCAGCATATTTTTACTGTTGCTTACAGCGATAACCCTAGGTAGTGCCTACATTCGCTATCAGCAGCAGTTTCTCAACCCGTCTGTCGCGCTTGTACTGGGTGGCGCGCCAGAGCGAGAAGTATTTGCAGCACAGTTTGCCAAGACCCACCCTGCAGTTGAGATTTGGGTATCGTCTGGCAGCAATCCTGAGTATGCTCAGTGGGTATTCGATGAGGCCCACATTCCTGTAGAGCAATGGCATCTTGACTACCAAGCTGTCGATACCGTGACCAATTTTACGACCCTGGTCGACGAACTAGAGGCGAGGGGTATTCACGAAGTGTATTTGCTCACCTCTGACTATCACATGCGCCGGGCAAGCGTCATCGCCCAAATCGTGCTGGGTAGCCGAGGCATTGGCTTTAAGCCGGTTGCCATTCCAACTGAGCGCCATCCTGACAGGCCAGAAACCCTCATGAGAGAAGTCCGCGATGGTGCGCGCTCGCTGCTTTGGGTCGTCACAGGCAAAACCGGATCAGAATGGCGTAACGCCCTCAAAGGCAAATCGTAAAAAGCCAAACCTTAATAAAGAAAAGTAGATTCAGACCGCAGGCTAGACGGCAGTAAACTGAGGTAAGCCGTAGAGATAGACAGAAGCGATAGACCTGTAGAAATACCCTGAGAAAGGACTATTACAAAAAGGGATTAAAAGGCTGATAAGAAACCGTTCTTTGTTGTTAGTATCTGCTACTCCAAAAAGGAAGACAAACGCTGTAAGCAAACCTGTTATTTTGCGTTAGGTTTTGCCTAATAAGAACTATGACATTAGCTACCCAAAATTCTCCTTACACCCAGTCACAAATTCAAGTTTGGCTGCGGGGCTTGCTGACGGTCGCCTGGTCCGATGGCCAGTTTGACGAGGCAGAAAAATCGATCATTCATGCCATGGTGGAGTCTGAATTTGCCCCATTCACCGATTTTGAAACGCTCGACCCGATTGAGCCCGCCGCCCTAGTAGCCCTGGAGCTTAGCGACGCCGCTGCGCAAAACTTTCTACGCATGGCGGTCATGGTGGCCCTGTCAGATGGCACCCTCTCTGATGCCGAACACGCACAGATCATGGCCTTTGCAGAAGCGATCGCCCCCGAGCCAGAAGGACTTGAAGCGCTCCAGTCGACCCTTTTAAAGCTCAAGTCAGCGCAGCTGCACCCTCCAGATTCAGGCGCAGGCACAGACCGAGGTTCAGGCAATAATTCAGCAATTCCAGCAGGCGCAGCGAGTCCGCTGACGCCGCCTACAGGTAGCGCTAAAGACAAACTCGACCCGCTCAAGCCAGCTAGGGAGTGGCTCGACCAGCTCAGCGTAGAAGATCCCAGGCTGGCTCGGTTCGTTTGTAAGCTGGTGCCTTCCCAGTGCCCTTTTGAACGAGACGTCAAGCTCTTTGGCCGCAAAATTGTCCACATTCCGCCCATGTGCAAGATCAACCCACTCTATGAGCAGCTTGTGGGACTGCGGTTTCGCGCCCTATCCTACCTGGCAGATGATGTGGGAGAAGATGTCACGCCCTATCTATAAAGGACCGTAGCGGCGTGGACATTATCACGGCAGATATATTGGTGGTCGGCGGTGGGACCGGCGGGACAGCCGCAGCGATTCAGGCAGCGCGGCGCGGCGCGGACCGTGGCACACAAGTAGTGATTGTTTCTGAACTGCCCTGGCTGGGCGGCATGCTCACGGCAGCAGGCGTCTCAGCTCCAGATGGCAACGAACTTGCCGCGTTTCAAACAGGGCTCTGGGGAGAATTTCTTAAGGCCTTGCGGCAGCACCACCCAGAAGGGCTAAACCACGGCTGGGTCAGCTTCTTCACCTACAACCCGGCAGTCGGTGCACAAATTTTTGCCGACTGGGCGGCGGCCCTACCCAATCTACGGTGGATTGCTGGCCAAAAGCCAAGGGCCGTCTTACGTCGGGGCGATCGCATTACCGGCGTAGAATTTGACCAAGTCATCGTTAACGCAGACATTACAATAGATGGCACCGAGCTGGGGGACGTACTGGCTTTGGGTGAGGTGCCCTATCGCTGGGGATGGGAAACCCGAGATGTCTGGGATGAGCCGAGCGCGCCTGTCTCCCTCAGCGATCCGGCAGATCCCCTGTATGCCATTACCCAGCGCTACCCGGTACAGTCCCCGACTTGGGTTGTGATCATGCAGGACTTTGCGGAGACAGCCGCCCCCCAGATTCCCCTTCCGCCCAGTGTCTCCACAGAAGCTGACCTAGCAGATGACTTTGCAGGTGCCTGGCAAAACTACGGCGATAGCGATACCCCAGCTGGGGAAATGTGCCTAAACTATGGTCGCCTTCCTGGCAACCGATTCATGATCAACTGGCCCCATCGGGGCAACGACTACGGCGTTGGCCTACAGCGGCTCATAGAATCAGAGCAGGCCAGAGCGCAATACGGGCAAGAGGCAAGATGGCACAGCCAGGCCTTTGCCAGATATATCCAGACTCAGCTGGGCGATCGCTACGGCCTAGCACCAAACATCTTTCCAAGCACGTCTACATCTCCGGGGGGCGGGTTTGCGCTCATGCCCTACTACCGCGAAAGCCGTCGGTTGATCGGCGCAGTGACCGTTAGCGAACGCGACATTTTGCCCGTCGAGGGAGGACGGAGCGCGGCGCTGCCAGTCAACGCAGCCGGACAGGTCACCGCCATTGCCATTGGCAACTATCCAAACGATCATCACTACCCTGGATTCGAGATGCCACTGGCCCCCAAGTCTCTTCACTGGGGCGGACGATGGACAGGGACTCCCTTCACCATTCCCTACGGCACCCTGGTGCCAGCAAAGGTAGAGGGTCTGCTTGCCTGCGAGAAGAACATTTCCGTTTCCCACGTTGCCAATGGCGCGACCCGGCTACAGCCAGTCGTCTTGGGAATTGGCCAAGCCGCTGGGATGGCGGCAGCACTGTGCATAGAGCAGCAGTGCATGCCCCGAGAAATTGATGTGCGATCGCTGCAAATGGCCCTGATTGAAGAGCCCACGGCCCCAGCTGCGGTCATTCCACTCTTTAATGTCACCCCCGAAAAGAAAGATTGGTCAAAAACTCAGAAATTCTATGTAGAAAAGGGTACGAAATACTCTGTAAGTGGGTACCATCCCTTAGCTACAGATAAGACACCCGTAAAAACACCTCGCTTAAACACCTCTCAGTTGCTATCTGTTCAGGGGGAATTCAGAAAAACACCAAAAGGCAAGTACAAACTTTATCAAAACACAATTGAAGTGTTACCTAATAGCGTCAATTTAGTGACAGTTATACCGGAAATTACGGAGACTTTTTCAAAACTCCCAAATGCCCAGCAAGTAAATCTTCTAGGTACTTGGAATTCGGCTGGAAAATGGCTACTTTGCACCCAAATTTGGCCGTTATGATTAGGTCAATTCTTCACATAGATCGTCCTGACTTTACATAGAGTCAACGTAACAGTGAATAACGACTTGGAAATCACTTAGCACTCATGCTGACTTCTTATCAATACCTGCTCGGCGGCTGCGTGGCCGTTTCTTGCGTCACTGGTGCGCTCACGAGCATATATATAGAGGATTCTTCATCTCATGCCTTAAAAGAGACCATTGGTCCCTTGCTGAGTGAAGCGGTCGACGTGGCTTACCGAGGTAGTGGCCGATTGGACAGCGCCCCCAACCAGGATAAGAGTGCTTCCCAAGGAGCTTCTCAAAGGGCTTCTCAAAGGGCCTCTCAAAAGGCTTCTCACACTTTCGCGAAAGGCCACCGCAGCAAAATCCTCCTGTCTCACCGGGGCAGTGGTCGTGTTGTGCCGTCATATATATAGTTTCTAGCGTTTGCTTTTCCTGAGTAGCTGCAGTCAGTACTTCTGTGGAGTCAGCCAACTTTAGCAACTCCCCTGAGTGACACATCTGCGGCTGTCATCGTCACCGTCATCCTTGTTGGCTTACCTGCGTAGAGTAAACAAAATGTTTCTCGCTTTTGGCCAACCCGTCAAAAATGGACCCAACCGTGGAATCAATACTAAAATCAGGTGTTTTCGACCTTTCGCCTGGCATAGGGTGTAGAATGTGGGCTAGGTTAAGGCTGTCTAAAGCAAGGTCTTTTCTAAGTAGCATTTTATACTTGCCTTTCTAGATTCCTGGTACGTAAGGCTGTTCCTTTCTGACTGTATTCTGTGCATTCTATGTATTAAGCATTTTCGCTTGATTGAGTTTTTAATGACCAGCAACACCGACTTAGTAAAAAAGCTAGAGCCTAGCGCCATTGACGAAATCATGATGTACCTAGCCTTTAGTGCTATGTGTACAGGCGGTCACCGTCACGGCGCTTTTTTAGATGCAGCTGCAACAGCCGCTAAGTGTGCCATCTACACCACCTATGTGGAGCAAGGTAAGAATCTCAGAATGACCGGGCATCTGCATCACATTGAGCCCAAACGGGTAAAGGTGATTGTCGAAGAGATGCAGGCTGCGCTTCACGAGGGGCGACTGCTGAAGATGCTGGGTTCTCAGGAGCCAGGCTATCTTATTCAGCTCCCCTACGTTTGGCTACAGAAACATCCTTGGAAGCTGGGTGAATATCGCGTGCCAGGCACCAGCCTAAGCTCCAACGAAAAGCGCCAGGTTGAAGCCAAGCTCAAGGCCGCTGACCTCCCAGAGCCCCTACCCGATGCTCAGTTGCTCAATGGATTCCAGTTCATGGAACTGGTTGAATTTCTGCACGCCCGCTCCCAAGAAAATTTGCCAGAAGGTCGGCGCATGGCCCTCAGCGATGCCCTCGCCGAACACATTAGACGACGGCTGATCTACGCTGGAACGGTCGCCAGAATTGACTCACCGATGGGCGGAATGCCTTTCTACGCGCTGACGCGAGCGTCGTACTCTCCTGTCGGTGAAGAAGAGAGAACCTACACCATGATGGAGGATACGGCTCGGTACTTCCGCCTCATGCGTGAGTGGGCCGACACACAGCCCGGCACTCGCCGAATCCTGGAAGAATTGAACATTCCCATAGAGAATCGAGAAGCTGCATTTGATGAGCTTGACCAGCTCATTAGCCAGTGGGCAAATAAGTATCACAATGATGCCGGACAGCCCACCGTTGTTCAGATGGCCATGGGCAACAGCGACTCTCCGCAATAGACGAAACTTTCTGCTGGACTGACTAATGAAAATAACCCCTCCGACTATGTGGTCAGAGGGGTTATTTTTACAGCAAATTTAACGGTTGCGCTTGAGAAAGTGTCTTAAACAACGCTTCGAAAGCTTTATAGACTTTTATCGCTTAAAGCTTCCTGCCTTTGCCTTCTCAAAGGTGGGCAACTGAATAGATGAGAGCGATCGCGGCTTTTTCTTCGGCCGCAATGGATTGACAACAGGGGAGACAGATGAAGAATTACCCTCTACCGCTGGCACTGTACTGCTGTCAGGTGAAACTTCTACACCGGAGGTCGTCTGCTGAGGCACTGCCTGCCCATCATCCCAAGGTGACGGTTCAGTAAAGCCTCCAGAATCTACAGACTGTTCAGAGGGAGGAGCTTCCGGTGTGATGGAAGCTTCCGAAGTGCCTTCTTTGAAGCCTGCCGCAGAAGCGCTTACTTCCACAGTTGCTTCTGTCGCGTTGTCCATGACCCGCTCAAGATCCTGCCAGAGCTTAGCTTCTGCCTCTGGATCGGCAGTGGGTTCAGTAACAGACAAGGGCGGCTGACCGCCCACGGACTCTCCACAGGCAGCATCGGCAGGCGTAGAAGGTATGGGTTGCGGAGCTGGTTCACAGCTGGGTTGCGCTGCGTTGCGGATGAGATTTTCTAAGTGTGGATCAATACCTTCGAAGGGCAATGCAGTGCCAGCTGCAGCCCAGGGCATAATGCGCTGCGCTTTGGGCATAGTGACATTGCTCGTGTCTTGAAAAGAGGTGGGCTTCGCTGCAGCAGATGGACTTCTGAAGCTGGTTGGCTTGGCGGCGACAGTGAGAGATTTTTCTAGGGCTGCTTTGAACTGTAGCGTGTAGCGCTGCTGCCGCTGAAGACGCGATCGCAAGTCTCGGTTAGCCGTTTCAGCCTGCATGCGGGCCTGCGCTTCAGCAGCATGCTGCTGAGCTGTCAGGGCACCCTCGTGCTCTAGCTGAGTAATTCGATCTCGGGCATTGTTCAGCTCTGCCTGTAGCGTTTCATTGATGAGCTGCTGTCGCTGCAGCGCCTGTTCAGCTGTTTCTAGCTGAGCGATAACTTTGGCAATCTGCTGCTGCGCGTTTTGGGAGGCTTGCTGGGCAGAAGCCTGCTGGGCGGAGGCCTGCTGGGCCATTTTGTCTTGAGCGATTCTGGCCTGCTCAGTCACCTTTTCAGTCTCGTTCTGAAAAATTTGCTGCGACTTTTCAAGAGCAGACTCCAGCTGAGAAACTCGCACTAGCAGCACATCATTACATTCATTGAGATCGTGAATCAGCGTCAGCAGCTCCGTCTCACGCTCCGATGAGTTGGCAGCAGCAGGCGCAGTCACTGAGGAATTAGAGGAGGAATTAGAGGCAGGTCTAGTAGAAGTGGGGTTGATAGACCGACCAACAGATGGGGCTTCTAGGGTTTCTGGAGACGTTGTTACTGAAAGCGTGCCTGGCAAATCGACAACGTCCCACATATCGTCAGGCTCTGAAAAGTCGATATCGCCGGAAAGCTGACCTTCAGATGGCAGAGACGACTCTGAGATGACTGACTCGAAGGTCATCTGTTCTGTCGTGCGTTCCCCAGTATTGCTTTCTCCAGTTTTACTTTCTGCAGTTTTACCTTGAGGCGGCTGTTCTGCAAGCGAACGTCCTGCTCCAGAAACCTCTCCATCGTCCAAGAAAGTGTCTGCTGAAGCGTGAGAATCTGACGATGAATGAGGTGACTTATTTTCGCTCATAGCTGTAAGTTGCGAACACGGAGAGTGTGAGGGAAGATTCCCAAAGCGGAGAACCGCCAAAAGCCCAGAAAAACAGGGCAGTTGAGTAAAGAGTGGGGAATCGCAAGAAATAGTTCCTTAAAGTAGTAGCACAGAAGAACCAATAACTGTAGTCCTAAACTGATAAAAACCATAAATTCCGTACAAATAATGATTTAACACGGAATATCACTGGTCGTAGCTCAGTGTGTTCGTTACAGGTTGTAACATTCGCAACCATCAAGGTTCAGCCATCAAGGCACAACCATCAAGGCAAGGTCTCAGCACATTTAAAGTCTCAGCAGGTCAATATCTCAGCTAGCAGGTCTTGATGCATCAGTGCCTGGTCGAGCCTGGACTGTATTTGGTCGGGCGTGAGGGCGTCTCCATTGGCGTAGCAGTCTAGCCAGGCTTTGCAGAGAGTGCTGTGGGCATTGGGGTCGTCCGGGAAAGCAGGTAGCACTGCTGGAGTGGGGGAAAGGTCATAGCCGGGTAAGTTTAGCGCTTGAGCGATCGCATCTACCTTAGGATCGTAGCTAATGGCAAAGCTCCGGCAGCCTTCAGCAGCAGACATAATGAGCGCATGAAAACGCATGCCAATGGTCATTTCTACCCCTCGAAAGAGACCCTTGAGCTGCTGAGGTTGGCTCAGGCTATAGATCTGATGGGGACCGCTGAGATGGCTAGCGATAAATTGGGCAATTGCTAAATCCTTTACAGGCTGAAACGGCACCAGTAATAGACACACGCCCGTTGCCCGCTGAAAATTGGACAGAGCAAGGGCAAATGCCTTCAGCCGAGCGTCGCTGAGGTGCTTGTGAGGCCGGAGAGCAACTGCAACACGGGGCGCAGGTAGCTCCCACAGCCCTCTGACAGGCACGGCCTCTAGTGCCCACACCGGATCGGGTGCCAGCAAACAAGACCGCTGCCAGTAACTCAGTAGCGCTGCCGAATCACGATCGCGCACACTCACCCCCCTGCAGCGATGCAGCGCCCCACGAGCAAGCCATCGGCTAGCCCCCCTATTTAAAGGACCAATGCCCTGCGCCCAGGCAATCGTCTTTAGCCCCATCATCTGAGCCAGCAACATCAGCCCGCCATAGTAAAGAGGATTTAGCGCGCTGCTGGCATCTTGCATCAGGCTACCACCGCCCCAAATGAAGGCATCGGACCGGCGCAGCACAGATATTACAGCGCCCAAAGATTTGCGGGGGATGACCTCTTTTACCTGATGGCGATCGCGAGTCTCCGACGGATTGCCGGACAGCACAACCGGGGTAACTTGCTCAGGCAGCATTTGCAGCAGCGCTGCCAACAGCGCTTCATCGCCGCCATTGCCCATACCGTAGTAGCCACATAGCACCGCTCGCATGCGTTTGCCCCCGATGTTTCAGCGTTCTCTCGATGCGGCCTTAGTCGGCAGTCTTCAAAAGAACCCCAAAAAGAACTCTAGAATACAGAGTAGTTGATCAGGCCTTCAGCCGATACGCCTATGCACGCGCTTTCGATTCCCACCTGGATTGTTCATATCTCAAGCGTAGTGGAATGGATCGCTGCGATTTGGTTCATCTGGCAGTACGCAGAAGCGAGTGGCTACAAGGCCTGGCGGGCGCTGTCTTTCGCTATGCTACCGGCGCTGGTCAGCGCCATGTGCGCCTGTACCTGGCATTTTTTTGACAATGCGGCTGCGCTGAACTGGCTAGTGACCCTGCAGGCGGCTATGACCGTGGTGGGGAACTGTACGGTCTGCGCCGCGGCCTGGTGGATTTGGCGCACGGCAAAGGCAGCACGTACAGATGTCGAAGCGACATCGGAAACGCAGCAGTCAGGCGCGTAGCAGGAGTGTGAAAAGGTGACCAAAGAATCGTTGTTTGCGCTGTCGCTGTTTCCCTACCTAGGGTTTCTATGGTTTTTGACCAAGAGTCAGCAGACGCCTCGATTAGCGCTGATCGGTTTTTATGTGCTGCTGATTTTTGTAGCGGTGACGATTCCAGCGGGCATCTATGCCAGGCAGGCTTACGGCGCGGAGCTAGCTAATGTGGACTGGCTACACGGCAGCGCGGAGCTATTTTTATCTATCTCCAATGTTTTAGTAGTGTTGGGCTTTCGTCAGGCGGTGCTACGGCTGAGAGACTGATGCAAAATGAGTCGATTACCATCTGGGTCGTAGGCGTAGATTTCTTTCCCGTGGGAGGCTTGCATGATGTCGCCAGGGGGCGGATGACCAATGGCGATCAGGTGTGCGATCGCACCTTCCAAATCAGACACTTCCAGACATAGGCTCATAGCGCTGCTAGAGGTTGAAGCCTGCCTGTTGCCAAACTCGGCTTTGTTATCTGCGCTCGGCACAAAAATAGCTAAGCGCAAGCTATTTAATTGAAATTCTGCATAGGAAGCAGTCTGCACGGTCGGTTCAACGGTCAAAAAAGAGCTGTAAAACCCTACCTGCAAATCTAGCTGCAAGCTAGCAAGCGCGACAAACGTTTCTTCAAGACAAAACGCCATACGAGAAGCCTCCTATACGGGGCACAAATCCCTTGCAGGATAAGCTTCTCACATGACGCTAGATGAAGAGCAGGCCATCGGGTAAATCTGACGGCTTGCCGATCGAATTAGGACCAGCCAGGTGCAGAAGCGCTCACCACTTCTGACAGATCAGGTTTGATTTCGACGGTGTAGTCGAAAGGCGAGCCCGCATTGTTACCTGGATCCTTGGTCAGCGGCTTGCCATCGACACCCCGCGGATTAGAGAACGACTGGGCACTGAGAACCAAGTTACCAGCGCTATTGACCCCAGCACCCGTCACCGACAGAGAATTGGTTCGCCCACTGCTTAGAACGGCTGAGATATGAGCGGCTGCCAGCAGGTTGCCATTTGAGGGATCTATCTGACCAATGACAGCAATTCTGCCGCCACCCCCAGGACCGTAGCTCCTTAGGTAGTTTTGCTTCGCGCCGCCGGTCGCTCGCCTAAAGTCTTGGCTAGGCGTCCCTTGCGTGCCATCAACACTAAAGACACCGTACAGGGCGCTACCTGTCCAGAAAAGTCCCTGGCCTCGTCCGTCTGTCCCCGTCGTTTCGATATCTGTTCGCAGCCAGTTGTTTTCTGGGTTGACAGGATCGACGCTACGGATAATTGGATTTTGGTTGATGCTGGTGACTTGCTGAGTCCCGATGTAGATAGTTTGGGTGCCGATAGTAATCTTTCTGGCTCCCCTTGCGATAATCTCTGCCTCACTGTTTCCAGGGTTGAATTTAGGCGTCCCTGTTGAGATATCGCTCACAAATCCTGAGCTTGCAGGTGGATCCACAGGCTCAGGTTCTGGTTCTGGTTCCGGCTCAGGTTCTGGCTCGGGTTCCGGTTCTGGCTCGGGTTCCGGTTCTGGCTCCGGCTCAGGTTCTGGCTCAGGTTCCGGTTCTGGCTCTGGCTCGGGTTCCGGCTCTGGCTCGGGTTCCGGCTCAGGTTCCGGTTCTGGCTCAGGTTCTGGCTCAGGTTCCGGTTCTGGCTCCGGCTCAGGTTCCGGTTCTGGCTCCGGCTCTGGTTCCGGTTCTGGCTCTGGCTCGGGTTCCGGTTCTGGCTCGGGTTCCGGTTCTGGCTCAGGTTCTGGCTCAGGTTCCGGTTCTGGCTCAGGTTCTGGTTCTGGTTCCGGCTCGGGCTCCGGTTCTGGCTCAGGGTCCGGTTCTGGAACTACTATCACTGGTTCTGGTTCTGGTTCTGGCTCTGGTTGAGGTTCTGGTTCCGGCTCAGGTTCCGGTTCTGGTTCCGGCTCTGGTTCCGGTTCTGGCTCGGGCTCCGGTTCTGGCTCGGGTTCTGGCTCTGGCTCCGGTTCTGGTTCCGGCTCAGGCTCATTACCTGGACCGGGATCGGGCTGAGGTTCCGGCTCTGGATCGGTCTCTGGATCGGGAGTCTCATCGACCACTGGATCGGGCGTTGGATCATTCCCTGGGTTGGGTTCCGGTTCTGGGTCGAGCGCAGGGTCAGGATTATCAGGCGTTTCACCCGGTTCGGAAGGGTCTTCGCCCGGAGAGAACTGTGGCTCATCTAGAAAGGCCTGCGCCGTCGGATTGTTTAGCCAGTTGCGAGTGGGCGCAATGAGAGACGTCAGGCTCGTGACCTGCTCATCTGCACCTTTGACGCTGAAAATAATGTCGTTAAAGTCCCTATCGGACTCATTGGCTCTAGTATCTTCCCAGCCGAAGATCCCGTCAGTCACTTTGGCGATTTGCGCACTGCCGTCGGGGTTGTAAGCAGCGATGGAAAATAGTACCTGGGCTTTGCCCTGGCTGGCGTTAGCGATGGTGCTTTTGGGGACCAGAATGAAGGCAAAGCGCGACCCCGGCTCCAGATTGACAACTTTAGTGCTCGCTGCTTCACCCTTGTTGAAGTCTCGGCCTTCTAGCAAACCTGAGAACTGGGCACCATCGGCTTTGTCGCTGATAACGATGTGACCTTGCTCGGTTCCGCTCAGAGCGCGTTTAGCAGCCTCCTTGGCAAATTTTCTTTGATTTAGGCCGCCCATGCCTTCGAGGCTGAAGAGACCCAGTTCGCCCGCGTAGAATCCTCCATCGAAGAGGAAATCGACTTCTACTTTGCCACTGTCGTCAGCAACGAAGGTGCCTACAGCACCCTCTAGCGCATCCTGATCAAGGCTAGCTAGCTCTACAGAGACTGACTCCTGACCGATCAAGATTTGACCAGAGTCGTCTTCACTCTGCAGTGCAATGAGGGCTTCAGGACTCAGCGACTTACCCTGCACAATGCTCGAAAAAATAGCGCCTTCATCGCCGGGGGTGTCGCTACCAGGCAAGAATTCACCCGTAAACGGATCGGTCTGCAGTCCTAGCTGGTAATCAACGTAGTGACCTAGCTCTTCTAGCAAGACATCGACGATTTCGCTGGCTGACTGTGAGCTGGCCCAATCGTCGGAAAGATAGATGGTTTGATTAGTGGCAGCAAAAGCGCCTTTTGCTGGCAAAACAGAAGCTGGTAACAGCTCAATTTGAAGATCCGCGCTGCCCTCAATAACGGGCGTCAGCGCCTGCTTAACGGCGTCGGAGGTCCAGCGATCGCCTAAGGTTTCCTGCAGCTGTGATGCTGTTTGCTCGCCGCTGGCCTCTTCGAGAAACGTTTCTAGCTGTGCGATCGCCTGAGCCCAAGCTGGCTGTAGCGCTGCACTGACTTCACTTTGCTGAATCAACCCGCCCGCTAAGAGCGCATCTTCAGATGGCGTAGCATCCGGCTCACCCTCGCTGTTGCTAGTTGCTAGCTGACCCAAACTTGCAGGCAAGCCCAAGTCAGTCACTGCTGTCTGCGCGAATAGCTCATCGAGCACGAGCGGCAGTGAAGCAATCTCTCCATCAACTAAAAAATTATTCGGTTGCTCTATCGGTAAACTCTGGTCGCGATTTTGACCAACTTGGCTAAAATCGTCCTGTAATAAAATACCTGATTCGCCTAGCGCATTTCCGAATATTTTGCCTAGGGTGGCACTGCTCAAAACGTCAATCTTTATGAAATCTTGCATAGTACCTGTAAATTTTTAACACCTAACTTAAGAAACGGGATTATTTCTTGCCATCAGGAAAGTGACGAAAAATAGGCCGTCTGCCTTCACGGACTTACTTTTATACAGACGTGCACTACGTATATTCACTTAGACAGCACTCAATTAGACGGTACTTCTATCTAAAAAGTGCGCTTCTATTTTTCTGCGATCGCTTCTGGTCTTCTATGCGATCGCTTCTGGTCTTCTAAGAGAGGGTTAAGAATATTCCTTGGCGACCGGTCTACCCTCTTAGACAGAAGGTTTTATAGCCCGCAGGCTATAGGCTTTACCAAAACCGTCCAGTCTTCTGTGAGGTGACTATTGTGATTGCGACACATGCTACCGCTGATTCTTCTCGGTCCATTGCTGATTGGCTCGGCAGCGACGCAGACGATCTGCTGAGCTATCAGGCCAAAGTAAATAAGCGTCAACTACATTTGCCGGGACCAGATTGGGTCAATCGAATTTTTGCGCAGAGCGATCGCTCTCCCCAAGTACTCCGCAGCCTGCAGCAGCTCTACAGCACAGGCCGACTCGCCAACACTGGCTACCTGTCGATTCTGCCGGTTGATCAGGGCATTGAGCATTCTGCTGCGGCATCTTTTGCACCTAATCCTATTTATTTCGATCCAGAAAACATTATCAACCTGGCTATTTCTGGGGGCTGTAACGCGGTAGCGACCACCCTTGGCGTACTCGGTATGACCTCGCGAAAATACGCCCACAAAATTCCGTTTATCGTCAAGCTCAACCACAACGAACTGCTGAGCTACCCCAAAGAATATGACCAGACCATGTATGCCTCGGTAGACCAAGCCTGGAACCTGGGCGCTGTAGCCGTCGGCGCGACCATATACTTTGGGTCCACTGAATCGACCCGGCAAATTCAAGAAGTGAGTCAGGCCTTCGCCCGTGCCCATGAGCTGGGTATGGCAACTATCTTGTGGTGCTACCTGCGTAACGATGCCTTCAAGCAAGATCAGGACTACCACCTAGCAGCCGACCTAACCGGGCAGGCCAACCACATCGGGGTCACCATCGAAGCTGACATCATCAAGCAGAAGCTACCGGAAAATAACGGCGGCTACAAGGCCGTCGCCGATGCCATTGGGAAAGCCTACGGTAGAACCAGCGACAAGGTGTACAGCGACCTGTCGAGCGATCATCCCATCGACCTGACGCGCTACCAAGTGTTGAACTGCTATGCCGGAAGGGCAGGCCTGATCAATTCGGGTGGCTCATCGGGTGAAAACGACTTTGCTCAGGCGATTCGCACTGCCGTCATCAATAAGCGCGCGGGCGGCTGCGGGCTGATTTCGGGCCGCAAGACTTTTCAGCGCGACTTCAAAGACGGGGTCCGCCTCTTCCACCTGATTCAAGACGTATATCTCTCTGAGGATGTGACCATCGCCTAAATACGCTCGCTTCGCTCAACCGGCTCTCAACTGGCTTCAGACTTAGCCAATATTGGCGCAGCGCTCAGCAGCGTCTTAGTGTATGGGTGAGCAGGCGAGTGAAAGATTTTTTCTGTGGGGCCAATTTCGACGATTTTGCCGCTGTTCATTACGGCGATGCGATCGCACAAATACTTCGCCACCCACAGATCGTGCGTGATAAAGAGATAGGTCAGGTCCAGCTCGGCTTTGAGCGCCAGCATTAGCTCTAGCACCTGGGCCTGCACGCTGGCATCCAGCATGCTCACAGGCTCATCACACACCACTAGCTTAGGCCGGGTAATCAGCGCGCGGGCGATCGCGACTCGCTGCTGCTGCCCGCCCGAAATATCGCCCGGATAGCGGTGGTAGTAATCATCTACCGGCGTCAGGCCCACCCGCTCTAGCATGGCTTCTACCTGTTTCTTGGCTTCAGCAGCTTTAGCAAGGCCATGAATCAGCAGCGGGTCGGCAATACCTCGCCCGATCGTCATCATCGGATTGAGGCAGGCATGGGGGTCTTGAAAAATCATTTGAATATCGCGCCGCTTGGCCTGTAGAGCAGACCGCGAAAGGCTGGTAAAGTCGCCCCCTTGAAACATGATCTGGCCCGAGGTGGGCTCCACAATTCTCAGTAGCGTTCGCGAGAGCGTACTCTTGCCGCAGCCCGACTCGCCCACCAATCCCAAAATCTCGCCGGGATACAGGTCCAGAGAAATGCCATCTACAGCCTTGATGGGCTCTGGCGGCTCTTGCCGCATCAGCTTACCGAGGAAGCTCTGCTCCAGGGTGTAGTGCTTTGTGACGTTCTTTAGGCTGAGGATCGGCGCTTCGCTCGCGGCGATCGCCGCTGAATTTTGAGCCCCTGCAGACTGGAGCTGATGGGCAGCTGCCAGTAATGACTGGGTGTAGGTGGCCTGCGGATGGTAAAACACGGATTCCTTCGGCCCCGCTTCGACCAGCTTGCCCTGGTACATAACGGCAATGCGATCGCAGTACTCACCCACCAGCGCCAAATCATGGGAAATCAAAATCAGGCCCATATTGCGCGCATTGCATAGCTCAGTGAGCATATCGAGAATCTGCGCCGATACGGTCACATCTAAGCTGGTGGTGGGTTCATCAGCCACAATCAGCTTGGGATTGAGCAGTAGGGCAAGGGCGATCGCCACCCGCTGCCGCATCCCACCGCTAAATTCGTGGGGATACTGCCGCCACCGAGCCCCCGGAATTTTAACAGATTCAAGCGTAGCAATCGCCCTTGCCTTCGCCGTTTTCCTGTCCAAATCGGGCTGGTGAGCAAGCAGCGTTTCGACACAGTGCTCGCCAATCGTCATCAGCGGATCTAGCCGCGTCATCGGGTCTTGAAAGACCAGCGAAACTACCTCACCGCGAAACTTACGCAGCTCTGCCGGTGAAAAATCGATAATCGAGCGACCCTCAAACAGGGCGCGGCCAGCTACGCGGGAGCCATGGGGTAAAAGCCGCATCGCCGCGCGACCGAGCGTACTCTTACCGCAGCCAGATTCTCCAACCAGGCCCAGCTTCTCGCCAGGCTGCACAGCCAACGAGACATCATCCACCACCCAAGTTAGCGGGCCAGGGTAAGACACTCGAAAATTTTCAACAGCTAAAAGCGGAGTCGCTGATGGGGTCGCCGCTTGGTCACTATCAGCGGTCACTGGAGATTCAGGCATACGTTCCAACACGGCTCAACGAACACAACTTAATTCATCGTTTGATCAAAAGTCATTTATCGAATTTTCTCATCAAATAAGCAACCGCAAAATCGCCGTGGGGGTCTCCCTCTATCAGAACATGCATCACACGGTAGCGCATCGCCGCGCCCACCGATAGGCTCAAGCATCTGTCTGTCGGCAAATTCTCAACGGTCTATTGGTTAACACACTTCGGCTGCGATCGCCGCTGTGAACTGCCGTAGCTGGTCGAGATGATCTTGAAGCTGCGATCGCACCGCCGCAGACCGCACAGGGTCTTTCGCAGTTCGCAACCGCATTGCCTCCACCCCCAGCAAGCGCAACCGCCTATGTGCTTCAGTCTGATAAGACCGAGTACGTTGCTCTATCCCTAGTTCGATGTCAGTATCAGCTAAGTCTGCAATGATTTGCTGAAATTGAGCGCGCAGCTGACTCAAATGACTTTCTATTGGCAGCGTCTCAGCGGTCGTCGAAATAGCCTGGTCAAGAGATTGATTAAGGATTTCGAGCGACTCATTAAAAACGCGTATTTGCTCGCACAGCTTCATTAGTACGCTCACTGGAGGACCCACATCGCCCCTGTTGTTGTACAACGTTTTCACAGGTCTTAGAGCCAATTACTGCAATACATTGTCTTAAACGTGACAGTTTTGTTTATGATTAGTTACATACATCCTGTATACAGTGCTACATAGAAGACTTGTAGAACACACTTAAAAACATAAAATTAAGAAAAATTGGCAAATTCGTAGAAATTTAACCAGATTCCACTCTCGCTTAAAAACGAACGGCAACAATGCATGTCAAAAATGCACGGCGAAATTTCACACTGGTGTCCAGCCATCAGGTTGATTCGGGAGGGTTGATTCGGGATTAACTATCGCTAAGCTCGGCTATCTAAGCCCCCGCGATAGCGCATAGTTGAAACCAGGTAACCTCTACAACAATAGCTACCTCGGAAAAGGTTTTAGCAACAGGATGTTCTCTCATTAGGCGCAGGCCGTTTTTTAGTCGCTTGCAAACTATCGAATCCCGCAACAGGCACCTGCATAGCCCTCGCATCCCAATCAGCCGCCCTCTTACAAGCCGCCCTTTTAGACGCAGTATTCTAATCAGGTTCTAGCTCTCAGGCTCCAGTTCTTTTGTCTCAGACCCAAAGAAAAAAAGCGGTCGCCTCAGTGTGATTTTTATCTCGTCGAAGTGAATTTTTCCTTTAACTATCTTTGCAACTTTCCCTTTCCCACCGTTGCCATTCAGCTAGTCTCCATTCCGCGTAAACCTTCGCTCGACAAGTGAGTGTAGCCATGACTACCACAGCCCTTGCTCTACCCCAAGACTGCTCGCTCCCAGACTGGTTGTCATCTTGCCTCGAAGCACACAGCAGCTCATCAGAACTAGTCGAAGACATTGCTGCGTTAGAAGCGATCGCCATAGGTAGTCCAAGCGATCCCGGCAGCGCAACCAAACTAAAAAAGCTCTCCCCGCCTGCCACCGGAGAACAGCTTGTTTGCCAGGCCTTTGAATTTGCCTACCAGCTTCACAGGGGCCAGATGCGCGCCTCAGGCGAACCTTACATTGCCCATCCGGTAGCTGTTGCTGGGCTGCTGCGTAGCCTCGGTGGCGACAGTGCCATGATTGCGGCCGGGTTTCTACACGATGTCGTTGAAGATACCGCGGTCACTGCCGAGGAGATTGAGGCAGCCTTCGGCGCAGAAGTGCGCCACTTAGTAGAAGGGGTTACCAAGCTTTCTAAGTTCAATTTCGACAGCAAGACAGAGCAGCAAGCAGAGAACTTTCGCCGCATGTTTTTGGCCATGGCCAAAGATATTCGCGTGATCGTCGTTAAGCTCGCCGACCGACTGCACAATATGCGAACCCTAGAGCACCTGCGCCCCGAAAAGCAGGTTCGCATTGCCCGCGAGACCCTAGAGATTTTTGCCCCCCTGGCCAATCGCTTGGGTATTGGTCGATTTAAGTGGGAGCTTGAAGACCTCTGCTTCAAATATCTAGAACCCGACGCCTACCGAGAACTCACCCAGCTCATTGTGGACAAGCGGACCGACCGGGAGGAGCGACTCCAAAAGGTTAGCAGCGTCCTGCAGGCGGGCATTGGCCAACTTGGCATTCTCTGCGAAGAGGTCAGTAGTCGGCCCAAGCATCTCTACAGCATTTACAAAAAAATGCAGCGTCAGGGTAAAGAGTTCAACGAAATCTACGACATCGCTGCCGTTCGCCTCATTGTGAACACCAAAGACGAGTGCTACCGCGCCCTTGCCGTCGCCCACGATATTTATCGCCCCATACCCGGTCGATTCAAAGACTACATTGGCCTGCCCAAGCCCAACCGCTACCAGTCGCTGCATACGGTGGTCATCGGCCCCCATGGCAGGCCCATTGAGGTGCAGATTCGAACCGTCGAGATGCACCACATTGCCGAGTACGGAATTGCCGCCCACTGGAAATATAAAGAATCTGGCAATAGCCATACGGCGGTCGGCACCGATGAAGAGAAATTCACCTGGCTACGGCAGCTTTTAGACTGGCAGAACGAACTTAAAGACGCCCAAGAATATCTCTCCGGGGTCAAAAACAACCTGTTTGACGAAGAGGTGTACGCCTTCACGCCCAACGGCGATGTGATTCCACTTAGCCGGGGGGCAACGCCTGTCGACTTCGCCTATCGGATTCACACCGAAGTGGGCAACCACTGCGCCGGGGCAAAGGTCAATGGCCGCATCATCCCGCTAAATACTGAACTGCACAACGGCGACATCGTCGAAATCATCACTCAGAAAAACAGCCATCCTAGCCTCGACTGGCTGAATTTCGTGGTCAGCACGGGGGCTCGAAACCGCATTCGGCAGTGGTATAAGAACTTCCACCACGATGAAAATCGCGATCGCGGCCACGCCATGCTCGAAAAAGTCATGGGCAAAAGCGGCCTCGATGCCCTGCTCAAAACAGCTCCTGCCCAAGCCACCGCCGAACGCTGCAACTACTCCTCAGTAGACGACCTCTTGGCAGGCCTGGGCTATGGAGAAGTCACCCTGAATGCGGTGGTCAATCGGCTGCAGGAAGCAGTCAAAGAAGCTCAGCCCGTCACGACTGAGGAGACAGCCACCCTAGAAGATGAAGTTCCGGCGGTCAAAGCGCCAGCAAATCGTCGTACCGCGCTCGACCATGCGCCCATTGTGGGGCTAGAAGGGCTGCTGCACTACATTGCAGGTTGCTGCCATCCCATCCCCGGTGAATCGATTTTGGGGGTTGTTTCAACCGGGGGACGCGGCATTGCGGTGCATAAGCAGTGCTGCCCAAATGTGAAAAATATTCCGGGCGAGCGGCTGATTCCGCTCAGCTGGAACCAGCCAGACACCACAAGCGGAAAGTCCGACACCTACCCCGTACAGATCAGGATAGAAGTCATTGATCGCGTCGGCGTCCTTAAAGATATCTTGACCCGCCTTTCAGACCTCAAAATCAACGTTCACAAAGCGGGCGTGACCACCCACCCTGACCAAATTGCAGAAATTGATTTGGGAATCGACATCCGCGACCACGCGCACCTCAACCAGACCTTTACCCATATCCGCAAGCTGTCTGACGTGCTGAACCTAAAGCGGGTAACGGCGGTTGACTGATGCGCGCTCTGCTGAGAGCAATCCCCTCTTGTCGCTGCCCTACGAGTCGGCTCTAGCGGACCTTGGCGAGGAGTACTACGACCGGGTCACGCCAGCTACTTTTCCCAAACATCTTCTGCGCTTTCGGAATGATGAGCTGCTGCAACAGCTAGACTTGTCGCCAGCAGGGGTCAGCGATCGCAGCTTCATAGAAGCCTTTGGCGAGTTCAAAGGTCACAACGATTTTCTGGCATTGCGCTATCACGGCTACCAGTTTCGGAGCTACAACCCCTTCCTTGGCGACGGGCGCGGCTTTCTATATGGCCAGGTGCGCGCCAACGATGGCAAGCTGTACGACTTCGGCACAAAGGGCTCTGGGCCGACGCCCTATTCTCGGGGTGGCGATGGTCGCCTGACGCTCAAGGGCGGCGTCCGAGAGATTCTGGCGTCGGAGGCGCTCCATGCGCTGGGCGTCAATACCTCACGAACGATCAGCCTGATTGAAACCGGCGAAGCGCTGCACCGAGGAGATGAGCCTTCACCGACGCGGTCCTCTGTGATGGTGCGCTTTAGTCATTCGCACATTCGCTTTGGCACCTTTGAGCGGCTCCACTACATTGAGCGCCCCGACCTTGCTAAAACGCTGCTCGACCACGTCATTGATGTGTACTATCCCCATCTGCTGACCATTGCAGATGAGCAGGCTCGCTACGGCCAGTGGTTTGGCGAACTCTCAGAGCGTCTGGCAACCCTGGTGGCCCAGTGGATGACCGCAGGATTTTGCCACGCGGTTTTGAATACAGACAATATGTCAATTACGGGCGAAAGCTTTGACTATGGCCCTTTTGCCTTTATGGGTGAGTACGATCCGAGGTTTACGGCGGCTTATTTTGACTATTCGAGGCTCTACTGCTACGGCAATCAGCCAGGGGCCTGCTATTGGAATTTAGAAAAGCTGGCGATCGCACTCGATGGGGTTGTCGATAGCCAGCATATGGAAGCAGGACTAGCGCAGTATCAGCCCAAGTATGCTGAAGTATTTTGCGATCGCACCCTAAGAAAGCTCGGCTTCACTAAAGCGCTGCCCCTTTCGCCCGCTGCTCGCCGCACCCTACTTACCGCCACGCTAGACCTCCTGAAGCAAACCCGCGTTGGCTACGCAGACTTTTTTGCCACCCTTACCAATCAGTTCGAGGCCACTTGGCAAACCGATACAACACAAATTCTCGCCCCGACAGTGGAGAATTCGGATCCCGAAGCCGCTGCTCAGCTCCAGCAATGGCGCAGGGTGTATCAGCAGTGTCTGGCCGAGCTGCCATCCGAACGTTTGGCAGATGTTCGGCGCTGCTTACAGTCCACGAATCCGATGGTGGTGTTGCATCGCCCCCTAATTGAATCTGTCTGGGAGCCGATTGCCGAAGAAGATAACTGGCAGCCGTTTTACGACCTGCTCGACAAGATTAAATCTCCGATGGCAGCTGGCTAGCAACAGTTGACTCGGGAGAAGGTGTGTTGAATCTCTGTCGAGCATTGCAGTTTTGAGTTTGGCCTATCATAGGAGCTACGCATTGAGATAGTCCCAGATTGCTTGGCTATACGGTTCGCTTGGCGCGCGCGACAGAGGTCGACTGCTTGCCCAATATAGAACGGCTCGCGGCTCAGCGGTTCGCGCCTTATTTGGACCAGCTAGAGATTCCAGCTGAGCTGCTAGAGGGCCTGACGCCCGTTCGGTTTTTGCGACGGGCACAGGCGGAAAGGCGTCTGTGGGTGGCGATCGCGCAGAACCCCAAACAGAACCCGCAACAAGACCCGCAGACGCTCGAACCACCGGTGGTTGGCTTTATCGTGGCGAAGTTCCTGCTGGAGAGCTGCTTTATCGTGGAGCTAGATGTGCATCCCGAGTTTGGGCGGCGGGGGATTGGCTCGGCGCTGGTAGAAGCTTGCTGCTCAGGAGCGCGATCGCGCGGCGTACAGTGGGTGACGCTGACCACGTTCCGCTACATCCCCTGGAATATTCCGTTTTATAAAAGACTGGGGTTTGAGGTGGTGCCTGCTGAGCAGTGGGCTCCAGAGATTCGCGCGATTGTCCAGCATGAGCACCGCTATGGTTTTGCCACTCAGCACAGGGCAGTGATGCGGCGACGGGCCGAGTGTCCGGTGGCGCAAGATGCTTCGCCGGGTAAGCAGCATGGTAGATAGTCATGGTGGATAGTACTGCCGTTAAGCAAAAGGCGATCGCACTGGGGTTTCATCTAGTCGGCATTGCCTCGGTTGAGCCGATACCGTCTCCTGCAGAGCGACAGGCCAAACATCGCTTGCAAGCCTGGCTCGCCCAGGGATTTCAGGCTGACATGGGATGGATGGAGAGTGCCCAAAGGCAAGATGTTCGCCAGGTTATGCCGGAGGCTCAATCGATCATTTGTGTCGCGCTCAACTACTACACCGACCACCAGCGACCAGTCGGTTCGCAGTACGCCAAAATCTCTCGATATGGCTGGGGCAGAGACTATCACCGCATTTTAGGAAAAAAGCTAAAGCAGCTCACTGCCTGGCTGCAGTCCCAGGGGGATAGCATTCTGGCAAAGCCCTACGCCGATACAGGCCCCGTGCAAGATAAGTTTTGGGCCCAGCGGGCAGGGCTCGGCTGGAACGCTAAAAACGGCAATGTGATTACGCGGCAGTATGGCTCATGGGTATTTTTGGCAGAAGTGATCACCAATATGCCGCTGACGCCAGACCCACCCCATATGGAACACTGCGGAACCTGTACGCGCTGCCTTACGGCTTGCCCAACGACCGCCATCCGAGCGCCTGGTGTGGTGGATGCCAATCGCTGCATTGCCTATCACACCATTGAGAACCGGGCAGAGGCGTTGCCAAATGCGATCGCAGCCAACCTGCAAAACTGGGTAGCGGGCTGCGACATTTGTCAGGACGTGTGTCCTTGGAATCAGCGGTTTGCGACGCCGACAGACGAAACAGGATTCGAGCCCTACGCGGGCAACGTGGCACCGACTCTAGCTGAGCTGGCGGAAATCTCCAATGAAGCCTGGTCCGAGCGCTTCCCGGCCTCGGCGCTACGCAGGGTAAAGCCGGAGATGCTCAGGCGAAATGCCCGGGCGGCTTTGGCCTGGCAAGACGAGAAGGGACAAACGGAAAAGGGGCAGACGGAAAAGGGGCAGACGGAAAAGGGGCAGTAATAAAATACACTGGTCTAGCTGACCACAAGGCCAGCACAGTGTTGATAGGGTATCTCTCTAGCGTGAACAGAAAGATCTCTGATAGGGAAACAGGTCCAGAGCAAACCCCATCTGAAGGCGGGTTGCAGAAAGGGATTTTTGGGAATGTCTTTGGCAGTGTTTTTGAGAATGTAAGGCTAGTTGCGATCGCACTTGTCATTGCAATTGTGGTGCGTTTGTTTATTGCTGAGCCACGCTTTATCCCATCGCCTTCTATGGTGCCAACGCTGGCAGTGGGCGATCGCCTACTAGTCGAGAAAGTCTCTTACCAACGCCATGCCCCCCATCAAGGCGACATTGTTGTCTTCGAACCGCCCCCCCAGCTGCAGGCATACGGCTATCGCGCCAGTCAGGCCTTTATCAAGCGGGTGATTGGCTTGCCGGGGCAGCAGGTGAAAGTCCACCAGGGAAAGGTGTATGTCGATGGGCAGCCGCTAGCTGAAGACTACATTGCAGCTGCGCCCGAATATGAGATGCCCTCCGTGCAGGTACCAGAAGGCAGTCTGTTCGTCATGGGCGATAATCGCAACGACAGCAACGACTCCCACGTATGGGGTTTTTTGCCAATGCAGAACCTGATTGGCCGAGCAGTCATACGGTTTTGGCCTTTGGAAAAGTTTGGGCCGGTTGCACTCACCAGGCCAGACTAGGGATTGAACAGTCTCAATCAAACCCTCAATCAAACCCTAACCAAACCCTAATCAAACCTCAAATAGTGGAGTAGGTCAGTGGTTACAGCCGTTGTCAGCCTGAGCCGGTCCTGCAAGTCGGCAAGGTCGCGGTAGGGACCGTCTTGTCGGTAGTGCACAATTGCCCTACCCAAGAAAATATCTATGTTGGGAATGGCAGCAAGCTCATGGGCGGTTGCCGTATTTGCGTTCGTCGCCACCGGCTCTAGCGCTGCCTCGCGGTCGTAGTAGCAAAACTGTAAAATATACTGCCAGGGCTGAATTTGTTGAATGGGCAGCTGAATCGCAGCAGCCACATCTTCGAGGCAGCTAAGAGACAGACCTCGCTTGGTGAGATTAGTCAGCGTCCTAGCCTGATGAATAGAGAGCCCCGGCAGCCTCAACCAGTCGTCAATCGAAGCGGTATTGGCATCGATGCGGACGCCCCAGCTGGCCGCCAAAGCCACTTCTTCAAAGGACTGAAAGCGGTAGTAGGTTTCCTGCTGCAAGCGGCGGCGTAATGGGTGCTGATGGGCCTGTGCGAAGATTTTTTTGAGCACCGGTTGTTCTCTCTTTCTCCTAGTCTAATTTTTCTCCTAGTCTATTTCTCCTAACAGTTTGCGGCGCTTTTGTTCGAACTCATATTCAGTAATGAGGCCTTCCTGCCTGAGATTATCGAGTTCACGCAAGGCGATCGCAACTTGCTGTGTCGCCTCCGCTGTCTGGCGCTTACCAGCCGCCTCCGCATCGGTAGCCGTCCCCGGGGCCAATAGCGAACCTGCCTTAGGAAAGCGCAAGATAAACTGATCATCTCCCTGGCTAAGATACCAAATCCCCTCAAGGCAGCAGGCTACTTTGGGGATGAAGGTCGGTGCTAGCACCAGATAAACAATGCCCCACAGGTACTGACCCAGATAGAACTTGTGCAGCCAAGTAAGCGGTAAAGGAGTGGGTAAGGAGCCAGCAAACGCAAGTGCGATCGCAATCTTACGCCGCTTAGCCGCGCTTAGCAAAACAGAGTCTGCAGGAACAACATTAGACATTCAATAAAACGCAAAGCTGCGCATAAGTACGGAAAACTGTGCTGAGGGTTAGCTTACCCGAATAGACCGTAGCCGAAATCTTAGACATTTGAGAATCAGGAGTGGGCACCTTATAGAAGAGTAGTCGGGGAATTTCCTCAGTTAGTAGAGCTGCTTTTTTGCATGTCAGAAGCCGAACTTTTTACTGAATTGGCCAACATGGTTGATGTGGATCCCTTTGCGCTATTAGGGGTATCCGTCAGTGCCGATGAAAAAAGAATTGCCAAGCGCTATCGATATGTCGCCAAGCAGCTCCACCCTGACGCGCTCTCAGGCACAGCAGATAGCCAAGGACTGACCCAGACCCTCGCAGCCCAGGTCATTGCTCGCATTGTAAATCCTTCCTACCAAAAGCTAAAACACGAAAATTCTCGGCAAGAAACGCTAGCCACACTGCGCTTTCGCGTTAGGCGGCTGGTACGCACAGAAAAGCTAGTCCCCACCTTTCCAAATGCTCAGCAGCTCGCCCTCACCCCAGAAGACGGCGTAGATGTGTTCTATGAGCAAGCCCTCAGCCACCTGGCCAAAGCTCAGTTTGGCTCCATCGACGACCTCTACACGCACTCGCTCGAAATTGGCCAGCTAAACCTAATTTATCTGCGGCGGAAGATGGCCGACCTGGTCATCCGACCCAAGCGAGCCGGTCTCATCACCAGTGCGGTCACGCCTACCGTATCGGGCAACACCATCGGCTCCGTGCGGCCTGTCAGCCCGGCAGATGGCCCCAGCACGGGTGCCATTCCAGCGGAAAAGGCACCCGCTACAAACTACGTGGCAAAACACACCTCTCGTGCCAAAACCTACCTGAGTCAGAAGAATTATGAAATGGCAGTGCAGGAGCTTCGCGAAGCGCTCAAGCTCCTGCCGCAGAGCCCAGAAATACACTCTATGCTTGGCCAAGCCTACTACAAGCAAAAGCTCTCAGGCATGGCCAAAGCCCACTTCAGGCAGGCGCTAAAGCTCAAGCCCGACCACAAAGTTGCCCAAAAATACGGCAAGCTCCTAGGCCTATCGGATGAGCTCGCCAATCAGCCGCCAGAAGCCACCACACCCAGCAAAACACCGGACAACGGTGCAAGCCCTTCAGGCAATCCTTCACCAAAAACACCCCCGACCAAGAGAGCTTGGTTTGGCAGGCTGTTAAAGAGATAGGTAAAAAAGAAAAGATAGATCCTACCTTCGGTGGCGCACCCATGAGATCCCCATGAGATCGTCGCTACGGTTACGGTCTCATGGGGATCTCATGGGTGTAGTGATATCTCACCTTTGCGATGCCAGTAGGAATTTTTATGCTGTAGAGGTAGATTTAAAGAACATATTGGGAGAAGACACACAGACCGTACGGCGAAAGCGTTTGCAAACGCTTTCGTAGTCTCCCTTCTGGCCTGTGTGTTGATCGCGAATTGGTGATAGTCATGGGAATGTTTGATTCAGACCTAGTACAGCAAGAAGCCACTCAGCTATTTCAGGACTATCAGTCGCTGATGAAGCTTGGCAGTAACTATGGCAAATTTGATCAAAAGGGTAAAAAAATCTTTATCGATCAGATGGAATCAGTAATGGAGCGCTATCGCATTTTTATGAAGCGTTTTGAGCTCTCTGAAGACTTCATGGCCCAAATGACCATGGAACAGCTGAAAACCCAGCTCGGCCAGTTTGGGACAACGCCCCAGCAGATGTTTGATCAGATGCATCAAACCCTGGAGCGAATGAAGTCAGAAATTAAAGATTAGCCGGTAAAAATCAGCCAGATCAAAGATCGATCAAAAGCACTGACCAAACCCTTCCATAAAGCCAAGACAAGTCAATGCAACCAGACAGCTTACTAAGGACGGATAAACTCGTCAGGCTTGCGGAAGTTCTCCACAGGGACATCCCGTAGCGCCTGTTGCATAAAGTTTTGCCATACGGGAGCTGCATAGCCGCCGCCAGTAGCGCCTTTACCCAAGGGACGATAGTCGTCGTTACCGACCCACACCGCCGTCGCTAGCTGAGGGACATAGCCCACAAACCAAACATCGCGCTGGGAGTCAGTGGTTCCCGTCTTGCCGGCTGCAGGTCGACCGATTTGAGCGTTGGTTGCGGTGCCCTGGGTGATAACGCCCTGAAGGACGTCTGTGAGGGCTGCGCTGGCCCATGGATCAAGCACAAGCTGAGGCTTGGGTGTGTTGTCAAGAATTGTGTTTCCCTTGCTGTCTGTAACCTGCATAATCAGGGTCGGGTCAGAGTGCCAGCCATAGTTGGCAAAAGTAGCGTAGGCGCCTGCTAGCTCCATCGGTGTCAGGTCAACCGCACCCAGTGGCAGCGAGATAACCGGATCCATGGGGCTCTTGATGCCCAAGGTACGAGCAATTTCTACAATGCGATTAATCCCCACAGACTGACCCAGCTTCACCGCAGGGACGTTGCGTGACGTTTCGAGTGCCTTGCGGAGGGTAATGCTCCCCATAAAAGAGCCGTCATAGTTTCTGGGCTTGTAGTAGTTGTAGCCATCGGGGTAGGTGACAGCTGCGTCGTTGATGACGCTGTTTGGGGTGTACTTGCCGGAGGCAAAGGCCGCGTAATACACAAACGGCTTGAAGGCCGAACCTGGCTGACGTCTGGATTGGACTGCCCGGTTGAACTGGCTGGATTTGTGGTCAACACCACCGACCAGCGCCTTCACGAAGTGTGTGCGCGGATCGATGGCCACTAGCGCGATTTGGTCGGCGTAGGCACCGCTGCCAAAGAAGCGGTAGTAGCTATCAGCCACTACGTCTTCGGCGAGCTGCTGCATGTCGAGGTCGATGGTGGTCTGAATGCGCATGCCACCTTTTGCCATGGCTTCCTGTCCAAACTGGTCGGTCAGCTCCTGCATAACGGCTTCTGTCACGTATGGCGCTTGGCTGGAGCGAAATGAGGTAATCTCACCTAGCTGGAGGGGCTGCGCTTTGGCGGCTTCGGCCTCTTCAGCGGTAATCCATTTGAGATCCTTCATGCGCTTGAGCACGATGGCCTGCCGCAGTTTGGCCTCTTCGTAGTCGAGGAAGGGGCTAAAACTTTCAGGGGCCTGAATCAGCCCAGCCATCATCGCGGATTCTGCCAGGGTCAGGTCCTTGGCAGATTTATTGAAGTAGCTTTGGGCGGCGGTTTCTACGCCGTAGGTGTTGTGTCCCCAGTACACCTGGTTGAGATAGAGCTCGAAAATTTCATTTTTCTCGAAGATCTGCTCGATGCGCATAGCGAGCACAACTTCAACGAGCTTCCGGCTGATGGTGCGCTCTGGTGAAAGGAAGAGGTTCTTGACCAGCTGCATGGTGACAGTAGAGCCACCTTGAACGGTCTGCCCTGCCTGATAGTTGGCCAGGAAAGCGCGGCCGATACCGCTGGGGTTAATCCCTTTGTGCGAGTAGTAGAAGCTATCTTCAATGGCTAGCACGGCCCGCTTCATCTCTGGAGCGATGTCGTTAAGGCCGACGACCTCACGATTGGCCTCGTCGTGGACATTATCTAGCAGTTTGCCGTTGATATCGTAAACGTAGCTAGTTTCTGAAGGGATGTAGTTCCGCAGCACTCGTACATCTGGCAAATTGCGAAAGCTGATGGCTAGGCCAACCAGTCCGCCTGCAATCACAGAACTACCCAGCATCGTGACGGTCAGCAGCGTCGCTGCTCCGACCTGGCCAACATCCTGGATATAGCGAAGTGCTTTGGGCGCTCTGGGGATAGAAGCTCTGCGAACGCGAGGCCTCACTTTGCGGAAACTGTTAGAAGACACAGGCAGACAATATTTCCTAAATTAAAAGGTGGGCGGGGAGATGTTTGGGCAGGGGCAAAGTATGGTGCACTGGGCAGTTCGGAACGGCTACTGGGCTGGGCTACTGGTAAATATAGATGATTTGCGCCGAATGTCTAGGGGGCTGCCGATTTTTCTCTGGGTTTTTCCCTTGATTTTTTCTGGCTTTTTCTCTGGCTTTTCTCTGGCCTGGTTCAAATTTAGCTCAGGTCTGGCTAAGAGACGCTGGCAGTCTGGCCGATGATTGTGCTGGAATAGGCTTTTGACGTTTCGGCAAGTTCACCCGTAAAGCTACACTGGCAAGGCCTGTACATAGCGCCGTCTCTCTTCGTTTGTCCCATGAGTGCCTCCATCAATGATTCTGTCAACGATTCCGTGACTATCCAGGCTTCTTCTGCGCTCCCAGCAGGCTCACTTTCGGTAGACAGCATCCCTGACCAATTTACAGATAGCCAATCTGCAGATTTTGCAGATATTTATAGGGGTGTCAGTGAAGTTTTCCCGGATCAGACGAAATCAACCAATGTTGATGACATAAATATTGACAATAGTTTGCTCGCCAGACTCTCGCAGTGCGATCGCCCGCTACGGATTAAGCTCGGCATTGACCCCACCGGCTCAGAGATTCACCTAGGGCACAGCACACTGGTGCGAAAACTGCGAAACTTTCAGGATGCAGGACACACAGCAGTGCTGCTAATCGGTGATTTCACAGCGAGGATTGGCGACCCAACGGATCGATCGGAAGTCCGCAAGCAGCTCACCGCAGAGGAAGTAAAAGCCAACGCTGAAACCTACATAGAGCAGGTACGTCCTATCTTAGACTTTGAGACACCAGGGCGGCTGGAGATTCGCTACAACTCAGAGTGGCTGAGCGATATGGACCTGGGCAAAATGCTGGAGCTGCTGAGCACGATGACGCTCGGGCAAATGCTGGCCAAAGAAGGCTTTGCCAATCGCTACGAAAAAGGCACGCCGGTGTATCTGCACGAATTTTTGTATCCGCTGCTGCAGGGCTACGACTCAGTTGCCCTGGAATCGGACGTGGAGCTGGGCGGCACCGACCAAAAGTTCAACGTAGCGGTCGGGCGTGACCTCCAGCGACACTTCGGGCTGCGCCCCCAGTTTGGCATGCTGCTGCCGCTGCTACTGGGCACCGACGGCCATCAGAAAATGTCTAAGTCGCTAGGTAACTATGTGGGTCTGCAGGAAGATCCGCTCTCTATGTATTCCAAGCTGGAGAAGGTACCCGATGCGGTCATTGGCGACTACTTTACCTACCTGACCGATTTACCTTTAGACGCGCTGCCGGAAAATCCTCGCGATCAGCAGAAGCTGCTGGCAAAGACGGTGACCGGACAGTTTCACGGTGAGGCGGCGGCAGCCCAGGCCCAGCAAGATGCGCTGACGCTAATCGCAGGGCAAGCGCAGGCAGCTGAAGCCGTGCCCGAATTTTCACTTGCCGAGGTGGGCTTTCCGGCCAAGGCGTTTTATTTGCTGGGGGCGACGCCGCTGTGTGCTAGCAGCAGCGAGGCCCGCCGACACATCAAGGGCGGGGCTGTGAAGCTAGATGGGGAAAAAGTCAATGACCCCAACCTGGCGTTTGAAGCTGCCGATGAGCTGGTGGGTAAAGTGCTGCAGATTGGCAAAAAGAAATTTGTGCGATTGGTTCAATGATGAGAGTTATCAATAATGAGATTTAGCCTGGGTGGGCACTGATGGATGTAGCAGAGCAAATTATCGTGCCTTTGGATGTGGCGACAGAGCAAGCTGCGATCGCACTCGTAGAGGCCCTGCCGCAGGTCACCTTTTGGAAAGTTGGCCTAGAGCTATTTGTGAGCAGCGGTCCGGCCATCCTCACCGCGCTAAAAAAGCGAAACAAGCGAATTTTTCTGGACCTAAAATTTCACGACATTCCCAATACGATGGCCGGTGCCTGCCGGGCTGCGGGCCGCTATGGCGTAGACCTGCTCACTGTGCATGCGGCAGCCGGTCGCCAGGCCCTATCAGCGGCCCAGTCAGCAGCGTCAGCAGGGGCAAAAGCCGCAGACTGCGACCCACCTAGGATCATCGCGGTGACTTTGCTCACCAGCATTGGCAAGCAGGGACTAGCCGATGAGCTGAAGGTGTCCCTACCGGTCGAGCGCTACGCCAGCCAGATGGCTCAGCTAGCCAAAGAGAGCGGACTGGGCGGGGCAGTCTGTTCTCCGCAGGAGGCCGCCGCTTTACGCAGTGTCTGTGGCAGCGACTTTTGGCTGGTATGCCCAGGCGTACGGCCCGCTTGGGCACAGCGAGGAGACCAGCAGCGCGCGATGACGCCAGCTCAGGCGATTCAGGCGGGCGCTAGCTATTTGGTAATTGGCAGACCAATCACCCAGGCGAGCGAGCCAGCCGCTGCCTTTGAGCGCATTTGTGAGGAGATAGTCGCGTGAAGGGTCGGATGCCGCGCTCAGGCTGGCTATCGATGGCCTTAGGGTTGGGTTTCACGGTGGGTGCTGTGGCGCTGACGGCTCAAGGTGCGATCGCATCTGCACCCGATAATCGCTATTCAGAAACACCGGCAGAAGCACCCGCAGAAGCACCCGCAGAAGCACCGGTCGAGCCTCAACCCGACGCGCCATTACGCACATCCATTGACTGTCCAACAGATCCAGAGGTCCTCACCACGCTGCTAGTCCGTGACATACCCAACTACACCAACCGGGTATTGCAGCGAACGGTTGCCGTGCTGCCATGGACAGAGGCCGATGAGCGACGACAAGCACAGGGCTTACTGGTGCGAGAACCCTATCGCCCTTCCTACGTGTTAGTAGCCGGAAACGCTGACCTAACGCCTTTGGATTTGGCTGACTACACCTACACGACTTCGCCTGAAGCGGGCGGACCGCTGACCCAAGTCTTTTTTACAACGCTGTCGCGTCAGTACTCTGGGTTGCAAATCAATGAGGTCCAGGAGTACCACTGGCTGTTCTTGGTGCAAACGCCTGCTGGCTGGCGGCTGGCATTTATGTTTTCTGCCATTGACGATGTGCAGGATGTGCGAGATGTGCTGCCCCCGCGCGAAAGCAGTCGCGGTAGCGTAGGACAGGCGGTGCAGCTGTGGCTGAGAGACTGCCGCGCCGGTGCGATCGCGCAGAGATAAGCAAAGCAGAGATAAGCAAAACGGCGTAAAAACGTTCTAGAGCAGTGTTTTTTTGGAACCTGGTGAATTGTTGTTTAGTCAGGGAGATGAGTGGTCACAATCTCTTTCAGATAAGGAATACATTTCATGGAGACTCAAGTCTCGGGTCTTACCAGTGTTGTTGTCGATACGTTGATAGATGAGGACGATGGCAGTTTAGCTGCAGGTGATATTTCTCTGCGCGAAGCCCTAAAGGCGGTGGGCGATGGGGGCACGGTTCAATTTTCTAGCCGTCTGGCGAATGCCGATGCAGGCTTTGGCAAAGGGGTCATTGGCCTGACCTTGGGCGCTTTAGAAATTGACAAGAGTCTGACAATTACAGGGCTAGGTAGAGACGAGCTGACGGTGAGCGGGAACGGTCTCTCCAGTGTGTTCGTGCTGGATGATGGAGATAGCGGGCGGCGCAGCGATGTTGTTATTGATAAGCTATCGGTCGTTGAGGGCGCGGGCACTGGCGCGATTGTGACTGCGGGAGAAACGCTTAGGTTTAGAGACGGGCAGCTCTCGGATAATCAGGTTGCGATCGCGACGAAGAAGGGTGAAATCGCCAATGTCCTGCTCAAAAGAAGTCTCCTATTCAACAACGAAGGCACTGGCATTGCCACAGACGGCACTCTCAAGCTGATAGATAGCCGCATTTTTAACACGGTAGGCATAGGGATTGAACATAGCGGGTCGCTGATCCTAAAAAGCAGCGGTGTTGCGAACAGCCAGGGCAGCGGCGTAGTCAGCGCAGGAGACTTTGAACTGTTAGATAGCCAAATTGAAGGCAGTGGCAGGAATGGCATTGAAAGCACGGGAAGCCTCAAGGCCCAAAATGTCAGCATCAGCGGCAATGAAGAGAATGGAATTGTCTCTGTAGGGGACCTGCAGCTCAGCAACAGTGAAGTGATTGGCAACGCGCTATCGGGAATTACTTACAGCGGAAATCTCGTACTGACAGACAGCAGCATCGCCAATAACGCCGGAGATGGCATCGCCAAGTTAGCAGGGGGCACCAGCAACCGCGTCTCGATAGTTGATTCTTTCATTACCGGAAATGCTGGCAGCAACCAACTCCCTGAAGCCGATGCGCCAGGGCCAGTGAACATGGAGCCAGTGGAAGAAGTTTCTACAGAAGCCCTACTCGGAACAGATAGCCCAGAGAGAATATTTGGCACCGATCAGGACGATGTGATTAAGGGGTTGGGTGCTGACGATGTCCTCAAAGGCAAGATGGGCAACGATACGATTGATGGGGGCGACGGTGATGATGCGCTCTTTGGGGGTACGGGCGACGACATCCTAGGCGGCGGTCAGGGTGAAGACGTGCTCAAGGGCGGCGGCGGCCAAGATACTTTTGTGTTTGAGCAGGTAAATGGCAGCGTAGATACCATTCTCGATTTTAGAATCGGGCACGACCTGATCGATTTGAGTGGTATTTTGTCGGGAGCTGGCTACAGCAGCGCGACACCCTTTGAAAGCTACGTGCGATTGAGCGCGGCAGGGGATGGTTCGCAGACTTTGGTCTCTGTACTAGATGTAGAAAGCGCGTCTGGAGAGGGCGCTGCCTTTAAAGAGCTGGCGCGAGTAAATCAGATAGCCATAGCAGAACTAGATGCCAGCAGCTTTGTGCTCTAGTGCGCCAATTACGGCAGATTCTTCACTGGTCATCTCGCGTGGCCCGTCCTGAATTACCCATCTGCCTGAATCTCATCGAGCTTGGCCTTAACGGCTTGTATGTCTTGCCACATCAGCCATTTGGGCTTACCAGGTTCGCGAGAAGGATTTCGCAGTAAGTAGGCCGGGTGCAAAATGGGCATGCAGTAGCGCCCTTCCCACTCGATCCAACTACCGCGAATTTTGGTGATGCCTCGCTTTTCGCTAGGAATGATGCCTTTAACAGCTGTTGCACCGGTGAGCAAAATAATTTTGGGATTGACCAGCCGAATCTGCTCCAGGATATAGGGCCGACAGGCATTGATTTCTGCCACGGTTGGATTGCGGTTGCCGGGTGGTCGGCACTTCACAATGTTGCAGATATACACGTCTTTCTCCGTATCTAGCCGCACAGAAGCGAGGATCTTCTCTAGCAGCTGACCCGAGCGGCCGACAAAAGGCAGGCCCTGCTCATCCTCCTGCTGACCGGGACCTTCACCGATCACCATAATGGGCGCGGTGCGGCTGCCCCGGCTGACGACGACATTGGTACGCGTAGGGGCAAGGTCACAGCGCTGACAGCTTTTGCAGTGCACCGCCAAATCATCTAACGAGTCGTAGGTGCCTGCTGGAATAGGAACTTTGGCGCTGGTGGGAATTTGAGCGGGGTCAAAGTCTGCTGGGGGAGGCGTGGCCTCGACGCCGCTAGCGCTAAAGAGGTCGATCTGATCGGGCATAGAAAGGGGGTATAGAGGGGCACTGACAGCCCTATTTTAAAGGAAAGTTGCAACAAGGGTGTGGATGCGCGAACTAGCCCTACAGCTGGTTGGACTGGCTAGTTCAAACCAGCTGTAGGGCTAGTTCGTGCCGTGCGGTCAGTGCTTAGGGAGCGTCGGTTTGCTTCGGTAGGAGCGCAAGGGGAACGTCTGCTCTAAGCTGACTGATTTGCCGGGTTTGCTGTAGCGATGCGGCGATTTGCTCTTTGGTGTGGTGGGTCAGCGTTTTTATTTGCTGTAGGATTTGGCATAGGGTCGCTATCTGCTGGACGAGTTGCTGGTTGGTTGCGATCGCCTGATTATTGGCAGCGTGAATTTGCAGATTTGTGCTGTGGGCCTGAGTTTGGGCAGCTACCATCGACCGCAGGGCTGTGTTGAAGCGCTGCGCAGAGCGATCAAATGCAGCGATGTCAGCGCTTAGCTCAGTGGCCAGTGCTCTCACATCCACACTGCTTTGGAGCTGTTCTGACTGCGTTGTTTCGAGCTGTTCGGCCAGTGCGCTGAGGGCAGACTCTTTGCTGCGAAGCTGAGCGATAATCTCGTCCAGGGTCTCCGGGCTCTGGGGCCTAGAGGCCGAAATAGCTAGGGTAGATGCGTTGATGATCAACACCTGAGCTTTGCTGGTGATATTTTGATATTCCTTGGCTTTGGTGTGGGTGCTTTCGATAGCCTTGGAGAATGCTTGTAGCTGTTCACTTAGCCTTTGCGAAGTCACCTGAAACGTTGCGATCGCTGGGTTGCTTAGCGGAGCATCTGGACGGGTCGCCAGCGCACTATTAGCGTATTCAGCAACCTGGCTCACCTGCTGCTGGAGCGTTTCAGCCAGGGGTTGAATGCGGGCAGCAGACTGCTGAAGCTGCTCGACCAAATTTGTTTGTGCGGTGATGTCCTGATTGGCCGCAAGCATTGCCGCTTCAATCGAGAGCGTACGGTCTTGGGTCTGGCTGAATGCAGAGAGCAGATGGGAAAATTGGTCGAGCGCTGCCAAGACCTGGGAAAAGGTTTGATTTAGCCGGTCGCCGATGGCGTTGCGTTCTGAAGGGCTGAGTTCTGAGAGATTGGATATTGAGGCATCTTGCAGAGAAGCGCTGAGGTCTGGCGTTTTGGCGATCGCCTCAGAGAGCCAAGGCTCTTCTGCCAAGACATGTACCACGCTGTTGAGCCGGGCCAATTCTTGCTGTAGCCTTTGGGGTGAAGGGGGCTGAGTGGCAGCTGAAGCGGCTGTGTCCGGCGGTAGAAGCTCGACTAGCTTTTGGGTGACCTGCTGCTGGTGCTGCTGTTGGGCGGCGCTACGCGTTTTGATTTGGCTGAGCTGTGTTTCAACGGCTGTCGCATGGGCAGCCTCTAGCTGAATCTGCGTTTTACTGAGCTTCAGCTGTTCTAACAGATTGAAAAAAGACAGGGAAAGCTGCTCAAGTTCGTCTTTGCCTTTGAGCTGGACATCCATTGCTTCGTCCGTGATAGAAAGCCGCTGACATTCGCTGATGACAGGGCGCAATCGCCGGTTTAGATAGCGAATGGCCAAGGCGGTGATACCTGCCATCAGGAGACCGGCGGAAAGCACGGTGCCTAAGGAAATCCATAAAATCTGGCTGAATACGACCTGATAGGGCACATAGGCCAAAACCAGCCAAGACTGCTCAGGGATACGGTTGTACGACCAATAGCCGCTCTCACCTTCTATCAATCCAGAAGTCTGGTCACTGGCTGAGACATTGATCCGAGGCCAGATTTCGGCCAGCCCTGGAATATCGACGTAGGTTTGCTGCTCAATATTGTCCAGATTGGCAGGGTTTGCGATAACCTCTCCGCTCTCCGAGAGCAAAATCAGCCGTCCGCCGTCTCTATAAATTGGCCCGGCGATGGTTTCGTTTAGATAGCTTCCATCGATATCGACAACGGCTGTGCCTATCCACTCATTGTCATTGTCAAAAATTTGTGAGTAATAGGTGAGCAGAAGACTGCTATTGTCTGCTGAATCGCCTTGACTATCACCGAGGTAAGGGGGCGTCCAAACGTTTTCTTGAGGGAGAAAGTAGCTCTGATAGGCTGCTGTTTGGGGGTAGAAGTAAGGCTGGGCTGCGCGGTCGATGTAGCGGATGTTTGGCGCGGCGGGCTCAGCTTGATAGTAGGGATACAGCCACTGCTGGCTGGGTAGAATGCCGTTTTCTTTTTGGCCAAATCCTAGGCCCACAATGTAATCTGGATGCTTTTCGAACAGTTTGCGGGTGAGTTCTTGGTAGGTTTCTGGCGTTTCCGCTCTGCGCACGTGCAGCGTGGCCACGCTGATGCCTAGGCTATCTGCCAGGGTTTCGGCCCGGTCGGTCACTTCGTGAATGGTACCGACTTTGCCCTCTAGAATTTTTTGAATTTGCTCTTCAGCCTGAATTTTGACGGTTTCGCCAAACAGCAAGGCGACGCTGGCAATGCTTAGAATCGCACCACCCATAATGGTGCCAAAGAGCCTGACCCCGAAGGAATTAAACCGCAGCCGTTTTTTGGGCTGCTCTGTGTTGGCTGATTTGATGACGGCTAGCGGAGTGGGGCGAGTAGTGAGCTTCATACTTGAGGTGGCGCAAATCGCTCTCTTTAAGGAGCGGCACTTAAGGCAACAATTCGTGTTGATACCAGGACGTTGATAGCAAGAACAGCCGGTGAGAGCGGTCTCTGTAGTGAAGGCTCACGGCAGTTCCTTGTAGAAGCACAGGGAAAAAGGATTAATTTATACTATCAATTTCCGGGAATCACAGTGGATTCACGGATGGCTTTCACTTTAGCTTTACAATGCTGCTACGGGACTGTTGCTGCGAAATTATTGATGGGTAAGCAGCGCACGGTATTGCGTGACAAGGCGCTGCGCGATCGCATCCCAGCTGTAGTTTTCCTTGGCACACTGCTGGGCATGCTCACCTCGCTGCTGCCGTTCTTCTGGGCTACTCAGCGCTGCCATTAGCGCCTGGGTCAAGGGTTCGGTGTCCGTTGGCACGACCCATCCAGCGGCACTGTTTTTGATTTCGGGCCAGATATGAACCTGATCAGAAATGACAACCGGTAGCTTGGCCGCCATGGCCTCTGCGACAGCAATGCCAAAATTTTCGTAGTAGGAAGGCAGCACAAATAGATCTGCCGCGCTGAGTACCTGTGCCTTAAGCTCTCCAGATATGAAGCCACATAGCGTTGCTGAACTGGCCCAAGATGAGCGATTGATCTGTTCTCGGATATTGGTTTCGTAGGCTCTATCTTGGGGATTGGCACCACACAGCAGGAAGTGAAATGGCTGATCGCTGGCATGCACTTTCTCCAAAGCGGGCAGTAGCAAATCGAATCCTTTCTTGGGATCGATCCGCGACATAAACAACACAATGGGATGGCTTTCTGGAATGTTGAATTTCTCTCGTATGGCCTTTTGAGACTGATCGCGAGCCGGTAAGTCGGGCAGCGCAACACCTAGGGGTATCACCATCTCTGGAGGGGTGGTGCCAAAGCGGTTAGAGACTTTAGATTCTAGTTCACTGGTGAAGTGAATCGCAGCGGCTCCAGCGAGATTAGGCTTTTCTAGCAGGGCTGCATAGGGCAATTTGAAGAGTTTCTTTTTCTGGAGGTCGGCAGGGTCTAGGGTGCCGAGGGGGCGCATGATGTAGGGCAGGTTCTTCCAGCGGCAGAGGGTGGCTGCAGCAGTGCTCACCGGCGAAAACAGCGCATGGATGTGGGCGATGTCGTAGTGATGGGCGTTGGACCACAGCCAGCTGAGCAAATCGGTAGAAAATTTGTAGCGCCGGAAGGGGGCGCAGCGAAAGTAAATAGCTTCGTATCCATCTATTTCGACCGGTTCACCCAGAGGCACCTCTAGCGGACGCTCGTCCACATCGCCATTGGCGTCGGTAGTGATGACGGTGACTTGCCCCACCTGCTGTTTGGGCTGCCGCCCCAGGGCTGCAGAAAGGCCTCGAATCATCTGGCTAGGGCCGCCATATACTAGCGAGATAGACGGCACGATTTGCAAGATGTTTAGCGGTCTCTGCAGGGAAGGCTTAGGGGGCGTCATGGCAAGGGCGGTGGGGTTGGGCGATGGCTTAGATGGCCGGTCAGGAGATCGATGCTCAGGGTAGTGCCGCCCGTCTGCACCAGGCCAATGTCTCCTGCTTCATTCAAGGCAGGTGGCGCCGATACCCACCAGCCGCTGGTCGCCTTTTGGGTCAGGCGGGCGCGGGGGAGGTCTAGGGTTTGCTGAATATCGTCGAAGCTGTGCTGGGCCATCAGCTCGCCTTGGACACTGTAGAGAGCGATCGCCCGTGAACTAGCCACATTGATAAATTCATCTATTAGTAGCACCTGTCCGGTAGAACTGACTATCGCGAATCTTGGGCCGTACTGATGGGCTAGCTCAACCTCCCAAAGAGGTGTCCCGGATTCGTACAGTGTACCGGTGGCTGCAGGCGTTTCCCAGCCATCTGCGGCGCTGACAACGAATTGATAGCCCTGGTTTGCAACAGTTTGCCGAAGCGGCGGATGGGTTAGCCGGTCTGGGGAGGATGGGGCTACCACTTGCTTTTCTAGGTCCATATTGGGCTGAAGGATGTTTTGAAAGGAAGGTTGCTCTGCAAAAGATTGCGCGCAGCTACCGATGAAGCATCCCATAACGACGGCAAGGAGCCATCGCCGCCGACTGTAGCCTGTCTTGAGGTAATGCATATGCTGTCTATCGCCAGGGGCAATTCGGCTATGTCTGAGACGCGGGGGTTTTCCGGCTCAAGCCCAGTATAGAGAGTCCGAGTACAGATAGGCCTAACCAAGTGCCTGGCTCTGGTACTCGGCTCGGCTCGGCGCTGCCAACAGCCAGGCTACTGAGAGAAAAGCTCGCGAGGTCGGCTGCGGTCTCATCAAAGGTGCCGCCTTCGCTGGGGTGAAGGAAACCGCTGTTGAGGATTTCGTCAATCTGTGCGTCGGTTAGCTGGCTGGTACCGGCCCCGTCGGGATAGATATCGTCGGGTGAGCTAGGCGTATTGCGGCGGTTGCCATCTGTGAGCAGATTTTCGGCGCCGCCTGCGCCTAGGGTGGTGTGGCGCAGACCGAGGTTGTGTCCAATCTCATGGGCAAGGGTGTCGATGCGGCCTTCGCCCCCGTTGTAGTCGAGGGTGGCTTCGCTGATGATGACGCCATTGGCATCAACCCAAGCCATACCAAACTGAGTAGCGCCGCTGCCAGATTCGATTTCGTCTACGTACCAGACGTTGATAGGGCCGCTGTCGCGAGTGGAGTCGGGATGGCGGCCATAGTCGCCGGGGCCGCCTGAGCGGCTCAGCTCATAGAATTCGGAGCCGCTTGAGCTGCTTTGGCTGCTGTTGATGCTGAGGAACCGAGAGGCGTTGAGCTGATTGGTTGGTAAGAAGTTTACTTTGAGCCTAGCTTGCTCAAGGATTTTGGCTGTAATGTCTGCAAACAGATTGACTCTAGCGCAGCCGTTGCCCTGGTCGTTGCAGACCTGGATGGGCTGAATGTACAGCTCGTTTACTTTGTCGTAGGTGATGGTTTGTGTACCGGCGGGCACGCCATCGGTGCAGCTGCTGAGTGCGATCGCGCAGCCAACAAAAAGCAGCCGACTGGCAAGAGAATGCCGCCCAGCGAAAAAATATTTTTTTTGATTCACAGTGCCGTTAACGTATCCCGATAAAGGGCCAGTAGGGTTTGGAACTAATGGGGTGGCCAAGCACCATTGGGGCGTAGGTCCTTGGATCGGGGGCGTCTTGAATCATGACAGTTTCGTATCAGAATCTGTCGCCCACCTATTAGAGCAGATGTTTACCCTCGAATCACATATAAAGTTCCCTTGATTTCGCAGGATGTAACAAACTCCATACGTAGCTTACGAAGTTTGCCTGCAGCGACCCTACAGATCAGGGCAAAGTTACACAGCTTGACGTTCGCTCATAGCAGCGTTTCGTAAAATTCGAGCTGCCGTTTGGCAAGGGCGCGATTGGTATACTCAGCCATCGCTCGCTGATAGCCTTTCTCGCCTAGCATCTGCTGCTGTTCTGGCTGTTCGATAAGATGGGCAATTTTGTCGCTCAGGGCGTCGATGTTACCCTCAGGAAATACCAGCCCGTCGGACTTGATCACGTGGGGAATTTCGCCGGAGTCAGAGCCGATTACCGGGACGCCGCAAGCCATAGCTTCGATAATGACGTGGCCGAATTGCTCTTTCCAACCGGCTGCGCTGATGGTTTTGAACTGGTAGGTTGTCTCTGAGGGGAGAACCAGGGTGTCCATCAGGTTGATGTAGCGAGGTACATCGGCATGGGGGACGCTGTTTATCCAGATGATGCGATCGCTGATGCCCGTCTCTTCTGCCAGCTGTTCTAACGTTTCTTTGAGCGGTCCGCGGCCTAGGAGAAGAAGCTTCCAAGGCCGTGAGACAGAGAGCTTACCGAGGGCTTTGAACAGGGTCAGCAGCCCTTTCTCTTCGACAAAGCGACCCACAAAGCCAATGACAAAATCTTCCTGTGAGATGCCGTGCTGGGCAGCTAGCTCTGGCTGCTCAGCAGGCCTAAACAAGCTCTCATCTACGCCCAGCTGGGGCATGACAATAACTGGCCCTTGGTAGCCGTGCTCGATGAGCACATCTACCCCGTCCTGATTGCCAACAATCAGACCGTCCGTATGGCGTAGATTGTAGGCTTCGAGCCAAGAGAGGGGGAACTTGACTTCGTAGGGCAGGTTCCACCAGGTGAAGAAGACATTTTTGGCCCTTAGCCGCAGCAGTCGGTTCAGGGTGATCAGCTCGCCGTAGCCAAGGGACTTCGCGCCCTGCTCGACGTGAATAATATCGGGCTGAAACGCTCGCAAGAGAGGAATAATGTCTGCGCCGAAGCTCAGCAGGCTCTGGTTATTTTGGCTGAGGTTCGAAACCGGCACAACGCGGAAGCGACCTTCTTCGCGGGCCTGGGTTTCAATTTTTTTGCTCTGTACGCCGCCTGGGTTCCACACTTTGGGCACCACAACGGTGACTTCTACTTGGGGGTTTATCTGGGTGAGCGATCGCAGCTTCTCGCAGTTGAGATCGACAATGTAGGTATGGCTGGCAACCAGAATTTTCATAGCACTTTACTCAACCTCAAATCCATTCACGATTCAGCCAGGGGCTGGCTGTACAGCCGACCGTCGCGGTGAGCGGGGTTAATTAGCGTCCAGCAAGCAAGCAGAAAGCCCCACAGATAAAAGCCAAAGCGACTGACAATCTTGATCGGTGAGCCGCTTTTATTGCAGGGCGGATTGCCGAGCACGTGGCAGTCGAAGAGGCTCGCCGACAGCCGCAGCAGCTGACCGGGGGTTAGGTTCTTCAGGGCCATTAGGAAATGGTTGTGATAGAAGGTGGTTTGGTATTTGAGCGATCGCGTCGTGATATCGTGACAGCCGCCCGTCTCTTCGCCGAGGTGCACCAAGTGGGCAGCTGGCTCATACCAAATGATCATTCCAGTTTTGCGAACCCGCAGGCAAAAGTCCGACTCTTCTCGCACCGCACTGCCCTGGAAGCGTTCGTCGAAGCGGAGACCGTGCTCTGCAAAGACGCTGCGACGAAAAGACATATTGCAGCCTCGGGCAGTCAGCACTCGCTGGGGTTTGGTGGTGTGCACCAGGTCGATGTGATACCAGGCAATGCCCGGGTCCATGGCCTCCGGTGGGAGAGTTTCAATCTCGGGCTTTTTGGATTCTGTAAGCTTCATGCGGTCAAAGACTCGGCCCGCGATCGCACCCACCTCGGGCCGTCCTTCATACCCCTTTGCGTGGGCCGCTAGGCAACCTGCTGGCAGCTCCACATCATCATCTAAAAACAGAAAAATGCTCCCCTTCGCCCGCTCAATGGCATAGTTTCTAGCACCCGGCAGGCTCGCCCAATTCACCTTATAAAGCCGAATCTTGCCCTCACTGGCCAGCTGATCTAGCAAGGCCTGGGTCTCTGGCTCGTGGGTCTGCGTCTGGTCAACCACGATTAGCTCAAAGGCCGGATAGTCCTGTGCCAAAACGCTTTTGATAGAGTCACATAGCACCGATTCCCGGCCATAGGTCGGAATAACGACTGAAATTAGCGGTTCATTAGCGTCAGCAGGCGTAGACATGGCAAAGTCGGGTCGAATTAGTTAAAAGTCGGCTGGTTCTTTTGTTTGCGGCGGCGTCCCTTCGATAGCACGGCCGCTTCTTCCGATGGGCCGAGCGCGGCAGCGGCAGCTTTCTCACGTTCCTGTCGTTCGAGCTCCGGAATCTTGAGCACAATCCCTGCAGCTAGCCAATAGTAAACCCCAACTGGATCGACATCTAGCGGATAGTAGTACGGGCAATAGCTAATAAAAAAGATAAACACCCACATCGAAGCAGCGTAGCTACGGAGGTTTTTGTCTTTGGTCTGCCGGTAGACCCGGAAAGTCGCAATGGTAAGCGCCGTATACACCGACAGCGCCGCGATCAGACCCAGCGGGCCCAGCTCGTAGATCAGCTTTGGATGGTACGTTTCAATCAAAATCGTTTTGGCAAAGGTCCGCGCCGAGTTTGTAGCGCGGCCAACGCCATGGCCAAAGATGCCTCGCTGGTCGTCCCACACCTGGTCAAACTGCTCGGTGATGAACTGCTGAGGCGGAGAGGCTGACCAGCGAGAATACAGGCTGTCGACCCGGGTTTGAACAACTTCTGGGTTGTTGACCAGCAGGTAGGAAACAATGATGGCCAGCAGAACGCCAATCGGAAGAAAGCGCTTGAGGTTGGCGACTTGCCCGGTCAGTACGGTCAGCACAATCAGCGCAGAGGGCACCAGCACCAGCGCAATCCGCTGACCTGAAATCACCGCCATAACCATCACGGCCACGAGCGAAACCAGTCCAACCCCTCGCCAGAAGGCTGACTTGTCACTAAAGGTGGTGCCAAAGCTAAAGAAGGCCGCAGAAATCAGGAACCAGCCCCACTGCCAGGGGGCTACAAACGTCCCCGGCAGGCGAATCTGGCCAACGGCGGGGGCATACAGCAGAGAGCCGCCGACAAAGCACTTGGCCTGCAGTGAGGCTCGGAACATTTCTTCGCCCACGCCCGTTGTGCCTGCGCACCGGCCGGTAAGCAGCATAAAGTACTGTATAAGCCCCAGGCTACAGGCAACTAGCACCAGTACCGCCTGCAGTCTTAGCAGGCCCAGCATGTCATCCTTGTTGCGAATCAGATAGTAAATGCAAGCCACGAGGGGAATGTATCCAAACAGAATCTTGATACCCCAAATCGCCATAATGATTGGCCATTTACCGTTCACCTGACCAATTTGATCGGGGATATTTGCTAGCAAAACATTCATCATGACAATGATGATCAGCAAAATAAGCGGCGACTTGATGGCCTTAGGTAGGATAATCGGCAGCTTATTTTTTCGGCAAAACTGGAAGACACCAATCAGCGCCGGGATGTAGAAGATGTCTTTGGCGATCTGCAGAATAGAGTTTCCGCCAAGCGCGTAGGTAACTGTGCCAGCAAAAGGAATATAGATAATGAAGGCATAGAGGGCCAGCCGCTGAAACTTAAACGACAGCGCCAGACACATCAGGGCACCGCCTGCTGCAACCCCTATTTTGGGTTCGACCAAGATGCCGAACAGCAAGCCCAGAAAGGCACAGATAAAAAAGGTGGTGGCGACGAAGGAAACAATCTCCTGGCGGCGCTTGGCAGCGGCCCGCTCTTGGATGAGCTTTTGCCTTGGGCTGAGTTCTTCGACGAGGGCTTCTTCATTTTCCTCATCCTGAGCCGCTTTGCCTTTTCGCTTACCCTTGGCGCTGACTTTTCCACCCTTAGCGGCGCTTTCCTGTCGGTTGCGCTTCTTACCGCGTTTAATAGATTGCTTGATAGAGCGTTTCCCTGAGGAGCGTGAGACCATGGCGAGGAAAGAGAGTAGGGGAGAAATTGCCGGTAAATTGACGAAACCGCATCACATCAAATCTACCCAATGATGGCTGCCAATCCGCGTTAGTGCCGATGCCCAGCAGACAACTTGTACTAAATCTTCTTCAACGACGACGGTATGTTTTCAGAATCTTTATGGATGAATGTCTAGCGTCCGAGCTGATTGGGAATGCCTTCGCAGCCGCCGGGGATGGTGGCCCGGGTTTTGCTGCCACCCCAAGCGCAGCAGTAGCATCGCTGCACCTCCGAAAATCGCTGCACGTTGGTAAAGTCTGCACCTTCTACGACGGTACCTGTGAATTCGCCGGTTGTGTAATTGGGAGTGTCTTGCCGGGTACGGGGGGTCGCCGTCTCTAGGGCTCCATAGAAAAAGCGCACGCCCATAATATCGGTATTGGTAAGGTTGGCATCGCACAAGATGGCGCGGGCGAAGTTGGTCCGCACCAGGTCACAGTCGGTGAGATTCGCACGAATCAGGTTGGCATCGGTCAGGTCTAGCCAGCGCAGGTCGGTGCTGACCAAATTGCTCGCGGCCAGCATGACGCCCAAATCGATAACGCGGGTGCCATTTAACCGATCTTCTGCGTAGCCACCCAGGCCGTCTAAGATAGGACGCCCTAAGCGCTGGTCGCGGGCAAGGGGGGTGAGCAGCTTAGAGCGGGAGAGGAAGCGTAGCACCTTGGCCTTGCCGCCCGCATCGACACTGCTAAGAATGGCAGCCGTTCGGGCTTCTGCGATGACGCGCTCTTGGGGCCAGTCTTCGAGCAGCCCTTCGTCATCAAGGACCAGTTCGGATATGCCCTGGAAGTAGGAATCTATGGTCTGCTGCTGGGTGATCAGGTTTTGCTGAACGGTGAGGTCGCGGGAGATAATGTACTGCCGCCAGGCGACGTAGACTGCCAGCACGGCAATAAAAATTTGGCCGATGGCACCGAGAAAATCGCCCAGGGCGCTGATAATGTCCCAGCGGAGACCACTGCCCCAGCGGGCAATAGGACGGCTGATGCCGCTGGTGTATATCAGTCCGACAATGCCGAAGATGAGGCCAGGTACTGCGACAAAGAGGGCTCGCTGCTGCTGGGTGAGGTCTTGTATAGCCTCCTGCAGGGTGGGCGTGATCAGCCGTAGCGAAACGATGAAGGCCACCAGTGAGCCTGCCAAGGTGAGCCAGAAGCTATCGAGGGTAAAGCCGACGACGACGACAATCACAGCTGCGATCGCAACTACGCTAATAGGCGCCTGTGCAACTTTCACCGGATCGATAGCTGGCTGGCGGGTATAGCGCTCTTCACTACTATTCGTCAGGGCTTTCGAACCGTTCCCATTTCTCGAATCAGCCTCTGAGGCAGCCTCCAAGGCACTCGTTCTAGTCAGGCTAGGCCGAGTGCTCTCAGGGCCGTTCCGCTGTTTGCGATTGAGGGGTAGATAGCTGCTGGCATCCTCGTTGTCGACCTGTAGCTCGGGGTCAGGATTGTAGTCGACGGTGAAGGAGTCGTTATTGCTGAGCTGTCCGACAACTGGCGGCAAGCCTTCCGAGAAGCGTGGTGAACTGTTGCCCTGCTCCGGGGTATTCGACCTGGGTGAATCATTTGGCATGCTGTTTGAGCCTTGCGGACACGAGAGGAGTACCGTTGTTGGCACTGATGTCGGGATATCGGCTGTTTGAGTCAGTTTACCTGAAAGCCTTTATCTGCGCTGAGGTATCCCCTCACCATCCTCTATTAAAATAAAATTAACAAATGTGAATGCCTCCTTTCATATTCCTTTCTTACGGGCTTAGCGATCGCCGCTAACGCCCAGCAATGCACTTATGGTTACTGTTTTACTTTTGCTTGCGGCTTCTGCCATCTTGGCTTGGGGCTATCTAAAGGCCAAACCCTTTGGGAAGTTGGGTATTTTGGCTTGGCTTCAGACGGTCGTGCTGATGGTGCCCTGGCTGCTGTTTTTTGGTTTCTCGGCGGCGGGTATCTATTTGAACTTGGCAGGCATTTTGGTGCTGGTGATTTCTTCGGCGGGGTTCTACATCTATCTGGGACGACAGCTGCGCTCAGCGGGCCGGGAGGAGCTAGCAGCGCAGCGGGCTTCGGCCCTGGTACAAGAAAAAGGCCAAGGCACTACCCATTTATCAGACCATCTATCAGATACCCAGGTAGGCGCTTCATCAGGGGGACAGGCTGCTGAGACCGGAGAAAATGTTGGCGAGACTGGAGAGGTACCGTCGCAGCGGCTAGAGACTACGGCGATATCGACAGAGGAACCAGAAAAATCGACTCAGAAAGCGCCAGAGACAGAAGAAAACCGGAAACCACCCATTCCTCTTGAAGATTTGGCGCTGATAGAAGGGATTTTTGGCGTGGATACTTTTTTTAGAACGAAAACGGTGCCCTATCAAGAAGGCGCAATTTTTAAGGGAAACCTGCGCGGCAAGCCAGCGGAAACTGCTGGGATACTGAGCCAAAAGCTAGCGGAGAAATGCGGCGATCGCTACAACGCCTTTTTACTGGCTAATCCTGAAAATAAGCCAGTCGTGGTGGTACTGCCAAAATCCAACGGTCCGAGTGAGACAACGGTTGGGCAGAGAGTCTTGGCCGTTTTTTTAGCGGTGGCTACCCTGGCTACCAGCTTAGAGACAGCAGCCATACTCCAGGGTTTCGACATTTTTCAATCGCCAGAAAGATGGTCTGAAGTCGTGCCGATTGGGCTAGGTATCGTCTCCATCTTGGCTGTCCATGAAGCCGGGCACTGGGCCCTAGCCCGCAAACGCGGCGTGAATATTAGCCCGCCATTTTTCTTGCCAGCTTGGCAGCTGGGGTCTTTTGGTTCGCTGATGCGTTTTGAGTCTATTTTGCCGAACCGCTCAGTCCTGTTCGATGTTTCTTTTGCAGGACCGGCAGCCGGTGGAGTCCTGTCGTTTGTTTTTTTATTTTTGGGCCTAGTGCTCTCCCGTCCTGGCAGTTTGTTTCAGCTGCCTAGTGAGTTTTTCCAGGGGTCGGTTTTTGTGGGCACGCTGGCGCGGGCCATACTAGGCGATGCGCTTCAGGCCGATCTGGTAGATATTCATCCATTGATGATTGTGGGCTGGCTCGGGCTGATTATTAACGCGATCAATTTAATGCCAGCCGGACAGCTAGATGGCGGGCGAGTGGTTCAGGCTATCTATGGACGCAGGACGCTCATTCGGGCGTCGGCAGTTACGTTGGTACTGCTAGCCATTGTCGGCCTATTCAATCCGCTGGCGCTGTACTGGGCGGTGCTGATTGTGTTCTTACAGCGACAGCCTGAGCGCCCCTGTACAGATGACTTGAGCGAGCCAGATGACGCTAGGGCTGCCCTGGGACTGCTTTCACTGTTCTTGATGCTGCTGGTACTACTGCCGCTGACGCCGAGCCTGGCCGTTCGCTTGGGGATTGGCTAGTGAATAGCAGAACCGTACCTTCTGGTGGGTTGGTACGAGATTAATCAGACGTTAATATAGTTTTGGCTGATTTGTTATTCAATAGTTGAGCTTTTGCTATCTACCCGTCTTAGGGCGCTCGTTAGAAGACTGGGCTGGCGATGGGCCGGTAGCTTCAACTGATTGCTGTTATCCAGGTAAACTGCACTGTGTTTAAGGCCATTGCCCGTGATTTTCGCATCATTTTTGACCGTGATCCGGCTGCTCGAAATTGGCTAGAAGTTGCGCTCCTCTATCCTGGTTTTCAGGCGCTGGTGCTGCATCGACTTGCCCATGGCCTTTGGAATTTGGGCTTACCCTTTGTGCCGAGATTTATTTCCCACATGGCGCGCGCGGTGACAGGGGTAGAAATTCATCCGGGGGCCACCATCGGCTCAGGCGTTTTTATCGATCACGGGATGGGCGTGGTGATTGGGGAAACGGCGATTGTGGGCGATTTATCTTTGATATATCAGGGGGTCACCCTGGGCGGAACTGGTAAAGAATCTGGCAAGCGGCATCCCACGCTGGGGACAGGGGTGATTGTAGGGGCTGGCGCAAAGGTGCTGGGCGATATTCAAATTGGCAACGATGTTCGCATCGGTGCGGGGTCTGTAGTGCTGCGCGAAGTGCCTTCTGAGTGCACCGTTGTTGGGGTGCCTGGGCGCGTTGTTTACCGTTCTGGGGAGCGGGTAGACCCTTTGGAGCACGGCAGGCTGCCCGATTCTGAAGCGCTGGCCATCCGAGCGCTGGTAGACCGCATTGACGCGCTTGAAAATGAGCTGGTACAGCTACGTGAACGGGCTGATTTTGGGGGGCGATCGCTTGACAACCAGGCGACAGAGAGCGACGTCTACAGCCTAGAGCAGCTTGTTTCTATTGCCCCTGGCCTGACTGAGCGAAGGACCGCTGCCGAAAAATGTGACGGTGCGCTGTGCTGCAGCGTCGATGATAGGGCACTACAAGAATTCTTAGGTGGCTCTGGACTCTAGAATTAGGCTCTAGCACGTCCTGATTGCTTGAGGTTGATTGCTTGAGGTTGATAGCTTGAGGTGGATAGCTTGAGGTGGATAGTGGATTGGGATTGACGAGGGCTTGAGGTTGACCTAAGGATTGACTTCGGCAGTCGTCCAACCTTCGCTGTTGGCATCTTCCTTTTTCTTGTACAGAATCCGGTCTTGGGGCTCTCCCCTGAGCGAGAGATAGTCGACGGTGTGGGGCGAAAGTAATAGCAAGCAGAAGGTCTCAAGCGGTGTAGCAGGGTCGGGTGCGGCTGGGCTAAAGGCTTCGCTATTTGGGTCGCGCATTGCTTTGGGCTGTGGCCAGGCGAACTGAATGCGGGCGTTATCCGAAATGTTTTGCCAAAGGCGATCGCGTAGCTGCTGTAGGTCTGCATCAGTGCTGTCTGCTGTAATGCCCTGTAGCTGACCGCTGAGGCGAAACTGTTCACGCGTTTTGGTGAAGTACCAACAGACTTCTGCATTTGGATTGTAATCAATTTGTGCAATCTTCTCGCTACGGCGATCGCTAATGAACATCAGCTGATTGCCGTTTTCTGCAAACCCTCGAAAAACAACCGTGCGATTGGCCGGTGTGCCGTCTGGGCGCAGGGTAGCCAGCTGAAGGAAGCGACAGAATGGCTGGGCGCGATTGCGGTGGAGGGCTCTGGCTATGGGCGATCGCCAGGGAGCCAGCTCAGTGAGTTCGGACGGTGGCACAGAGTGATTTCCAAAAAACTGCTGATAGGGTCTTGTCTCGTGAGGCGGTTATCGATATTCTAAGGCGTCAACCACTGTTCAACCGCTGACAGTCTTGCCCCAATCGTCTTAGCAGCGCAGCGGTTGAACCCTTTGTGTTTCCCTATTGTTGTTCATATTGAACGATAGTATGGGTTGTAGGGATGCCTTCAAAAAGCTTTGTATCTGTTAGTGGGTGAACTGCGATGGGCAGCGTGAGACTTGTATCTGGGTAACTTGATATGTAGAGTCCAGATATATCGAGTCCAGATATGAGAGCCCAATCTCCACCAGCATCTGATACGAGAGACAGAGCATAGGCTGTCATCCACTATTGAAAGAAACCTGAAAATCGCAGCGCCTATGAGTATTTGGATGGTTGTTTTCTTAGTGATGGGCTTGGCTCTGCTGGTAGGCGGCGCAGAATTTTTGATCAAAGGGGCCTCTAAGCTAGCGGCTACGATTGGTATATCGCCCCTGGTGATTGGGCTTACGGTCGTTGCTTTTGGCACTAGCGCACCCGAACTGGCGGTCAGCTTAAACGCGAGTTTGCACGGTCAGGCAGATATCTCTTTGGGCAACGTCGTCGGCAGTAATATCTGCAACATTCTGTTGATATTGGGTATTTCTTCGCTGATTTCGCCGTTGATTGTCGCGCAGCAGCTGGTCCGGTTAGACGTGCCGATTATGATTGGGGTTTCTGCGCTGCTAATGTTTTTTGGCCTGGATGGCCGCCTTCACCGCTCCGATGGGGTGGTGTTGTTTTTAGGCGGCTTGGCATATACCTTGTTTTTGCTCTACCAAAGCCGAAAAGAGAAAGATCAGGGCATTTTAGAGGAGTATGCTAACTTTGGCGTGCGATCGCTGTCGGTAAAAGAGACTACGCTCAACGGGCTAATGTTTGCTGGTGGTTCGTTGATGCTGGTACTAGGCTCACAGCTCTTGGTAAAGAGCGCAGTAGCGATCGCTGAATTTTTGGGGGCAAGTTCTCTCATTATTGGCCTAACGGTGATTGCCTTTGGGACTTCTTTGCCGGAGCTAGCGACTTCTGTGATGGCCAGCCTCAGAGGCGAGCGCGATATTGCTGTGGGCAATGTCATTGGCAGCAACATTTTCAATATTTTGGTGGTACTGGGTCTGACAAGCGCTGTCTCTTCCACGGGAATTGACATTTCGGCGTCGGCTATGACGTTTGATATTCCAGTCATGCTGGCGGCGGCTGTGATGTGTTTTCCCATCTTTTTCACCGATAATGAGGTGTCTCGGCGCGAAGGAGTGCTGTTACTGTCTTATTACGTTCTATACGTAGGGTATTTGGTGCTTCACGCAACAGATCCCTATTCTCCCTGGGCAGGTTTAATCGGCATCGTCGTGGTGCCACTCACGGTACTAATGCTGGTGCGCCTCAGCTGGCGTACCTGGCAATCTGTTCAGCAGAGGCGGGCTGCCGCAGAAACGGGGAAAGAGACAGAGGTCGATGGGGCAAAAGTCGACTAGCCTACCGCTGCAAGCCGCGTAGCGCAGGGGTTAGATGGAGGGCTAGCTGCAGTGGATCGACACCGAGCACGGTGCGGTGCTGGCTGACATAGCGTGCAGCCTGGGCATGCCACCACACGGCGCTTGCAACAGCGGCTGCGAGGTCAGTATTAGTACAGGCAGCTGTCGCCATAAGCCCGCCCATTAGGCCGGTGAGCACATCGCCACTGCCGCCTCGGGCGAGAGCGGGGGTGCTAGCCGGGTTGAACCAGAGGGTCTGGCTTGCCGCGATCGCACTTCTGGGTCCCTTGAGCAGTACTGCTGCACCGCTGACTGCTGCTGCTTTGAGGGCGATCTCTCCTGGCAGCGTATGCTCAGACCGCTGAGCATAAATCTCTGGAAAGAGCCGCCTAAATTCACCTAAGTGCGGCGTTAAGGCTGTAAATGCTAGGCGAGCTTGAAGCTGTTTAATGGGGTTGTTCTGCGCCAAAAGATTCAGCCCGTCTGCATCGAGCAGGAGGGGGCAGCGGGCGCTTAGCACAACGGTGAGCAGGCCCTGAACGGTAGGTGTTAGGCCTGGGCCAAAGGCAATGGCGTCGTATTCATCTGGGTCGAGCGTGTCGGGGAAGCAAGCGATCGCGCCTTCAGCCGTTTCAGCGCAGCCTATGAGCAGAGCACCCGGCAGCTGCGGCAAGAGCGCTAGGCGAATGGAGTCGGGTACCGCCAGGGTCAGCATGCCAACACCGCTGGCGATCGCTCCCAGGCCAGACAGCAGCGCCGCGCCCGCATATTGGCGAGAGCCCGCCACCAACAGCAGATGACCGGCCGTGTATTTGTGGGCTGTTGGCGCGCGGCGGAGAGGCAGGGCGGCGAGGGCCTGGCTCTCGGTTATTCTGCGCGCAGCGGGCGATTTTCCCAAGACGGCTTCAATGTCTGCCAGCGGAATATCAAAGTCTATGAGGTCACAGGTGCCCAGGTAGGCGATCGCATTTTCCTGCACAAACGCGCGTTTCCACAGGCCGAGACAGGCGGTGTAGTCGGCCTTGACCGCAACGCCCATGACCCGACCAGTATCGGTATGAATGCCCGACGGTAAGTCGATACTGAAAACGGGTATCGGCTGCTGGTTGAGCCACTCGATATCGGCTGCCAAGTTACCTGTGATGGGACGGGTTAGTCCAAAGCCAAACCAGCCATCGACAATGGCATCGCACTCGCCCAGCGCCCGCATAGAAGGAACGAAGGGAATATCGAGCTTTTGCGCGTAGCGAGCATGCTGCTGAGTAAGATTTTTGCACTGGGAAAAAGGCTGGTATATGCAGACGCTAAAGCCGCCGTGATGGAGTTCGCGGGCGACCACCAAAGCATCTCCACCGTTGTGGCCAGGGCCAGCCAAGATACCAATCTTGCCCTGTCTGCGATCAGTGCTATTGCTAACCGTGTCAGGAATATCAGTAATAGTAGTGGCAGGAGTCCCGAAGCGAGCCATAAACCATTCGACAAGCCGCTCAGAGACTTTTTCCATCAGGGCAGCGACAGGCATGCCACCTTCAAATAGTCGGGTTTCTATAGCCTGCATCTGAGCCGCTGTAACGAGGTAGGGCTCAATGCGGTGACGAGGAGAAGAGAAACGGCTGGGTTTAGTCGTGTTCGCTGGTTGGCTCATAGCAAGCTCATCCATTTCGATCTGGGCACTTTGATCGGCACATTTGCTTATGAGCATAAAAGAAGCGCAGCTTTAGCAAAAGTCTAAAGCTGCGCCCGGTGATAGGTTGCCCACAAGATGATGGGTAGCCTGCAGTGATATATTCTCTTCTGTCTAACTCGGATCTAGGTGTGCTTTTATGGTTATCGATTTTTTTTGCGCAGCCGGTAGAACTCGGCTGCGTGTAGCCGCTGTGATGTCTGCGCTTGGCCTACTGGTCGTTGCCCCTGCAGGCTTCGCTGATACGCCGCTGCGCATTATGGCCGCCAACACCACCAGCGGCAACCGCCAGTCCTACGATCCAGGCGAAGGAACGCGTATCTTTCAGGGGTTGACCCCGGACATTGTGCTGATTCAAGAATTTAACATTGGCGATAATTCTGAAGGTGCGATCGCAGACTGGGTAGAAACGACATTCGGTGAGGAATTTGACTACTACCGCGAAGACGATGCGCAGATACCCAATGGTGTCATTAGCCGCTATCCGATCATGGCTTCGGGAGAGTGGAACGACGCTCAGGTAGGTAATCGTGACTTTGCCTGGGCGCAAATAGACATTCCAGGTGAGCAGGACCTGTGGGCCGTCAGCGTGCATTTTTTGACCCGTAGTGCCTCTGTGCGAAACACTGAGGCGAATGCGGTCCGCAGATTGGTGACCGACAACATTCCAGAAGGAGACTACTTAGTCATCGGCGGTGACTTCAATACGCGCAATTCGGGAGAGGCCGCGCTTGAGACCCTAGCTGACCTGGTCGATACCGACCCGCCTTATCCAACCGATCGCTCTGGCCGCACGGGGACGAATGCGAGCCGCCGCCGTCCCTACGATTGGGTGCTAGCCGACGCCGACTTAGCCCCCTTAGAGGTGCCCGTCGTAATTGGTGAGAATACGTTTCCCCACGGTCTGGTATTCGACAGCCGGGTGTATACGCCGCTAGCGGATGTAGCCCCTGTGCAGCCGGAAGACAGCGGCGCCACCAATATGCAACATATGGCTGTTATTCGAGATTTTGTGATTCCGAGTGACGGGCCAGACGCAACAAGCCCTTCCCTAGAAAACTTGCTCGATGGGGTATTGCTGCTTGAGCGCTAGCTACCGAAAGAAGCGATCGCGCCGAACCGGATCATCGAAGGTCAGCCGCTCTACCCCGGCATACTGACCTTCGCTAGCACCCTCTGGATAGGCACTAAGCTGATAGATATAGATACCGCTACGAGGATTTCTCGCTCGCAGGGCGATAGTTACCGGTTGCCCTGGTTCAATAGGCGGGTCAAATTCTACGGTGAGCGTTCTCTGGTCGCGACTATTTTCTACGGTGCCCAGGGGAAAGGGAGTGCGATCAGTCGCATCAAACGCAGCAAAATCGTCTAGCCTGTAGCGCGGGTAATCAGCGCCTTCAATCTGCTCAAATACGATTTTTTCTAGGGGCTCCGCGGCATCCGCAGGAAAATCGAGGGTGAATAGGTACTGACTACGGCGAAACTCCAAACTATTGGGAATCCGCAGATGGCTAACTCGCAGCGGCCTGCGAAAGCTGATAGCGGGATTAGTCGCCGGTCCTGGCATTGACTGCTGGGCTATGGGTGCAGCAGAGTCTTGCGCCTGCAGAGGGAACGCAAAGAGCAAGCAGGAAAAAGTAAATAGTGAGGTGAAGAAAGAACGGTTTTTTGACAGGCAACTTTTCAATGAATCAAAAGAGTGCAGTCGTTGGCTCATGGTCTTAGCATCTCCATACGTCTGTCTCATTTTTTATACCGTCCGCCTTAAGCGAACATTAGAAAAAGCATTTTCTCAGTGATTCTACATAGAAAAGATATTTTTCTATCTTTAGCATGAAGTCTTGATGATGTGACATGCAGCTATTTGCAACTTCAGAAAAATCCCAAATAACAACTTTCCTCAGATGATTGTTGTGTTGAAAGCTATTGAGACAGTCAATCAGACTACAGAAAGAAATTTGGCTTTCCTTTTGTTGTAGCTGTAAAAGCTCTAGAGGGTCCTAGCTCAGTAGAAATGAGCATTCTGCTACAACCGTCACAAAATAGCGCTTGGGTTTCTCCTAACTTGGAATAATCGCTCCATCACTACCCATAACCCATCGTGAGGCATGAACATGAGTGGACTCGGCGGACTCAATAAAGCACCCAGCGGCGTCGTTCTGGGCATGGTGCAAGCGCAGCTTCCCAACATCGTCACCCCCGATGACCTAGCCGCTCAGACACAAACCATTTGCAATCTCGTTGCCAAGGCCAGACGCAACATGCCCACCATGGATCTGGTTGTCTTCCCAGAATATTCTCTCCATGGGCTGTCGATGGATACCAATCCAGCCATCATGTGTCGGCTAGATGGGCCAGAAGTAGAAGCCTTCCGCAGTGCCTGCATCGACAACAGCATTTGGGGCTGCTTCTCGATTATGGAGTACAACCCCAACGGCAACCCATACAACAGTGGCATCATCATTGATGATCAAGGTGAAATTAAGCTTTACTACCGCAAGCTCCACCCCTGGGTACCCGTAGAACCTTGGGAACCAGGCAACATCGGCATCCCTGTCTGCGACGGTCCCAACGGCAGCAAAATTGCCCTGATCATTTGCCACGACGGCATGTTTCCTGAAATGGCCAGAGAATGCGCCTACAAAGGGGCAGATATTATGCTCCGTACCGCAGGCTACACTGCCCCCATCCGTCACAGCTGGCAAATCACTAACCAAGCCAACGCTTTCTGCAATCTCATGGTCACGGCCTCCGTGTGCATGTGCGGCACCGACGGCACCTTCGACTCCATGGGCGAAGGCATGATTGTCAACTTTGACGGGCAACCCCTCGTGACGGGCAGCCATCGCCCCAATGAGATTATCACCGCTGAAGTGCGCCCTGACCTCGTCCGCGAAGCCCGCCAGCACTGGAGCGTAGAAAACAACATCTATCAGTTTGGCCACCGGGGCTACACGGCGGTCAAAGGCGGCGCGCAAGATTGCCCATATACCTACATGAAAGATATGGTAGCTGGCAACTACCGCCTGCCCTGGGAAGATGAAGTGGTCTATACCGACGGTACATCTTGTGGCTTCGATAGGCCTGAACGCGAGTACCAGGGAGAAGAGCTACCTGCAGCCATCGCTGCTGTAAAGTAGCCTCTGTGGGACGGCAGTCTGAGATAGCCGTCTGAGATAGCCGTCCGCAATAACTGTCCGAAATAGCCGTCCGACATAACAGGGCGAAATAGCCGTCCGCAATAGCAGGGCGAAACAGAAAGGTGACATAGCAAGGCCAATCCTCTATGGGACGTACTCTAAAAGCAGATCCTTATCCATATCCCTACAACGGTGACCTCCGACCTGAAAATACGGTGCTGCTAATTATCGATATGCAGACCGACTTTTGTGGCAAAGGCGGCTATGTAGACAAAATGGGCTACGACCTCACGCTGACCCGTGCGCCGATTGAACCCCTGCAAAAGCTGCTGGTCGTGATGAGAGAGCAAGGCTTTCACATTATGCATACCCGCGAAGGTCACCGGCCTGACCTCTCTGATTTACCTGAAAACAAGCAGTGGCGATCGCGTCAAATTGGCGCCGGGATTGGTGACCCTGGGCCCTGCGGTCGCATCTTGGTGCGCGGCGAAGCCGGTTGGGAAATCATCCCAGAGCTTGCCCCCCTCCCAGGCGAAACGGTGATCGACAAACCCGGGAAAGGGGCCTTCTTTGCCACCGATTTAGATCTGCTGCTACGCCGCAAAGGCATCCAAAACCTGATTCTCACCGGCATCACCACAGACGTATGCGTTCACACCACCATGCGCGAAGCCAATGACCGCGGCTACGAATGTCTGGTGCTCTCCGACTGCACAGGCGCAACCGACTATGGCAACTATCAAGCCGCGCTTAAGATGATTACCATGCAGGGCGGCGTTTTCGGCGCCGTAGCGACCTCCACAGAGCTAATAGAGATGCTCAAAAGTGAGTAACCGCTGTGCCATGCCCTCATTCACAATAAAATTAAGACGTGAAAAACCAGAACGTTAAAAACCAGAACGTGAAAGATTAGAACGTGAAAACTGCCACAGGTCCTGACGCCACTCAAGCGCCGCCTCAGCTCGAAATCGTCAACATGACGAAGCGCTTCGGCAGTCTTACTGCGCTTGATAGCGTCTCAATGACGCTCACGCCCGGCACCATTCATGCCCTCCTAGGCGAAAATGGCGCAGGCAAAAGTACACTTGTAAAGTGCGTCATGGGCTTTTACACCCCCACTTCAGGCGAGGTCCGCATCGACCAGTCCCGCGCCACCATTCACAGCCCAAAAGATGCCCATGGCTACGGCATCGGCATGGTTTATCAGCACTTCACCTCTGTCCCAGCCATGACCGTCGCTGAGAACCTGGTACTTTCTCGCTACGATACTCAGCAAATTATCAACTGGAAAAAAGAGAGTGACGCGCTGCGCGCCTTCGTCGCGCAGTCTCCCTTTAAGATTGATCTCGATAGCCCGGTTTCAGAGCTAGCCGCAGGCCAAAAGCAAAAGTTAGAGATTCTCAAACAGCTCTATCTCCAAAGTAAAATCCTCATCCTCGACGAACCGACTTCTGTACTCACCCCCGCCGAGGCCGATGAAGTGCTTAGTCTCTTGCAAAACGAGGTGGTCAAAAAGACCCTGAGCATTCTGCTAATCACCCACAAATTTCGAGAAGTTCGAGCCTTTGCCGACGAAGTGACTATTTTAAGAAAAGGAAAGCTCGCCGGACAGGGCCAAGTCTCGCAGCTGTCGGTGGAAGAGATGGCCCAGATGATGCTGGGTGAATCAAAGCAATCAGCTGCTGTTGCTAAAACGCAAACTGAACAAGAAAAGGCTGTGCTCTCTCTTCAAAATATTCACGCTGAAGGAGAGAACGGTCTTCCAGCAGTGAATGGCGTTAGCCTAACGGTTCACGCAGGAGAGATTGTTGGCATTGCGGGCGTCTCTGGCAACGGGCAAAAAGAGTTAGTAGATGTTCTTTCGGGCCAGCGAATGCCTACAACAGGATCGCTGCAGGTAAATGGCGATCGCTACACCGCTACCCGCGAAGAGATGTTTCGCCATCAGGTATATGCGCTGCCCGAAGAACCCTTGCGCAATGCCTGCGTACCGACCATGAGCGTGGCTGAGAACATGGCCCTACGGACCTTTGACCGTCCACCCCAGGCAAAGTGGAACTGGTTGCTATTGCTCAAGGCAATTCGACACTCTGCGCGCAGCCTGGTGAACACCTTCTCTGTAAAAACGCCTTCTGTCGAGACTCCGATTGCTAATCTTTCGGGCGGCAATGTTCAGCGGACGGTACTGGCTCGTGAACTCTCTTCTGAATCGGTGCGGTTGTTAATTGCGGCAAATCCTTGTTTTGGCCTGGATTTTTCGGCGGTAGAATTCATTCATAATGCGATTGTAGCGGCTCGCAATCGCGGTGTGGCGGTGCTACTAGTCAGTGAGGATTTGGATGAGCTGTTGGGGCTGTGCGATCGCATTCACGTTATCAGCGACGGTAAGCTCATTTACGAAAGCGACATCGCCGGGGCTGACCTCACCCTCATCGGTCAACGAATGGCCGGACACTGACACGATATCGATCGCTATGCCAACCATACCAGCCCGCCCCTACGACTATTCACTGCCCCAGAAAACTCACTTGGCATTGCTCATTATCGACATGCAAAGAGACTTTCTAGAACCCGGTGGCTTTGGTGAGATTTTAGGCAATGACGTGTCTAAGCTTCAGTCGATTGTTCCAGCCCTGCAGCGACTTCAAAGCGCTTTTAGAGAGCAGGGAATCACTATCATTCAGACCAAAGAGGGACACCGAGCTGACCTTTCAGACTGCCCGGTCAGTAAGCGCATGCGGGGCAAAGGCAACCTTACCATTGGGGATGAAGGACCAATGGGTCGAATTTTGATCACAGGAGAACCCGGCAACAACATTATTGAAGCAGTAAAACCCCTTCCAGGAGAGATTGTCATCAACAAACCAGGCAAAGGCGCCTTTTACCAAACAGACTTGGAGAAGATACTGCAAAAGCAACAAGTCACCCATATTATCTTCACCGGCGTAACTACAGAAGTATGCGTACAATCGACGATGAGAGAAGCCAATGATCGTGGCTATGAGTGTCTTCTAGTCGAAGATGCAACGGCCAGCTACTTACCTGAATTCAAGCAGTCAACGCTGGAGATGATTCGGGCTCAAGGCGGTATCGTAGGCTGGACGGCAACTACGCAACAGGTGATCGAAAGTTTGGCTGCTTATGGGCCGCCTTAGACAGGCAAGTCCAGATCTTATCCCCTACTGCCTAATTTGCCGGTTTACCCGTGGCAAGTATTTTAGAGGCTATTTGGGGATATGAGCGATCGCGACATTTAAATTCACTCTGTGACTGTTATTTTCGCCGCGCATGCCTTTGCCCGCTCCCTTGCCTCCTCCGTACTATTGCCCAGCGCCAGCGCCACACCCATCCGCCGATTTTTATAGGCCTTTGGCTTGCCAAACAGCCGCAGCTGACTGGTCGGCACCGCCAGTGCTTCTGCCATCCCGCTAAACTTTGGATTCTCCGTCGCCGCTTCTGCCAAAATCACCGCTGACGCCCCTGGGCGAATCAGCTCAATCTCACCAATTGGCAAGCCCAAAATGGCCCGCACATGCAGCGCAAACTCCGACTGGTTCTGACTGGCCATGGTCACCATGCCCGTGTCGTGAGGACGCGGACTAACCTCACTGAAGTAAACGGTCTGCGGCTGGTCGGCAGGCCCCGCAATAAATAGCTCCACACCAAACAAACCCCATCCGCCCAGCGCCGCAGTCACTTTCTGGGCCATATCCTGACACACCTCCAGCGTGGCAGGATGCAGCGCGCACGGCTGCCAAGACTCTCGATAGTCGCCATCTTTTTGCACGTGGCCGACCGGCGGGCAAAAGTGAACGCCAGAGCTAGATTGAACCGTCAGCAGCGTAATCTCTGTTTCAAATTCAACAAAGCCTTCGACAATTACCCTCGCTTCCTCACCCCGCCCCGCTTCGAAGGCGTAGGCCCAAGCCGCTTCAATCTCGTCTGGCGTACGAACGCTGCTCTGCCCTTTCCCCGAAGAACTCATTACGGGCTTCACTACGCACGGTAGCCCAATCTCTTCTACGGCCTGCCGATACGCTTCTACGGTTGCAGCAAAGCGAAAGGGCGATGTTCGCAGACCTAGCTCATCGGCAGCGAGGCGGCGGATGCCTTCTCGGTCCATGGTGAGGTTCGTGGCCTTGGCTGTGGGGATAACGCACCAGCCTTCGCTTTCGAGTTCGATGAGGGTTTGGGTTGCGATCGCCTCCACCTCCGGAACAATCAAATCAGGCTTAATCTGATACACCAACGCCCGCAACGCCTGTCCATCAAGCATGTTTGTTACAAAGCTGCAATGGGCAAACTGCATTGCCGGTGCATTTTCATACGCATCGACAGCAATCACTTCTATGCCCAGCCGCATTGCCTCCAATGCGACCTCTCGGCCTAGTTCACCAGCGCCCAAGAGCAAAAGCCGTTTGGCACTTGCACTTAATGGCGCTCCCCAGGCTCCCTGGGAAACATCGGACTGAGAAACGCTGGCACGAGAAGAAGAAGGGCTCATAGCTTGGACTACTAACAGAGGAAATGCGGCGTTAACTGTCTCCTTATCCTCTCAAATTACTGTCCACTTTGCGGCCTGTAGCACTGTTAACCCATCCGGTGGCAAGCCGGGAAGTACTCAACTCCACACAGCTTAAATGTAATTTTATTGCTGGAATCTGGGCAGTCTAGGGGCGAAATTCGGATCTTTTCCCTTCCAGCCCAAAGCTTTTCGAAGCTTTTCGTCCAAAAGCTGAAGACATGACCATCTGAATTTTTCCGTCATATTCATCGGGCAAGGCGTAGTCGTGAACAGACTCAAGTCATTATTCTCTAAAAAATCGTCAGGGGTCGGTATCGAGCTTACGCCTGAGCGCGTCAATATAGTGCGCCTCAAAAAACAGGGACAAAAGCTCAAACTACAAACCTTGGCCACAGCTGAAGTCCCCGAAGGGGTTTTTGAAGAAGGGCAGATTGTAGACAGCCCAGCGATGGCAGAAATCATCCAGACCACGCTGTCAGAAAACAAAATCAAAGTGAGTCAGGCCTCAACGGCGGTCCCAGGCCGGGCCGTGACAAGGGTCATTTTGGTACCCTCCGAACTCGATGACAACGAGCTAAGAGAGATGGTGCTCAACCAAGAAGCCAGCCTATATCTGCCTTTTCCTCGCGATGAAGCCGATGTGGACTTTCAAAAAGTGGGCTACGTGGTCGATGATGACGGCATCGAGAAAGTGCGTGTCCTCCTAGTCGCGGTCAAAAAAGATATTACCGACACCTACACAGAAACCTTTGCCCAAGCCGGACTCAGTCTAAATGTGTTGGAGACCAGCAGCTTTGCGCTAATCCGTACTATCCGAGAACAGCTCAGGCAGTTTACCTCTCAAGAAGCGGTCGCCATTGTCGATATCCAATTCGAGAGTACTGAAATTTCCATTGTGGTAGATGGGACGCCCCATTTCTCTCGGACCGTGCCCTTAGGGACCTCACAAATTCAGAACGCGTTGAGCCGAGCGATGAATCTACCGCCCTCACGTAACGCTGATTTGCTGCAGGGCATGTCCATTCCACCCGGACCAATTTCCGGAGGGCCAAAAGGCGGAATGAATCCGGGCACAGCTGCCATGCTCAGAGTTGTGGGCGAACTCTCTGACGAGCTGCGTCGCTCAATCGATTTTTACTTAAACCAAGGAGAGGACATGGAAGTTGCACAGCTATTGCTGGCAGGTCCGGGCGGTGTAATCGAAAACTTAGATGAATTCTTCTCCCAGCGACTGGGATTGCCCGCCAGTGTTGTCGATCCAATAGATTCTCTGGCAATCGAGATGGACGACGAAATGTCGCCTGCACAGAGATCGGGACTAGCAACGGTGTTAGGACTGGGTTTGAGGGAGGTTTAGACCATGTACGGAATCGATATTAATTTCTTAAACGACCGTGCGGATAGACCGGTAGATGCCATTGTCCCGGTCGATCAATCTAGCGGAGGCTCGGCCACACGCAAGCTGCCAATGTTAGCAGGGGTAATCGCCGCCTTGGTAGCAGCTGGCGGGGTAGGTGGCTACTGGTTTATTTTGCAGAATCAACAGAAAACCCTCACGGCTGAATCTGCAGGGCTCGATACTCAGCTAGCCGAGCTACAGCAAAAGCTCGCCCAAGTCGCAACGGTCCGCCAGCAAACAGACTCAATTAACAGTGAGATTCAGGCACTGGCCGGTGTTTTCGAGCGCATCCGCCCCTGGTCTGCAATCGTTCGCGATATTCAAGGCCGCATTCCAACGCGCGCTCAGATTCTTCGCCTGTCGCAGACAGGTGGCGGCGAAGGAGGGTCTGCCGCAGGCGGAATACAGCTAAACGGCAAGGCCTGTTCCTTCGACGATGTCAACGACTTTCTGCTGACACTCCAGAAATCTCCTTTCTTAGAAGGAGAAACCGTTCAGATCACCAACGCGGCTCTCGGGCAAACAGTAGCAGGTCGCTGTCCCGGTTCACCGGAAAGCGAAGAATCACAGTCACTGGTGACTTACGACATCACCGGAGATATCAAAAGTATTCCAGCATCGGCGCTGCTCGATGAACTAAACCGCCAGCAGGAGTCTACTGGACTAGCTGCTCGCATTCGTGCCCTTCAAGCAACAGGAGCAATTGAGTAATGGCTGCCCTTGGAGATTTTGTTCCCCCAGATGACGCTGATTTTATTGACGAACCGATCAATCCCGTTGTGTTTGGGGTTGAGCTGACGCCAACCATCATCGGCGTGATGATTGCACTAGTCGGCATCGGCGGTGCGGGATACATGTATATGAAAATGGTGAAGCCGGTCGCCGAGCAAAACGCCACGCTGCGCACCGAAATTTCGGATAAGCAGGCGCAGCTAGTTTCTCAGGCGCAGCAGCTAGAAGACATCGCCAAGCTCGAGGCAGAGCTAGAAGCCGCGATGCAGCGACGGCGCAATGTCTACGGTCTCTTTGCCAATGAAGAGACGATGGACACGCTGCTCTTGGATATCAACCAAAGAATCAAAACAACCAACGCGTCTCTCAATGGCGTACGCAACGAAGTGAAGGCGAAAGGACTGCCACCACTCCTGTTGGAAGCTGAACTGAAAACTTTTTCACCTGGCGCAAAGGCTGTTGTCTCTGACGGCTCACTAGGCGCAGATGTGAATGGCAAGCTACGCCGCGAGAGCTACTCAATTAACTTTTCGGGGGACTACGCGCAGACACAGAATATCTTGCGAAATCTCGAACGGCTTGAACCTTTACTGATGGTGCGCAATTTTAGTCTGAACAGCGGCCAGATCGTGTCAGAAACGGTCATCGGCGCGGATGGCCAGGTGGTGATTCAGCCAAAGCCAAAGATTGAAACCTCTTTCCAGATAGATGCCTTGATTCCGACGGCGGATGCCGATGTGCCGCCAGAGGTTGCAGAGGGCGGATAGCCATTAGACACGCCCTCAAAGCCATTTTTCCATTCTGTACCGTTTAACCTGACTGCATTTTTTACCGCTAGTTTCGACTCAAGGAGTAACCTGTGAAACGCCGTCTTGATTTTAGAAGTCTTATGTTTGGGGGAGCGCTAGCCGCACTTGCTGGCTCTCTTGCTGTTGCCCCTTCCGCCAGCGCAGCGACGACTGTTGAAGGTATTTCCCTAAGTCAAACTGAAGCTGGCTTGTCTCTATCCCTAGAGACCTCTGGAGATACCCCGCAGATTGTTACAGCGCGCTCGGGCAAAACACTGCAAGCCGATATTGCCCATGCGCAGCTGCAGCTGGCCGAAGGCGATCGCTTCAATAAAAAGAATCCTGCACCGGGCATTGAATCTGTTCAATTGGAAGCGATCGCAGACAACCGCGTTCGCCTCACCGTCACCGGCAAAGCCAAAGCGCCCATCAGCGACATCCAAAAATCAGTAGCAGCAGGCAGCCTGCTAATTAGTCTAGATACGCGCCCAGGTGCCAAGGCCAAGCCTTCCAAGCTACCCGAATCGATTACCACTGTCACAGGCACCCCAGAGAGTGAACCTGCCACCGCCGCCATCGAGCTCGCTCAAGCAGAATCAGACGAAGCGCCTGACATTCTCATTCCCGACCCGGAAGTGATCATTGATGGCACGCCGATTGAAGTGCCCACGCTCAATCAGGCCCCTCCTTTCATGCCTCGAGCAGTGGCACCACCGGTCGGTGATATTTCCGTCTCCGATATCGACTCCACCCTAGACATTATCGATTTGGGCACTGCAGAACGCGTACCAAGACTCGTCCTACGGGATGCTTCTGCCCGCGAAGTGCTCTCGCTGTTAGCCCGAGCTGCCGGACTCAACCTGGCATTTACCAGCGCTGACGGGGGAGAAGGCGCAGACGCGCGCGTGTCTCTAGATATTGAAAATGAGCCTGTGCAAAACGTCTTTAACTATGTTCTACAGCTTTCGGGTCTAGAAGCAAATAAAGTTGGCCGGACTATCTTTGTCGGCCCCAGGCTGCCAAACAGCGCTCGAAACGTGCTGGTGCGCAGCATTCGCCTAAACCAAATCGAAGTGAGCAATGCCGTCAGCTTCCTGGTTTCGATGGGTGCTGAGAGTACGGTCGCCACTGAAAGCACCACAACCAGCGTAAACGCGCTAGACGTCGGCGGCGGCACCAACGTCAGCGAAGCAACCACAACCCAGTCAACGCTGACGAACCAGCGGGTTGACTTTGCAGATGCCGACCCACTGCTGCGCGGCTTGCAGATCATTGGTGACGAGCGAACCAACTCGCTGACCCTAATTGGCACCCCACGTCAGATTGAAATTGCCACTTCTCAACTCGTTCAGCTAGACATCCGGCGGCGTCAAGTTGCCATCAACCTACGCGTTATCGATGTCAATCTGGACGCGACAGACAACTTTAGCGCCAGCTTCTCGTTTGGAACAGGGACAACCGCAATCAGTCAGGCCAACGGGGTTGGCGTCATCGATTTCAATTTTGCCAACGGTGTAGCCGGCTTGGCAGATGGATTCTTGCCCCGGCTTGAGGCAAGCATCACCAACGGCAGCGGCAAAATCATTACCGACCCCACCCTAGTAGTTCAAGAAGGGCAGACAGCCGCTGTTCAGCTGACTCAAGAAGTGGTGACCAACCTCACCCGAGAAGAAACCGTGGACGAAGCGGGCAGGGTCACTGAGACGGTCACCGTTCAAAAAGAGGACGCTGGCCTCAACCTCCAGGTGCAGGTCGGTCAAATCGATGACAATGGGTTTGTGAATCTGTCGGTTGCGCCTTCCATCTCTGCGCCGACGGGTGATTTCTCAACGACGGAGGGCTTCATTGCCCTGCTGTCTAGACGGCAGCTCACCTCTGGTCAAATTCGCATCAGAGATGGCCAGACGCTCGTGCTCTCTGGCATCATTCAGGAATCAGACCGCACCAGCGTCAACAAGGTGCCTATCTTAGGCGATATCCCCTTGCTCGGTGCGCTATTTAGAAGCACTACCGACACCAGTGAGCGACGGGAGCTGATCGTACTGCTGACGCCTCAGGTGATTGATGACTCAGATTCAAGCGTATATGGCTATAGCTACACGCCCGGTGAAGATGTTCAGCAGCTAATTGAAGACAGGCAGTTTCTGGAGCCGTAGGGTATCCACAATCCATTAGCGGATCCCTCATCACCGGCCCTTCTCCCGAACCGAAGGAGAAGGGAGCCAAACCAAAGCCCTCTCCTTCGGGAGAGGGCTTTGGTTTTAGAGGCCAGTAGGACAGCGCATCTTCGCAGTTTCCTAAGCAGTTTCCTAAGTTGTCACCAAACCATTTTCTAGGGCATAGCGAACCAGCTCTGTGCGGCTGTTAGTGCCAGTTTTGCCGAATAGGCGGCTGACGTATTTCTCGACGTTGCGAACGGTGGTGCCTAGGCGGCTGGCGATTTCCTTATTCATGAGCCCTTCGGCGACGAGGTTCAAAACGTCTTGCTCTCTGGGGGTGAAGTCGATTTTGATGCCGCTGTTGTTTTGCTTGAGCATGCTGCCACGCTGGGTGAGCAAGGCTCTGATTTCTTCGATTTGGCGGGCCATGGTGGCGATATCTGGCGTGGCAGAGGGGTCAGGGGCCTGGGCCGCGCGGCGTTCGATTAGGCTGTTGACAATGGCGACGAGTTCTTCGGGGTCGAAGGGTTTGGCGAGGTAGGCATCTGCGCCTGCGTTGTAGCCCTGAATGCGATCGCTCGTCATGCCTCTAGCCGTCAAAAAAACCACGGGCAGCGCCTGAAAACGGGCATCTTCGCGTACCTGCTTGAGAAACTGATAGCCATCGACTTGGGGCATCATAATGTCAGAAATCAGCACGTGGGGCGTTTCCTGCTGTAGCAAATCCCAACCCTCTTTGGCATTGCTGGCCACGCGAACTTCAAACTGGCTATCTTCCAAGTAAGCCTGTACCGACTCTCGAAGGCCGGGCTCATCATCGACAAGCAAAACTTTCTTTGCAGAGGGAGGGGCTGTAGTGCTGGTGAGAGTATCTGCCATGGGCTTACGAACGAAGACAACTGACTAAATCATAACTGCTTAAATATATGGGATAAGCGGGTCGTTTGGGCTTTTTCTACATGTCCAGAGATAATACTGCTGATGTTCAGGGCCGATCCGAATGGTCATCGAAAAATGGAAAACGCTGCAATCGAAGCTGGTATTCGACCACCGGTGGTACCAGCTTCGGCAAGATACAGTGGCTTTGCCCGATGGCCAAGTCGTAGATGATTACTTTGTGAGCCTACGGCCCGACATCGCAACGGTGCTACCGATTACGGCCCAGGGGGATGTGGTGTTTGTACGGCAGTACCGGCATGGTGTAGGAAAAATTTTGCTGGAGCTGCCAGCAGGAACGTTTGATGCAGGGGAAGCGCCGCTGGCCGTAGCGCGCCGGGAGCTCGCAGAGGAGACGGGGTACACGGCGGAAAACTGGCAGGCGATCGCAACTTTCTATAACAATCCGGTCAAGCAAAACAACCGCATTCATCTTTTTCGAGCGCAGCCTGCCCAGCTAACCCAGCAGCAAAAGCTAGACTCTACAGAAGATATTGAGGTAGTGCTGCATCCGGCAGAGTCTATCCCTGAGCTCATTGCCTCCGGTAAAATTTGCGTCGCAGGAACGATTGTGTCGCTCACGCTGGGATTAAAAGAGCTGTTCTGAACGATTTGGCTAATGAGATTTGGCCAATGATCTGTCCGTTGATGAGGATGCGTATAAATACTAATATTAAAATCTACTAAACTCCGGTCGGAAAACCGGGGATTGTGGCAGAATCTAGTTAAACCACACAAGGTAATCCACACAAGGTAATCGATAGGTAACTTAGAAACATGGCACTTCAATTAGGCGATACAGCCCCAGACTTTACCCAAAAGTCCTCCATGGGCGACATCAGTTTCCACGAGTGGGCAGGCGATAGCTGGGTCGTATTGTTCTCCCACCCCGCAGATTACACGCCAGTGTGCACCACTGAGCTGGGTCTAGTCGGCTCTTTGCAAGACGAGTTTAAGAAGCGCAATGCCAAGACCATTGCCCTCAGCGTAGACGGGGTTGAATCTCACCAGGGCTGGATCAAGGATATTGACGAGACACAGAATACAAGCGTTAACTATCCCATTTTGGCGGATGATGACAAAAAGGTGGCAACCCTCTACGGCATGCTGCACCCTGAGTCCAGCACGGGCAACACGCTGACGGTGCGGTCTGTCTTCGTAATCGATCCGAATAAAAAGATCCGTCTGACGATTACATATCCGGCCAGCACGGGTCGTAACTTCGACGAGATTCTTCGAGTGATTGACTCTCTGCAGCTGACGGATTATCACAAGGTGGCCACTCCGGGTAACTGGCAAGATGGCGGTGACTGCGTTGTGGTGCCTTCTATCTCCACAGAAGATGCGAAGAAGCAGTTTCCTAAGGGCGTTACTGAGGTGAAGCCCTACTTGCGGATGACGCCTCAACCCAATAAGTAAATCTGCGATCGCTACCCTCAATCTAACTAAAATAGATGTGATAATAGCGCGCTGCGAGAGTTTCTTTGGCAGCGCGTTGTTTTATAGATGCTCTATTTTGTATATGCTCTATGGCATCTATCGACTCGTCGCCATGTTGTTCTTCTTTGACTTTGGAGAATTCCCCATGCTGAAACTAATCAGACCGCTTATCGGCCTTGCCTTAGTCGTCGTCACTATTTTAATCGGCTTTGCAGAAGCTAGGCAGTGGGTGGTTTTGCTGTTGGGAGTGCTGTTTACGGTGGCTTACATCGACGGCAAGTGGACGACGGTTTGGCAAGAGCATTTTCAGCGCTGGGACCGCAAATTTTATCAGTCTCTCCTGGCAACTTACGTGGTGGAGACGATTATTGTCTTATCGCTGTATTGGCTCGGCAGAGGGACGGCTGGTCTGCTTTGATAAGCATAGAATTGGGTAAAAAGCGTCGTCAGAACAACGTGCGAGTTTGGGCGGGGGGTTTATGCTGTCGATTTTCCTGATATTGGGCAGAACTTTGATATCGACGAACTTATGTCTCTTTTGCCAACAGAGCACCCAATAATTTCGGCGGCAGGGTGGTAAGGCATTAGGGTAACAAGCGCTACAATGGGCGATGATTACTCGCGGCGTTTGATCTTCGCCCTGTTCTGCATCTTTTTTATGGCCATCGATATTGCGTTTTCGATTAACCGAACCCTCCAGGTGCCTTTACTGGTGGTCATTAATTCCATTTTGACAAATGCGGTGTCGCATCCGCAGTCGAGCCCACTGCGGTTCAATATTGTGGTGCCGGAGGGCGATCGCACTTTTTTTGAAGAGAAGCTGCACTCGGCATTTGCCCCTATACAAGATCCAGACGCCGCCGTTTTCCGCGTGAGAGAATTCACACCGCCTGACTTTTTGAAGCAATATCTCGATACCAAGTTCAAAGAACAAAAGCCGGAGCGCAGAATTTCTCGCTACATGCAGTATGCGCGGCTCTTTTTGAAAGATATTTTTCCAGATGTGGGCCGGGTGATTTATTTTGACGCAGATATTTTGGTGCTGGGGGATGTGCGATCGCTCTTTGCCACGGGCAGCCAGCTTACCCCGCAGCGCTACCTGGCAGCCGTGCCACAGTTTTTTCCAGCAGTGTTTTACTTTAGCAATCCACTCAAGGTCTGGTCTGAGCTACGCAAATTCAAAAGCTCATTCAACAGCGGCGTCTTGCTGACTGACTTGTCCTTTTGGACAGCACAAACCTACGAGCAGCTGCGCTACTACCTGAATTTGGATGCTGAAAACGATCACAGGCTATACCATCTGGGCGATGAGACCGTTTTTAACATCATGTTCAAAGACACCTACATTCCGCTGCCGCAGCATTGGAACTGCTGTGGATATGGTCAGCTACATGTCGTCACCGCGCTGCTTCGAAAAAATCCAAAAAAAATGAAGGTCATTCACTGGAGTGGAGGACATCACAAGCCTTGGCAGAGCGAGCGAGTGATTTATGCTGACCTCTGGCGTAGCTACCTACCCGTCTCTGCCGAACGGGTGACATCATCGGTTACCTGAAGCTGTTTGAATCTGTTTGAAGCGGCCTGAAGCTACCTAAATCTGGCGAACTACAGGCCAGTAGAGCCAAAGCCGCCTTCTCCTCTGAGAGAGTCTGACAGGCTGCTGACTTCTGCTAGCTCCGCACGGATAATCGGGGCAATCACCATCTGCGCAATCTTCATACCAGGGGTCACTTCAAAAGGCTGCTTGCCGTGATTAATAACGATGACGCCGATTTCGCCTCGGTATCCGGCGTCGATGGTGCCGGGCGTATTCAGCAGGGTAATGGCGTGGTTAAGGGCAAGGCCGCTGCGGGGGCGGATTTGGGCTTCGGTGCCAAGGGGAAGCTCTATGGCAATACCGGTGCCGACGAGGGCTGTGTGACCAGGGAGAATGGTGTGGGCTGCGATCGCAAAAAGATCTAGCCCCGAATCATCCTCATGCTCGTATCGTGGTAGTCGGGCAGATTCGGCTAATCTGACAATTTTGACTTTTGCGGTTTGCATGGGATCTGCTTACGTGTTCATATCCCAATTTGACATATCGATGCTGTATTCACTCCTCAGCCGTAAGCTGTCGTCTCTTAAGGCAGCTCGAATAAAGGCTTTTTGCCCGTCTGTCAGAGCAGGAACTTTGTCTTTTTTAGGCGGTTTTGCCAGCAGGTTGCGAGCTCTATTTTTAATGACTTCAGGAAACACATTTTTAATCGGGTTCAAATAATTTGATTCTCTTAAGGCGTGCCAAATCGTGTCATTTCTGTAGGAGTTTTGAGTGTTATACGTCTTTTCAGTGGAAAAATTGAAAGATGGATCAATCTCCAAAAACGGACAAATTCTATCTGATAAGGTGCTAGAAATATGTTCACTTCTGAGATCATCTGTCTTTAGTAAGAGGACCTGAGCTTTTGAAAAACTGTCTACAAAGATATCGAGTATTTCAGCATACTTAACGGATTCAATGGCAGTCGGCGGTAAGGTATCTGGTGTTTCTTGTTTCAAATGCGGAGCGTACCAGCCTTTGTAAGTACCATGCTTCCTCATTGACTCTATTTTTTGAATCGGATCTCGCAATACGTAGATGAATTTGTAACTGACATCTACTGTCTTCATGCGCTGAATAACTTTTCTCGCATTTTCTACAGAGAAAGTGTAGTTTGGCGATGCTTCAAATGCGGTGACATGCTTCTCCGAATCCCATTCATATAGGCTTTCGTAGTGGTCAATACCCTTGCTCCAGCGATCGTCTTTTACGAAGAAATCGGTCTCTTTGACCTTAGATTCTGCGACTTGGGGATGCTGGGATAAATAATGAAATAGGCTGGTTGTGCCTCCCTTTTGGGTGCCAATAACTATACCAATTTTGTTAAATTTCATGATTGTCTGAGTCCCTAGCTAGTCCTGAAACACCGTGCACCCATAGTGCCCATCCACAACTTTGCAGTGATGGGCCTTTTAAAAATAGAGCCTAAAAGATGTATGACCCAACGGTTTGCAAAAGGGAGATTTTCTTACTTTTGCTGTGTACTTAGCCGCCTGCACAATCAGGAGCACAAGCAAGCTCATGAGAGGCTAATGATTTTTTTGAAGAAGTCTACTTTGCCCTTGTAGGGAGGGTAGCGCCAGTCGAGATCTAGCCAGAAGGGCTTTTTGAAAATGCTTTTCTGGTGGGAGAAAGTATCGAAGCTGGTTTTACCGTGGTAGGCACCGATACCGCTGTCACCAACACCGCCAAAGGGCATGCCCCAGATGGCGACATGTAGGAAGACATCGTTGATACATACACCGCCTGAGGAAGTGGTAGATAAAATACGGTTTTGCAGCGCTTCGTCGCGGCTGAAAACATATAGGGCAAGGGGTTTGGGTCGAGCATTGACTTGGGCGATTGCATCGTCAATATTTTGGTAGCTCACTACGGGCAGCACTGGGCCAAAAATCTCTTCCTGCATGACAGGCGCATCCCAGCTGACATTGTTGAGAACGGTCGGCGCAATGAAACGGTCGGCGCGGTCCGTTTGGCCCCCGATGAGAATGTCTTCACCCTCTAGTAAGCTCGCAACTCTATCAAACTGGCGATCGCTCACGAGACGTGAAAGATCGGGGCTCTGCGCCGGATTATCGCCAAAACAATCTCGGATAACGACCTGCAAAGCACTTAGCAGCGCAGGCTTAACCTTTTCATGGACCAGCAGATAGTCTGGAGCGACACAGGTCTGCCCGGCATTGAGATACTTACCCCAAACGATCCGCTTGGCCGCAACTTTCACATCGACATTGGCATCTACGATGCAAGGACTCTTACCGCCTAGCTCCAGCGTGACCGGGGTGAGCTGCTTAGCGGCGGCTTCCATGACGATTTTCCCGACCCGGATGCCACCCGTGAAGAAGATATGATCAAATTTTTCAGCCAGCAGGGCTTGGGATACTTCTACACCACCCTCTTGAACGGCCACATATTCAGACGGAAACGTAGCCGAAATCAGTTCCGCTACGACCGCTGAAGTCGCCGGGGCGATTTCTGAAGGCTTGATAATGGCGCAGTTGCCAGCTGCGATCGCACCAATCAACGGTGAAATAACTAGCTGAAAGGGATAGTTCCAAGGGCCAATAATCAGCACGCAGCCCAGCGGGTCAGACTGTACCCAAGCAGAGCCAGGCAGCTGCGCCAGCGGCAGGCCTACCTTTTGGGGCTTGGCCCACGACTTCAGATGCTTGATTACATAGCTCAGCTCAGCCAGCACCCCAATTTCAAAGTAACCCTCAAATTCAGGCCGACCCAAGTCAGCCTTCGCCGCCTGAACAATCGCTTCTTGACGGTCCAAAATGGCAGCCTTGAGCTGCTTGAGCTGATAGAGCCGGTAGTCCAGCGACTTCGTCTTTCCAGTGGCGAAAAAAGTACGCTGAGTTTGAAGCAGCGCTTGAATGGGCGAGGTTGATGCAGGGGACGTTTGCAAGGCAGTCATGTTTGGGCTCAGTCGCTTACCGCTAACGGGTGTCCGAATGCTAAGTTGAATAGTCTAAATCGAATAGTCTAAATCAAATAGGCTAGATCAAATATAACGCTAATTTTGGAACGCCAACCGTACTCCCTTGGGTACTTTTCCAGCGAGGTAAGGGGTGAGACAGGGACTATGGCTTTTGGCTGATGATTCGGTTGGTCGCCGCATCAAAGTAAACCAAGGCATCGCCTACGCGCAGCTTACTCCCTAGCCCTGTCCCTTCGATTTCTGCAGATGGCGGTGTGCCCTGCCCTACCATCATGACAATCCAAATGTTGCGATCGCGCCCAGCGGTCTCTACTTTTAGCGGGTCGCCTGCCGATACAGTGACATCGGAAGGATTCAGAATCCACCCTTTGAGAAAACTGTCGTTATTGCCCTGTAGAACAAAAGTTTTGACATCGCCTTCCTGACCGGCTATGGCCGTAATCTCGGCATCGTCTATCACCGTGCCGAGGTTTGCCTGCCAGGTATAAATATGCCTCTGCAGGTCCTCTAGCTGATCGAGCGTAGAGAGAATTGCGGTTCCAGACTCACCCGAAAAATCCACCAGTAAATGTCTCTTTGCTTGGTCGATGCCGAGGCTACTGTATAGCTCACCGCCATCGACAATAGCGTATCCGCCCGTTTCAGAAGCAGCAAAAAAGTCCGGCTTCCCGGTCAGCTCCTCGCTCCCTATCTCACCATCAATGAGCAAGCGGCTAAAGCCCGCTGGTTCACTTTCTTTGCCCGGACCGCCAAAGAACAAAGTGTCGTAGGCCTGCAAGCTTAGGGAGAACGCCTCTGGCTGATCCCAGCTACGCCAGTGGTGGGTAAAGTCTCCGCGCAGAGAAACAAGAATATCGTTTTCATCTTGCCAACGATTGCGGAAGAGAAAGGTGCCATTTTCCTTATCCTGAATGGCTGCAGGCAGCTTTTCGGCAGGGTTAACGCCCGTTGTATCGGTGGGATAGTACAGCACAGACCAGACGCTGCCTGCGCGCAAATGTTCAAACTTTTGGTCAGCGGGTGCGGGATTCTTGAGTCCCCGGAACCGGTCGTAAAAGTACTGGTAGGGCAGCTTTAGCTCTGCAGAAGCAGAATCTAGGAGAAAGCTGCTCCAGCCTTCCGGGTAAAACTTCGCTTCGCCAACGCCGAACTGCAGGGCCGTTTGCCCTTCGTTGAACACACTTGCATAGAGAGCTAGCTTCTCGAAGCTGACTTCACCAAAAGCCACTTCCAAATCGGGATCGCCAATGCTGCGCAAAGCATAGACCGCTGGCATCAAGAATCCGCCCGCGTAGGAGAGGTAGCCTTCACCCTCTTGGGTAAGGCCGAGCTCCCCGTAGGCCGTTTTGATGTTTTCTTCCAGCCAAAATTTCAGCTGCTCGAAGCGCTCTGTACGGCTATCTTCTTCGCCAAGGGAGAGCATCATCACCAGCTCAGCCCCCCGAGAAACTGCAACCCAGTTCGAACTGTAGGGTGCAACAAAGTTGGGATAGTCGTATCTTGGCCACTCATCTAGTGCGAGCAGAATTTTGTCTTTGATATAGTTCTTTTGCTCTGGGGTCCAGCCAGTAGAGGCCCAGTCGTAGGCTAGGGCAAATCCCATCCCTGTCGCTGCGCGGCCAAGGCCATAGCCTTGTTCTGGCAGTCGCTTATCTGGGTCTGGATCGTCGTGAATGTCGTAAAGCGCTTCAAAGGCCGTTTGCGCGTAGGTCTGATCGCCGGTAATGAGATAAAGAAAAGCCGCCTCGCGAGCCAGCCAAGCACGGGCATAGTTCCAATTGTCATCTGTGGGGTCTTCGTCGTAAACCTGCCAGTCTCTTTGAGCCACCCTGTTCTTAATCGCTTGGAACGCGACCTGATGGTGGGAGCCCGCTACGGTGACTGCCTTGCGAATTTCGGTCAGTCTTTCGGCATCGACAAAGAGCCGCGGCGTAGGGGGAAGACCAGGCAGATTGACCGGGTCTGAAATGACGGGATTAATGCGGTAGCCTAGGCGGTTGAGAATTGCGATCGCATCACTAGGAGAAATGAGGCTGTCACGATTGAAGTCAGCCTTTCGGTTCCGGCTGTTGGTCGGCATGCCCAAGCGGCTAATTGTGTAGATGGCATCTCGCAGGGTCACCCGCCCGTTGTGGTCAACATCCCAAGGAAAATAAGTAACGTCATCTAGGCCAACACCCTTGGCTGAATTCTGATTGTTAGCTTTGTTCGTTTCAGGCAGTTCGTTCTGTGGATCGATATGGATGCCGAGAAAATCTATACCTGTAGAAACATATCCCAATCCCTTGTTAGGTACATTCTCCGTTGTAGCTCGTTCAGAAAGCACATCATTTGGCAGCCTAACGCTCACCTTCTGAGTCAGAAGCTCTTTAGGAGGTAGGTTCGTCACCTCAAAGGTGCCCACCACCAGATCATCTTCATTGCCTAGCTCCGAATCATCTGAGTAAAGAATGGCAACTTCAACAGCATCAGCTGCAACTGAACCGGTGTTTTGAAGGGTAAAAACAACATCGGTCCGCCCTACCCTTAATCGGTCTTGAAGAACATCAAAATCTCGAACAGTAATGTCTATATCGGCAATATCCATATCGACCTTTGCGCTGTCACCATCTTGCTCCAGCGCAACTTGCGCCGTCGTAGCACCTCGCTCGACAGCACTGACTTCTATCGTACGTAATTCACCAAAACCCTGTTGAACAGGAGACTGCTCTACAGCACCCTGAACAGACGTATCTTCGAGAACAGGAGTGCTATTGGCAAGCGTTGTTTGTGCTGTAGACAGGACTAACTCAGTACCCAAGACAACAGAAACAGAGCCCATCGCTAAGGACAAAAGAAAATAACGCATATTTTGCTGTGGTTACTATAAGCCTTGGAAACGGACATCACCTCAAAACCGCTTCCAGTCTTTTTGTTGTTTACAGTTTGTTTTAACGGTTCTGTCGAGACTACTCAAGATTCATTTTGAGATATGCATCTTGCACATTCTCATGAAATCGCCCTAAAAACACACTTACAATAAGCAAGTCAGCAATAGTAAGCGAAAATCTCGCCTAGAACTGCACGCAGTACTAATTCAGCACGCAATGTTAATTCAATGTGATTTTAGATAAATCTTTCAACAAGAATATGCCTCTAGCAATTGTGCTATGCACCCGCAAATTGCTACGCCCCTATGGGCTGATAGCGCAAGAAAACAATGATTCTTGCCATCTTAAAACTGTCTAATTGATGCGCCTGAATGCCCTTACCACAGAAAGATCTATAGCATTCATTTCTGTTGGATCTTAGTTTTTACAAATAGCTAGCAGGGAAACTGCCTGGACACCAAGCAACTCTTAGCCATCTCTATTGGTAGATACAAAAGCAATCTAAAACAACTCTGCACTCGCAGCAACGGTATACTTCAACCATACTTTGTATAAAAGAGCAACGTTTGTCTCTGTAGTTTCTCCATAGCTTTCTAGCTGTTTTAAACCATTCCGGATGCTTTGAGCTTTCAGAATATTCTTTTAATCTGTTTTATCCAAGCTTTCGAGCTGCGCTTTTTCAAGACAGTCTTTGAGCCGCTTTGCCAGAAGTGGAGAATCAATAATAGAAGAGTGGCTACCAGAGATCTCATAAATTTCTATCCCTTTGCCAGCCATGCCATGCCATCCTAGCTCTGGATCCGAGCATATACCTGGGACGCGTTCTGTCGCTCGAAATAAAACAGCCTTACCCGCATAGGGTTTTGGTTCGTATTGCTTTTTGGCTTGGCGATTGGCAGCCTCTACCTGGCGTAGCTCCTGAGGCAGTTCGCGGCGGCGAGCAAGCTTATGAGACTGGGCTCGCTTGGCATGACGAAACAGCCCTCTAGTAAAGAAGTTGGCGTAATAGGTCTGTGATGAGCGTCTGAGGAGTTTGGCTAGTAGCAGATTAACGGCGACCTCTAGCTGAGAATGGCCACTGGTTTGCTGCTGGTAGCGAGTAAGGGTGAGATTGAACCGGCGGGTCAGCAGGTCGGCAATAACTTGCCGGTCTGCTATGTCGGGGGCGGTGGAATCACTAGGGGTAGCAGACAGCTGGGAGGGCTTAGAAGGCTGCTGGGACTGAGACTGGCGTGACTTGACCAGGTTGAGTTTTGTCATCAGCTGGTTTAGCGTTGCGCCTAGGCCCTCCCTTTTCAGAGTTTCTAGCATTTGCGGCCAGCCTCGCTTTACCCGCTGGACAGCGTCACTGGCGAACCAGCTAAGCACGGAGAAAACTCTGGGTACGATGGGCAAAATCCGAGGAAAGTCAGGGCCACCTGTGTCGAAAAGGGCCAACAGGGCCACTGATTCACCCTCTTTGCTGAGCTGCTGGGCCATCTCCCAAGCAATCAGCCCGCCGGTCGAAAGCCCTGCCAAGTAATAGGGGCCTTGGGGCTGGAGCGTTTTGATTTGGGAGATGTAGAAGGTGGCCATCTCCTGAATATCGGTAGAGGGAATGAGGGTGCCGTCTAGCCCCCTAGGCTGAAGACCATAGACGGGCTGCTCTTCGCCCAGGCTAAAAGCTAGCTCCCGGTACACCAGCAGGTTGCCGCCTCCAGCATGCAGATAAAACAACGGTGGCTTGCTGCCCTGGGGCTTGATGGCAACCAGTGAATCCCATGGGGCGCGCCAGCCGTCTTCTTCTAGAACTGTTGCCAGCGCGCTGATAGTCGTGGCTTGGAAAAGCGTGGCAAGCGGTAGCTTTTTGCCAAACACTTTCTCAACCTTTGAAAAGAGCTGAACTGCGAGTAGGGAATGTCCGCCGAGTGCGAAGAAGTCATCTTGAATGCCGATATTTTCTACGCCTAGTACGCTGCACCACAGCTCTGCTAGCTTCTGCTCGGTGAGGGTCCGGGGGGCTTGGTGCTGGCTAGTGCGGGAGAGCTGAGAAAAATCGGGCTCCGGCAGCTGCTTACGGTCGATTTTGCCACTGGGGGTCAGGGGTAGAGTGGCGAGCACCATGCAAGCAGCAGGCATCATATAGTCTGGTAGCTGCGCTCTGAGAATAGTTCGCCAGTCGGGCAGGGGGGCGGGGGGCGCAGCGGCTGAAGTCACTGTAAGGTAGGCGATCAATCGCTGAGTACCGCTATCGGTATGGCAAATCACGGCAGCCTCTTTCACCCAGTCGAGCTGTTGCAAAGCAGTTTCGATTTCGCCTAGCTCTACTCGGAAGCCCCGAATTTTTACCTGGTGATCTATCCGGCCTAAAAATTCTAAATTGCCACTGGGCAGGTAGCGCACCCGATCGCCTGTTTTGTAGAGGCGCGCGTCACCACATGGCAGACCCAATGGCGGTGCGACAAACTTTTGGGCCGTTAGCGCTGGCTGATTGAGATAGCCTCGGGCGAGCGCTGCGCCGCCGATATGCAGCTCACCGGGAACGCCAACCGGCGACATATTTCCATGGGAGTCGAGCACATAGGCATGTACGCCTGGCAGGGGGGCACCGATAGGAACTTCGCTGGTGACCGCTATCACAGGATGGGCCGTTGCAACGACAGTTGCTTCAGTCGGCCCGTAGGTATTCACGAGCCTTGGCCTACTCCCCACTTGCGTCAGCCAAGTCGAGACAGATTCGGGAGAGACGCGCTCACCGCCGATGATGACTAAGCGCAGGGCCTGAGGCAAGGTCAGAGCTTCTGCTGCGAGCTCGGAGACCAGTTGCTGCCAGTATGCGGTGGGCAAGTCGAGCACGGTCAGCTTCAGCTGGTGGCAGGTTTCGATGAAGGTCGAAAGTGGGCTCAGCATGCCTTCGGGGCGGAGCACGAGCGTGGCACCCGATGTCAACGCTGGAAAGATTTCTTCAGCGGCGGCATCGAAGCTAATGGAGGCGAATTGAAGGATGCGATCGCCCTTTCTGAACCCATAGCTATCCACCGACGCACGGGTAAAGTTCACCAAAGACCGGTGCTCTACCATGACCCCTTTTGGCGTGCCTGTAGAGCCAGAAGTGTAGATAACGTATGCGAGCTGATTTTCTGTCAGGGGCAGGTTGGGATTTTGGTCGGCGTGCTGAGCGATCGCACACCAGTCCCTATCGAGGCAAACGGTAGACCCTACCGGCTCGGAGAGCAAGTCCTCACACCCTGTCTGCGTGAGGAGAAAAGACAGCCCGGCATCTTTCGCCATGAAAGCAAGCCGTTCAGCTGGATAGGTAGGGTCGAGCGGCAGATAAGCGCCTCCGGCCTTGAGAATGCCGAGCAGCGCCACCACCATGTCCACAGAACGCTCTACCAAAACGCCAACCAGCGTATCGGGCGTCAGGCCATTTGTCAGCAGGGTATGAGCGACCTGATTAGCCCGGCTGTTGAGCGCTTGGTAGGTGAGGGTTTGATGGCCAGCGCTGAGGGCGATCGCCTGCGGTGTCCGCGCCACCTGTTGCTCAAAGAGGGTGTGTATACAGTTTTGAATACAGTCTGTTGCTAGGCAGTCTGTTTCCGCCTTTGGGAATACGAGCGACGTCTCGGGTTGATGACGGCTCCAGTCGAGCAGCTGTTGTTTTTCTGCTGCTGGGAGCAGCGGCAGCTGAGAAAGCGTCTGTGTAGGATTTTGAACAATTCCCTGAAGCAGAGTCCGAAAATGGATTGCGAACCGCTCAATGGTCGCCGCATCGAAGAGAGACGTGTCGTATTTGAAGGTGCACAGAAGGCCATCGGTCTGTTCCGTAATTTCCAAATTTAGATCGAGGTTCGTACTGCCGGTCCCCAGATGGCATTCATCGATTTCAACACCGTTCGCTAAAACCGTCTTGCCAGGAAAGTTCTTGTACTGAAACAGCACCTGAAATAGCGATCGCTGCTCTAAGTTCTGAGCTTGTCTGAGGTGTTCAACCAGCTTCATCAGCGGGATATCTTGGTGAGAGAACGCGGCGAGGGCAACTTCGCGAATGTGCGCCAGGAAAGCGGTGAAAGATTGCTGGCTGGAGGGGTGCGATCGCAGCAGCAATGTATTGAAAAATAAACCAATCAAATCTTCTGTCTCGACCTGATTGCGTCCGGCAACGGGTGTTGCAACAATGATGTCTTCTGCCTGAGTATATCGGTGCAGAAGGGTCTTGAAGCCAGCTAGCAGCACCATAAATAGTGTGGCCTGCGACTGTTGAGAAAAGTGACTTAGCTGCGCTTTCAGCTGCTTTGATAGCTGTAGAGTATGTTCAGCGCTCTGATAGTCAGCGTGGCTGGCATTTTTCTGTAGGGCGCGGGGGCGATCGATGGGCAACTCTAAAACGGGTAGCTGGCCGACCAGCTGTTGTCTCCAATAGGCCAGCTGAGCATCTAGCAGGCCAGAGCGAAACTGCTGCTGTTGCCACTGGGCAAAGTCTGCATACTGAATAGGCAGCGAAGCCAGCGGCGAAGGCTGACCTGCCGAAAACGCGCCGTAGAGCTGCTTAATCTCTTGCAGCAAAACGCCCATCGACCATCCATCGAAAATAATGTGATGAAAAGTGAGTAGCAGAATGTGGTGTTTGTCGCTGAGCTTGAGAAGGCTAGCGCTAAGGAGCAAAGGCCTAGATAGCTCGAAGGACCGTTGAGATTGTGCGATCGCCAGCCTTTGAACCTCTGCTTTTTGCTGGGTAGGCGGCAGCGGAGAGAGATCTTGCACTGGGATAGAAAACGTCACCGGAGCAGGGACTATCTTCTGCTGCGGTTTGCCATCAGCCGACGTGACAAAGTAAGTCCGCAGGCTCTCATGGCGGCAGATGATTTCAGAAATCGTCCGTTGCAGTGCTGAGAAGTCGAGCTTACCGGTCAGTTCAATATTTGCAGGCCGATTGAAAGCGGGGTCGCCTGGCTCTAGCTGGTCTAATAGCCACAGACTTTGCTGATTGAAAGAGAGATGTTCTGCAAGTCCATCGGGCCGGTACTGAGTAGTGTCTTGCCAAGCTTGAATCGATGGCTTAGTTAACGGATGGCTGGGCTGTAGGTCTGCTGGCAGAGAGTCGCCCAATAGAACCTTTTTACCGGCATGCGCATTAGCACTGATAGGCGCGGCTGACTGCTTCTGCTTGAGCCGCTTTTCGAGCAGTGCTCGCTTGGCAGGAGAAAGGGTCAGAATCTTTTCTTGTACGGTGCGGGTTTGGGCTGCTTGCTGCTGTTGTTTTTCGGTGAGTAGGGATAGCGCTCCAATGGCTTTGTTGGGCGATCGCGAAATATCTTCTAGCAGCGCTTCAAACTGGGTAGCCAGCCGATGAACTGTCTCCGCTTTAAAAAGATCTGTACTGTAAATAAAGCTGCCTGTAAAAATTCTTCCAGCAGTTTTCGATACCTTTTTGTCTGCATCGAACGGCTGGTCAAAAGTTTTGTTATCTGTTCTATCTTTCCGGCTTCTTTTAGTAGGTCCTTTAATGTCTGAAATTACGAGGCTCAGGTCAAACTTGGAGACCGCACTTGCCTGCGCCAATCGGCTAATCTTGAGCCCCGATGACTGCTTGCCAGGCTTGGGCATATTGTGCAGAGCAAACGCCACTTGAAATAGAGGCGTATGGCTCAAGCAGCGCTCAGGCTGTAGCTCTTCCACCAGCTTCTCAAAAGGGAGATCTTGATGGGCATAGGCATCCAAGGCGGTCCGTCTCACCTGAGTCAGCAGCTCCAGAAAGGAAATATCACTGGAGAGCTTTGTCCGAAATACTAGCGTGTTTACAAAGCAGCCTATGATGGGCTCTAGCTCTTTTCTCTGTCGGTTGGCAATCGGCGAACCGATAACAATGTCCTCTAGGGCGCTGTAGCGAAAGAGCAAAATATTAAAGGCCGTCAGCAGGGTCATGAAGGGCGTTGCCTGAACCTGATGACTAATCTCTTTTATTCGATCTGTAAGAGCTGGCGTTAGCCGAAACTTAACCGTACCTCCATTCGATGTTTTCACGGCTGGCCTGGGGTAGTCAGTCGGTAGCTGCAGCAGGGGTGCGCTACCAGATAGCTGACTTTTCCAATATTGCAGATGTGTCTGCAATCGATCACCCGAGAGCAGCTCTTGCTGCCACAGCGCAAAGTCGGCATATTGAATAGATAGCGGTGGGAGCGAAGGCACCTTGCCCGCGCTAAGTGCGCTGTAGATCTGTGCGAGTTCTCGCTTGAAAATATTTTGAGACCATCCGTCAGTGATGATGTGGTGCATCGTCACCACTAAAACATTTTGCTTTTCCCGTATTTTCAGCAGTTTGGTTCTTATCAGCGTATCGCTTTTAAGATCGAAAGGCTGCCTGGTCTCTTGTGAGACAGCCGCCTTGACCTGCGGCGGCAATGGCAGAAGCTTTCCAGAGATATCTACGCTGGCCGCATCTAGCTTAAAGTCTACAGACTCAGCAATGACCTGCATAAGAGCCTCACCGACCATCTGAAAGTTGGTCCGCAGGGTTTCGTGTCGCTGGATAATTTCGAAGAGCGATCGCTCTAATACATCCACATTCAGCTCACCTCTCAACAGCAGCACCATAGGCATGTTGTAGGCACTGCTTTTACCCTGCATCTGGTCGACTAGCCACAGTCGCTGCTGAGAAAAAGAAGCCGGTAGGACAAAAACATCATCACCAGAGGTGGGCTCTGATTGTATATTTTCTATCGCTGTTGTTTGAGACATGTGGGCTTAAAGGCAGTTGATGGTAGGTTCACACGAGGTGAAACAAGGGAAACAATGTGGGGCTACAAAGCGCTAAGACAGCGTAGAGCGTTTAATACGCTGACGGCCACGCCTGGCGATCGGGATCGCAAACGCCAAATCAGATGCATCCATTTCTGTGATTTTGGTAGCTAGCAGAGCGATAGTAGGCGTATCGAAGAACTGTCTGAGCGGCAGCTCAACAGATAGGCCAGCTCGAATGCGCGAGACCACCTGCGTCGCCAAGAGCGAATGTCCGCCTAGCTCAAAGAAGCTATCGTGCACACCCACCCGCTCCAGCTTCAGCAAATCCTGCCAAATCTCGGCCAGCTGCTGCTCAATCGGCGTCCTAGGCGCAACGTAGTCATTGCGCACCGCACGATGGCTCGGGTCCGGGTCCGGTAGCGCCCGCCGGTCTACCTTGCCGCTTGGGGTCAGCGGCCAGTCTGCCATCGGCACAAACGCACTCGGCACCATGTAGTCGGGCAGTAGGCGCTGCACATACTGCCGAAGTTCGGCGGATAGACCATCCGTTTGAGCCAAGTCGTGAGTAGCGTAGTAAGCCACAATCGCTATCTCATCGGCTATGCCTTCAGCCGTCTTGCCGCTTGGGGTCAGCGGCCAGTCAGCCGATGGCAGAC
>JBCBJS010000002.1:0-274277 GCA_038523095.1 Cyanobacteria bacterium J06626_6
AGCCCAGCATAGGCTGCAAAATCAAGTGGAAACCATGCCAAGAACCTGCCTACTTTGGAGTGTAGCTTCAGAAATATGGCCTTAAGGCATGATGACTCTGGCACCTCCTGTTAGCAACACCCATTAACTAGGTCAAAAACGACGAAATCACTTCACAAGGCCCGTCCTCTGCATCGTACATTGCAGGTAAAGGAGGGGTCTTTTGAGTGGGCTGCCAAGTTTCAAAATAGGCCTCTAGCGCCGCTATCATCGCAGCTTCAGGCAACGCTATCCCCTCGTCATTTTGATACGCCTGCAGCTTAATTCGCAGTGTTTGCGGCATATTGACAGTAAGCGTTTGCATACAGAAAGCCCAATTCGTAGACATTTCAACTGTACAGGAAGGCCTCGTATCGATGTGCTTACTTCTCATATCCAATCAAGTCATTAAAAGGGCAGATCCGCTCGCGGATTAAATCGCTCAATGGCTCTTAATTCTTGATACAAGGCTTTCTCTTCATCATCAAGAACGGCAGGCATCGCCACTTCAATCTCCACAATCTGGTCGCCATACATTCCCTGACCGATTGGATATCCCTTGCCCGTAAGTCGCAAACGCTGACCCATCTGCACACCCGGGGGAATCATCATATTGACAGGCCCACCCAGGGTTGGCATTGCGATCGTTCCGCCCAGCACCGCTTCACTTGGGGTAAGCGGCAGTCGGCAATACACATCGCCATCTTCAACTACAAAATAACTATGGGGCTCTACTTCTATTCGCAGATAGAGATTGCCACCATCTATACCCTGTCCCTTGAGCCGAATGCGCTGACCGGTCACCATTCCTGGTGGCATGTTCACCTCTAGCGATCGCCCATCTTCTAACCTCACGCGTTCTCGCCCACCGGCAAACGCTTTCTCCAAAGGAACCGTCAGGTCAGCCTCGGCATCTCGCCGAGAAGGCGAGGGCGGTTGAGTGCGATATTTTGGACGCTGACGCCGCTGAGCCGCTTTAGTAGTTTTTTCAACAGTTCGAGAAGTTGTTCCGCGCGCTGCACTGTCTTGGGTACGCTGGGCTGAGGAGCTATCAAAGTTTTCACTGTGCGCTTCAGTAGCGGCTTCAGCAGCCGTCCCTGTCGCCTGCGCCCACCTAGCAACGCCCTTATCAGTTGCTTTGTGCTGCTTCAACAGCTGCTCTACAAAGTTGTCAAAATCTTCAAAGGCGCTGTAGTCAGCTGACTTAGAAGCGCGCGATCGCTGACCACGCGTCCCCCAGCCCTTAGCCGCTTTCTGATTCCAATACTGACTGTATTGCTCATATTGCTGCCGTTTGTCAGCATCTGAGAGCACACCATAAGCTTCACCGAGCAGCTTAAACTTCTCTTCAGCAGCCTTGTCTCCAGGGTTCACATCGGGATGATACTTCCGCGCTAACCCCCGATAAGCCCGCTTGATCTCTTCAGCAGTGGACGACTGAGGCACGCCCAGAATTTCATAATAGTCCCGAAAATTGTGCATGTACGAACGCGTGTCTTACCTGTGGCTAAAACCAATCATCTTCTGTGCTTCGGCGCTCCCGAGTAGGACGCGGACGACTCTGGTCATAGTCACCTTGTTGGCGAGACCGCTCTGACGAATTGTTGGCGGAGGGCCTTCTGATATCACCGTATTCTGGCTCTCCCGAACGGTACTCGTCGGGTCGATAATCATCCTGCCGGAACTCGTCTGCGCGATAGCTATCTTGTCGATACTCGCCCTGCTGATAGCCATCCTGCTCATACCTATCCGGGCGATACCTCGCTGGCGATGTGCTCCCTAAGCCATAGTCTGTCTGGTCATCAGCACTCCGATTGTAGGCATCTTGGCTGTAAGCATTCCGGTTGTAGGCATCTTGGCCGTAAGCATTCCGGTTGTATGCATCTTGACCATAACTATCCTGGCCATAAGCCGCCTGCCTGTAGCCACCTTGGTCGGTGCTATTGGGAGCGTAGCTGCTTGAAGCATCGTTATTTTGCGAGGCATAGCCCCCTGGCTGACGATAGCCATCGCCGTTTTGACGACTTATCCCACGGTCGTTGGTCGGATAGCGGTTTCCATTGCTAGCACCAGAGGAGCGATCGCCATACCCCTCTTGTGAATAGGCATCCTCAGTCGTCTGAGGTCTGACATTTTCTCCCCCACTGCCACGACCATAAGCATCTCTACCGTAGTCACTGCGAGTATAGTCATCCCGGCGGTAATCATCCCGGCCGTACTGTCCGCCACGGTTGTAGTCATCCGCGCTGTAGCGATCGCGCCCATACACATCCGCGCCATACCCACCTGCAGGCCCACCAGCAGGCGGCCTTGCAGGTGGAGTCTGCGAACGCCGAGGATTCTCCCAATCGTCATCCCAGTCATCCCAGCTCCCCTGACTCGATGCCGAACTTCCCTGATTCCAGCTGGGCGCGTCCCACTGAGCTTGGCGGCCATAGGGGTTGCTCTGGGAATAGTTCTGTGGATAGCTTGCACCGTAGCCACTTCCGGCACCGTAGCCGTAGTCGTCGTTGCGGTAGTAGTCGTCGTCTTCCCCCGCAAACGCCTTCTTCAACGTATTGCCAATCTGACCGATAATGCCTTCACCGTCGTCATCAATATCGTAGAGATAGGCTTCGCGGTTCATCTCGTACACTTCATTCTGCAAATCAGCCTGAAATAGGTCGATACCCCGATCGTCAGATTGCTCTAGCGCCGCTCGCAGCTCCTGCACCAATCTTTCGATGCGTCGACGGCGCTCGCGGCCAAACTGCATACCAAAGTCAATCGCCACTTCCCGCAGTACTCGCTCAGCTTTAAAGGTCAAAGCCTCAGCTCGGTTGCGCTTCTCAATGCGATCGCGCTGCAGCCTATCCGTCGCCGCATTCTCCTCAGCCGCCCGAATCATGTCCTGAATCTCAGCTTCAGACAGGTTCGAAGCTTCCTGCACCGTAATGCTCTGCTGACGCCCTGTCGTCTTATCTAGAGCCGACACCTGCAAAATACCATTGGCATCGATATCAAAAGACACCTGAACTTGGGGAATGCCCCGAGGCGCGGGCGGAATGCCCATCAGCTTAAAGCGACCCAGCGACTTGTTGTCGCTGACCATTTCCCGCTCCCCTTGAAGAATGTGCACCTCCACCACCGTTTGATTGTTCTCAGAGGTCGAAAAAGTATCAGAGCGCCGCACTGGAATCGTTGTATTTCTGGGAATCAGCTTCTTCATCACCCCGCCAACCGTCTCCAGCCCCAGAGAAAGCGGCGACACATCCAACAGCAAAATATCCTTCACTTCCTGGGTCAAAATTCCCGCCTGAATAGCTGCGCCTATCGCAACCACTTCATCTGGGTTCACGTTTCGGTTGGGCTCCCGATTCATCACTGAGCGCACCAGTTCCTGCACCATCGGCATCCGACTCGCACCACCGACCAAAACCACCTCGTCCACTTGAGAAGGCGTTACATTCGCATCGGCCAGCGCCTGCTTCAGCGGGCTGCGCATTCGGCTCATCAAATCACTACACAGCGACTCAAACTGCGATCGCTCTAGCTTCGTTTCAATATGCTTAGGCCCCTCTTTGGTTGCCGTGATAAAGGGCAGATTAATCTCAGTTACCGGCACGCCCGACAGCTCAACCTTGGCTTTCTCTGCCGCCTCACTCAAACGCTGCAGCGACTGGCGATCGCGCCGCAAGTCGACCCCTTCCCGCTCCAGAAAATCGTCAGCTAGCCAATCTACAATCACCTTGTCAAAATTCAATCCGCCCAGCTGAGTATCACCGCTCGTAGAGCGCACCTCGAAAACACCATCGCCCACATCCAGCACCGACACATCGAACGTGCCGCCGCCCAAGTCAAATACCAAAATTGTCTGATTGTATTGCTGGTCTAGGCCATATGCCAAAGATGCCGCCGTTGGCTCATTGATAATGCGCTTCACTTCCAGCCCGGCAATTCGCCCAGCATCCCGAGTAGCCTGTCGCTGAGCATCATTAAAATAGGCAGGAACCGTAATCACCGCACCTGTCACAGGCTGACCTAAATACTGCGCAGCCTCGTCTGCTAGCTTGCGCAACACCATCGCCGAAATCTCTTCCGGCGCAAAATCCTTATCGAGCCGCGGACAACGTACCCTCACGTTTCCAGACTCATTGCGCCGCACCGTATAAGGCACGCGCTTAGAGTCAGAAGACAGCTCATCATACTTACGGCCAATGAACCGCTTCACCGCAAAAAAAGTATTCTGAGGATTCAAAACAGATTGTCGCCGGGCCATCTGCCCAATTAGCTTCTCGCCTTCCTTGCTAAATGCCACAACAGATGGCGTTGTCCTCATGCCCTCTGCATTGGCAATGACAACAGGCTTTCCCCCTTCCATCACAGCGACCACAGAGTTCGTCGTGCCAAGGTCGATGCCAACTACCTTACCCATCCGAAGCGTTTCTCCTCATCTGACATCAAAAGCGCAATCATACACTTACCTGGAGAGACGATTAATCGCGCAGTCGTCCTAATCTAATACGTATTCATCCCATCATAAGCGCTTCAGGCAGCTATCGTTGTGTAGAAGTCGCGTTTCTTGCTAGTATTGGCTTCCGTATGCGGATGTGGCGGAATTGGTAGACGCGCTAGATTTAGGTTCTAGTGTCCTCGTGACGTGAAGGTTCAAGTCCTTTCATCCGCATTGCTTACAGAAAGTATGCAGGCACAAGCCGTTGACTGGAGTCTCCAGGCAGCGGCTTACTCTTTGGTCATGCCAGTCGTACCAAGTGCCCCTGCTCATAGCAACAATACCCTCACGCCAGCATTGTGCTTCAAACGATAGAAGTCAGGTAAGGCGCTGGCAATTTATACTGCTCTAGTGAGCTATGCGCAATCGGCACCAGCTCCATTCACTTCTTCAAATTACCCCTCCAAATCGTCGTCTTCAACACAGTTTTAAATTACCCCTATATATAAGGAGGGAATTTTCAAATATTTGTGTCCCAGCAGCACGCATCTGAGCCCTGACGACACACTGTAGAAAAGCAGTCAGCAGAAAAGCAGTCAGTAGAAAAGCAATCAGAGGAAAAGCAAAACTAGGGATCGCTTCGCTGATACTCACCACAGGTAAATGCCTGCTATTCACAGACACTGGCTCACTTCCCCTACACACTTCACCTCCCCCTCTTACCTCATTAAGGACACCTCAGTGCTGCTATCCAAAGGTTTTGAAGTCGAGATGTACACCGGCACGCCCGCTGGTGAGGTCGTTGGATTCTCCGACAAAATTGTGGCTACGCTAGAAGGCTTCGTTCGTGAACCTGACAAGCGAAACGTTGAATACACCACTGCTCCCTTCTGCCGTTACGAGCACCTGCTCTGCGAACTGCTCAAGCCCAGGGTCCGCCTCCGGCAGTATCTCAGCACCCTCGGCAACTACACAATCATCCCTGGCAGCACCTTGCCCCTAGGGGGCGCTAGTGAATTTCATCGGTCTGACCCCAAAAATCCTTACCACAGCTACATAGAGCAAACCTACGGTGCAGATGTGGTCACTGCCAGCATTCACATCAATATTGGCATCAGCGATCCAGAGCAGCTCATGCGTGCCTGTCGTCTAATTCGCCTAGAAGCTCCTTTGTACCTAGCGCTGACCGCATCTTCACCCTTTTTCGATGGCAAGATAACTGGTTTTCACTCCACCCGCTGGCATCTTTTTCCTCAAACCCCAAAAGACGTACCGCTCTTCGAAAGTCATCTGCACCACATCCGCTGGGTAGAAGCGCAGCTTGCCCAAGGGAGTATGCAGAGCGTTCGGCATCTGTGGAGTTCAGTCCGGCCAAATGGCGATCGCCGTCCCTACAACCTCAACCGGCTAGAGCTTCGTATCTGCGACTTGGTCAGCGATCCGCTACACCTCCTAGCGGTGACTGCGCTTTTAGAAGCCCGGCTACAGCAAATGCTTGCGACGCCAGCACTAGACCCTCTAGAAAGCAGTGCCTTCCCAGCCCAAACCCGAACGACAGACCTTGTGGCAGTTGCGATCGCCAACGAACAAGCCGCCGCCAAAGCTAGCCTTGATGCCCAGCTCACACATTGGCAAACCGGCAAACAGGTTGTGGCACGCGACTGGATAAATCAGCTCTACACCGAAGTTCATCCCTTCGCCCAGCGCTCAGGCATCAGCTGCTTTCTCAACCCCATCAGACAAATCTTACACAGTGGGAACCAGGCACAGCAGTGGCTATCAGAGGCCAAAAACACCTCGCTCAGCCGCGTCATTCAAAATGCGATCGCGCAAATGTATCAGCAAGAACGCATGCTCACCGAAGACATCTGCCAACCGGCCGCCACCGTCGCCTAACCAAACATTAGCCTAACCAATCAGAGAAGAAAGCTCTGACCGCACCGCCATCGCCCAGCCATGCCCAAAATTGTCCTTGTCAATCCCGAAATCCCCCCAAACACCGGTAACATTGCCCGGACCTGCGCCGCGACAGAAACACCCCTACACCTAGTCATGCCGCTAGGGTTTGAGTTGAGCGATCGCTACCTCAAGAGAGCCGGGCTAGACTACTGGCCCTACGTCGATCTTCACCTGCACGAATCAATCGAAGCCTTTTGGGAACACGCGCACCGTCAGGGCGGCAGATGTGTCGGATTCAGCGCCAGAGCGCAACAGCCTTACACCGAACTCACCTACCAGAGCAACGACTGGCTACTCTTCGGCTGTGAAAGCAAAGGTCTCTCAGCAGAAACTCGCCAGCACTGCGACAGAGTCACCACAATCCCCATGAGCAGCCAAGGTCACGTTCGCAGCCTCAACCTTTCCGTTTGTGCTGCTGTCGGACTCTTCGAAGCTCTGAGACAAACCTCTTCCATTTCTGCATCTGCCTTGTAGCTCTGACCACGACGACAGACTAAGAACAAAATTGCCGCTCTCCGACACCGAAATCACAGCAAAGGGGCATGGCTTTGTTCCGTACAATCCGCGAACATCCTACAGAAGAACCCTGCTCCGGCAATTTTTCAAAAGAAATATGCCTCTTTAAGATAAATATTTCCTATCGTTTCAGAAACTATTCATTACTCGTCATTAAGACAATCCCTTTCTCTCTATCTTTTGGAAGAAGCGGGCCAATCTTAGGCCCAACGGGAGTTGCAAGCTGTAAAAATCACAGTTGACAAATTCTCGGATAGTCTCTCCAAACACACTCACAGAGAATTTACTGATGGTGTGACAAAAAATAGATTGGCTTACTCGTGAGACGTCAAAACACCCGTCATCAAGGGCAATAGGGCCGCTCGACGAGCCAGTATAAAAAAGCTTCATCTCCGTAAATTTATTGATAAAGTTTATCAGCGATATCGTTTTGGGCATTCAGAGTAGGCCACGGAAATCATGATTGAAATTATCGTTAAGTCGTGTAAACTTGCCTAAGTCGGGCAAACCGGCCAACTTGTAGACTTGCACAAGCGCTTTTGCAATGCTGGCAACAAGCCTCTTTGCATAGCGTCATGCCTAAAGGCAGAAGCTTCTGAGCTTCTACTGAAAGTCGTCCACCGACAGCCGGAAAAACAAACTATTGGCTACTCGATGGCGGTTAAACGCTGAATCATTAGGAGGTTATTCCTTGAAACAAGCAATTTCACAGGATCCTATGTCTGACTCAAGTCATTCATGTAATCCAGAGGGAAATGAGAGTACCGCCAATAGCACTGGCTGCGTTAAGTCTGCGGCTATGCTCGGTATCGCTCTATCGGTAGGTGCATCTGGAGCATTGGTCTCGCAGGCTGAAGCATCAGCTGCTGTACCCGCATCACAGGTACCTGCCACAACTAAAGCTTTTTCAAGCGAAGCTAAGGGTTTAGCGGCCACAGCTTCTGAGGCAGTCGAAACCAGCCAGCAGCGAATTGTTGCCTATCACACTGTTGCATCTGGCGAAAGTCTCTGGCAGATTGCCCAGCACCACCGCATCGGCCTTCAGGACCTGAAGTCTGCCAATGAGCTTCCCCCCGAATCATCCATTCGAGTTGGACAGGTGTTGCTGGTTCCAGAAAATGGCACGGTTGCCCACCCAAGCAATTCTGTACCGGTGCCGGGCACAGTCCATCAGTCAGTCAACCAGACGGTGGGGCAAGCGCAGCTATTGGCGGATAGCCCCGAAGCTTCAAGCCACACTGCGGATGCATTGAGAACCGACGGTGCTAAGGTGCCCAGCATTGAGTTCGAGGTTGAAGCAGCTTCTGACAACGACAGCTCCGAAGATGGCGTTGGTGAATTTGTCGCTTCAAAGCCCGCTATCGAACCCATCCTCCTAGCCCAGACTGAGGAATCTGAAGATGTCGGCGCAACTTCGCTAAAGCCATCACCCTCGATAGAAATTGAGGTTTCAGACGAAATCGAGATTGCGGACGCGTCCACAGCCATTGGAGCTGAGCCCGTTGTCACGGCACTAGTGACTCCGCAACCCCTCAGCAGCTACCAAATACAGGCAGGTGATACGTTAGCTAGCATTGCCTCATCCTGGGGTACAACAACTCAGGAAATCATCGAAGCCAACGGGCTGGTTAACCCAGACATTATCTTGACTGGGGATACGCTGAAGGTTCCTTCGGGCAGCAGAGAATCTGTGGCTAGAGGCGGCTTAGCTCCCTCCTCACAAACGGCAGTGGTACCGACTAGAAATAGCGAACGCCTAGCTTACCTGCAGAGCACTGCTGTTAGGCCTGATGCAGCTCGCATTCTAGACAGCCTAAGAAATACAGCGCCAGTCGAGCCTGTTAGCGTAGGGGGAGAGCCCGTCACAGAGCAAAACTCAATCGGCAACACTGATATGGAGGCGGCTGAAAGCGTTGACCCCTATGTTGCAAATCTGCTGGAGGATGTTCAAGCCATCCGCGGCGAAACAGTCCAGGTCTCCGAAGTGGAGCCCTCTGAGATTGAATCGATTAATTCCGAACCAGCACTGCTTGCTCGGGACCCCAGTACTGAACGAGTTGAGTCGCTAGACGACCAAGTTGCGCTGGTTCCATCAGTCGACACCACTGCGAGCCCAGATTTATTAGCTGCAGCACCGCTCAGCCCAGACACTTACATTCCGGCACAAAGGCCTTCTCAAGGTCAGGTTGTTTCACCAGATATGCCACTTCTGCCAGAAGCGGAGGAATTCCTACCCGAGGCACCCGAGTACTTTGATGGGTATATGTGGCCAACCCGTGGCACTGTTACATCTGGCTACGGCTGGCGGTGGGGAAGAATGCATAGGGGCGTGGATGTTGCCGGTCCTGTTGGCACGCCAATAGTTGCAGCAGCAATGGGCGTTGTTGAGCAGGCAGGTTGGAACTCTGGTGGATACGGCAACTTAGTTGAGATCCGTCATCCCGATGGTAGTTTGACCCGCTACGCGCACAACAATCGCTTGAATGTCAGCACAGGCCAAACCGTTAAGCAGGGGCAGCAAATTGCTGAGATGGGTAGTACTGGTTATAGCACTGGACCTCATCTGCACTTTGAAGTGCATCTGAGAGGGCAAGGCGCAGTCAACCCAGTTGCCTACCTTCCTAACAACTAATCCTTTCTTACAAAGTATTTTAGATAGTTTGCAAGAAAGGTAGTTTTTGACAAACTGCAGCCGTACCCAAGAGAGTCTGTTGGGTACGGCTGCAGTGTTGTTATGAGTAAGGTTCTATCTGCGATGGGGCCTCACTTGTACAGAGCAGGCTTTCGCAAGTTTGCACTAACCAGAACGATGAGCCATAGATACAGAACCGAGGAATCGCTACTGAACAGTTTTCGTTTTGTGTTACATTTGTTGAGCCGTGTGTAGTGCTAATCACATGCACAAACTGTCAACACAGCATAGCTAGGCTCTGTAGCTCAGTGGTTAGAGCAGGGGACTCATAAGCCCAAGGTCGCAGGTTCAAATCCCGCCAGAGCCATTAAGGAAAGCCAAACCGTGAGAAAAATAGTCTCACCGCCATTCGTACAGGTAGCTCTAAAGAAAGCATCTCAGGATGCAATATCGATGCAGCATCACAGAAAGCAATACGAAGGTTCTCTGGCTATCACCATGTTAATTTCGAGTAATTACTTATTTCCAGCATTTAAGCAATAAAGTACTGCCTATATTGCATGTCTCTTGATGAACTGCAGCTAAATGACAGCAGCATCCAGAAAATTTAAGCAACGGTTGATTCCTCTCTCTTTTTCAACCGATATGGAGATAAATGCAACAGAGCACTATCACCTGATTTTTATCAGGATGAATAGATATCGCAAGCTTTAGAGCTCCCTACACTCATCTAGAGGAAATCCATGTGTTATCTGGATGCTGCTGTTTTTCAATAAGACAGATGTTGTGACAACCGTCGTCATGGAGCCTCCTTGGCAAACTGAGCTTGGCTGTAAATCTGTCCGTATGAAGCTTTTGGCTTCACTCTTTCATCTTATGTCTCTGTGATTCAAAGCGCATAAATTACACAACAAAGTTAATGCTTGTTAGCTGTCGATTCTGCTGGGAGCTTCTCTGTACAATCTTATTTTCTCTTCTGTATCACCTTATTTACGGTGCAAAATCATTACGGGTATGATGTTTCATTGATGTTAATATTCCTGCAGTAATGCATGATGTGTGAGGAAAGAGGCTATGAGCGAGCAAGGATGCCTTCGGGTAGGTCAGAGCGCACCTGATTTCACTGCAACTGCTGTTGTTGATCAAGAATTCAAAACGATTAAGCTATCTGACTACCGCGGCAAGTATGTCGTGCTCTTTTTCTACCCTCTGGATTTCACTTTCGTCTGCCCTACAGAGATCACAGCGTTTAGCGATAGCTACAGCAGCTTTAGCGATATCAACACTGAAGTCCTTGGCGTCTCTGTCGATAGCGAATTCTCCCACCTTGCCTGGATTCAGTCCGACCGCAAGTCCGGTGGCGTGGGCGACCTCAACTATCCCCTCGTCTCTGACATCAAAAAAGATATCAGCGCTGCTTACAACGTGCTCGACCCTGAAGTTGGTGTTGCATTGCGCGGTCTTTTCATCATTGACAAGGAGGGCATTATTCAACATGCCACTGTTAACAATCTCTCTTTTGGTCGCAGCGTCGAAGAGACACTGCGCGTTTTGCAAGCAATTCAACACGTGCAGTCCCATCCTGATGAAGTTTGTCCTGCAGGATGGCAACCGGGTAGTGCAACCATGAACCCTGATCCAGTTAAGTCCAAAGAGTTTTTTGCATCGGTCTAATTTGGGCAGTTCATTCTGGGCAGTTCATTTTGGGCAGTTCATTTTGGGCCAGCCACTCTGGGCAATTGACTCTGGGCAGTTGACTCTGGGCGATTTAGTCGATATGCAATGCTCTTTTCATGAAGCGCGCGTCTTACAATTTTCGAGGGTTACTCAACCGGCGATTTGTTCAGAACTTTATGCCAGTCCCGGCGATTTCTAAGTTTCCGATTGGACACTTGGTCCCAGATTTTTCGCTAACGGATGTAGATGGCAAGGTACATCGGCTAATCGACTATCGCAATCAGCCGATTGTCTTGGCATTTACGCGGATTTTCACAGAGCACCAGTACTGCCCGCTTTGCTATCCCCACATTCTGGCCATGGCACAAGCGTATGGGCAGTTTGTAGGCCTTGGCGCGGTGGTCTTGATGATCACCAGCACCGATCAATCGCAAAGTAAAATCGTACGGCAAGATCTTGACCTTCAGCTACCGCTACTCGTGGACTCGGGTTGCGCTGCTTCTAGGCAATACGGGACTGGGCAGGCGCTGGGCGCTCCGCTCCCTGCACAGTTTGTATTAGATCAGCAAGGAAGACTGCAGTTTCAGCACTTGTTTTCTTTTGCACATCCCAACGCCACACCTGAAAGATTACTGTGGGCAATTCGAAACTTGCAAGCTTGAGGGTAGTGCGATCGCCCGCCTCAAGCGAACCTTGCGCGAATGAACCTAGCACAAGTGCCAATAAACCAATTTCCGCACGCCACTATTCGAATTAAAACTATTCGAATTAAAACGGAGAAGGAGGGATTCGAACCCTCGATGAAGTTTACACCCCATAACTCCTTAGCAGGGAGCCGCTTTCAACCACTCAGCCACTTCTCCACGAGTGAGCAACCATGATACCAAGAACTCTGCGAAAGCTCTAGCAATCTACCTGAGTATTTTCTCTGCTTTTTGTAAAGCAAATACCTACTCTCTTGTTTGTCTCTGGTTGTTGTACGGACGCATTATTAGACGCAGGCAGCGAGCCGAACTAACCCAGACTGAGCGGGTGCTGAGTGGGTTTGCGGTAGGCGGATGAATTCGATGCAGAGAGCGTTATTCTCGGCAGTCGATGCTTGAAACCACAGAGAATTTCCCAGGAGATAGTGCCCGTCAGCTCTGCCCAGTGATCTGCGCTGAGAATCGTGTTCTGACAGGTACCTAGCAACGTCACTACATCACTTTCCTGAATACCAGGTACTGCTGAGACATCAAGCATTAGCTGATCCATCGTAATGGCTCCGATTTGCTTAACGCGCTGACCTCTGACAATCACTTCTAATTTGTTTGAGAGCAGTCTGGGAACACCGTCAGCGTAGCCAATTCCAACAATCGCAATCTTCATAGGCTCGGTAGCAACGAACTGATGGCTATAGCTAACGCCATCTCCAGGCGAAATATCTTTGATGTGGGTAATGCGCGCCTTCACTTCCAACACGGGTCTTAGAAAAAAAGGTGATACAGTCATCGAGCTATTAGCTTGATCGCCAGAGCGGCGTGAGAGGCTTTTGGGGCCCACATCTGGGCGCAGATGGACTGCTGGGTATAGCCCATAGGTTGCAAGTCCTACTCTAACCATGTCGTAGTGCAGATTTTTATCGGCGAGTGTGGCAGCTGAATTGGCCAAGTGCAAGCGAGGGGGACGTAGCTGGGCCTGGGTCAAATCAGCGATCGCCTGTTCAAATCGCTCGTGCTGCAACCGCATTGTTGCCCCATCTGGGCTGTCTGCTGTTGCCAAATGTGAATAGACACTAGCTATCTCCAGATGGGCTAGCTGCTTTACAAACCGGGCAAATTCTACTGACTTTTGCCAGCTGAACCCCAGACGAGACATACCAGTGTCTAACTTGAGATGGACGGGAAGACTATTCTGAGGACTGACCTGATGACTATTCTGAGGACGCTCTTGAGCACTATCTTGAGCAGTCTCCTGCGAACAGGAGCACTCAGCATCTGTCGTCAACGTCTCAGAAAAGATGAGTGCCTGCTTAGGATTGACAATAGTTGGCTCTAGTTGCCAGCGAGCGATCGCTCTCACCTCAGCCGGGTCATTGACAGCGCCCATCACCAAAATTGGAGCCTCAATGCCCGCTTGTCGCAGCTCTATGCCTTCCGGAACCGTTGCAACGCCTAGCCAAGTCGCTCCAGACGCCAGCGCAGCTTTAGCCACCGTCACTGCGCCATGTCCATAGGCATCCGCTTTTACCACCGCCATTAGATCTGTTGTCGGCGATAGGTAAGACCGTAGGGTTCTTACATTGTTTTCCAGGGCAGTCAAATTAATTTCTACCCAGGCCCTAGCACAACGCATGGGCAAGAGGTCGGGGGTTTTATCCCAGCTAAGCATGGCAACACCAGAAAATAAACGAGCGCGAAAACTTGGCTACGGTCACCGAGCAGCTAATGGTCACCCATCAGTGAGCCCATGCAGCGTCGAAGACCAACGAGCTGATGCCAATCGGCACAGCAAAAATACTTAGTAGCTCAGTGTAGCAGTCGCTCAAACCCCTGTAATAATATGGCTGTGCTACTATCTAGTCAGGATCTGAGCGCTGTCACACATGAGTAAGGTTCTCGTTTTAAATGCTTCCTACGAACCGCTAAACATTACCAGTTGGCGGCGCGCAGTCGTACTCATCATCAAGGGCAAAGCAGAGCAAATCGAAGAACGTGAGGAGCAAATATATCCTGACTTTCCGCTACCAACAGTCATTCGGCTTCGCCACTACGTTCGCATCCCATACAAAGAAATTCCACTCACCCGGCGCAATCTCTTGCACAGAGACAATCACACATGCCAGTACTGCGGGCACTCTGGCGACAGCCTCACGCTAGACCACGTCATTCCGAGATCGCGCGGTGGTGGAGATTCTTGGGAGAACATTGTCAGCGCCTGCGTCCGCTGCAATGTCAAAAAGGGCAGTCGGACGCCAAAAGAAGCAGAAATGCCCCTAGCCAATCAGCCTCGGAAGCCACATAGCAGTCTTTACTTTGAGATATCTAGGCACGTCAGAGGCGGCGTCCATCAAGAATGGCGGCGCTACGTGATCGGGCTCAACTAAAGCGCAACTAAAATATCAGCCCAAACGCACTCGTCAATTCATCTACGCCTGCTTCTCAGCTGAGCAGGTCTGGAATATTAGCGTCATCACTGCCATGGTGCTCTAGCTATCTATTACTTTGACTCATAGCAGTCTTCGCTCACCAAGTTTCATTAGTCAGGCTATCCCTATTCAACAGACATCAACCAAAATATCAGTCAATAGGGGCGAGCTGATTTACATAGCGGTGTGATAGGTATAGGTAATACAGTTGCACTAAATCCTACACAAATGCGCCCTACGTACTGCTAAGCGCTGTAGTCATATCTTCGATGTTCAGTGCCTGATCCAAGGCTTGCCCAATGTTGTAGCTCACCCCACCAGCATTGCCATCCAGCATTATTACTCACTGGCAAGCCGCTGAGGTCATCATCAGCGTAGCTACAGATATCGACAAAGAGATGCAGGCTAAGTACCCACACGTTAGCGATCTCATCTGGCCTAGTCACCCACTCATCTGCAAGAATAAGCAAACGTAACTTCCTATGTCACTCCCCAAAAGCGCCTTGCTAAACAATCAAGAGCAGCCCACTGACCTCTCACAGGCCGCCTCGCAATCAGTGGAGGAGACTGTCTTATCGACCAACGGACTAGCTGAGAAGGCTGAAACCCTGCGCCGCGCGGCAGGCTTTGAGTGTAATCCGACAGAAGCATTAGAAAAACTGCTTAAGAAGCATAGCGGAACTCAGCAGATCGTTTTGCTGCAGGATTTTCCTGATCCCGATGCGCTTTCATCGGCATGGGCCTATCGACTGATTGCCAGTGCCTACAACATTCAGTGCGATATCTACTATTCGGGCACGCTGAGCCATCAGGAAAATATTGCACTGGTTAAGCTCACCCATCTACCCGCCAAGCGCTGGCCGCCCTCCACCAAAGAGGCGCCCGACCTCTCGCACTATCAAGGGTATGTCCTCATCGATACCCAGGGGACGACTAGCCATCTCACCGAACGTGTAAAAGCCGCTCATTTGCCACTGCTTCTGGTGATTGACCACCATGCGATTCAGGGGAAGCTGGAAGCGGAAATGCTGGACATTCGCCCGGACATACACGCCACCGCAACTATCCTGGCACAGTACCTTCAAAGCGGACTAATCAAGCTGGACCGCAGCAATAGCAACCATGTCAAATGTGCCACAGCGCTTATGCATGGCCTGAGATCAGATACGAATCATCTCATGCAGGCTTCAGAGCCTGATTTTTTGGCGGCAGCATTTCTGAGCCAGTACTACGACGCGCAGTTGTTGAGTGCTATTTTGCAAGCATCTCGCTCCCGGCGGGTGATGGATGTGATAGAGCGATCGCTGCGCAACCGACAGACCCAAAACAGCGTTTCTATCGCGGGCGTCGGCTACCTGCGTTATGAAGACAGAGATGCCATTCCACAAGCTGCAGACTTCCTGGTGACAGAGGAAAATATCCATACAGCTGTCGTCTACGGCATTGTGCACGATGAGGACGAAGAAAAGGAGCTAGTCGTAGGCTCACTGAGAACAAACAAAATCACCCTCGACCCAGATGAATTTATCAAAGAAGCCCTTGGGCAGGATAGTCACGGACGATTCTTTGGTGGGGGCCGTTCTATGGCTGGCGGCTTCGAAATTCCCATTGGATTTCTCTCTGGATACTACGAAAATAGCGACTACAATCGCCAGAAATGGGAAGTTTTTGACAAGCAAATTAAGCAAAAGCTCCAGCGCCTAGTAAACCCGGAAAACGGCGTACTCAATACTGACTAGGCGACACCGACTAGGCGACAAAGAATGCACACCAAAAAAGGCAATGCTCGCCATAGTTCAGGAATATCCTCAGGACTTACCTGAGGATATTCCTGAACTACCATAGGCTATAGCCATCAAACTGCCTACAGCCTATGGTAGTAAGAGAAGCTTGAAAGTTTTAGCTAAATACGGACAGCCAAGCCCTAAAAGGCAAGCATTTGAACCAGAAAAGGAGCGCGGACGGAATGGCGACAGGCGAATATCGGCCAGGGTTAGAAGGTATTCCAGTAACACAGTCGAGCATTAGCTACGTCGATGGGCAAGAAGGAATTCTGGAGTATCGCGGCATTCGCATCGAAGATATCGTTCGCAGCAGCAGCTTTTTGGAAACAACCTATCTCCTCATTTGGGGCGGCTTACCAACTGAGCAAGCGCTCGAAGACTTCGCCCACCAAGTGCAATATCACCGCCGCCTCAAGTACCGTATCCGCGACATGATGAAATGCTTTCCCGAAAGCGGTCATCCTATGGATGCTTTGCAGGCATGCGCCGCAGCGCTGGGGCTCTTTCACTCTCGCCGGGAGCTATCTGATCCAGCCTACGTACAAAACGCGGTCGTCCGCCTGATTGCCAAAATTCCCACAATGGTCGCCGCCTTCAAAATGATGCGCAAGGGCAACGACCCGGTTCAACCTAGGGACGACCTAGACTATGCCGCGAACTTTCTCTACATGCTCAATGAGCAAGAGCCTGACCCGCTAGCCGCGCGCATTTTTGATATCTGCCTGGTGCTTCATGCAGAGCACACAATTAACGCATCAACCTTTTCGGCAATGGTGACAGCCTCTACCCTCACTGACCCCTACGCAGTCATTGCATCAGCCGTCGGCACCTTGGCAGGTCCGCTGCACGGCGGTGCCAACGAAGAAGTGATAGCAATGCTTCAAGACATTGGAACGGTGGAAAATGTGCGGCCCTACATCTCTAAGCGAATCGAGAACCGAGAGAAAATTATGGGCTTCGGCCACAGGGTTTACAAAGTAAAAGATCCTAGGGCAGTGATCCTACAGGCGCTGGCCGAACAGCTCTTTGAAAAAGTCGGACGCGATTCGTATTACGACATTGCATTAGAACTAGAGCAAGTCGTCGAAGAAAAGCTTGGCCACAAAGGGGTCTATCCCAACGTGGATTTCTATTCTGGGTTGGTTTATCGAAAGCTAGGCATCCCGACGGATTTGTTTACGCCTATTTTTGCGATCGCACGGGTAGCTGGCTGGCTAGCCCACTGGAAAGAACAAATCGGCAAAAACAGAATCTTTCGGCCCACGCAAATCTATCAAGGTCCACACGAGCAGCCCTACATCCCCGTAGAAAAGCGTCTGCAGCTCTGGGAAAAGTCTACCGTCATCCCACCGACCCATCAAACCCTCTAAACCCAGGCCACTGTAGCGTCGTCACTAGTGGCCTCGTTGTATTGAGGAGATTAATGCCAAGTTTCAGTATCTACACAGAGGTGATGGGCTTTACCCCCCTTTGCAAAACACAAATATCCTCCGAATATATATCCAGTGACGATTTTCAGGAACTCCAGCCCCCCCGGTTTATATCGGGGGGGTTTTTATTTGTGTCGCTTTTTTGTGCTCCTTACGAGCGTCATTTTGCAAATGCCATTCCGCCTGCCGTATTTTTACGACAAGAGAGTGACATGCAGCGGTTGATTAAGCGTTAGAATCTGTTAGAGAAATATAGACAGACACGCTTAGGCCGTCTTTAACAAGCATGACTCAAGGCATTGACCTTCAAGGCACCGTCGTTCAAGCCCTAACAGAGCTTGGATTACCCTCAGGTGCCGCAAAAACAGTTTGGATTCCACTGCCCATGGTGCTCATGCTGATTGTGGCAACTGTCAGCATTTTTATCTGCGTCTGGCTAGAACGAAAAATTTCAGCGGCAGCGCAGCAACGTGTCGGCCCAGACTACATTGGCCCCATCGGCGCGCTGCAGGCCGTTGCAGACGGAATCAAGCTGATTTTCAAAGCCGACATAACACCTGCAAAAGCAGATCCTTGGCTTTTTGTAATAGGCCCTGCCATTGTGGTCATCCCAGTGTTTCTGTCTTTTCTCATTGTGCCGTTTGGGCAAAACCTAGTCATTACCGACCTGGGAATTGGCATATTTTTGTGGATTGCGCTCTCTAGCATCACCCCTATTGGGCTCTTGATGGCGGGTTACTCCTCTAACAACAAATACTCACTGCTGGGCGGTCTGCGAGCAGCTGCGCAATCCATCAGCTATGAGATTCCTTTGGCGCTAGCCGTTTTAGCCATCGTCATGATGAGTAACGGCCTTAGCACCATTGATATCGTCAATCAGCAGTCTGGCTACGGCATCTTGGGCTGGAACATCTGGCGACAGCCCGTTGGATTCGTGATCTTCTGGATTTCGGCGCTGGCAGAATGTGAGCGACTCCCCTTTGATTTACCCGAAGCAGAAGAAGAGCTAGTCGCAGGCTACCAAACCGAATACACCGGCATGAAGTTCGGCCTTTTTTACGTCGGCTCATACGTCAACCTGATGCTCTCCGCACTGATTGTCTCAGTACTGTATCTTGGCGGATGGAGCTTTCCCATTCCTGTCGAAGCGCTCACAAACCTGCTAGGCGTCAGTGAAACCGCATCCTGGGTACAAATCATTACAGCGTCCCTAGGCATCGTGATGACCATGTTCAAAGCCTACTTACTGGTTTTTCTAACGATTTTGCTGCGCTGGACGGTTCCCCGAGTCAGAATTGACCAGCTACTTGACCTAGGGTGGAAATTCTTACTGCCTGTGGCCCTAGTTAATCTCTTGGTCACGGCTGGTTTGAAGCTCACTTTTCCCTTTGCATTCGGCGGATAGAAAATGCCAGGCCTCGCTAGTTTGGCGTTTAGTCTCACGTTCTGCACCTCAGGCTGCTTATCTCAAGTTGTGCTGTGCTCCTCATCCACCAAATCTAATTTTCAAGCGCTTGTTCCAAGCCTTTTACTTACCTATCCTTTAGTGCCATGCTGAACTTTCTCAAACAAGTTGGTGACTACGCAAAAGAAACGGCTCAGGCAGCGAAGTATATCGGCCAGGGACTGTCAGTTACCTTCGACCACATGAAGCGGCGGCCAGTCACCGTGCAGTACCCCTATGAGAAAGTCATTCCTTCAGAGCGCTATCGCGGTCGTATTCACTTTGAATTTGACAAGTGCATTGCCTGCGAAGTCTGCGTCCGTGTCTGCCCGATTAACCTTCCCGTCGTAGATTGGGAGTTTAACCGAGAGACTAAGAAAAAGACACTAAACCACTACAGCATTGATTTTGGCGTCTGTATCTTCTGCGGAAACTGTGTTGAATACTGCCCGACCAACTGCCTGTCAATGACAGAAGAGTACGAGCTTTCTGCCTACGACCGGCATAATCTAAACTATGACAACGTAGCCCTCGGGCGCCTGCCATACAAAGTCACTGAGGATTCAATGGTGACACCGATGCGTGAGTTTGCTTACTTGCCAAAAGGCGTCATGGACCCCCATGACCTGCCTAAAGGCAGCCAGAGAGCGGGCCGCCTACCCAAAGACATTTTGGCTGAGCTAGAAGCCAAAGCAGCCCAAGAGAATGCGGCTAAGCCCGCAGAGGAAGCAACCGCCGATTAGATCGCTGAAGGGAGATGAAGGGAGTCGGCTGGATTAGAGCTGAAGATATAGTTGTGAGGAGAAAATCGTTTTGCTTTTAGCATCATTAAACCTGGCAGAAGGCGTTCAGCTCGTCTCTTTCGGGCTCTTGGGCTTGATCATGATAGCAGGCGCTCTGGGCGTCGTCTTGCTTTCTAATATTGTGTACTCAGCTTTTTTGCTGGGTTTGGTCTTCATCAGCATTTCTGGGCTGTTCATCTTGCTCAATGCTGGCTTTGTAGCGGCAGCTCAAGTGCTGGTATACGTCGGTGCGGTAAATGTGCTGATTCTATTTGGCATCATGCTGGTCAATAAGCAGGAAGATTTTGTCCCGGTTAAGAATGCTTGGGTTGGCAAGGCTTCGGCGGGCGCGGTGTGTGCGGGCCTGTTTGGACTGCTAGGGACGATGGTGCTGTCCCATCCTTGGGCAATCTCTACAGTTCCTGCGGCGGGTGACAATGCCATTGAGGTGATTGGTCAGCATTTCTTTAGCGACTATTTGCTTCCCTTTGAGCTAGCCTCTGTGCTGCTGCTGATTGCGCTGGTTGGGGCGATTATTTTGGCTCGCCGAGAGTATATTCCCGACACAACCATACCTGGAGAAGACGCGCTAACGCTGCCTGAAAAGCCGAGAGAGCTGGTTGCAGCGGGCAGCCGCGAAGAGAGTCTATAAGCTGGCGTTTGACAGTCACTGCTTTTTGTACGTTTTGAGCGATGCGATTTGAGCTATGCAACTTGAATATTTTTTAATCTTGGCTGCGGCCCTGTTCTGTATTGGGATCTTCGGCTTAGTCACTAGCCGCAACGTTATCCGCGTGCTGATGTCGATTGAGCTTATGCTCAACGCCGTCAATATAAATCTGATGGCCTTTTCGAACTATCTAGACCCGGATGGCATTAAGGGTCAGGTGTTCTCTGTATTTGTGATTACGATTGCTGCAGCAGAATCCGCTGTGGGGCTTGCCATTGTATTGTCCATTTATCGAAACCGGGATACGGTCGATATGGAGCAGTTCAATTTGCTTAAGTGGTAGAGCAAACCGTTACAGGCTAAACGGATTAAGCCTTGAGGTATTGAACCTTGAGGCTTTTTGCTTGCTGTCTTCGTCTTTGGCCTCCTCTCTTTTACCCCAGACTTTTGCTCTATCCCCTTTGCCTCAGCCATTCTTGAACGTATCCCATTATTGAACGTATCTAGCACAAGGAAATGTCGTGCAGCTTAAGCAGGTCATCATCGTTTATAAAGCGGGCAATCAGCAGAGTAAGCAAACTGCTGACAAGTGTGCACGTCAGTTGGAAGCTCATGGCGCCCAAGTGATGATGGGCCCGGCAGGTGCACAGGACAACCCATACCCGGTCTTACTAGAATCTGCACCCGAACCCATTGACCTGGCGGTGGTGCTGGGTGGTGATGGTACGGCACTCGGAGCTGCGCGTCATCTGGCAATGGATGATATTCCGATTTTGGCTGTGAATGTGGGAGGTCACCTGGGCTTTTTGGCTGAGCCTGCTGACGTAATTGGGGACTTTGAAAAGGTTTGGGAGCGACTGCTGGGCGATAAGTACGCAGTGCAGCTCAGAATGATGCTACAGGCGAGGACCCATAAGGGAGAGTCTTATAATATTGAGCCGGTGAGCGACCGCTTCTACGCCCTCAATGAAATGTGCGTAAAACCCGCCTCTCCCAACCGCATGATCACATCAACGCTGGAAGTCGAAATCGATGGCGAAGTCGTCGATCAATATCAGGGAGATGGCCTGCTCATCAGCACCCCAACTGGCTCTACAGGGTATACCGTCTCTTCGAATGGGCCCATTGTGCATCCTGGGATGCATGCGATCATTGTCACGCCGATTTCACCGATGAGCCTGTCGAGCAGGCCCATCGTGCTTCCCCCAGGCAGCACCGTAAGCGTGTGGCCACTGGTCGATCCAGAAGGCAACACAAAGCTTTGGACTGATGGCGTTCTAGGCACAACCGTATGGCCAGGGCAGCGCGTTGACATTCGCATGGCCAGCCACCTGGCGAAATTTATCATCCTCGGGAAAGACCACTCCTACTACCGTACCCTACGCAATAAGCTGCAGTGGGCAGGCGCAAGAGTGAACTACCGCAACACTCACCGTCAAGGCCAGTAATAACCCTTCAGTAAGCAGCTGGATTCATCCCACTGCCCAGGGTAAGCGCAGAACCATCTGGTTGCGGCCCCTGCGCTTGGCCTCATAAAGGCCCAAATCTGCTGTATCCACCAGGGTGCTCGCCGCAATATCGTGCTTGGGCATCACTGTGGTCACGCCTAGGCTAATGGTGACAATGGCGGCAACTTTTGAGGACTTATGCTCAATTTCCAGGGCCCGCACGTTAGCGGCAGCATCTTTGGCAATCTGCTGGGCCCCTTCAGCATCAGTATTAGGCAGCAAAATCACAAATTCTTCTCCGCCGTAGCGAGCGGCTAAGTCATCGGGCCGCCGGACCGCTTGACCAATAGCTCTGGCAACTAACTTCAGACATTCGTCGCCTTGAGGGTGGCCGTAGGTATCGTTGTAAAACTTGAAATAGTCCACGTCGCACAGAATGAGCGAAATAGGCGTGTGCGATCGCACAGCTCGCTGCCACTCTGAGGAAAGGTTTTCCTGAAAGCTCCGTCGGTTCGCCAGCTGAGTCAGCTCATCAATTTCAGAAAGCGTTTTAAGATGGTTAATCCTGTGTAGGCGAGTAATCAGCGGCGCGGTCAAAAGCGCAATACTAGTTGGCAGCACAGGTAGCCACCACCCTCCGACAACCAGTGCAAGCTGGCTGAGGCCAATATTTGCCAGCAGGCATACGCCATAGGTTCGCAAACGCTGTAAGTCATTACGACCCAAGCGATATAGCCAGATGCCAACACCGGCAAAAGTGGTGATTATCAGCATCTCATACTGCTCTGGCACCATCTTAAGCGGTGGCCTCTGACCAAAAGCAGCACTGATCAGCTGGCTAGCTAAACTAGCATGAATTTCGATGCCGTGACTGGGCAAAAGCCCTACAGTGCCTAGCTGAGAACTATACGGCGTAAAAAAAACATCGGCATCTCCCGACTGCATACTGCCAATTAAGACAATCTTGTCTTGAAGCGTTCCTGATGGAATGCGACCTTCCATCGCATCGTGGGCGCTAAAAGTTTGAAACTGTAGATTTGCTCGCCAGTTCATTACGATCTGATAGCCGCCCGCATCTGCGTTGCGGTAACCACCAGAATTTTTCTCAAAGGGAGGGAGTCGCGCGTAGCCTAGCTGCAGTACGTCAGAGTCGGGATTGGGAAAAATGTCATGACTTTCCAGATACTCTATCGCCACTCGAAAAGCAAGCCCTTCAATGATGCGATCGCCCACTGCACTGGGAAATAGAAATCCCCGACGCACTCGCCCGTCGATATCGACAATCAGATCGCTCGCGGCAACCTGGTGGTTTTTCACCAGAACAGAATTACCCGCAACCGCCGCAAGCGCGGCATCATCGACGACCTTTTCTATGCCGATAATGTTGGGTGTTTCTTGAAAGATCGTTTGCAGACGTTCATAGCCACGGTCTCGCGGCACATTTCGAAAAAAATCGAGCCCAATTACAGTTGGATTTTGGCCCTTAACCGCTTCTATGACATCGGCCAGCATGGCATCACTAACAGCGGCATGCTGGGCCTTCTCAATATCGTCTTCGGTGATGCCAATGATAACAATGCGATCATCCGGGTCTTCTGCAAACCGGTAATTCATCATCAGGTCAAACGCCTGAAGTTCCCAAACCTGAAACGCGCCTATTCCCCGAAGTGCCAAAACCCCAACCGTCGCCACGACGCCGAGCAATGGGGCGACATATTGCTGCTTGAACGACCGCCGCCACCAGCTACTTAGAACATACGTCCATTCCACGGCAGGTGACTTGCGAGGCTTATCCACCACGTAAAATCTGTCCTTCTATAGCTTTGGAGCTGCAGCCACTCTACCCAAGCTGTTTTCATTAGCAAGATGCTTGTATCCACTAGACAAAATAGCCAGTCAGACGCATGTCCATCCGATAGCAGCCAATCGGTAGACCGTGTGCGCTTTTGCCCGCGATACAAAGTCAAAGCACCTCGGCAGTAGCTCAAAGGGATAGCCACATCAGAGGTGCAAAGCTCGCTCTATTCTTAGTAAGCCCACTCAGCGAAAGATCAAATCATCCACATCACAGGCAGTCTACCAGGGTACATAGGTCGCATGGGTTCTGACTACGAACCGCCAGCCATTCACCGCTGAGATTCGATCGCTAGTGAAAGCTCTAGAGGGACCTGCGTATCGGCTTGCTGCAGCAAATTGCGAATCTCTAGCAGTGTGACCATGCGAGACTCTTGGCGATAGGAATCGACCAGCGTATTGAGTGCGTCGTACCAGATACCTCTGGCCGCATAGGCGATCGCTTGGTCCGAAGGCACCATGGAAGCAACAGCCACTTCTACCTCACTATCGACCACGCGCTCTACAAAGCTGCGAGCGTGGATCTCATATTCACCGCCATTACAGGTCACAAATACAGTCCACCGGTAGCGCGTATCAGCTTCTAGAGCCACAGAGTCAGGTAGTGTGACTTCTACTAGCCCGGCCTCAGACTGTAAGCGCTTCGTGTACACTGGCTGTGGGCTCTCGGGGTGAGACAGCACAAACTCCATGTCAACCATATTGTCGCTCTCGAGATACCAGGAAAGCGTAGGCTGAGCTTTGGTTGTTAGGCCGGTAGAACCTTCTGGGACGAGTAGCGTAATCGCTGGATCCGGGACCTCAGCATCTAGCGCGCAGGCTGAAGACGCGGTTCCACGACGCCCTCCAGACATGGTAGTAGAAGCACTGCCGCGCTCTGGATTGGGTGTCCAACGGACTTCAGCCTGCGCAGCTGAACCTACTTGCCAGCTGATCAAATGTCTAGAAGAGGCGTCAGAAGATAAAGCATCTAGGGCTGAATTTGCTGGGTCATTAGCTGAGTTAAATGTGCTGACGTTGCCTGACCAGGCAGCTAGCATGATAAATGCGCCAAAAATGTGATATTTGCTCATCGTGAAGTCCCTATGGTTGTGTGGTGGAAATCTGAGGGTGTAAAAGAACAGCCGCCAGACGTGACCACAAAGAAGAATAGCCACCTCAGTAGGCCATTTTAGTGTGGTATAAAAATATACTCTCAAAGGTTTTTCTATCCGCGCATTTTTCAAAGAAAAATATCTGCACTTTTAGCCGTTTTTTCAGTAGATGTGCGGGTCTCAAGCTGGGGAGATGCTGGCTAAAGCGCGTAAAAACACGTACGTTTATCCTCTCGAATCAAATACGGTTGACGCTTGGACGACCTACGCAAAGAAGCAAATAGTTGGTAAACCAGCAGCGTATAGCTTGGAGAGGATCGCGACGCTAGAAGCACGCCAAGAAAACAGGTCTCTGACTTATTCGATACCTGTCTCAGCTCGACGTTACTTTTCGAACACTTGTGATGTCAGTCAAACATGATTCTGATGGCTTTGGGCAGGGTAGTTCTGCGCAAAGCCATCAGAAGGCACTACCGTTTAAGCAAAGGCCGATGCTTGATACGTGGCATCAACGCTAATAAGCACGCCCGTCCTTGTGGAAGTAGTGGTAAGTGCCTTCGTCATCGGCGGCACATTTAAGGTCGTGGTCAGGATAGTTAGCTTTGTCGGCTGTGGTGCGATCGCCTATTTCTAAATAAGCCGCAGGGTCAGCCGAACGATTCACAAAATGGTGACCATTCGGCACGCCTGCCGCAAAGCCAGCCATATCGCCCGGGCCTAATACTTGCTCACCCTCATCCGTAATCAGCACCAGCTCACCCTGCACAATGTATACAAATTCATCTTGTGCGGAGTGCCAGTGCCGTAGCGCAGACTGACTACCGGGAGCCAGGGTCGTCAAATTGACCCCAAAGTTTTTCAGTCCAGCGGCATTGCCCACACGCTGCCGTGAACGACCTGCAACAACCGACCGAAAGGCTTTTGGATAGGTGGTGCCCACTTCGATAGGAACTGAGCTGAGGTCAATACGCATCATAGGAGATATGTTTCTCTGGTCTGTCGTTTTGTAGAGCTGTCGTTATCAATAGACTTAGTTAATAGACTAAGGTTCTTTGGGATGCCAGTTAGGCTCTAGGGGTGTTGCAGTGAAAGCGGGTAGAGCTTCAGCTCGTTTGGATAGGGCCGCTATCCCAGGATAGCCGCGGATATCTACGATATCGGCAACTATTAGCTGCGTAAATTGCCAGGCAACCGCTACGGTAATATCTGCCTGAGTAAAGCGATTTTGAACCAGCCAAGTGGACGTTTCGGCGGCGCGGGATTCGAGCAATCTGTAGGCCGATAGGAGCTGAGATTGGATGCGATCGCGCCAAGGCTGGTGCTGCTTATCAGTAGGGCGCAGGTCGCGCTCATAAACAATTTGTACCGTTTTATCGCAGGCATTGAGGCCGAGCCCAATCAGTCGGAGCGCCTGTTGATAGTCCTCAAGCGCTTCAGGCATCAGTCGCTGATTAACGCTATCTGCTCGCGTGGTGGCCAGCCGCTCAACGTATTGCAAAATCAGGCTAGAGTCCATCAACACTTTCCCGTCGTCGCACACCAGCGTAGGCGCTTTGACAAGCGGGTTGATTTGCTGAAATTCTTTTACATTGCGGAAAACGGATAGCGAACTGTGCTCGAAAGGAATATCAAAATGGTGGAGTGCGATCGCAACTCGCCGAACGTAGGGAGAATCAAGCATTCCAATCAGCTGCATAGCCCGTGGTCCTCAACAACTGCTAGATACACATCTGCACAGATTTTATCTGCTGACAACATATAGACAATCACAAAAACTGCCCAGCAAACATCTATTTACTCGATAGGTTCCGCCAGAAAACCAAATAATAGAGACACGCCATAATTTCTAGAGCCGCATCAGATATCTAGTCTGGTAGCGCAGCAAAAATATCACTGATTAATTCTTTCGTCTTATCGTCTAGCAATCGCCAATCGACTTCACCCTGCACGTCTAGCAAGGCACTATCCGCTTCCATAGCAGCACCAGGCACATAGGACTTCGCACAGAGCTGATAGCAAAGCGTCCAAATATCCACCGTCTCGTCTTCACTACCGGCTTTTGTCAAGCGCAGAGTATAGAGCGGCGTTGGCTGAGGGAGTTCTGACATTAGCGTAGCCACCCGGTCATGTTCCTCTGGCGGCACGCCATGGAGTGACTTTTGAAGAGCGGCATATTCCTGCTTCTGCGCCGTAGTCGTCCCGTCAGGCCAGACCATTTCTTCTTCGTAGGTGCCCTGCCAGCTACTGTCCTCCAGCTGCTTACGAATATTGTCAATCACTCGAATTAGAGCAGGTTGCATCAACTGCTCTATCTGTGCTCTGTCTGAAGGAGTTGTAAATTCTGGGACGGGTACTGACATAGGAACTGCTTCATTCAGTTAATTTATTCGGCTTCATTCGGCTCAGGAGTAATCCAACGCAATCTATTCTGCGGTCTATCTGTGCTTAATCCATGCGAAACCAAGCCGTGAGGGCGACGGCTAGACCGTCTGCCGCGTCATCAGGCTTTGGGATTGCCTCTAGCTTTAGTTCACGGGCAACGGCATCTTGCACATCGGCCTTATCTGCATTGCCATGTCCTGTAATCGACTGCTTAATTTGCGCTGGCGTGAATTCCACAAAAGGAAGGTCACGCTGGGCCAGTACTAACATCACAACGCCCCGAGCCTGTGCAACCAAAATGGTATTGCCCATACGGTAGAAAAAGAGCTTTTCAATCGAGACCAAATCTGGCTGATACTCATCTATGACGCTGTGCAAGTCGTCGTAAATAGTGCAGAGACGTTTACCGGTATCAGTGCGTGCAGGCGTTTGCACAATGCCGTAGTCTACAACCTTAATCTCTGGCTGTAGGTCTCGCATTTTAGCTGGATCGTACTCGATTACACCAAAGCCTAAGATGGCCAGGCCCGGGTCAAGCCCAAGGATACGCTTGGTCATAAGGCCGTTGACCAGAGGAGGGTAGGCGAAATAAGGTCGATAGTCATCTCACTCAAGCCTATCGAACGCCAGCAGGCTTGCGACCATTCATAATCTCTGGGGCAGCCACACCGAAGATTGTGCTGAAGGTTTTTTCTACCTTGAAGCCAGAATCAATAGACTCCAGTGGATCTTTGCGCAGGCGATGGCGTAAGCAAAGAGCTATTACCCTTTGAATATCGTCGAGGGTAACTTCTGTACGGCCTTCATAGGCCGCAAGCGCTTTTGCCGCGCGGTTGCTCACAATATCACCCCTAAGACCATCAACATCTAACTCGGAGCAAACCTGGGAAATTTTTACGCGGGATTCCGAGTCAATCGTTACGTTTTTGAGGCGGTTTTGAGCGCCGACGATTTTAGCTTGTAGCGCTTTTTGGTCTGCCTGGCACCGAGCAGTAAAGCCCTCTGGATCTTGGTCAAATTCGGTTCGCTGCTCCACGATTTGGACCCGCAGCTCAGGGTCTCGCACCGTGCGAATTTCGGCATGCATGCCAAAGCGGTCTAGCAGCTGAGGGCGCAGTTCACCTTCTTCTGGGTTCCCCGAGCCAATGAGCACAAACTGAGCAGGGTGGCGAATAGAAATCCCTTCTCGCTCAACAGTATTCCAACCCGAAGCGGCAGAATCAAGCAGCACATCGACTAAATGATCGTCTAATAGGTTGACCTCATCGACATACAGCAAGCCTCGATTTGCTTTTGCCAACAAACCAGGTTCGAAGGCTTTGACCCCTTCGGCCAGAGCTTTCTCAATATCAATCGTGCCGCAGACACGATCTTCAGTTGCGCCCAAGGGCAGATCAATCATGGGCACTTTTTTGGCAGCGGCAGGAATGTCTTCTTCACTGCGTTCTGCAACTAAGTCGGGATTGTCAGGCGCCCGGTTGAAAGGGTCGTCAGCAGCGACCTGAATATCGGGAAGGAGATCAGCCAGCGCACGGATCGTGGTGGACTTTCCAGTACCGCGATCGCCCATAATCATCACACCGCCAATCTTGGGATCAATCACATTCAAGATTAGGGCTAGCTTCATGTCAGCTTGTCCGATCACCGCAGTAAAGGGGAAAACGGCTCGGCGGGCGGGCTTGGTTGCGATACTCACAGGCTTAAGTCGTATGTATTAAGAGTCTCTCCATTGTGCCATAGGTAGTTGTACCGAATAGTGGCATTGAAGAAAGTAGCATTGTAGAAAGTGGTCTTGAAGAAAGCGACATCGAATAAGGTGAAATGGAATAAAAGCGCTGACATGAAAAAGCCCACCCTCTCGGGCAGGCTTTTAAGTACATGAGATTATTTGTGGCGAACACTTAACACTTGGCTATGCCTAGGTTAGCTTTTCTACACTGTCCTTAAGACTGTCCACAGTACCTCCAACGGTTCCCTCAACGCTGGAGGTTACCTCTTTTACTTTTTCTTCTGCTTTTTCTTTCAGCGTTTCGGCGGCATCACCGACCGCACCTTCAGCCTTTTCCTTAAGGCCATCAACGGTCGACTTCAACTTATCTTCAAGTCCCATGAGGATTCTCCTTTAGCAATATTGACGAGTCTATTTACTGTGATGCTTACTTTGATGCGTCGCAAAACATGCAGGCAGCGGGCAAGGTGCCAAATCAATGCGTGCATCTACGCAGAATATAGCGATGGGTATTGAAGGGCGATCGCTCCACGCAACATTTCAAGATAGCTTGTAACATCTCACCACAGGCTGAAATATGGCAAAACAAAGCAACTGCCAGCCAAAACAGAAATTTTCTCTATCTTTCCTACGTACAGCTTCTCTAGAAGGGACACATGAGCCGATTCACAAGGATGACCTGCCTGCATCAATTTTCTCCTAGCCAAAATGCATCAGGCAAGGGCTCATCGAAATCGTCAGCAATCTAAATAAGGCCTCTAAACTGGCCAAACTTCCGTAAACCTCTTAATGTCTTTGCTTCTGGCAGCTTTTGTATGTCCTCTTTGGAGTCGTCATCTTCAGATATCACAATGACCTCCGCTGGATTAACCTTCACCCCTTCAGGCAATTTCAGGTGAAGTTCACAGCAGTCATTAATAATGGCTCCTAGCTTTATTGCCTTCGTAAAGCGCTAGCGCTCACGTGCTAACTTGTGACCAATATAGATTTGAAATCGCTTTTTACAGGGAAACTTTTCCTTAGATACAAGACAAGCGCCGACATAAGTCCGCGCCTGTAAGCCTTGCAGTGCAAATATTTTGCCAATCGGAGCGGCGGGATTTGAACCCACGACCCCTACTACCCCAAAGTAGTGCGCTACCAAGCTGCGCTACGCCCCGAAGCGGTTAATTTGCCTATCAAGAATAGCATAAGCACGAGCAGAACAAAAAAACGTACTTGCTACTAGCGAGCAGACAGGTAGGCTAACCTACCTTTTCGTCATCCAAAAACTGCGAAGAGGATTTTCCTGTGGACAATCCGTATTTTTATCCTGCATACTGTCCTGAGGACATGCTATAGTTGAGCTAAGCGAAAAGACTTGAGGGTTTAGGGGGAACGGCTTCCACTGGTGGGTAAAGCCCCTGCTGGCGTACAAGTGCCAGAATGACTGAGAGTCCGCTGCTATTGCCAGAGGCTAGAATGTCCTTCGGACATGTTTATAAAACATTCTCGGAAGGCAAGCTTGAGGGTAATGCCCCCAACTACAGCTACCGCCAAAGCAATAGTGGTGCCAGTGCTACCGTCAGCATCACTACCAACGTCATCACCGACACCACCATCGTTGCCATCACCATCGGCCTGTTATTGAGAACACTGATACCGGCTCAATGGAAATCAGTGAACGCTAAACAGGTGACAGAAACCAACACAAAAGATGAACTAAGGGCTAGCAATGCGCTAGCTCTTTTTCTTGTGTACTACTACCATACTACCCTTTCGATACCAACCAGGCCACCTCGCCACCGGAGCGATAGCCAGCTCGGGTAAATATAAACCCAGCTTCCTTGAAGCTGGGGTCGTATCGATCAATTTCTGTCGGTGATAGTTTTAGCAGGGCAGCCAGCTCTGATGTCCTGAGCTTCCACTTTCTAGAAGCTGCTTTTTCTAGGGATTCATAGTAGGCCAGCGGATCTACTGACTGTGCTAGGGCAGGCTGCAGTTGAGCGCTCATTTCGGCAGCGATCGCACTAATCAGCTTCACCATATCGTCCTGACTCAGCGCCAGTCCCGATGACTGTCCTGAGGGCTGACCGGAAGAACCTGCAGAAGCACTATTACCGGGTCTATCCAACCCCTTACGGGCAATAAATTCTGCTACGTTCCCGCCAACTCCAATAAAGTTATGCAGCTCATCCAGCAGGGCAACCTGAGCAGCGCTAACGTAAGCACGGTTGCCGATTTTTTCCCGTTCAATGCCGAGGTCGGCCATGCGCTTGTACACGGCGCTTCTGGCCAGCTTGTAGCGATCGCTAAGCTGATTGACTGGAATGCGGTCAATGTTGCCACTACTCATCTCCCATCCTCTGGACAATCCGCAGGAATCTTATGTAGATATACCACACATGATTTCCACTATAGCCTCTGACCACGCCGCATCAGATAGCTGCAGATGGCGAACTGACAACATTGAATTGCAGCCTGAAGCGCGCTCTAGCACAGCACCGATCCATAACGTGGACTGTCCTAAGGAACCACCCACTAGCATTTTGACTTGGGATTCTTCAGAATCCCGCGAGGTCTTCGTCGGGATCTATCCCACGAAAGTAGAGAAACTCAGCAGTATTACCACCGCCTTGGATGAATTCATGCAGCGCGTCTAGCAAATTCAGCTGACGCTGGGTAATAAAAGCGCGAATACCGATTTTCTGAGTTTGGATCTCTAGATCCTTCATCCTCTTGTAAATGACACTTTTAGCAATTTTGTAGCGCTCGAACAGCGATGCTACCGGAATGAGATCTGAGCTACCTGTGTTCATGGGCTGTGCCAAGATGCTTGGCAGAAATAAAGTATATATGTACTATACTTTATTTCCTCAAGACTGTCCTGAGGACTATTATTCGTTATGTCCTGTCAGAACGCTCAGCCAAAAAAGCTTACGCAGGCTTGTTCTCAAGTCCGCTAGCTTAGTACCCATACGACCAACGAGCATAGTAGCCTCTGGCATCGATGTGGGTGAAAATCGAGGAGCTGGCTAGGCCACCTTGGGAGCCCCACCAACTGTTAAGACGGTCGTATACCGTGTAGGCATGGACGCCAATGACGACAAAGTCAATGGCATCACCGGACATATGGCGAGAATATCTTGCACCACCCACAGCACGGTTGGAAGCCGGGTCACGGTACCAGGAATTGACACGAATGGGGCGATCGCCCAACCGCGATCGCACTTCTTCCATCACTCTAGCAATCCGAATAATGCCGTACACCACGTCGCGGCTGACCGGAATTCGACTGCCATTCTTCGTTGCTTCGGCCCAGGTAAAATTACCGTTCGGCACAATTGGTTCTGACAGGTAAAACGTGCTGCGGAAACCCGGCAGGCGAAATGGACCTGTAGGCTGTGGCTGTGGCGTCGGCTCTGGGTCCTTGGGCTTGAGCACTGGCGGGTCGGGCTTGACCGGCGTCTCTGGTTCGGGTGTGGGGTCGGGAACGGGCTGCGGCTCAGCCGTCGGATCGTTTTTATGGGGAGTGTTACTAGAGGGATTGCCTTCGATTACAATATCTGGCGCGTAGGCGTACCAGTCTTTGATGTTGCGATCGCCCAAACCGGTCGTGGCTAGAGAGATCCGGACATGATTACCTGCCGCTTTTTGATTGTCATTTAGCTCAAACTCAGTTCCGTTCTTGACAAATACTTTCTCTGAAGCAGAAAGCTGGTAGGAAAAAATGGGTTGTAGCTTAAACAACGTGTCGCTAATTACCTTGAGCTTGACGGTGGAGCCGCTTACCCGCACATCAGGCTGATAAGCGTACCAAGTGTTCAAATTTTTAGGCCCTAGGAATTTGTCAGCCAGCGCAACCTTGAGATGATTACCCGCTGCAGGCAGATAGGAACTTAAATCAAACTTAGTGCCGTTTTTGACAAAGACTTTATCAGCATCTGACAGCTGTGCCGATAAGATTGGCCGCTGCTTGAAGAGCGTGTCGCTAATAACCGCTAGCTTAACGGGAGAGGCCTGAATCTTAATATCCGGGTTGTAGGCGTACCACACTCGCTGATTGCTACCGAGCGTTTGGTTTGCAAGAACCAGGCGGGTGTGGTTGTTGTCGGCAGCTGTGTAAGACACCAGCTCGAATTCAGTTTGATTTTTGACAAAAACCTTCTCCGAATTAGATAGCTGGCTCGACATTTTAGGACTGAGCTTAAAAAGCGTGTCGCTAACAACTCTTACTTTCACGATCACTCAGCTCCCTAGTGAAGATAGATGCAATCAAGACGATTGCTATTATCTGTGTCGGGTGCCGCAGCTCAGCTACGAGACTTAACACTCAGATAAAATAGCAAAACTTGATTTTGATGAACCGTCTTATTTATAAAGGTTGAGCGCAGATATCAGAAAGGTCTGCGGCCTAAAAATACAGAAAGTTTAGATAATTTCACTTACGACCATCGCTGTGTGCAGCACGGGCTAGCAATATCTGTGATTCCCACAGCGCTATGGATGCTGACTACTAAAGCGACAGCTGATTTATCGTCTTTTCAGCCGCTTCTAAAAGTCCTGGCAAGGCAGTGGCAGGCCATTCACCCTCGCCTCGACGTCCGGTCAGCAATATGAAGCGCAAGCTGTACTGCGAAGGTAGGCCCTCCGCTTCTAGCCAAACCGTTTCAGTTTCTTGCTCACAGGTTAGGCGCTCTTCTGCCATTAGCTGCTCAGACATAGCGGCCATAGTTCGACCCAGCGATTGAGCCGCATTACAAAAGTCCCGCAATTCGACAGCTGTTAGCTCCACCGCCCAGCATTCACCGCCCAGCAACCCGCAGAACTGCTCAGCCTCAGGGTCCCATCCAAGTCGCCAACCCTGGCCAGAAAGCAGTTTACGTGGCATCACTGCGCTGCCACGTAAGTCTCATAAATCGCATTGACCCAGCGATCGCGATCTTCAGCAGACAAGCTCTCAATGGCCGCGATGTCATCAGCAAAGGGATTATCTCTTAAGCCATAGTCGGCGTAGCGCTCAGGCGACATGCGCTCAAAAGCACCGAGGTAGTCAGCCATTGTCAGCTTCCAATCGAGCCGAAAGTCAGTTGACCGTCTTTGGATGTAGAGGTGATAGCGAATAAAACGGTCAACCAGGGTATTTTCCGTCGCGACGCTGCCGGTTTCCTCGCTGATGTACTGATTCTCAAGGGGAAAGTCTGGGTGCTGCTGATACACCTGCACTGAGACGGCGGCAGGCGAAATACGCCTAGATGACTGTGCCAGGACATGGCTCTGCTGATCGAAAGAAAATCCAATCACCGGCAAAATCCACGCAATCAAAAAGGACGCAGTCAATGCAGCGCCTAACCGAGCGTATCGCTTCATCACTAACGTCCTATTGGGCATATGCTTGGAAACAGGCTGGGTAAGCCTACCGACTATTCACCGATAATTTCTGGCTGAGTTAGTTCATCAGACATCTCGACGATGGCCCGCAAAACGGGCTTCATTTTCGACTCGTCGAGGCTATCGAATTCTTCAAAACGGCGACGTTGAGCGCGATTGGCCACTTGGACAGTAATCCGGTAACGGTTGGAAGCAGCGCTAATCAAGTCTTCAGTACGGCGCATTACTTGCTGGCTGTCAAAAGGAAGTCGCTTCATAGGTGTCTTTGGGTATTACCGGTTCAGTGTAGCAAAAAGAAAGTCACATCTAGCTTTCCCTATGTTAGCGCTGCGGCGCTTAGGGCATCATGCTGACCCCTTGGGTAGAGAAGGGGGCGATGTACAGCTGCAGATCGCTATCGCTATGCTGGGTACGAACCGCTTGTGCGATCGCCTCTGCCTGTGCCTCAGTTTCAGCAAGAGAAAAAACGGTTGGCCCAGAGCCAGACATCATGGTGCCCAGTCCACCAGCCTGAATGACAGCACTTGTCATAGTGGCTTTGAGTTGATCGACTTTGGGGTGCGCGGGTAAAACCACTTTTTCGAGGTCGTTGTGCAAATAGTTGCCGATGGCAGACGCATCTAGAGCGCTGACGGCTTTGACGATTTCACTAGAATGTAGGCGCGATCGCCGCTCTTCTAAACTGGCAGACCCATCTATGGATGCATAGGTGTGACCAAACTGCTGGCGATAGGTCTTGTAGGCCCAGGGGGTAGAAACGGAGATGCTCTTATATTTGGCCAGTACGGCAAAGAGTCTGGGGCTCTTAGGAAAGGGGTCTATCTCCTCGCCACGGCCAGTGGCGATCGCACATCCTCCCGCCAGGCAAAATGGTACGTCAGAGCCTAGCTCAGCCCCGAGTTCCTGCAGCTCCATACGCGTCAGGCCTAACTTCCACAGCACATCTAGCCCAAACAGTGTGGCAGCTGCATTCGAGGAGCCACCCGCCAGCCCCGCCCCCACCGGGATGCACTTTTCGATGGTGATTTCGACACCGCCCAGGCGATTGGTTTGCTGGGGGAACCGCTTTTGCAGTAGCGTTACCGCCCGGTAGGCCAAGTTGGTATGGTCTGCAGGGACCTGGGGATGGTCGCAATTAAGTTGAATGGTTGGCGTGCTGAGAGGCCTGATGGTGATACGGTCAGAGAGCCCCACACTCTGCATCACCATGACCAGCTCATGAAAGCCATCTGGTCGGCTGCCAACGATTTCAAGATATAGATTAATTTTGGCGTTTGCCAGAACAGTCAGCATGAGCGAAGGGGCGTCAGGCTAACGCCCATCAATATAGATACAGTGGAGTCAGCAGATAGATCTACATGGTTTCGTTTTAAACCTGGCTAGGGGGTTCATTCAAAGAAATGCTTGGGCCCTTTTTTAGGACATCGCTCAGGACATCACTCAAAGCAACCCAGTCAGCCACACCCAACCCTTCAGCGCGAGTTTGGGGATTGATGGAGAGATTTTCTAAAATTGCTGTCAGCATATCGCGCTCAACGACGCTTTGAAGATTGTTGCGCAGCATTTTTCTTTTTTGAGAAAAGCCCAGCTTCACGAGCTGACTCAGCAAATCAGGATCTCTTGCTGGCTTGGGATACGGCCGGGGACGTAGCCGAATGACCGCTGACTCGACCTTGGGCGCAGGCTTGAAGGCGCTGGGCGGAACGAGGCATATTTCCTCACACTCAGCAAGGTATTGGACACGAATGGTGAGTGCACCATTTGCCTTTGTATTGGGAGCTGCGCAGAGGCGATCGCTAATTTCCTTCTGCACCAGCAGCACGATATTTTCAAAAGGGAAAGGATTGGGATGGCGCAACGTGCCCAGGAGCTTTTCCAAAATAGGCGCAGTGATGTAGTAGGGAATATTGGCCAGCACCTTATTAGGCCGCGCCAGCTCAAAATCAATTAGCGCCTGCTCAAAATCCAGCTTCAAAAAGTCCGATTCGACCAGCTGAAATTTCCCGGTTGCCATCGAGGGAATGAACTGATCGCGCAGCTGAAAACACAAGTCACGGTCAATTTCTATCGCCAGTACGGCGGCCTTCGTATCCAGCAGACGCTGCGTGAGTACACCCTGCCCGGGACCAATCTCTAAAACGTGATCGCGCTCTGAGAGCTCGCCTGCCGCCACAATCTGGTTCAGGACTTGGTCACTTCGCAGCCAGTGCTGCCCAAAGCGCTTGCGTGCCCGCTGTGTCTTCTGTTGGGTTCGGGAGTTGGGAGGCACAGACTTCAAGCACTTGTCAGGGACATAAAAACGATCACAATTCGACAGCTAGAGTGGCACTTTACTAACGGCACCTTATTCTAGAAGTGAAGCGGACATCGCGTAAACACTCTGCCGAAATACCCAGACAAGAGCGCTCCAATGGAAAATGCCAAGTCTTCAAGCAACAGCACCAAAAGCGAAAGCACGCTAGCAGCAGGCACTGAATCAACCCCATCTCCCACACCGTTGCGCTGCTTCACGGGAGCTTTTGGAGCGGCCACGCTTTCCCTGCTAGCTTACCGGCTGACCTTGTCAGTCGCGACAACCTTTGCTAACAAGCCGGTCGTCTCCGACAATCCAACTGTTGTGAACGTTTCTGCTGCTGTACGCACGCTGGTAATTGGTATCGTTGCTTTGGGTGCGGGCGTTTTTGGCGTAGCAGCACTCGGGCTGGGGGCGCTTGGCATTCAACTACTGGTGAAGCGAATGGGCGAACGTAGGACGCAATAAGGTATTCTGTCCTCGTTAAATGGGCTTAGTTAGATGGGCTTACAGGGGGCCTACCGGTAAGGACAGTAGGCAGTAGCATGACGCTCTGGAGAGCAGCACTCAATGGCACAGATTTTTATCTCAGCAGGGCATGGCGGGTTAGAGAATGGCGTTCGAGACACGGGCGCGCAAGTTGGCGGTACCACCGAAGCACAAGAGATGATTGCGCTGCGAGATTTGATTGTGCCCGAACTGCGATCGCGCGGCTACGACGTGCTCTCCGTACCTGACGACCTCAGCCTAGGACAAAGCATCGACTGGATAAACGCCCGCACTCGCACAGGTGCGATCGCGATTGAAATCCACGCCGAAGAATTTACCAACCAAGCAACCCGCGGGGCCACGATTTACTACATCGTCAACAACCGCGACCGCCGCGATCAGGCCGAACTGGTCTTGCTGTCTCTGCTCAAAGAAGTCCCCGAACTGCCCAGCCGAGGCGTTCGCCCGGACACTGCAGCAGGCACCGGCAGACTGGCTTTTTGTCGGCAGACCGTACCGCCAGCGCTCGTCGCCGAAATCGCCTATCTCACAAACGCCCAAGACTTTGCACTGCTCACCCAGCGGCGCCGAAACTTTGCCATTGGGTTAGCTAACGGGCTCGCAGCTTGGAGCCGGGCAGTCACAGGTACCAGCCCTTCTCCGCCAGACGGTGGAGAAACCTACCCTCTTATCAATATCGAAATCAATGGCGGCGCATACGACGAAAAAGGCATCATCGTCAGCGGCAACGCCTACATCCCTATCGACCTTGCCGACCGTCTAAGCGTTGATCTAACCCAGGATGATGCCGTGCGCCGCATCCGCTATCGCGGCGTAGTCTACGTCAAAGCCGTTGATCTGAGGCCATTTAGTATCGGCGTCGGCTGGGACGCCAACACACGCACCCTAGAGCTGAGGCCAGCCTCTGCCCTAAATATTTGCCCGGGCACTATCGACCTCATCATGAGCCACGGCAGCACAACGGAACTGCACCTGAAGATTTTCTTGCGCTCCGAAAATGAAAACGCCCTAGATCGATTTCCCGACCTAGCGCAGCTCTACCGAGAAGAAGCCACTATCGAAGGCGTCGATTACGATATCGCCTTTTGCCAGATGTGCGTAGAAACTGACTTTTTGCGATTTCCAAGGCTGGTTAAACCCTCCCAAAACAACTTTGCAGGGCTAGCTGACGGGGCCGGAAATTTGGCCACGTTCTCCAGCGCGGCGTTGGGCGTTCGGGCACACATTCAGCACCTGAAAGCCTACGCCAGCACAGAACCTTTGGCAAGGCCAAAGGTCGATCCTCGGTTCGACTTTGTCAAGCGGGGCGTCGCCCCTTTAGTCGGACAGCTAAGTGGCCTTTGGGCCGCAGATCCGCTCTACGGGCAGAAGATTCTCGCCAAGCTAGAAGAACTCTACAAAGTCGCCGGACTTCTGTAGGCGGCAAAGTCGGCCTTGGAACCGGCCTCAGAGTAGTCTTTAGAACCAGCCTCAGGACCGACCTCAGAGCCTACTAAGCTATCTGAACTGGGCCTTCATCAGTGGCCAACCAACAAACTGACACTGAAACTATTCGAAAAAGGTCAGCTTTTGAAGATGCTTGGGAAAGCTGGACAATAGCTCAACAAAACTTGATTAGATAGAGAGCCGCAATGACCCGATAGGAAAGTCATGGCCATCGCGGCTCCAGCTGCTTGCGATCTTCCTACCCATTTACCTCAGCACGACTACCATGACTGCCTATACTTCTGCTGCTCGCAAAACTGCCGTCTTCAAAAAAAACTGGCTTTTTCGTCTTACTGACCGCCAGTCAGTGCAGCGCCGCTGGCCTACTCTTAAGCAGGGCATTCAATGGTTTGGTGGATTGCTGGTGTGGCTTTTGCTAGTGCTGCCTGCGCAGGCAGCGATAGAGATGAGGGTTGCGATCGCGCAAGACAACGACAGCATCAGCATCGGTAGCTCCACCGTCGGCATCATCCGAGATGGCAGTGGCAAAGCCCTCTATCAGCTCCCCGAGCTTCAGGGCATCACGGTCGAAGCCGATAGCAATGAAGTAGACCTGACCAACAGCGGCAGCACGCTGGCAGAATCGAGTGCATTTTGGCTGGAGCCTTCTGCTGATGGCTTTGTATGGATTGGCGACAAATGGTATCGCGGCCGGGTCATGGTCACTGTCGATCAAGGGGAACTGGTCGCGGTGAACTATGTTGACTTAGAAGAGTATTTGTACAGCGTTGTCGGCAGCGAAATGCCCACTAGCTGGCCACAGGCAGCCTTACAGTCTCAAGCAGTCGCCGCCCGCTCCTACGCCCTCTACAAGCGAGCCCGCTCCAACAATCCCTTGTTTGACCTAGGCGGCACGACTAGCCACCAGGTATATAAAGGGCTCGCCCAAGAGCATCCCAACACCATTGCAGCAGTGACCTCTACAGCCGACCAGGTAGTCACCCACAATGGCCAAGTCATCGAAGCGATTTTCCACTCTTCTTCAGGCGGTGGCACAGAGAACGCAGGCGATGTGTGGAGCAGCGATGTGCCCTACCTACGCGGCGTAGAAGACTTTGACCAAAATTCACCCGTATTTAGATGGGAGGAAACCTTCACCCTCGATGAATTTAGCAGCAAAATCGGCGATATTGGCGAGGTTCATACCATTGGTACGCCGCAGCTAACCCAGGGCGGCCGTGTCGCTTCCATTACCTTTGCCGGCGAAAACGGCACGGCCACCCTGCGTGGACGCGATGTACGCTCAGCCTTGCGTTTGCGCAGCACCCGCTTCGAAATCGAAATCGAAGATGAGAGTGTCATTGTTCAGGGTTCTGGCTTCGGCCACGGTGTGGGCATGAGCCAGTGGGGGGCTAGAAGCCTGGCTGAAAGCGGCTGGACTTTCGAGCAGATTCTGCAGCACTACTATCAGAGTACGGCGATCGCCCAGCTAGAAAACTAGTCGGCAGAAAGCTAGATTTCATTCAGCCTACGCATAAAGTCTTCAGACTCAATCGCCTGCTCTGACAAGTCACGCTCAGTGCTATAGACGGCGTCCTCTTCCTGCAGCACCTGCCGATTGGCAAACTGCTTCGCAAACGCCAGCTTCTGCTGAAACGCAGGCCCTAGACGGTTCAAAGCTACAGCTCGCTCAGAACGCTGTTCATTGCGAGCCTCAATTTTTGCGTTGCGCCACTGCACCCAGTAGTAGCGAATAAGGGGCACTGCCAAAAAGGCAATCCCATAGACCATCAGCACACCGAGGATAGACTGGGCAAAGACAGCCGCCGCGGGTAGAGCGAGGCCCTCTGCGATCGCACTTTGCAGCATCCCCTGCAGCACAACAGCACCAATAATATTCGCCGCCCCTAGACCAATCGACAGCATCACCTGGTCAGAGGTCGCACTGGTAAACTTGCGCTTAGCTTCTTTCAAGTAAGCGCTCACAGAAAAGCGGCCACGCTCCTTAGCAGAGACCTGCAGGTCGGGGAAGTAGTACACCATGTCCCCCGTTTGGCTCACCTCGGGCTGACCGTTAAAACGAGTGAGCACAGGCAGCATGTAGTCTTCGTATTCTTTTTCCGAGCCTTCACCCAAGTCGTCTAAATACGGTGCAACTTGCTCGGCGGTAATCGCCCCGCCGTTGTTGCGAATGACGCTGCCAATCGCCTGCCACCGCCGCTCTTCTAGGTCAGCATTTGGGTCACCATCTCCAAAGAGGAAAGAAAAAACAGCCTCTAGAAACTGGAGCTTCTCGCCGGACTGCGCGGCACGGCGACTGCGACTTCCCCATCCTGAGGACTGTCCTGAGTAGCGGTTAGGATAGCGCCTGCGCCCTCGCCGGTAGTTGAAATCAAACAGGTAGAAAATATGGAAGGGAGAGAAGCCGAAGCTAACGCCACCGCCCCTGCGATCATCTCTGTTGCCACCGCCGCCTTGGCTGCTCGCTGCGACCATAAGTGCGATGATTGCGATCGCAATAATTGCCATCGACACCAGCAGCATAATGCCAAAAGAAAGGCGGATCAGGTAAAACACAACCTGCCAAACTTTAGACAGCGCTTCCTGAACGCGCAGCTGCCAATACTTATTGCGCAAGACACCTCGAAAATTGCGAGGGAATTCATAGGCAATTTCGCCCGTTTCTGACACCTGCATATGGCCTTGAGTCTCCGAAGCTAGGGCTAGCAAACCCTGCTGGGCGACCTCTACATTTAGCCCTGCTCGCGCCGCAACATCACCCACGGTGACCCGATAGTCAAGGGTCTCCACCGCTTGCATTACGTCTTTGTTTAAGTCCACTATCTACGCCTCTTATGCATACAGGGTTCACAGCAGGCTGCCTTGCCCATCGCCTTATTCATAAGGCTGACTGATGCCATGTATCTCTGTCGTTTTCCTCTAGTATAGAAGGCCCATTCTGGGTTAACAGGTAGGGCCAGGTTCGGGTTCTACCCGTGAGGGCGAACGACACAAAGAGGGCGTACAAAAAGCTCGGCGACTCTATGGGCAAACAAAATGCCGTCACCTCGCATGAGGTGACGGCATTTTGAAAAACCAGCTAGGCCTGATCTTTACGGTGGCCTATAGTTGAGAAGTCCGTCCCAAAATCTGATCTTTTAGCGCGCTCATCTCGTTAGTGAGTTCACTGCGATTGGAAGCCTTGAGCAAATAGCGATAGACAAACCAGCCACTGTAAAGCAAGCCAATCAGTTCAAACATTGGCGCCAGCACAGGCACGTCATTAATAGCTTCTAGCACAGCCAGCGTTAGCTTAATGGACAAGAAGAGCCCAAAAAACAATCCCAATGCAATGAGCGGGCGCTTGTACTCCTGGAAAAACTCTCCGAAGTACTTGTCAAGATCGCCTAGCTTATCAACTACTTGTGCGGTGACTCGTTTGACCTGCTCAACGGTATCTGTCGTTGAACCTTCAGAAGCAGTGCCAACATTCGGAGTCGCACCGTCTTCTGTATAAACTCCATTTTCTGTCTTTAATTCAGTAGTCATACTTTTTGTCCGAAGTTAACAACATTGAGCTAGTACCTCCCCCCTCAGCTCAAAAGAAGTTAACGGCCATTCAAAAAGTAACGGCAGACCTCAAAAGCTTCTGCTGCCAGAGGGCGAGGCGTAATCAAGGCACCATGATAGCGCCTACATTGCAGAGTGACTAGCGCAAATAGCTAAGATATGTTGACAAATATAAGTTTTTACCCTGCACTGTCATTCATACCCTTCCCAGATTTTTCTACATCAGGACGAAATAGCCTATCTATCTTTAGCTTTATATACGTTGGCAGATACGTTGGCCATAAATAGATAGTGAAACGACGATTTCTAGATGACGGAAAGCCTGCAACGGCTATTTACACTTCGTTATTCACACCCTGTTTGCGTTTTTAGCTGCGTGTCTGGTAAAAAGACCCATCAAATTGTACTATTTTTTGTACTATTTGACAGCGTGATCGTCCCTGCTGAGATAACCACATCAGGTGAGCAGCACTCAAGCATTTCATGCTTTTTGGGAGCGTTCTCAAAACACTCCCAGAGCATAAATCAAATCGACCGTAAACGATTTGGAAAAATTGTGACGCTTGAGAGGCGATCGCTCAGCTACCCTCAGCGGAATCCTTACAATGGGATCAATTGAATTTGTGAGGAGTGTCCCCATAGAGAAAATTCACGGTGAGCTTAAAGGTCTCAAGGCCAATCAGATCAAAGCGCTTCAGCGGATTTACCATCAGCGCCTGCCGGTCGATAGGGTCACAACACCAGAGTTTGCACAGCGACTTGCCGCAGTTAGCACCGACATCAACCAGGCAGTATGTGCCTACATAGATCGTCGCGGACATGTCATCCGGGTAGGTGTAGGCAGCCCGCGTAAAACGCAAATTCCCGTGCTAGAGCTGCCACGCTATGGCGCAGAAAGACTCTGTGGCATCCGCTGCATTGCCACACAGCTAAAGGTGGAGCCGCCTAGCCGCAGCGTGCTCACGGCAATGGCCATTCAGCGGCTAGATGCGATGGCGCTACTCACGCTGACGGGCGCAGGATTCAAACGTAAGGGCGGGGGTGCCACTGGCTACATTCGCGAGGCCTATCTAGCACACCTTGTTCCCCATCCAGAAGTGCAGTGGTCGGTCTCTGCGCCCCTCAGCTTGGGCGAGCTAAGCGAGCAGGACTTTTTAGACCTCGCAGAAGGCCTGGAGGAAGAGTTTCGCCGCGTCTTTGTCGCTCAGCAGGTCGATAGTGACCACGACCGGGTGCTGGTGGTCGGTCTGCTGACCGAAAATATGGCCGTGGCAGCTTTCAAAAATGGGCTAGAGGAAATTGAGCGGCTGGTAGAGACGGCTGGCGGAAATGTATTGTCGACGGTTGTGCAGAAGCGATCGCGCCCCCATCCTCAAACGGTCATCGGCGCCGGTAAAGTCGACGAAATCGCCCTAGCAGTCCAAACCCTGGGGGCCAATCTGATCGTTTTTAACCGCGACCTATCTCCTGGCCAAATTCGCAACTTAGAAAAGCACGTCGGCGTCCGCGTTGTCGATCGCACCGAGCTGATTTTAGATATCTTCGCCCAGCGGGCAAAATCGGGCGCAGGCAAACTTCAGGTAGAACTGGCCCAGCTTGAGTATCAGCTGCCCCGTCTCACCGGGCGAGGACAGGCAATGTCCAGACTGGGAGGCGGCATCGGCACCCGAGGCCCCGGTGAAACCAAGCTAGAGACAGAGCGCCGTGCCATTCAAAAGCGCATCACCCGTCTGCAGAAAGAAGTGACCCAGCTTCAGGCCCATAGGTCCAGGCTGCGCCAGCGCCGTCAGCATCACTCAGTACCTTCTATCGCCATTGTGGGCTATACCAATGCGGGCAAGTCCACCCTGCTCAACCGCCTCACAGATGCCGAGGTCTATGCGGCTGACCAGCTCTTTGCCACCTTAGACCCCACCACTCGCCGCATCGTCATCAACGACGAAGCCACCCACGAACCCAAATCGCTTGTGCTCACCGATACAGTGGGCTTCATTCAAGACTTACCCCCTGCACTTATGGATGCCTTCCGAGCCACCCTCGAAGAAGTCACCGAAGCAGATGCGCTCATTCATGTGGTCGATGCCTCCCACCATGCCTGGAAAGAGCATATCCATTCCGTAATGGGTCTGCTCAGTCAGATGCCCGTCGCCCCTGGTCCAATCCTGATGATGTTCAACAAGCTGGACCAGGCAAATACCGACACGCTAGAGCTTGCAAAAGATGAATATCCCCAAGCGGTATTCGTGTCTGCTAGCAAAAACTTGGGAATGAACACCCTCCGCAGAAAAATTCTGCAGCTGGTTGACTATGCAGTGGCTAGCTGACGCAAGCCAATCGCTATCGATTCCCTCTATTTCGCTGGGCTGACGCGTTCATTCTCACGTTCATTCCCAGGCGGCATCGTATCACTTTCAAGGGGTGTTAGTCCTTCAAAACCCGACAGTCTGGCCAGCCGCCCCAAAGGCTGAGACCCAAGGTAGTATTCACCCTCAATAATCCAGGTTGGATAGGCCGCAACACCTTTTTCGGCGCACAGCTCAGCCTGCGAATGAAATCCTTGTAAATCACACTCGATGTAGGGAATCTGGCTGACTGCACCGCCGAAGGCATCTTTTTGCACCGCGCAGTGCGGGCACCAGTAAGCGCCGTACATTTTGGCGCCCGTCTCACTGAGATGGTTGGCCAGCCGGGCCTCATAGGAACCGGGTAAGTCGCTGCAGGCAGCTAGGGTAAGGAAAAAAGGAATCGGGCGCAACCGGACAGATAGTCGTTTGCAAGCCCAGAAGGTAATCCTCAATACTTCCACGGTAGCCCTCACGAACGATGCTTAATCTGGGAACCTACAGCCCGTAGCCAGGCCGTGCGCAAACCGTACCTGGTAGAGCCGTACATCCACACTCCACAGCAATAGAAAATGCCTGGCACAATAAAATTACAGTCCTTCTGTTGTTTTTAGATAGGTTACACACAAATCAGACTGTAGCTGCCCTTTCCGCTGACCCATATCCGCTAACCCATAGAAGATCCGTATTAGTGAGAGCGTCCCATGAATCTTTTGCCCAATCTGCTGTCAGCAGGTTCCGCCTTTAGTCAGTTCGTTGGCCAATGGTTTCGGCGAATTTCAGCAGTTGCGATCGCCCTTTTACTCACCAACAGCCTGTGGACGTTCCCAGCTTGGGCGCAAGATGCCCCCCCTATCACCGCACCTAGCCAGTCCAGCGCCGTTAGCGCACTCTCCTCTGAAAGCTTTGTTGCCAGCGCCGTTCGCAACGTGGGCGCAGCGGTTGTCCGCATCGACACTGAGCGCACGGTCACTCGCAACGTACCGGACCTATTTTACGACGACCCCTTCTTCCGCGGTCGAATGGGGGGTAGCGGCTTTCAGAGCATTCCCCAAGAAGAGCGGCTAAGGGGCCAGGGCTCCGGCTTTATCATCAACGAGCAGGGTGACATTTTAACCAATGCTCACGTCGTCGACGGTGCTGACCAAGTGACGGTGAAGCTAAAAGATGGTCGCTCTTTTGAAGGGTATGTGGAAGGCATCGACGAAATCACAGACCTAGCGGTTATTCGAATCAATACGGCAGGAGAACCGCTGCCGGTTTCACAGCTGGGTGATTCGGATGCGGTGGAAGTGGGTGACTGGGCGATCGCAGTTGGCAACCCCCTCGGATTAGACAACACGGTTACCCTGGGCATTGTCAGCACGCTTAAGCGCTCAAGCGCTGCAGTTGGCATTCCAGACAAGCGCATCGACTTTATCCAAACCGATGCCGCCATTAACCCTGGCAACTCGGGCGGGCCGCTGCTGAACGCTCAAGGGGAAGTCATCGGCATCAATACGGCCATTCGAGCCGATGCCATGGGCATCGGCTTTGCCATTCCAATCAACAAGGCAAAAGCGGTGCAGGCTAGCCTATCTCGCGGCGAACGCATTGCCCATCCCTACCTAGGCGTGCAGATCGCAACGCTCACACCAGATATGGCCAAAATGAACAACGAAGACCCCAATAGCGCCATTGAACTGCCGGTTACTGATGGGGTGCTGGTGGTTCGAGTACTGCCCAATACGCCTGCAGCCGATGCGGGGATGAGACGCGGAGATGTGATCACAGAGGTAGCAGGCATGCGAATCAAGAAGGCAGATCAGCTGCAGAGCCAGGTCGACCGAGTGAAGGTAGGAGACGCCCTGCAGGTTACTTTGAGGCGGGGCGATCGCACCCAAAAACTATCAGTAAAGACTGCAGATCTCTCTGAACAGCAAAGCGCGTAGGCTCGTAGTTTCTATTAGAAAGTGGAGGCTATCATCATAAAGTTACAAATAGCCAATCTAAGCAAAAATCATGATTGAAAGTTTTCCTTTCAACGAGATAGAATATAGTGTAGATTACAGACTGAATACCTGCCTATCAGCTAATTGATTAATCTGAACATACCAAACGCACACTAACAATTTGCTTACGTTTCTAGGGTTCCGACCTCTTCTCCAAACGAACTAGTTCACAGTCGATTTATAGAAGTTCAACTGATTTTAGTTGGCTTTTTTATCTCAGCTCTTTAGTCTCCAATCGCAAGAGGTGTCTGGTCCAAGAGAAACAGCTTAGTAGCACGAAAAGGCTGTCACAACAGTGCTTCTCGTTCAGCCCACTGAGTACACGGCGGGACAAAAGCCCGGGAGAAACTGTTAGCTCTTTGTAGAGCAGCACGCTTCTTTGGGGTTTTTTTGTGCCATTGGGCAACTTTAAAGGGCGCTTGCTAACTCAAACAAGACCTTGAACTTTCTGTAAATGCCGATGACTATTCATGTGGCAAAAAACACTCAAACATTCCACTTCTACTTACGTAAATGAAGCTCATTAATATTGGATTTGGTAATAGCGTTTCTGCAAATCGGGTGATTGCCATTGTCAGTCCCGAATCTGCACCGATTAAACGAATTATTTCAGATGCGCGCGATCGCGGGCAGCTCGTTGACGCAACCTATGGCAGGCGCACTCGAGCAGTTATGGTCACAGACTCAGGGCACATTCTGCTCTCCGCCATTCAGCCCGAAACCGTCGCCCAAAGGTTTGTTAATAGCCCTACGGTATAGCCCTCTCATTCAAGCTAACCAATCACCCCAGACAACCATCCCAGACAACCATCCCAGACAACCATCCCAGACAATTGAAAAGCCCTGCGCGTTTTACAGAAAACGCGCAGGGCTTTTTGCTATTCTCAAAGGCCACACAGGCAGCAGCCCTACAGAGTCTTACTCTGGTCATCAATGAGGCCATCCCCACCAATCAGCGTAGACGGCATCTTATCGGTCTCAGATGGCTTTTTATCACCACCCACCATACCGTCACCTGCAATCAAGTCCAGCCCACCTTCGCGGTCGTAAGCCCTAGCGGTCCGGTCGTCCAACACCATGTCAGAAAGAGCCATATCGTTACCCAAAAACGTACCATCAAAAGAGGTATCAATCTCAGGGGAAGAAGGCTCTTCGTAGGCATTGAAACCTGTCCCTGCCGGAATCAAGCGACCGATAATCACATTCTCCTTCAGGCCTCGCAGCCAGTCGGACTTACCCTGAATTGCGGCCTCAGTTAGCACGCGAGTCGTCTCTTGGAAGCTCGCTGCAGAGATAAAGCTATCAGTATTCAGCGAAGCCTTGGTAATACCCAGCAGTACAGGGGTGTAATCTGCCGGCGCCATACCCGTAATCGACATCGCCTCATTTACCTGCTCTAGCTGACGGATTTCAACCAGCTCTCCAGGCAGCATTGTGGTGTCACCCCCATCTTCCAATCTAGCCTTAGAGGTCATCTGACGGACAATGACTTCAATGTGCTTATCCGAAATAGTGATGCCCTGAGACTGGTACACCGATTGCACTTCGTTCACCAAGAAAGATTGAACCTTCTCCAGGCTGAGCATGGCCGCCTCATGGGTTCCCTTATTCTCACGGTAATACTTGAAGAAGACCTCCAGAATCTGGTGAGGATTGGACGGTCCGTCGGTGAGCGCCTCTCCCACATCGACTTTCTGACCGTCCGCAATAATCAGGTTCTGACCGGGCGTCACAGGATAGTCAGTCACCACCCCGTCACTCTCAATCACTTTGATTTCGACAGTCTCATCCTCGGCGTACACCACTTGAGCAGACCCTGGCCGCTCAGCTAAAATACAGGACTCCTTCGGCTTACGGGCTTCCAATAGCTCCTCGATTCGGGGTAAACCCTGGATAATGTCGCCTGTTTTTGCTCGCTCAAAGACCAACAGCACAAGACCGTCGCCTCGCTGCACTAGGTCACTATCTTCAATATGTAATACCGCGCCGGTAGAAACGCGATAGGGTCGGGCAATTCGCATCACCACCTGATCCTCACCCACCGAAATCACCTGACCCGACTCAGACGTATGGACGCCACTAGCAATCTCAGTATTGTCAACCAGCAGATCGCCAGCAGATACTGTAGGCGCGTTGCCGTTTGTACTTACAACGATACGGTCGGCATCGCGAACCACTAGGATCCGGCGAACGGATTCAAGGTCTTCGCGAATTCCTCGAATCTCACCGGCTTCCTTGCAGCGAATCTCCGTCCGAGCAATAACCGCACCCGGCTCAATCACGTCACCGTCAGAAACCAGCAATCGCGTTTTTGTGCTGCCCTGGGTTTGGTCAGCTTCGATATCACGACGGACAACCAGCGTCTCCAAAATCACCAGCTGAAGCCGCTGCACAGCATCTTCAGCATCACCATCTGCTTTCAGCTCAATATCAGCTGTCAGCTGGGTACCGCCCTCGTCAATGTCTAAGACTAGCTGAGTCCGCAAAATTTCCAGCCCGTCTACCGACTTAACCCGCTCGCCATCTTTGTAGAGCAGTCGCTGCACAGCCCGTAGACTGATGCTTTTATCGTCGCTATCGCTGACAGATGCCTGGCTAGGAACAGCGGCTTCATCGGGCACTTCAAATTCCTGCACAGGACGCAACAGGAGCGCAGCGCCCTCAGGCGTTTCTACGTACTCTACATAGCGTAGCGAATCGGCCACCACACCAGGCATGACCTCTTCGCCCGCATTGACAATAGTGCCACCTTTTTTGCCCGCATCTTCTGGGCTATCCACCATGTGGATATCGCCCGGACGCACAACAATTTCACGCAGAATGTCATTTTTCTGAGTAACTTCTACCACCCCGCTGGTCTGGCAGAAAATGTCTTTGACAACTTCTGTGCCTGCCTCAATGTACTGTCCGTCTTCCACCATCAGCAGAGAGATGTCCTTGTTGACCTCATGGGCTTCTTCAGGAATCCACAGCAAGGTACCGCCCTTGGTCACTTCATAGCCGGTCTTGGCTTTACCGCGCTTGGCAACTTCGACGCCAGCAAACTTAATGATGCCGCCTGTCTGGGTTCGGAAGCTATCGTCTACGAGTTCTGCAACGACTTGGCCACTGGTGACTTTCGTCCCTGGGGTCGCGTTGATAGAGAACCGCTGACCGCTGGCCGTATTGAGGAAGTAGTGCTCGCGGCCCTGACCACTTTCGACTTCTACATGAGACTTGTCTAGGACTACAGAAGCCGTGATGATTTCGACTTCGCGGCCACCCTTGCCGTCGTTAGAAGTATCTGTAAGACGGACAACACCGCCGCGTTCAGTGATCAACTTGGTTTCAGCTAGGACACCTTTTGCATCGACGCGATCGCCGTTTTTCACCACCGGTTCAGCACCCGGCGGCAAGTTGTACACTTCGCCTGAGAGCACCCAAAGCAAGCCGCCCCGCTGGGCAAGCCGGGTCATATTGCCCTGGCGGTCTGTCTTCTCTTCTTGAATCAGGCCGTCAAAAATCACTTCGCCAGAAAGATCGGAGGTTACGTCCTTACTGGCCTTCTCAGTGACTTTCCGCACTCGGCTAGTGCTAGGCATTTCAGCGATCATGTCGCCTTTTTTAATTTCATCGCCTTCTTTAGCGAACAAAATAGCGTTCTTAGGCAAAGACACCGAGTATTCCTTGCCATTGGATTCGATAGCAATTTGGCAGTTCGCATCCATCACCAGCGCGTCTTCACCGTGGCGGGTTCGGAAGGGGCGCGTTCTCAGGCCGTCGGGGATGCGAATCGTACCGCTACGCTTCGCGTTGACTTGGGGGGCTAGCTCACCGGTGAAGGTACCGCCGGTATGGAAGGTGCGCATGGTGAGCTGGGTACCGGGTTCACCAATCGACTGAGCGGCGATAATACCGACAGCCTCGCCTAAGTCCACCATATGGGAGTGGGCCAAGCTCCAGCCGTAGCAGTGCTGACACACTGAGCGCGCGGCTTCACAGGTCAGTGCCGAGCGCGCCTTGATTTCTTTGACATTCGCCCGGCCAATAGCAGCAGCAATATCATCGGTTATGTACTGGTTGCGGGCTACGATCACTTCGCCGGTCTTTGGATGCTTCACATCCTCGGCAGGTACCCGACCTAGCAAACGATCCGCCAGCGGAATTAGCACCCGCTCACCATCGGTCATCGGCCGGACAGGAATATATCGGTCCGTACCGCAGTCTACTTCGCGCACAATCACATCTTGGGAAACGTCTACCAAGCGACGGGTTAGGTAACCTGAGTCGGCTGTACGCAGCGCCGTATCTACCAGACCCTTGCGCGCACCGTAGGAGGAAATAATGTACTCGGTAACCGTCAACCCCTCTCGGAAGTTGGTCTTGATAGGCAGGTCAATAATCTCCCCTTGGGGATTGGCCATCAGGCCGCGCATACCCACGAGCTGACGCACCTGTGAGATATTCCCTCGGGCACCCGAGTTAGACATCATGTACACAGAGTTCAGCGGGTTGTTGTCGCGGAAGTTTTCAATCACCTTGTCCTTGAGGTGTTCACTGGTACCGTTCCAGGTATCAATTACCTTCTGAAAGCGCTCTACTTCAGTAATTTCTCCGCGAGTATAGCGCTCTTCCGTGTCCCGAATTTCTTCTTCGGCAGCCTCCAGCATAGCTTTCTTACTGGGGGGTACCTCCAAGTCTTCGACGCTGATAGAGACACCGGCTTTGGTAGCGTACTTAAAGCCTAAGCTCTTGATTTCATCGGCCATTTGAGCCGTACGGGCGGTGCCGTAGTTCTCAAAAGACCAAGCAACCAGGTTTTTCAGCTGTTTTTTATCGATAACACGATTTCTAAATAGTCTGGGTCTGGATTCGCCTTTCTGCTCTAACATGCTCTGCTCTTATCCCTCGAAGTCTTGCTCGTCTGCTGTGTTTTGGCTGATATGTCTGCGGGTTGGGAGCGCGCTCGATTGAAGCCCGCTCCCACTCGTTCTAATGACTAGCTATTCTGCTAGCGCACCGAGTACCGCATGGTTGTAGATAATTCGGCCAGGGGTCGTTTCTACGTATTGAGAAATCATGTTGCCCGACTCGTCTTCTTTAACCCGGCGAAACTTGTAGATTTTCGTGGTGGCACCGTTGCCGTCGTCTTTGACTTCTACTGGCTCGCTGTCATCTTCAGACGTTTCTATCTCGCCGACGAATCGCAGCCAAACTTTGGCATGCAGATCGACGGTACCTTGTTCATAGGCAGCGATCGCATCCTCCATATTGGCGAAGTAGCGCCCGGCTCCCTTTTGCTTGTGGGGATTGTCGGCCGTCAGATAGTAGCAGCCCAAGACCATATCCTGACTGGGCGTAATAATCGGTCTACCCGTTGCTGGTGACAGGACGTTATTCGAAGCCAGCATCAGCAGACGTGCCTCAGACTGCGCTTCTAGCGACAGCGGAACATGAACAGCCATCTGGTCACCGTCAAAGTCAGCGTTGAACGCCGGGCAGACCAATGGATGCAGCTGAATTGCCCTGCCCTCAACCATAATCGGCTCAAATGCCTGAATACCCAGGCGGTGCAAGGTCGGCGCCCGGTTCAGCATCACCGGATGGTTCTCAATCACATCTTCTAGCACTTCCCAAACGCTGGGGTCATTGCGCTGAATCAGCTTCTTGGCTGCCTTGATGTTGTTGACTAGGCCCTGACGAATCAGGCGATGAATCACAAACGGCTGGAATAGCTCAATCGCCATCTCACGGGGCAGGCCGCACTGATGGATTTTGAGATTGGGACCCACCACAATCACCGAACGACCGGAGTAGTCAACCCGCTTACCCAAGAGGTTTTGACGGAAGCGCCCCTGCTTGCCCTCAATAATGTCCGAAAGAGATTTCAGCGGTCGGTTGTTCGCGCCGACCACCGTTCTACCCCGGCGACCGTTGTCAATTAGTGCATCAACGGCTTCCTGAAGCATTCGCTTCTCATTGCGAACGATAATTTCAGGCGCCAAAATCTCCTGCAGGCGCGCCAGACGATTGTTTCGGTTAATGACGCGGCGATAGAGGTCGTTGAGGTCAGAGGTGGCAAATCGGCCACCGTCCAACTGCACCATCGGGCGGAGGTCCGGTGGAATCACAGGAATCACATCCAGAACCATCCAGTCTGGTTTAGAACCTGTGGCAATGAAGTTATCAATTACCCGCAGGCGCTTAATCAGCTTGGCCCGCTTTTGCCCCTTTGAGGTGGCAATTGTCTCCCGCAGCATCTCAGCAGTTTCTTCGAGCTGCAGGTCTTCAAGCAGTCGCTTCAGTGCTTCTGCGCCAATACCCACCTCAATGCCCGATAGCTGAGAATCTTCGTCATAGAGCTGATCTTCGATTTCCATCCACTGGTCTTCGCTTAGCAGCTGCTTGTAGGAAAGATTGTCAGCGTTGCCTGCATCCAGCACCACATAGGCATTGAAATAGACAATCTGCTCCACATCTCGCAGCGGCATATCTAGCAAGATCGCAATGTAGCTAGGAATGCCCTTTAGATACCAAACGTGAGCGACAGGCGCAGCTAGCTTGATATATCCCATCCGGTGGCGGCGCACCCGCGACTCAGTGACCTCCACGCCGCAGCGCTCACAGACGATGCCCCGATGGCGAACGCGCTTGTACTTGCCGCAATGGCATTCCCAGTCCTTCGCAGGACCAAATATGCGCTCACAAAAGAGACCGTCCATCTCTGGCTTTAGCGTTCTGTAGTTAATCGTTTCTGGCTTGGTCACCTCTCCAACGACGGTGCCGTTAGGTAAGGTACGCTCGCCCCACTCACGAATCCGCTCGGGGGAGGCTAGGCCAATCTTGACATAGTCAAACCGCTGCTCTACTTTCGGCATTCTCTGATAATCCCTTACAACTTGACGAGGCTAAACCCTTATCTTTTGACAAACAACTTCAGCGGAGCCTCAATACCCTATGCCTAAAGTCGCCGCTCCAAAATGACTTTCACGAGTAACTTTGGAGCATCCGTCACGCATTTTTGCCGTTCACTTCTGACGTTTCTCTTCGAGATTCATTACAGTGGCTGAGTTTCAACATCTTCAGCTGGGGAGGAGACCACAGCCGAGCCCGGCGGTGCGATCGCGTTTCCTGTCAGGCCCATCGTGCCAGCATTGCCCACGATACTGGCTGTCGCAGGCGCCGGTTCATCCCGAGAAATCGACTCATAGGTCGGCCTAGAAGGCGTACGACGGTTGCCCACATCCGCCATTAGGTCTACCTCACTGTCACGGCTCGTGCCATCTTCTTGTGTCTCCAGCTTGTGAACCGCGATATCAAGACACAGAGACTGCAGCTCTCGCATCAAAACCTTAAATGACTCTGGCGTACCGGGACGAGGAATAGCCTTACCCTTGACGATCGCATTGAGCGCTTCGTTGCGCCCTTGCATGTCATCAGACTTCACCGTCAGCAGCTCCTGCAGGGTGTAAGCCGCGCCAAATGCCTCCAGCGCCCATACTTCCATCTCACCAAAGCGCTGCCCGCCCTGCTGAGCCTTACCCCCCAGCGGCTGCTGCGTCACCAGCGAATACGGACCGGTCGAGCGCGCATGAATCTTGTCATCTACCAGGTGTACCAGCTTCAGCATGTAAGACTGCCCCACGGTCACCTCTTGGTCAAACGGCTCACCGGTGCGGCCATCGTACAGCTGAATCTTGCCAGGGTTATCAGGGTTGAAAACCCACTCCTTACCGGTGGTCTCGCGTGCCTCGCGCATCTTGCCGTGAGTAGTCTCCATGGAGGCTTCTTCGCCATACATTTCATCGAACGGCGTCACTTTGAAGCGGGCACCCAAATTCTGTCCCGCCCAGCCAAGCAAGCACTCAAACACCTGACCAACATTCATTCGAGACGGCACGCCCAGCGGATTGAGCACAATGTCAATCGGGGTGCCATCGGGCAGGTAGGGCATGTCTTCGACTGGCAAAATTCGGGAGATGATGCCCTTATTGCCGTGGCGGCCTGCCATCTTATCGCCGACCTGAATCTTGCGTTTCTGAGCGACGTAGACCCGCACGACCATGTTGGCACCTGGCGGCAGCTCATCGCCCTGCTCACGGGTAAAGACGCGTACGTCCACCACGCGGCCCTTTTCACCATTGGGAACGCGCAGGGAGTTGTCCCGAACGTCTCTGGCCTTTTCACCGAAAATGGCACGCAGCAGCTTTTCTTCAGGAGGCTGGTCTGACTCACCTTTTGGCGTTACCTTACCAACGAGAATGTCGCCAGAGCTCACCCAGGCACCCACACGAATAATGCCGGTTTCATCCAGCTGACGCAGCGCATCTTCACCCACGTTCGGAATTTCGCGCGTAATTTCTTCAGGGCCTAGCTTGGTCTGACGCGCCTCAATCTCGAACTTCTCAATGTGAATGGAGGTATACACATCCTCGTACACCAGGCGCTCACTGAGCAAAATGGCATCTTCGTAGTTGTACCCTTCCCAAGGCATGTAGGTAATCAGTACGTTTTGGCCAAGGGCAATTTCGCCCCCTTCTGTGGCAGAGCCATCGGCCATCACCTGGCCAGCCACAACATTATCTCCTTCAAAAACGATGGGCCGTTGGTTCAAACAAGTATCCTGGTTTGAACGCTGATATTTCTGCAGCTCATAGGTATGTTCGCGACCTTCTAGATCGCGAACCTTAATCCAATTGGCATCTAGGTAAGACACCACACCATCTGTGCGGCTGACAATCACCATGCCTGAGTCGCGAGCTGCCTGCGCCTCTAGCCCGGTACCCACCAGTGCCCGCTCAGGCCTTAGCAAAGGGACTGCCTGTCGCTGCATGTTTGAACCCATCAGGGCACGGTTCGCATCATCGTGCTCTAAGAAAGGAATCAGCGATGTCGCCACCGAAATAATCTGCACCGGAGAGACGGCCACATAGTCGACCTCTTTAGGCGTTGTGACCGTAAAGTCCTGCCGGTAGCGCACCGGAACGGTTTCACCCAGGATATTGTTATCTCTATCAATGGGCACATCCCCAGGTGCGACCCGCAGATCGTCTTCTTCGTCAGCGGTCATGTACACCGGCGGCTTGTCCTTGATGATGCGGCCATTCACCACGGGAAAAAATGGCGTCTCAATAAAGCCAAAATCGTTGACGCGAGCGTGGGTTGCCAGAGAGCCAATCAGGCCAGCGTTAGGGCCTTCAGGCGTCTCAATAGGGCAGATACGGCCGTGGTGCGAAGGGTGGATATCGCGCACGGCAAAGCCCGCCCGCTCCCTGGTCAGGCCGCCTGGGCCGAGCGCACTGATCCGGCGCTTGTGGGTCAGCTCTGCCAGCGGATTGGTTTGATCCATAAACTGGGACAGCTGACTGGAGCCAAAGAATTCTTTAATCGCAGCAACTAGGGGTTTGGGGTTTACCAGCGAAGCAGGCGTCAAAGAATCGGCGTCAGAGACAGTCATGCGCTCTCGGATGATGCGCTCCAAACGATTGAGGCCAACGCGGACCTGGTTTTGCAGCAGCTCACCGACGGATCGCACCCGACGGTTGCCGAGGTGATCGATATCGTCAGGGTTACCAATGTCAAATTCCAGGTTAATGAGATAGTCAATAGCAGCGACGATGTCTTGCGGCGTCAGGACTCTGGTCGCTTCAGGAATGTTTAGGCGCAGCTTGCGATTGAGCTTGTGCCTGCCAACCTTACCCAGGTCGTAGCGCTTCGGATCAAAGAAGCGGGAATCGAGCAGTTGCTGACCACCATTAACAGTGGGTGGCTCACCAGGGCGAAGCTTGCGATACAGCTCTAGCAGCGCTTCTTCTTCGCTGAACTGACCTTCCTTTTCAATGGTCTTTTGGAAGTACTCTGGGTGGCGTAGAGAATCAAAGATTTCGCCATCGCCAAGACCCAAAGCTTTTAGCAATACCTGAGCGGACAGCTTACGAGTCTTGTCGATTCGGACCCAGACCAAGTCGTTCTTGTCGGTCTCAAACTTGAGCCAGGCACCTCGGTTGGGGATCAAGTTAGCGGTATAGGTTCGTCTGCCGTGCTTATCTGTTTCGGCTTTGTAGTAGACACCGGGACTACGCACAATTTGATTGACGATGACCCGCTCAGCGCCATTGATAATAAACGTTCCACGGTCTGTCATCAGCGGCAGGTCACCGATAAAAACTTCCTGCTCTTTAATTTCGCCGGTCTCTTTATTGATTAGGCGAGTCGGCACGTACATTTGCACCGAGTAGGTACTGTCACGCCGCTTGGCTTCGTCCACCATGTACTTTGGGGCCTTGAGCCGATAGTCCTTACCGAGGAAATGCAGCTCAAGCTTGCCTGTGTAGTCGGTAATAGGAGAGAAGCTCTCTAGCTCCTCAACTAAACCTTCCGATAAAAACCAGCGAAAGCTTGCCCGCTGGATCTCGACGAGATCGGGCAGCAAATGGGCCGGTGGCTGGGTGACAACTGGGTCAATAGCAGATTCGGTAACAGCGGGGTTCATCGTGGCCAGGGTAGAGTCAGTCATGCGTTTCCTCAAAATTGCGCCAAGCAGGGCAAATGTTTAGACAGCAAGGGGGTGCAGAGATAGAACAGGGACTGACGGGCAGTCTTCTAGGGGCTATCTGGGCAAAGAAATGAGCTGGGAGACCTCGTCGCATTTGTGCGAGCATCTAGGGAAGCGCCTTGCAGCAGCCAATGCATCGTAAGCAGGTGAAAGACAGGAAAGGCCCCCTGCAAACCAAGTTGTTAAGAATTACTAACTTGATCGCAAGTACAGACAAAGTCAGGGAAATTCAAGGGCATATGCAGGATTTGTTGAGCCAGAATAAGAATTATTTTTAGCGAAAAAACCAGTCACTCGAGTCAAGTGATTCAACCTGTATTCCTTCTGTTTGGGGGTGTAGGGCCTTTCGAAAAGCAATGGGAAGACGTAGGATGCGGGTGGGCGTATTAAAAAATATTTTTTGGGCTTATACATCATAAGCTAAACGCGGATCTTAAAAATATCAGATTGTCAAGATAGCTGATCGTCCATGTTATGTGTTCTGGAAAAAGATGGTTGCAAACACTCAGTTAAATAGGAAATAGAGGTGGTGCTTTACGCGAGGTTACAGGCAGTTTTACTGAGCTTTCGCTTTTGCGCTTGTGTGCCATGGGTACTGACAATTTACTTTCAAGATAAGTTGTGCAGTAGCCGTGAAATCAGCCTTGCTATGGCAGTGAATTATTATTTGCTAGCGCCATCGATGGTTCTACTTCTGGCGGTGCTCCTGGAGGCAGCCGAAATAGCTGCTTGGCATTTTGGGTCGTTTGCTCGGCGAAGTCGGCGAGTGGCAGGCCTCTGAGTTCGGCGACATACTCAGCCACGTAGCGAACGAAGGCAGGTTGATTTCGCTTTACCTTTCGCTTGGGCACCGGAGTTAGAAATGGGCAGTCGGTTTCGACTAGGATGCGATCGCTCGGAACCATTTTGGCTGAGGCCTTCACCTCAGTGGCACTCTTAAAGGTCACAATGCCGCTGAAGCTGATAAAGAAGCCCAAATCTAGAAACCGCTGCGTCTCTGCCGGGCTCCCCGTCCAGCAGTGCATCACACCGTTGACGGAGCCGCGCTCTGCGAAGAACGCCTCCAGCAAATCTGCCATCTCAGCTGCGGCGTCCCTGCAGTGAATGATCACTGGCAAGTCCAAAGACCGAGCGACCTCCAGCTGGGCCGTCAATGCCCTTTTCTGCAAAGTTTTGTTGTCAGCTTTGAAAAAGTCCAAGCCCATTTCACCGAGCGCCACCACTTTGGGCTCTGACTTGGCTAAGCAGGCGATGTCTGCCGGGGTCTCCTCTGTCCACTTATCCATGTCTAGTGGGTGTAGACCAACAGCCATGAACACTTCAGGATATCGCTGAGCGATCGCCTGAATTTCTGTGAATTCGCTGGGGTCAACGCAGGAATGCACGAGGTGAGTAATCCCTGCTGCTCGCCAAGCAGCGGCAACATCATCCCGATCGGTATCAAACGAGTCGAAATTGATATGAACGTGAGTATCGATTAGGCGCATTCGCACAAAATCTTAAGAATAAGGCAACTGTCTTCGGACCTACGCGCTAAAAACCAACGAAGCTAAGCGCTCTTCGCAGCCGCCTCTTTTGCCTTGAGCGCATGGGACAATCGGGACTTGCGTCTGGCACCGGCATTGCGGTGCAAAACGCCTCGCTTGACGGCTTTGTCAATTTTGCTTACAGCAGCCGACATCCTTGTTTGGACGAGCTGACTGCTTTCTTCAGAGGGATTGGAAGCATAGGTTTCTAGCGCTTCGTGGTATCGCTTGGTCAGCGTTTTTACGGCTGATTTGTATGCTTTGTTTCGCAAACGGTTCCGCTCTGCAACTCGAATACGCTTAATCGCAGATTTAGTATTTGCCATTGCTTGCCTTGCTAATGCCCTTCTTAGTTAATCAGTGTTAGTCAGTTCAACAAAAATATTTGAGTTGTTAATCATAGCACTTAAGCTTCGACTGTGGTGAAGAAAATGATTCCTGCTCGGGCAATGAGTCGGCGACATTATCAGCTGTCTATTAGGATTCCACGCTAAGCTGTTGAATGATGGCAGGTCGATCCCCTCCGCAGTTCAGTGAGATCGGGCGTCCAAGTCTGTTGCTGTTAAGACTCTTTTCCTTTTACATGCTGCGAATTATCAATCAGCTAGGTGATGCTAAAGCGGAACTCAAGCGTATTTGCGATCGCACTCACGACACAGAGGTTGCGGAAAAGGAAGCAACGGTCCGGGAAATTTTAGGCGCTGTCAGAAAGACCGGTGACGCCGCCTTACTCCACTACACCGAAAAATTCGACGGGCAGCAGCTCACCCCAGCCACCTTACGCGTCGATGGCGCACAGCTAGACGCCGCCTACCAGCAAATCTCACAGGATTTGCTTAGGGCGATTCAGACCGCCTGCACCAACATTGAAAAGTTTCACCGACAGCGTCTACCTAAAAGCTGGGTGAGCTTTGAAGAGCAGGGCGTCGTCTTGGGTAAGCGCTACAGCCCCGTGGCCAAAGCGGGCATTTACGTTCCTGGCGGACGGGCAAGCTACCCCAGCACTGTCATGATGAACGCTATTCCGGCTCGAGTAGCGGGCGTATCTAGGATTGTTATGGTGACACCGATTGGGTCGGGGGGGACGCTTAGTCCGGCTGTGTTGGTGGCAGCGCAAGAAGCCGGTGTTGAAGAAATTTATCAGGTAGGGGGCGCACAGGCGATCGCAGCGCTTGCCTACGGAACGGCAACCATCCCAAATGTAGACGTCATCACCGGGCCTGGGAATATCTACGTCACCTTGGCCAAAAAGCAGGTGTACGGCACCGTTGGCATTGATTCATTGGCAGGCCCATCGGAAGTATTGATCATCGCCGATAGCAGTGCTAATCCGGTTCATATCGCGGTCGATTTGTTGGCCCAGGCAGAACATGACCCTATGGCAGCGGCTGTCTTGATCACAACAGACGGATCGATGGCCCAAGCCGTTGCAGAAGAAGTGAGCCAGCAGCTGACCCATCACCCCCGTCAAACGCTCACGGAGAAAGCGATCGCCCATTACGGCCTAGCTGTCGTCGTCGAAGATCTCGAAACGGCAGCACAGCTCTCGGATTTATTCGCTCCAGAACACTTGGAGCTAGAGGTCGAAAAGCCCTGGGACCTACTGCCGATGATTCATCAGGCAGGCGCTATCTTTTTGGGACACGATACGCCAGAAGCCGTCGGCGACTACTTGGCCGGGCCAAACCATACGCTGCCCACTTCAGGGGCAGCCCGCTACGCTTCCCCCCTCTCCACAGAAACTTTCATGAAGCACACCAGCCTAGTGCAGTACACGCGCAGCGCCTTAGCAGCTATTGCTAACGATATCGATGTGCTCACCAAGGCCGAAGGCCTACCGTCCCATGGAGATTCTGTGAGACTACGCCTAAATTCCGACTAAACCAGTCCAAGAAATATTGACTGAGGAAATATTCACTGAGGAAATATTCACTGAGGAAATATTGACTCGGAAAGTCTAGTCACAGAAGGCCGTCATCGCACAGCTGGAGTGCTAGAGCATGTCCAATGTAGGTGCGGTGCCCGCTGGTCGTTCGAGTTAAGAAATACAGTGGCAGCGGTTCTTGAACCTGTAGCCACATCTTGGGAAGAATGGCCGGGCTGATCTGCTCACCTACTTGATAAAGCCTACGGCAGCAGTACGCCCCGTCCACTCGATCTGTCCAAGTCCGCAGCTCTACTTGCACTGTGGAAAGATGCCAGTATTCTGCGATCGCAGCCTCTGCGTACAGCTGCGATCGCAAATCACTCTCCTGCCAAGTATCGGCAATATCAATCGCCCAGCGAACTTGAGACTGGCCGTTGGTATTTTCTAAAAGTGCGATCGCAGGCCTTAGCACCGAAGAGGAGTTTACTGAGGATTCGTCTATCCCTGGGCCAATCGGCTCCGGGAAAATCGACAAGTGCGACCTCACTTCAAACCGTTCTAGTCGATGCCTGACCAAATACTGCTGGATTTGCTGTGTGAGGCGATTGACCTGACTGACAGAGGGCACACCTGCCGGAGATGAAACCATGTGCGCTGCTAGCGTAATTCTGCAGGATAATCATCTAGCAAGTCTTTGTTTTCTGCAATCCACTGCACGATAGCTTTGGCAATGGAGGACTTTTGACGGATTGATCGCAGTGCCTTGGGCAGGTCTAATTCTTCTGCTGTGCCGGGATGGGAGAGATCAAACATATCTGTCGCCACGAGGTCAACGACGCCAAACTCAGACTCCATGTAGGTGAACGTATCTAAAAAATACAGCGCACTTTCCCAGCAGGGCGGATTGATCTTCAGCTCATCATTATTCGTCCACATGGTATTCACAGCGCGTACCTTTCCCCGGGGTCATGCCCCATCGACAGCAGCCCATCGACGGTGTGCCGCTGTCGGATGAACCATTCTCTGTGTACCCAGGCACTCAAGCGCCCTCAACACAGGCGTTTCAGGTTCAGCATTTACACTTCAGTAGGTACTAGCAGGCCCGAATCCGGCCTGCCCTAACGCCTGGAAAATCCTATTTCCCTGGTTCCGCTCATCCGCTCTACTCAAATCCCTAGTACAATCCGCCATGAAACCAGCGCTATACGAAGTCGTCGTCTCTGCTTTTGGCGGTGTCGAGGAGCTAGACCTCAGCCAAACTGACGCCTCTATTCCACAGGGCGATGAGGTTGTCGTCGCGCTCACCAGCATTGGCATGAATCAGGCCGATTTGATGGCACGGCGCGGCGAGTACAAGCTCAGCTCTGGCGAACCGCCCTTTACCCCTGGTATTGAAGGCGGCGGCATCATTACCGCTATTGGCGACCAGGTGACAACGCGAGAAATTGGCCAGCGGGTGAGCCTTACCCTGAGCGCGCCCGCAAGAAAGGGAACCTATCGTTCGCAGTTTGTTGCCCTAGCGAGCGAGACGGTGCCTGTCCCAGCAGGCATTCCCGACCACCTGCTGGGCGCACTGTGGCTACCTTTTCTGACAGCGTGGGGCGCACTGGTGTGGAGACAATCGGTTCAACCGGGGCAGGTTGTCATGCTGCCAGCCGCGAGCAGCAGTGTTGCGATCGCAGCTAGCCAAATCGCCAAAAAACGGGGCTGCATCACCATTGGCACCACCACCAGCCCCGAAAAAGTGGCTGCGCTAGAGCACCTAGACGCAGCCCAATATGACCACATCGTTGTGGCGCACCCGTCAGCCCCGGAACAACCCTGGTGGCGAAAGGTCAAGCAAATTACCCAAGGCAAAGGCGTCGATGTGATCTTCGACCCGGTCGCTGCGGGTGACTTTCTGAACACCGAAATTCGTCTCTTGGCTCAAGGCGGCACGATCTGGGTCTACGGCTTACTGGGCAAACCAGACACCGTCGATGTCTCGCCGCTCATTCGCAAGGATGGGGCTATTCGAGGTTGGCTATTGAATGCTGTAGCAGGCACACCGGCTGAGCAGCAGGGCTATCAACACATTCTTGAAAATGTGGCAGCAGGCAGCTACACGCTGCCAGTAGCTAAACAGTTTTCGCTGGCACAGGTGCGTGAAGCCCACGCCATGATGGCGCAGGGAAAACATGTGGGCAAGTGCATTTTGGTGCCATAGCTCTTTATCGTTTTCAAAAGGGAGACGGTTCAAAGCAAACGCTTTAAATCAGGTGCTGCAGAACAGGCACTATTCAAAATCATTGACCAGTGGATGTACGGGCAGGTTTGCACAAGTCTGTTCGTAGTCGACTAGCGATCGCTCTACGTACCGCGTCCAGTCAATTGGCGTCAGGTTGCGGCTGAGCCGTTGGCAGACCTGCTGGGCGAGCAGTTCAGAACTCACAGGCGCGATCGATACCGTTGTGTCTTGACTGGCTGTGGCTAGGCGATCGCCCAGCGAGCTCAGGCTAACCCCAATGACATTGCCATTGTGTTTTACCCCGGCGATCGCCCGGTCATCAGCCTCTAGATCCCATACTTGCGCAGTCCTATCGACACTGGCCGTTGCCAAGTAGCGCCCATCGGCACTGAAGCTAACGGCATTGACAGCACCTTCGTGGGTAAAAGTGGCTATGGGCTCAGTCAGGGCGTAAATTTGCCCGTCGTCGTCAGCATCTAACGTTTCAAACGATGGCAAGCGCGAGTCTAAAGAGGCAATGTTCCAAACCTTGACTTCGCCCTGTCGGCCTACCGTCGCAATCAGCTGACCATCCTCACTAAAACCAAAAACCCTAGCCGTTACGTGCGGCAGCTCGAAGCGATTTTGGGTAACAAAATTCCAAAGCGTAACGTTGCTATCCGCTCCGGCGATCGCAATCAGAGGCTGGTCTGGGTCGGGGCCAAACTGAGCGGCGCTGATCGCATAGCTAGGCTCAATGCGGAAGCTTTCTCGCCCCGTCTGCACATCCCAAACCTTCACCATCTGCGACTCCACACTCAACAGCTGCTGGCCATCGGGGCTAAAGCTCACCGCTGTCACTGGCGCTTCATGGTTGAGCTTTAGCTGCGCCCTGCCGGTCCGGCTATCCCATAGCCTCGCCGTTTTGTCCCGGCTGGCCGTGGCCACCTGCTGACCATCTGGGCTAAAGCTCACCGCAGTTACCTCGCCGTCGTGGCTGAAGGTGTATTGTGCCTGCCCTGTCTTGCTGCTCCACAGCTTTGCCGTGCTATCGCGGCTGGCCGTAGCCACCTGCTGACCATCCGGGCTAAAGCTCACTGCAGCTACCCCATCCTGATGAACCAGGGAGTACTGCACTTGACCGGTTGCACTGTCCCACAGGCGCGCGGTGCTATCGCGGCTGGCCGTAGCCACCTGCTGACCATCCGGGCTAAAGCTCACTGCAGTCACCTCCCCCTGATGGCCGAGCGCGCCTTCACCTGTTTCAAGCGTCCATATCGAGGCGAGGTAGGCTTCACTCGCCGTCAGTAGCTGCTGGGCGTCTGGGCTAAAGGCCACAGCATTGACCCAATCATCGTGCTGGAGCTGTAAGCGCAGATCGCCCTGGCTAGCATCCCAGACTCTGGCCATGTAGTCATCGCTTGAAGTAACCAGGTACTTGCCATCGGCGCTAAAGCTCACATCATTGACCCAATCGTCGTGCTGAAGCGTGAGGCGAACGGTTTCGGTATCGGCGTCCCATATTTGAGCGATCGCATCTGCACTGGCCGTTGCCAAGCGGTTTCCCACTGGGTCGAAGCTCACCGACGTGACAATATCCTCATGCTCAAAAACAGACAGCGCTTGCCCCGTACTCACTGACCAAATAATTGCCACCTGGTCGTAGCTAGCCGTCGCCAAACGAGCCCCATCCGAGCTAAAGCTCACATCAGTCACGCCATCTTCGTGGGCATACGCGCCCAATTTCTGACCGGTCTTCGCATCCCAGACCGCTGCCGTCTGGTCATCACTAGCCGTCGCCAGCCGTTTCCCATCCGGGCTGAAGATCACGCTGTTGACGCTATCGTCATGCTCAAAAGCAATACCTTCTCGGCCGGTAGTCGCATCCCATAGCCGCGCTTTGCCATCGACACTGGCCGTTGCCACCTGTCTGCCATCTGGGCTGAAGCTAACAGCCGTCACTGCCGCCTCGTGGCGCAGCTCAAATAGAGCTTGCTGCGTTGCCACATCCCACAGCCTGACGCTGCCATCTGCACTGGCCGTCGCCATCTGCTGACCATCTGGGCGGTAGCTCACATCGGTCACAGCCGCCTGATGAATTAAGCTCGTACTTTCGGGAACCGTCAGGCTGCTGCGCAAGACCTGATTGACCTCGGAAGACCCCACGGCCAAATCAGATAGCAGCTGATGGGCGTGCACCGCCAGTAGTGCGCCAGTTATTCGCTTCGCAGAGTTTCGGTCTGCCAGCGTTTCAGCTGTCGCCGTTAGCTCATCGGCAAAGGCTTTATCGGCGGCATCGTCCAGCCGATAGGTCAGCACACCCAAGCCCAAGCTCAGGCTACTCAAGGAGACAATCACACCGACCAGCGTGCTGACTAACCGCACCCGCTTTCTACGCTTGAGCTTCAAGCTCGAAACAACAAAGTCTGACTCACCTTTGTTCAGCCAGGTCTGCTCAGAGGCTAAGGTCTCTTGCAGCAGGCCCAGTCTCGGGTTGTCATCCCACAGCAGTCCCTTCGCTTTTTTGCTATCTGCCTGTCGATTCCACTCTTTTGCCACTGGCGAAAGCAGGCGTTGCAGCGCCAGTCCTTCTTGCTCGGCTTGCTTCCAGCGCAGCAGCTTATCCCAACCCCGTACCAGCGCATCGTGGGCAGGTTCTACATAGGGTTCACCCACCAGTTCACCCGATGCCGCGACCCCGTCCTGCCCGCGCACGATTAGCCGCGCCGCAATAAACCTATCTAGCACCGTTTTCACCCGCGCATTCTCAGCTGGGCCTGCATACACCAGTTCGGATAGGGGCACTCGCCGCCGCGCGAGCTCGCCGCCTTCTAAGGCAACCATGCGCAGCATCAGATGCTTTACGCTCTGAGCGTAGGTCGCATCTTGAGAGGCCAAGGCCTCATATTCTTGAGTTGCCCGCTGCGTCAGGGAACCAGCCACCCCCCCCAGCGCCCGATAGTCAGACTCAGTTAGCGCCCGGTTGTCGCTTCGCCGCTCCAAATAGCGCAAGTACAGCTCGCTCAGCGTGAACGACAGTAGCGGTAAGGCCCCCGGCGTTTGAATCACATCGTCTACCAGTTTGTCGATCAGGCCGGGCGGATCAAAGTACAGCACCCTTGCTGCTGCTGGTTTCTCAATAGCGTCTCGTAGCTGGGCCTGAGACATCGGCGGAATCACGAACCGGGCGTCCATCCATTCCGACTGCAGCGCCTCATCTTGAAACTGCGCTTCAAAGTCCAACCGGAGCGTTGCCATAATCCACAGGCATTCCCAGTGCTCGGCCATAACGCGCTTTACCAAACGCTGGAACTGGTATGACTCCACTGGAGAAATCGCCTGGGTGATGAGCTCTTCGGTCTGATCAATCACTAGCAGCAGTTTTTTACCGGGATGATTGTGCCGCCAGCGTCCAACAATCTTGACGAGGGTGTCTTCGTCGTCGGCCAACTGTTGGATCAGCCCTTTACTGTCTCCTGATGACACCAAGTCCGTGCAAGATCTTGCCAATGACTCTAGGGGATAGTTGCCTGGGCGCATCACCGGCAGGACAGAAAACTCTGACTGCTGGGCAAGCCGAGGCAGGAGACCAGCTTTTACCAGACTCGATTTTCCTGTCCCTGAAGCACCGAGTACCACCGTTAGGGGATGGGGTGCCTCTAGCCTTTCGAGGAGTTGTTCAATCTCTTGCTCTCGGCCAAAAAACAAATTGTGATGGCGCTCATCGAACGACTCCAAACCACGGTAGGGATTATTCTCTGTGTTGAGCGCTGGGGCGGGCGGGAGATTGAGTGCGTGCCCAGGCGTGAGGAAAATAAATTCGCCTTTGTCGTGATTTCGTAGCGGACAAAGTTCCGGGGTCTGGCGCTTTCGCTGTCCTTCGGTGAGCGTCTCTACGCTATCACGCAAATACAAATACAGTTCTGTGGCTGTAATCACCCCATCGCCAGCAGGTTGGCCGTTGCTGGCAGGAGGAAAAACATCGGCTTTTCCCTGCAGCGCATTGAGCAGTGCTGCTGCGAACGGAGAATGATGGTCACGCAGCTCGCCGCGGTCATCTCGCAAAGACAAGACGTCCATTGCTTTTTGATCGTAGGAAGCAGATGTGATCACCTGCCAGGCAGGGTCTTGGCGAAAGCGATCAAAGCGTTCTTGGTGAATCACTTCTGGTGCAAAGTCGATATCGCGGGTGCTCGACCAGCGAAAAGCCCCTGCAAAACAACAGTCAAAAATTGCTAGAAAGTGGCGGCAAGGCAGCGCCGTGAGCGCGTCGTGGAGCTCCACCATCGGCAAGTAGCTGTCCACGGTGCCAGGAGATGCGTCCTGGGGAATGAGATAGCCCGCTGGACCATCGTCGCCATCTTGAGCGATACCGTGACCGGCAAAGTACAGCAACAGGCGGCTATCGGCAGGCAGTGTGCCGGGTAGCTTGTCTTGAATGAGCGATCGCACCCCTGCTAACCCAGCCTGCTCATCGAGCAGCAGTACAACGTCGTAGCCGTGATCTTGCTCGAGGGTTTGAGCGATCGCTCGCGCATCGGCAACCGCCGTCCGCAGCGGGGAAATCCCATGGTCATATTGATCGATACCAATGACGATGGCTAGACTCTGGGCAAAATCCAAGTTGCTCATCCGATTGTCGTGTCCGTAGGATTCATCGCACTGAAAAGAGAACTAAAAAGAGAATTGTCGCTGATCGATTCACTTATCGACCCGGCCAAACAGTTGCCACTGCCGCAGTGCCCTAAGCGTTCGCAGATCAGCCGCGGTGAGGTCCGTTTCAAGCCGTGGCGACTCAAGCGGTGGTTCATCAGGTGTAGGCGCTGAACCCGGCGGCGGCAGTTCAGCCACCGGCGGTGGCGCTGATGGCTCAGGAGATGACGCCGGCGATGGCGGTGGGACTGGCGATGGCGGTGGGACCGGGGCCGAATCTGAGCGAGCACTTGAGTCTTCGGGGCGATCTGGCTCTGGGGACTGGGAAGCGCGAGCAACAGGCGCCGGACCTGAACCAGACGAGCGCGGACTTGGAGCAGAGACTCTCGTAGACCGAGGGGCGATCGCCCTACGAGAGTCTCTGCCCTGAGAAAACGTGGGGGCTGAACGCGGCTGTCGTTCGGGGCGATCGCTAGCTCGAGGCGGCTGTGATAGATCCTCTGATGAAGACGTTGAAGCCGTCTCGACAGCTGGGTCGGTCCGCTCAGCTGCGCAGACTTCCGCTTCGCAGCGTCTCTTAAAGCTCTGATTTTCAAAGGTCCGACGGGTGGGGGATGATGCGTCAAAGTTTTGGGCGATCGCATCTTTTTCTAGGCTCTCTTCTGCGTCGAGCGCGTACTGACGAGCACGAGCACGCAAAATCTCAGCCCTTTGAGCATTGCCATACCTCGCCTCTTGCTCAGCCCGCCTAGCCCAATAGAGCGAATAAAATCTCTGGGCAACCGCCCGGGGGTTGAGGTCGAGGTCCGCCGTCAGGGGGTACAAGTCAGTATTGCCAGCAATCTTAAGGACTCGGCGAAAAATATTGATCGCCGAGCGCAATGAACCGTTGGCCGCCTGCGACTGACCAAACTTAATCACCGATTCGTGCACCGGATAGTCTGGACAGACCAGTTCGTATGAGAGCAAGGCGCGCGTTTTATTTCTGGCATAGGGTGCCATGTACTGGGCCCAATCATCAGCGCTGGGATTGCGACCCAAACGCTGGCACACCCACTGGGCGATCGCCTCAGAATCGGTTCCGGCGACCTTGGCGCTGCTGTCTCTACTGGCCGTAGCGATCAAAGACCCATCCGGGCTGAAGCTCGCAGCCATCACCCCGGCAGCATGGGTGAGGCCAATAATGGCTTTGCCAGTTTCCACATTCCACACCAGCGCAGACCCATCCGCACTGGCCGTTAGCAGGCGATCGCCCTCGCTATTAAAGCTCACGGCATTAATCGATCGCCGATGATTTACAAAAGCGCGCTCTTGCCTGGCCTCTATATCCCAAATTTTCGCCGTTTTATCCCGGCTGCCAGTCACCAGATGCAACCCATCCGGACTGAAGCGAATCGTATTGACGCGATCAGCGTGATTCAGACGGAAGACAAACTGGTCTTGATCTAGAACCCTTTGATTCGTCGTCAGATCCCAAAGGTCTGCCCCGGTGTTATTACTGGCTGTCGCCAGATACTGACCATTCGGACTAAAAACTGCTTCATACACCGGGTCAGTGTGCGTTAGCACCGTGAGCTCCTCTCCCCTATCAGCCTGCCAGATGCGAGCGGTCTGGTCATCACTGGTGGTCGCCAGCAGGGTGCCCTCTGCATTGAAGCTTACCGAGTTCACAATTTCATCGTGCGGCAGGCTGGCTATGAGCTTGCCATCAGCGTCCCAAATGCGAGCAGTCCTATCGACACCGGCAGTCGCTATCTGCTGCCCGTCGGGGCTGAAGTCCACCGCCAATAGAATATCGTCGTGCTCAAGAGAGCGTAACAGCGCCCCTGTCTCTAGGTCCCATACCCTGGCAACGTTGTCGACACTAGCCGTCAGGATACGGGTACCATCCGGGCTCACCCGCAGCACTCTCACGCTCCGTGGGTGCTCTAGCGTGTGGCTAATCTCACCATTGGCCGCATTCCACACTTTCACCGTGCCATCATTGCTACCCGTGACGACCCATTTCCCATCGCTCGTAAAGCTCACGCCGCGGACCACATCTTCATGGTCTAGCAGGCGCGCACTCGGCGTCGGCGTCACCTTCCAGATCCGGGCGGTTTCATCTTCGCTGGCCGTAGCCACCCGCTGACCGTCGGGGCTAAAGCTCGCCGCATTGACCAGGCTACTGTGGGTGAGCGTGTCGCTGACGGTCTCCGTATCTAAGGACCATACTTGGGCCGCTTCGTTGAAGCTGGTAGTGAGCAAATGCGTACCCTGGGAATTGAAAGCCACCGTTTTCACAACGTCCTCATGGCTAAGTTTGGCTAGGGCCTGTCCCGTCGATACCTGCCAAACCCTGGCGGTTTCGTCGTAGCTGGCCGTTGCCAACTGCTGGCCATCAGGGCTAAAGCTGACATCGGTCACCAACGCGCCGTGGGGCAGGGTTGCGACCGTTTCTCCGGCGGTAATATCGAATACTTTGGCCTCGGCTGCGGCTGCGATCGCCAGCTGCGTGCCATCGGGGCTAAAGGTGAGCGCGCGCACGCTGGTCCCGTACTTGATCGAGAGTATTTTTTGGCCGGTTGCAATCGCCCACACGCTCACTTTGCCATTGTCTCTCACCGTTGCAACCTGCGTGCCATCGGGACTAAAGCGGATAGCATTGGCCTCCGTTCTGGCCAAGGTCAGGGTCAACACTGGCTTGCCCGTTTCCACAGACCAAATTCGGGCCTGGTCGCCGCTAGCCGTCGCCAGCCACTTAGCCTCGCTACCGTCCTCACCGGGGCTGAAGCGCACCAGCCGAACCGGACGCTGGTGGCGTAAGGTCATCTCGGATTCGCCCGTGCTGGCATTCCAAATCTGGGCCGTTCTGTCATTGCTGGCAGTGGCAACCTGGCTACCGTCAGGGCTGAAGGCGATCGCATTGACCGGACTATCATGCCTTAGGGTCAGCCCATCTGACGCTATATCTGAGCCTGCATCTGAACCTATATCTGAGCCTATATCTGAGCCTATATCTGAGCCTATATCTGAGCCTATATCTGAGCCTGTATCTGAAATGGCTAGCTCAACCGTATCGAAATCCAGCCGCTCTATGCCAGGTTCGCTCAGCGCAGCCGTCCAAATTTTGGCCGATCCATCGTTACTAGCCGTCGCAAAACGCTCTCCATCTGGGCTAAATGCGATCGCATTTACACTGTCTGCGTGGGCAAACGTCTGATTGACCGGCAGGACCGACAGGCTTCTGCGCAGCACCTGATTGACCTCTGGAGACTCATCACTGAGCTCTTTAAATAGCGTATGAGCTCGCACGGCTAGCAGTGCCCCCGTCGCCTGGTTTGGCGAGGATTTGGTCACCATGGAAGTCGCTTCAGCAGCCAGCTGATCGGCAAAGTTACGCTTGCTCGACTGCTTCAAGTCGGCGCTCAGTGCGGTCAGGCCCAAACTCAACCCGCTGAGCGCCGCAATCAGGCCGAACAGCGAACCGACAAATCGCACTTGGTTCTGTCGCTTGCGCTTAACGCTGGTATCAACAAAGGCGGCCTCCGTCTGGTTTAGCCAGCTTTGGTCAGAGGCCATCACCTCTTTGAGTAGGCCGAGCCGTGGATTTTCGTTCCACAGCAATCCGATTGCCTGGCGCTTATTTTTCTGCTTGCTCCACTCTTTTGCAGCCGGTGATAAGCGCCGCTGTAAGGCTAGCCCTTCCTGTTCCTGATTTTTCCACAGCAGCAGCTTATCCCACCCTCGTACCAGCGCGTCGTGAGCAGGTTCCACATAGGGCTCACTTCCCCCACTGTCCTGTCCCCGCACCACCAGTCGCGCCTCAATCAACCGATCCAGCACTGTTTGGACCCGATCATTTTCTGCCCGTGTCTCGTACACTAGCTCAGAGAGCGGCACCCGCCGCCGGGCCAAGGCCCCGCCTTCTAGCGCCACCATGCGTAGCATCACCCGCTTTACGCTCTGAGCGTAGGCCTCATCTTCAGCGACCAATTCCTCATACTCCTGGGTGGCTCGCTGGGTCAGCGAGCCAACGACCCCGCCCAGGGCCCGGTAGTCCTCCATCGTCAACGCCCGGTTGTCGCTTCGCCGCTCCAGATACCGCAGATACATTTCACTCAGCGCAAACGACAGCAGCGGCAGTGCACCAGGCGTTTGGGCGACATCTTCTACCAGCTTATCCACCAGGCTGTGCGGCTCAAAATAAAGCACCCTCGCCGCCGCCGGTTTTTCAATCGCATCTCTCAGCTGAGCCTGGGACATCGGTGGAATGACAAACCGGGCATCCATCCATTCTCCGTGCAGGGCCTCATCTTGAAACTGCGCCTCGAAGTCCAACCGTAGGGTCGCCACAACCCACAGACAAGACCAGTGCTCAGCCATCGCTCGCTTCACCAGCTGCTGAAACTGCAGCGACTCCCTGGGCGATGTGGCCTGGGTGATTAGTTCCTCTGTCTGGTCAATTACCAGCAGCAGCTTGCGGTTGGGATTTGCCTGCTGCCAATTGCCCACAATCTCGACTAGCGCATCCTCATCTTTTGCCAGCTGGCGCACCAGTCCTTTTGCCTCAGACGCGGGTACTAGCTCTGCGCACATCTGAGCCAGCGCCTTGATAGGACGGTTGCCTGGACGCATCACCGGCAACACCAAAAGTTCTGGCCGATCTACCAGTCGAGGGAGCAGTCCCGCCTTCACTAGGCTCGACTTACCCGTACCTGATACGCCCAGCACCACGGTCAAGGGATGCGGCGTGTCCAGCCGTGTCAGCAGCTGTTGAATCTCTCGGTCTCGGCCAAAGAACAAGTCACTGTGTTCGGCATCAAAAGATTCGAGGCCCCTGTAGGGATTGTTTTCTTTGTTTAGCTCGGGCGCAGGCGGTAGGTTCAGCTCATGTCCTGGCGTCAGGAAAATGTATTCCCCTTTGTCGTGATTGCGCAGGGAGCATATTTCTGGCGTCTGGCGCTTTCGCTGCGTTTGGGTAAGCACCTCTACGCGATCGCGCAGATACAAATACAGCTCCGTGGCCGTAATCACCCCGTCCCCCGCGGGCTTGCCGTCCGCAGCAGGCGGAGAAATATCCGCCCCGCCTGCCAGCGCCTGCATCAATGCCGCCGCAAAGGGAGAATGCTGTTCTGACTGCTGCTGATTGGGCCCTGATACGATCTCTCCTCGGTCGTCTCGCAGAGACAGTACGTCCATCGCTTTTTGGTCGTAAGAAGCCGAGGTAATCACCTGCCAGGCCGGGTCCTGACAAAAGCGATCAAAGCGCTCTTGGTGCAGCACATCCGGAGCAAAGTCAATATCGCGGGTACTCGACCAGCGAAAAGCCCCGGCAAAGCAACAGTCAAATATGGCCAAAAAGTGGCGACAGGGCAGGGCCGTGAGCGCATCGTGAAGCTCCACCATCGGCAGGTAGCTACTGGCCTCTCCTGGCACGGCATCTTGAGGGATCAGGTAGCCCTCTGGGCCATCGTCACCATCCTGAGCAATGCCATGACCGGCAAAATACAGCAGCAGACGACAGTCGGCATTGACCAGCGCCGGTAGCTGCTCCTGAATCAGCGATTGCAACGGTAGCAGTTGCCCCTGCTGATCGGTCAGCAGCAGCACTTCATAGCTATGCTGCTCTGCGAGGGTTTCGGCCACCGCTTCAGCGTCGGCAACTGCCGTCCGCAAGGGGGCGATGCCGCTGCCATACTGGTTGATACCAATCACAACGGCCAGACTCTGTGCAAACTTCAATTCGGCCATAAAACACCAGCCTCAACGCTCATTACGAAGGACGTTCGTACTTGGCATCAGGGTCCACTAGAGACGATTCGGGAACAGGTTCAGCAGGCACTGAGCGATCGCGCTGAGCCCACACCAGCGACAACAGAGCACCTAGTACAGCTGCGATCGCAGCCCACACCCACACCTTTGAAAACACACCGGAAGACGCCCCAGCTCTTTGCACATCCGCGCCCGTGCGCTCCTCCAGAAATGGAGAAGGCTCATCGTCCTCAACAGGCACCGGAGGCAAAGGTGCGAAGCCAGGTAGCTGAGGCTCCGCAGCGGTTGAAGTAGCTGCCTCTGCAGGCAGATCACCTACGGGTTGCACGGCACCGTCGAGAGCGCCTACATCCACAGCACCAGTACTATCGGCAAGACCTCTACTGACAGTCCCTGCGTCGATAGCGCCTGCAGCAACCGTGCCAGTTCCAACCGTGCCAGCTCCACCAGTGCCAGTTCCGACAGTGCCAGTTCCAACAGTGCCAGTTCCGACAATGCCAGTTCCGACAACCGCTTCCGTCAGAGACGCTAAGCCAGCCGGATGGACAAAGTACTCCAGATGATTGCAGGCAGTTGGCAGCTGCCTAGGTGCGGGGGTCCGATCTGCTGGTACGTACACAATGCTATCGACCAGCACCGCAATATCGTTGGGCCGATTGAAAAACGGCATCTCTACCAGCTTGCCAAGCCGCTGCATCAGCTTTTGCCTGAGTCCCGCCCTCGCGTCCTGTTCTACCAGCGAGGTATTGCCCACGACCAGCGTATAGGGCACGCCTGGATCGGGCGATTCGGCCAGTTCCGATAAAAACGCCGACCCCGGCTGCATCTGGTCGAGCGACACATCCACCGTTTCGATTCGCGTCAAAAGCGCTTCTAAAATCTTCAGCGGAGCTGCGACCAAAGATAGGCTGTTGAGCGCAAAAGAAACGGCTGCCGTAATCCCCGCCTGCACCTGTGGCCAGGGCGATCCGTTGTTCGGCGTGCCCAGCATAATCAGGTGGCTGACGATGTCCTTACCGCCTTCCCGCTCAATAAACCAGCGAGAGACTAGGCCACCCATGGAGTGGGCAATAATATGCAGCGTTTTGCCATGGCCTACGCCGAGCCCTACAGCCTCTAGCCGCGCTTTCAGCAGGCGGGCATTGCTGTCAATGGCAGTGTTGAGATTTTCGTAGTCAAAGGCCAGTACCAAGTCATACAGCTGTCCAATGGGCGTTGGGCCATCTCCTAGGGTGGCGATCGCAGTATCCAAGCTCGGCAGAATGCTAGCCGTATCCCCAAAGATGCCATGGATATAAATCGCGATATTCTGAGCACTCGCCACCTGAGCCTTTACCCTTTCCACATCGCGAACGTACACAACCTTGGGCTTAGCCTTGCCGCCCGATGACGGCGGACGCTCCAGCGTGGTCGCAGCCAGCAGCGGATACTCAAATTCTCGCTCCAGCTTTTTCGCAATAATCTTCTGAAAGAAAATTCGAATAGAGCCCGTGACGCTACGAGTTCCTACACTCATCGGCTCTGCCAACCGTTCAATCACGATTTGGGTCTTGCCATCCTTTTCCTTGCCGTAGCCCAAAGGCAAATAAAATTCGCCATCGTGGGCAACTGGCAGCACGTACTCACCCTCTCCCAGCGGCATATCCGCCTCGATCAGCAGCGGCTGCTCCGGAGTGACCGCCTCCAAATTGCCGACGTTACTAAGTTCAAGCGCACTCAAGCCGGGATCACTTGCCCGGCTCTGCGTAAATTGGAAAGGCACCGTTTCAGACTGCAGCAGCGGCGGCAAAATAGCCCCACCCAAATCCCGCGTCGATTGAGGGACAGTGGTCAGCCGAGCATTTGCCGAGAGGGCACTGTGGGGCGCAACCCGAACGTTTGCCCCCACAGAAATCGTCTCGGCCTGATTGATCGGCGTCGAGGGCTGCGGCCTAACAAACGTAAATGCGATTTGGTTTGCGACCCAGTCGTCATAGGTAGGCGCTTCATCGGCAAAGCCAATATCTCGCGTGTTCACACGCTGCATCAGCCGGTTTAGGCTACCGCCTCCCGCCCCGACAGAACGGGTTTGCGCCAGCGGCAAGCCCAGCTCACCGAGCTCCATCAGCAGCGGGTCAAATTCATCCGTGCAGGCAATCAGCTTCAAAATATCTCGGGATTCAGTTATCCCTTGCTGCCACAGGGCATCGGCTACCGTCCCTTTGAGCGCGGCTCCATTGGCAAACCAAATCTCCTGATCGGGCAGCAGTCGCACCAGGCTGGCAATGCCATCGGGCTTAAGCACTGCCGCCTTAAACCGTTCTGTTAGGAAGAAAATCGCGCAGAAAAGGGTTTGATTGCTGGTGTTGTGCAGCTTGATCCGAAAGCGAGGAGGTGCCCAAGTTTGCTTGGTTTCGCTGTAGCGATAGTCGAGACGTATTTGAGCGCTCTGGATTTCGGTGGCCGCTTCCGGGCTGGCTTCTTCACCGGTGTAGATTTTCAGCGAGACCGCGCCCTGAATTTGGCTACTGGCCGGACTCGATAGCTCAGCAATGGTTTTCCAGCGGGCAATATGCTCTAGGTTCTGCGTCACCTGAGTAGCGCTGGGATTGTCGTAGCCGCCAACGGGGGCAACCAGTGGCCGCTTGTCGGTTGGGGAAGTGATCGTGTAGGTATCGTCTTCAGCCAGCACGCGAAACGCAGCCCCTTCCACCTGATCAATCGCCTGCACGTACAGGGAGGACTGACCGCTGGGACCGGCAGCAGCGATCGCCCGCCGCAGACTCTCTACCCCCACCATATTGCCTTCCAAAAAGACCTGTAGTGGTGGCAATGGTGAGCTAATCACGACTGCCTTAAAGGTATTATCAGTCTCTGAAAAAGGCTCACCGCTCGCGGAAATTTTGCTGAGCTGGGGCATAACCTGGGCGATATCCACCTGGGCAAGGGCAGTTGATACGGTCTTGAGCTGCTCCGCATCGGCATCGAAGGAATACACCGCTAGCGTCGTTGCCTCGTCACCGGCTGGGGGCTGCAAACCGTGAATAGCCCCGCCGTCGATTACCCAGCCGTGGTCCGCATTGTAACTGACGGTGAAGTAGGGCGGAGAAGGCGCGATCGCCCCACCCAAAAAAGGCCGCTCCAAATCTTCTGAATGGGTGGCATCTAGCTGCGGCGACTGAGAGGGCACCCCACTGCGAATCAGCGCATTAGTCCGCTTAAATAGGTCGCGATAGCTCAGCGGTCCATTCGCCTTAGCCAGCGACGCCTGCAAAAAATAAGAAAAAGCCCCCCGCGGACTCTCTCCACCCAGATATTCCTTGGCCTCTTCGACGTTGCGGCAGGCCGAGAGCACCACATGCCGCCCAGACGGCAGCACAGCGGCCATCGGCGACAGGCTGCGGGTACCGGTCGCAGGGCTATCCGGTGTCGCAGACAGTCCGGAAGTCTCCTGTCCTGCAGCAGGTGACACAATAAAGCTCTCTAACGGACGCTGTCGCCGATCTGGCTCAGCTCGCCGGGTGGCAATCGTCACCTCCGCTTCCCGCGTACCCGACCCCGAATGGCAGCAGTCCAGCACGACGGCAATATGGGGCTCATTCGCATCGACAGTCGCAATCAGCTGGGCCAGCTCCTTATCTGCTAGGTCCCAGTGGTCGTCATCTATTCGGCTGTCGTAGCACACCAGCGTCTCCATCATTCGATCTGGAGAAACCGGCCAAAAGGCCTCCGGCGCATCGGCCTGCGCGCCGTGCCCCGCGTAGTAAAACAGCACAACATCTTCTGCATTCGCCCGGGCTAAGTGCTGCTGAAAGCCCTCAATGATTGCCTGTCGGGTCGCTTGCTCATTGAGCAATACTTGCAGATTCAAGTTGAAATCTGCTTGGGCAACTCGGCCCTCTAAGTAGGCTTGAATGCCCTGAATATCATTTACACAGCCCCGCAGTGATGGAACGCGCGATCGCGAATCATACTCATTAATGCCAACCAATAGCGCATACAGATTTCGAGCCATTACAAATACTAGAAATTAAGAGTACAAGTCTCGGCTTCTGAGTCGGGTCTGGGATGTATGCCCACAGACACATGCCCCCCATAGGTCAGGCACAAACAGATCGCATTTGCCCGCTTGTGCGCTCCGAATTCTCCGAAACAGCAGCTATAAAAACTACCGGCAGTCTATCCGCAAACGGCTCACAGCTCGCCCTAAACCGGTTTCTTTAAAGGTGATTTCTTTGAACCGACCTTTTTGTCAGCTTCTCTAAGCAAACATCACAGGCCCCGTCACGCACGTGGCTGGCGCAGCTTTCCTCAACCATCAGCTCGCTGAACTTTTGCCAGAAGCAATCACATCTGTGAGCTTTGCCAACGTCGCCTCGCCTGCGGTCCCATCGATTTCCAGTCGATAGCGGCGCTGAAATGCTTTCACAGCCTTCTCAGTGGTTTGACCGAAGACACCATCTGCCTCAATAGCAATGCCGCTTTTAATCAAATTTTCCTGTAGCGCTTTCACGCGATTGCCTTTCATGTATGGCGACACCAGCTTCAAGTCACCTTCATCAGGGGAATACTCTGGCGCTTTCACATTTGGCCCCACCTGAAAGCGCACGTGCAAGTGGTCGTCATGATATGCGTGGTACTGCACGCCTGCGATTTCAGGATCGTTGAACAGTATGACCCGGGGAGCGAGCACCGGATTCTCTACAATTAAATTCACAAAATCTCGCGTCAGCGCCTGGGAGTAGTTGGCCGACTGCCAGTTCGAAGGCTCTTCCTTACCGTTGTTAGTCACCACGCTAAAGTCCACATCTACACCTTCTTCGTGAGTAGCGTGGCTGGGCGTATCACCGCCATTTGGCAAGCTAATATCGCCAACGCCTATACGAGGCGCATCGGGATGTCGCTTTGCCCACTGACGGCAAATGTGCTTAATGGCCTGAATCACACTAGACCGGCCATAGTGATGCTGACCATCTGAGCCGTAGCCATAGCACTCAAATCCGGGTCCGCTGAATGGCATTTGGGTAAAGAGCGCCCGGCTATCTTGCTCCAAAAAGGCAAGTTCTTCTTCTGTAAAAGGTATGTCGGCACTACAAGGAGATTCTTCGTGGCTGTGGTGCGATCGCTCAATAGCTAGGCTGCGAGGGGAGAGCGCCTGTGACGTGTCCATAGTTCTTCAACTTCCTAATGGTAAATAGCTAACCACCCTGATGCGGTGTGAATTCATCGCCACTGCAATCATGCATGCGAATCAGTCAACCCAAATCAAACGTCATCTTCAGGCTACATGCACTCTATGTAGCTCCGTGCATATGGACTTCTACAGTTCACCTTGGCGAAAGATGCAGTCCAAGACCAACCAAAATGCAAAATAGCTGAGGAAAACTGCAGAAATCTAGCTCAGACAACAATTTTCACACCGCAAATATACCGAAAGGCTTCAACAAATAGATAGCCATATCTACAAAACTTTGCAGCCCCTGCCATCCGAACCACAGATGCCTGCTCGTAAATAGATCAATACATCAAGAAAAATCCACACAAACTGTCAGCAATTTCTACGTCCAACCCTCCGAAAAATCAACAAGAACTGATTACAAACACGCCTTAAAAATAATTCAAAAGTTTTTTAGGATCAGCCTCTTTTACCTACATAAAAAAAACAACAAAAATCGATGAACAGCGAAAATAAACTGAGCTTAAAGATCTTTTTTTACCAGTCCATCGATTTTTACACGGAACTTTCAATCAAAGGCAAAATCAGCCAAATGGCTTAGCTATAAACAATTTTCATTGGTACGAAACACCCAGCCCTGGATAGCTTATGAAAATATACGGAGGGAAAATGCCCGAAAAATTACGCATATCCGTATTTATCACGACTTCATAGAAACAACCCATCAAGGCCTGTTGTTACCGCAGCGACAACTTCAGTATTTCTCGGCAAGCAAGCGAAAACCCTTATGTATCAACCTTTTTAACTATGAAGAAGGTAAGGGGTTCGCCCCCCTGGTTATTTGCCAGGAAAGTTGTCTATCTTTTGATGGAGAACAACGCCTCAGTATTTCCTCTAATCAATTTCAATCAATTTGTTTAGAGTCTATTGAGCTTGTTTTTTTGGAGCGACAAAACTTAGAAACGAGCTATCTATTAGCTATCGATTTCTAATCGTTTTAAAACTGTTTGGAAAGGCCTTAAGTCTACCGCCGTTTCATCGCTCCGTGCGACCTTTATATCAGCTTGTTATTAACATTCAGGCAGGTCGCGCTACTTTTGAAAAGGGTGTTTTACTCATGTCACGGGATGCGCTAATTGTTGGCATCAACCAGTACCAGGCTTTGCCAGGGCTCAACGCACCAGCAGCGGATGCAGAAGCCGTTGCGGCGCGCCTGCAAACACAGGGAGAGTTTCGCGTACAGCGAATGCCAGAAGTCATCAAAAACAAACAGGCCACCGTCGGTCAGCGTCGGGGCGTAACCGCTCAAATGCTGGAAGACGCGCTGATTAAGCTATTCAAGCCCAAAGGCAAAAATATTCCAAACACGGCTTTCTTCTACTTTTCCGGACATGGGCTACAGCGAGAAGCAGGTATCCAAGAAGGCTATCTAGCCACAAGTGATACCAACCCAAGCGTGGGCAACTTTGGCATCTCGCTCAACTGGCTCAGACGACTGCTCCAACAAAGCCCTGTCCGACAGATTGTCGTCATTTTGGACTGCTGCCACAGCGGCGAGCTACTCACCTTTAGAGATGCCGATCCCGGCGCAAGAGCTGGGATTGATCGGTGCTTTATGGCAGCCTCTCGGGAGTACGAGTCTGCCTATGAGGCCCTAGCAGGCAAGCACAGTGTCTTTACCCAGGCCCTACTATCTGGCCTCAATCCCTACCAGCAGGAGGGCGGCAAAGTTAGCAACCACGCCCTCACTGAGCACATTAGCCAGCAGCTCCGGGGAGAGCTACAACAGCCCCTGTTTGAAAATTCTGGCAGTGAGATTGTGCTAACCCGCGTCAGCGGATTGAAAGCAGCCTTTTCTAAAACACCCATTAGCACATTCACCCGGCTCAAGCAGCTCTCTTTTGGCTTCTGCCCCTATCGCGGTCTGTCGCCTTTTGATGAAGCCCATGCAGACTACTTTTTTGGCAGAGAAGCGCTGACCGACCAGCTCCTGACCAAAATAGAGAGTAGCTCTTTTTGTGCGCTGGTAGGTGCTTCTAGCAGTGGAAAGACCTCTTTATTACGGGCCGGGCTCGCCCATCACCTACGTAAAGGCGATCGCATTCCAGGCAGCGATCGCTGGGCTATCAAGCTCATCACCCCCACCCAGCACCCCATCAAAGGGCTCGCAGCCGCCTTCGCCGGCCCCAGCTCAGACGATGTGCAGCGAGCCAGCCAGATGCACCAGGCAGAAAGTCTGCTGCAAGACCACGGCGGCAGCGGCCTTGCTCAGCTGATTAGGGCGGCGCTGATGAAACCCGGCGAAACCTCCATTCCCTCGACATCTAAGCTATGGCTGATTATCGATCAGTTTGAAGAACTCTTTACCTGCACCAGCAATGCCAGCGTTCGAGCGGAGCGGCAGCGCTTTATCCAATGCCTGGTCGATACGCTTCAAGATCCCAGCATTCCACTCGGGATCGTCATCGGTCTGCGCGCAGACGTCACAGACGAGCTCCTACCTTACCCGGCGCTCAAGGCACTAGTCGAAAAGAACACCGTCTTGGTCACACCCATGACCTACGACCAAATCAAAGCCGTTGTTCAGAAGCCCGCTCAGAAAATGGGCATTGAGCTAGATCCCACCATGCTCTACACCCTAACGATGGATACCAACGGCGCGCCGGGTGAACTTGCCCTAATTCAGCAGACGCTCTTGGAACTGTGGAGACGCCGAGATTCTTGCTTAGCAGGCAGTGCGCCGCCAAAGCTAACCATGGATACCTACATGGCCCTCGGCGGTGTCAAGCAGGTAATGACTCACAGAGCGACCACTGTATACGAAAGCCTCAGCGAAGAAAAGCAGCGGGCGGCGAGGCGCATTTTCCTGGCGCTGTGCGAACTCGGAGAAGGCCGAGAAGATCACCGGCGGCGGGCACTCAGAAGTGAGCTGGTCAACGAAAACTTTCCGGCTGAGCTGATCGACTGCACCTTGGACGACCTTTCAGCGGCAAGGCTAATTGTCGTCTCACAGGCCTCTATTTCTACCAGCTGCTGCACAGATCAGGGCACCGAGCTTCCCAGTGCCACTTGGCAAACCCAAAGGGATGAATCTTCCCCGCTCAGTACTTGGTTTTTAAACAATGTGCCGACGGCTCCCCAGCCGGTCATCGGCTCGCCTAGAACCCTCGATATCGTACACGACTCGCTGATTAACGATTGGGACCTGCTGCGCACTTGGCTAGCTGAGTCGCGCCAGACCATGCGACAGCAAAGGCGGATAGAGCGACAGGCCCAGGAATGGGCTGAGCGGCAGCGCCCTACCAGTCCGGAATACTTGCTAGGAGGCACCCAGCTGCAGGAAGCCCTCGCCTTTTTACAGCTCAATCGCCAGGATCTCTCCGAACTCGCTCAAGATTTTGTGATGACCAGCCGAAAAGTACACAATCGGCTCAGGCTGCGCACTAGCATGCTCATCCCCATTGCGCTGATTGCGGGCATGGCAGCTTCTCTAGTCAGTCGATTTATATTTCCAGCAGCCCCTGAACTCCCTGAAGCAGCAGACGTACAGCCTGCAGCAACGCCTAGCACAGCGCGTCCAGGCCCACAGAGCCAAACCAATGCGGATCCTGCGCAAGACACAGCGGTGAGTCCGGGGAACTCATCACCAGAAGACTCATCACTAGGCATCTGGCAACGGCGCGATTCTGCTGCTACACCGACCATCCCAGCCGAACCGCCTGGACCCACTGAAGCACCTACGCCCGTTATCCAAATGGATCCGGCTGTAAATTCAGCGATCGCAGAGGGCGATTTTGTCGTGGTACCCGCCGGGAAAATGCCTTCACCCTCCAATCCCGACGAAGAAGTAGAAATATGGCTGATTCAGCCCAGTGGCTCAGATCCAATGGCACTAGAGTTCGAACCGACGCCAGAACCCGCAGCAGTCAGCAGCCGAGACTAGCGACATAGGTTAAAAGCACAGCTGGCATCAAGTCCAGTTGGCATTATGCTCAGCATGGCGTTAATACTTTAAGGTATTAAGCCGACTCTCTTGCTGCGTGCCCTAGGATGCAAATTCTCTCAGTTGCCCTTACCAACTTCAAAACACACAAAGAGCAAACGTTTCACTTCCAGCCGGGCACGAATGCCATCTGCGGTGAAAACGGCGCGGGTAAAACCAGCATTCTAGAAGCGATCGCCTGGGTCCTGTTTAACTACCAGGGCAACTACAAAAAAGAAGATCTTATCCGCAACGGTGCTAGCAGCGCCCAAGTAAGGGTTGCCTTTGTCTCTAGTCGAGATAGCCGCACCTACGAGGTACAGCGCTCGACAACCCAGGGCTATGCAATTTTTGACCCGCAGCTCTCAGAGAGACTGCCCTACACCCGCACAAAAGATGAAGTCTTGCCCTGGCTACGGCAAAATCTGGGCGTTTCCCCTGGCACGGACCTCGGTCAGCTATTTGCCAATACCATTGGGGTTCCCCAGGGCACCTTCACCGCAGACTTTTTACTCTCTACCGAAAAGCGCAAGCCCATTTTTGACAACATTCTGAAGGTGGAAGAGTATCGCGAAACCTATCGGCAGAGTAACAGCCTAAGAAAGTATGCCGAGGCGCAGGTACAGCGACTCAAGGACTTAGTAGGGCAGTACGAAGAGTCTCTGCAGGGCTGGGATGAGCTGCAAAACCGACACCAGCAGCTACAGGATGAAATTGGCAAAGGCGAACAGCAGCTAGCTCGCCTAGAAGCGCAAGGAAAAACTCTGACCGCTCGCCGTCAGACGCTGAGTGAAACCGCTGACAAGCTGAGGCAAAAACAGACGCAGCAACAGACCCTCGCTAACCAATTAGCCACGCAGCAACAGGCAAAACAACGTCTCGATGCATCGCTCGCTCAGGCACAGCAAGCTGTTGATATCTGCCAGGCGCAGCAGACCGCTCACGATGCTTTTCTGGCAGCAGAAGCAAGCATCAAGCAGCTTAGCGAGCAGCAGCGACAACGACAGCACATCTTGCAGCAGCAACAAACTTGTCAACAGTCGCTAGCCCAGAGCCAAGCACAACTCTCTAAGTTAGAGGCTAAATTAGAACAGTTTGAAGCCGCTGAAAAAGAGCTGAGTGCGATCGCACCTAAAATCACCACACAGCTGCAGCTTGAGGCTCAGCGCACCCAACTCCAACAAAAAAATCAAAGCTTTGACAATCTCCGCTTTCAGCAAAAGAATCTGCAACAGCAGCAAACAACGCTCGCCCAGGATCTCACCCAAGCAGAAAAAGAAATAAATCGGCTCAAGCAACTCGAAACTGCCTGCGAACAAATCCCTGAATGGGAACAGCGCCAGGCAAGGCTGCAGGAGCAGCTCAGCCGAATTGAGACCGCCCAACAGTTTGAGACTGAGCTAAAGGTGCTTACAGCAGCCGGTAAGCTGCGGCAGGATGCCTACAGGGAGCAGGTGGTCGGTGCGATCGCACAGCTAGAACACTGGACAACAGAATTTTCAGCACTGACGACAGCGGCTATTACCCCCATCAAAAATACCCTCTTCGAAGGCGGCCTCCTCTCCAAAGAGCTACTCGAAAGCATCAACAGTATCCTGAGCGACCTCACAGAACAAACAGACAAACAGCACCTTCAGAAAGAGCAAAAAACCTTACAGACCCGAGTCCAACAAGCGTACCGACAGAAAGCACAGGCCGCAGGACTGCCCGTACAGCAGCAAAAGCTCCAACAGATCACAGCGCAACAACAACACGTTCAGCAACAGCTTTTGGCCCTCAACGAACAACTCACAGAAGAAGCAAGCACCCGCACCACGCTTCAGCAGGTAGAAACCCGGCTTACAGAACTTGACAACCCCAGAGGGAAACAACAGATTTTACAGAACGCCATAGCGCAACAGACCACCGTTCAACAGCAATATAAAACACTAGAGAGCACTCGCATCGCAGGCTTACAGCAGCTAGATGACATTGCAACTCAGCTAGAAAGCTTCTCTACCCTCGATGGCAAGCTAGAAGTTCAGCAGCAGCAAAAACAAACCCATCAGGCAGGCTATCTGTTGTATTTGCAAAATCTACAGATAGCTCAACAAATTGAGCCCTTAACAGCAGATTGCAAAGCGGCAGCGGCAGCGGCAGCGCAAATTATGGATAAGCAAGCTGGACTAGAAAAGGAGATCGCAACGCTAAGCGCTCAGTTTGACCCGGAGGCATTTGCCCTCATCGAAAAGCAGTATGTGGATGTGACCTCACAGGCTGATCGACTGCGCGGCAGTCTCCCGCAGCTGCAGCAGCGATTTACCGATCTCAGTCGCCAGCTCGCTCAGCTACGGGCAACCGCAGATAAGCGCGACCAAGCACAGGCAGATATCAAAAAGCGCGATCGCACTAAGCGATTTGTGAACTACGCTCGCAAAGTGTATAAGGAAGCGGGTCCTAGAATTACTGAACGCTATGTCTATAGCATTTCTAGAGAGGCAGACCGGCTCTTCCGCGAGCTACTGGGCCGTGCCAATGTAGCACTCACCTGGAGCGCAGACTATGAAATCACCGTACAAGAAGGGGCCCATACCCGGCGGTTTATCAACCTTTCGGGGGGTGAGCAGATGTGCGCAGCGTTGGCCGTAAGGCTCGCACTGCTCAAGGTACTGGCAGATATTGACGTTGCGTTCTTCGATGAGCCGACCACCAATATGGACCGACCTCGGCGCGCCAGTCTTGCAGAAGCGATCGCCCGCATCAAGTCATTCAGACAGCTTTTCGTCATTAGCCATGACGATACCTTCGAGCAAGTCACCGAAACCGTCATTACGGTAGAAAGAGCCAGTTAATTAAAAGATTTTCCCCCATTGCGAGAGCCTGGGGGACTTCCGGGAATTCTGGGAGGAGTGTCATATCAACTTCAGTGCGTTGTAGCTACTCTGGGTGATGCGTCGCAAACATCCGTACGCTGAGTCAGTGTTACTGAATCGTCATCCACTTCCGTCCGTTTCTTCTGGTTACCTATGAACACCCACTCTAGCGTGGAAAATTCCTTCACAGAAAACGGCTACACTGCCTCTACCAGTGCTGAAAGCCTGGAAAAAGAGATTGCAGTTGCTTCGCCTTCGGAGTCCGCGAATCTGGCAGCTGTACAGTCGCTGCCCAAGCACCTCTCTGCGCCAGCGCCCGCTCAAGCGGCCCCTGACCAAGCCGCAGACCCTAGCCATCTGCAGCCTAGCAACACACCACCTAGCTTGACACCCCAAGATTCGCTCAATACCAAGACGCTGAAGCAAATTTTTCAGCTCTCCCCCATTGGCATGACCATTCTGGACCTCACCGGTGGCTTTCTCAGTGCCAACCAGAGCTTCTGTGAAGCCGTTGGCTACGAGGAGCATGAGCTGATTATGCTCACCTTCACCGACCTGACTCACCCAGAAGATGTGCCACTGCTGCGATCGCTAGGAGAACAGCTGCTTGCTGGCGAGCGACAGCACTTCCAGGTGGAAACCCGTCACTGGAGCAAAAACGAGAAGCCGCTTCACGTTGGGCTGACCGTCACCATGGTGCGCGATAGCCAACAGCGACCAATTTGCTTTTTGCTACAGGTGGTGAATCTCACCGAGCAAAAGTGGATGGAAGCGCAGCTGCGCCACCGCGACTTTTACGATGCGCTCACCGGACTCGCAAACCGGGCGCTCTTCGTCAATCGGGTCGAGCAAGCCGTCATCCGACTAGAGCGCAATGCCAGCACGCAGTGCGCCGTACTCTTCCTAGACCTTGACAGATTCAAAGTCATCAACGATAGCCTTGGCCATACCATTGGCGATCAGCTGCTCTCTGCCCTAGCTGGGCGGCTAGAATCCTGCATCCGTCGCTGTGATACATTGGCTCGGCTCGGCGGTGACGAATTTGCCATCTTGCTCGAAGAAATTGATGGGCTAGAAGATGCGCTGGCTGTGTGCGATCGCGTTCACAACAGCCTTAAAACTCCTTTCAAACTCAATAGCTACGAAGTCTTCGCGAACATCAGCATTGGCGTCGTCTGCAGCAGTGTGGGCTACGAGAAGTCGAGCGACCTACTACGGAATGCCGACACCGCCCTCTACCGGGCAAAAGGTCAGGGCGGCGCTTGCCACACGGTCTTCGATCAAACCATGCACCAGCGTGCCGTAGCACTTTGGCAAATGGCCACACAGGCCCAGTTTGCTGTTCAGCGAGAAGAACTCAAGCTACGCTACCAGCCCGTTATCGATATTGACACGGGCCACGTCGTCGGGGTAGAAGCGCTCATCCGATGGCACCATCCCCAGCACGGATCTATCTCCCCCAGCGAGTTTATCCCAGTGATGGAAGAGACTGGCGTGATTACACTCATCGGGAACTGGGTCTTGAAAGAAGCCTGCCAGCAAGTGTGCAAGTGGCAGACAGTGCTCCCGCCAGACAGCCCTATCAAAATTAACGTCAACCTCTCTGCTCGCCAGCTTGCCCAAAGCGATCTGCCACAGCAGGTGGCCGAAATCTTAGCAGAAACCGGTCTACCATCTACCGCACTCCGGCTCGAAATTACAGAGACTGCCATCATGCAGAATTCTCAGGAAGCACTGTCGGTGCTCAGAGAGCTTAAGGCGCTTAATGTGGGACTCTGCATCGATGACTTTGGCATTGGCTACTCGTCTCTGAGCCGTTTACAGCAGCTCCCTGTCGACATTCTCAAAATTGATCGTGCCTTTGTCCAAAACATTGGAGCCAAAGGTGAAAACACAGAAATTGCCCGCACTATCATCGACTTAGCAGACAGCTTGAGTATGGATATCGTCGCAGAAGGTGTCGAGACGGAGGATCAGCTCGAAGGGTTGCGATCGCTAGGATGCAAAAAGATTCAGGGCTTTTACTTTGCCAAGCCTATGACGCCAGATGCGGCCCTACGGTTTATCCAAGAATCCAATCAGCCGTCAGCCGAACTGTAGAGAGTTTCTAGAAACTGGAAAACGCCAGTCCAATTGGGCCTCAATCTTCGCGGCCCATCCGCAGAATAGGCTCCGTTGCCTCTCACGCTTTGCCGAACATGCTTTTGATGAAGGCTAGGCAGCGGAGGCCGGATTGCCATAGCTAGAAGAAGCCGCCTCTGGAGCCTTTGTTTGAGTCGTTGCTTCAGCCTTTTCAGGGGCAGGCTGGGTCTCGAATCCTGCCTGATTACCCAGCGCAAATGCCAGCAGCCAACCCACAATTAGCAAAGCAAGAACAATAGCCATCTACTCACACTTCCTTAAAATTTACGGTGTTTTATCATGGCCAGGCTTGATACCTAGATATTTCGCTCAGGCGAACCGACATTGCATCTAAGCGTGGCCTTAAAGTATCTTAACAAACTTTCACGCAAAAGCTGTTCGCAAAGTCAATAAGCAAAAATACTTTCTAGACAAACATAGCACTTATCAATAGGTATTTATACGCGTTTATACCGTCTTCATGTGAATCAACGAAGAAACGAAAAGCCAAAGAAGTCTGATTGCAATCCCCTGCTAAATGGAGCTTTGACGTTCTTCGGACAATGCGGAGATTGGACACGGGCAATTCAAGCGCAATAGCGTAAATTTTCTTGTCAGACGCAATTGTTAGACGCCGAGCTTAGGGTGACGGCGCGGGAATATGGCAATGCTCACAGTGGCATGTCAGAGCGGCCTATCAGAGCGGCGTATTGAGGGCTCTAAGCTCACTCAAGCTCTGTATGGAATAGTCAGCGTGCTGCCGCCATGGAAAGCGACCTTGCGGATCGAAATACACCGCGATTGCATTTGCATTTCGAGCAGTGATCAGGTCAAATTTGTGGTCACCGGTCATCACGGCATCGGTCGGCGCGAGTGACCACAGGGAGAGTAGCTTTAGGATACCGTCGGGCTTGGGCTTGGGAGCACAGCAGCTGCGGCCCAGAATATCCGCAGGCTGAAAAAAGTCGAAAAGGCCACATGCCTGCAGCGTGATACGTGCAATATCTTTGGTGTTGCGGGTGAGGATACCGATGCGTTTGCCTTGCGATCGCAAGTCCGAAAGCAGCTGATGAGCACCCGGTTGGGGAGTTGCCCTGTGAGCAATTTCGATTTCAATATCGGTGAGTTGCTTTTGTCGCTGGGCAAGCTCGTCAGGCGGGAGGCGATCCAGGGCTTCGAGAATAGGCTGATCAGGCGGTAGGCCAAGCGAGCGGCTAATCGCCGGGAAATCGTGGAGGCTTTCAGTAAGCGTGCCATCCATATCAAAGATCCAGGCAGTTCGAGTGTGCAGCATGGGAAAAGAAGTGTGAATGATATAACCAGCCAAAAGCCAAATTCCTCGTTCATTATTCATACTTCATCATTTGTTAGTAAGATCTCTAGAGCTTACTGACGCGTGCGCGAACGAATATGACTACGATTAACGACAATTATCTCAAGCTAAAAGCGGGTTATCTATTTCCAGAAATTGGCCGCCGGGTGAAGGCCTACACCGCAGCAAACCCAGGTGCCCCGGTGATTAAGCTGGGGATTGGCGATGTCACAGAACCGCTGCCAGAAGCTTGTCGCACAGCGATGATTGAGGCGGTGAAGGAAATGGGCGATCGCGCCTCTTTCAGAGGGTATGGTCCTGAGCAGGGCTACCCGTGGCTACGCGAAGCCATTGCCCAACAAGACTTTCAGTCCCGAGGCTGCGATATCGACGCTTCCGAAGTTTTCATCTCAGATGGCTCAAAGTGCGACTGCGGCAACATCCTAGATATCTTCGGTGATGACAACAGCATCGCGGTAACTGACCCCGTCTATCCGGTGTATGTAGATACTAACGTGATGGCTGGTCACACGGGCGAGGCAGACGAATCTGGCAAGTATGCAGGCATCACCTACTTGCCCATCAGCGCAGACAATGATTTTACCGCAGAGATTCCCAACCAGAAAGTAGACCTGATCTATCTGTGCTCACCCAACAATCCAACGGGCGCAACGATGACAAAAGATCAGCTAGAAGCTTGGGTTGCTTACGCCAAGGCCAATGGCTCGATTATTTTGTTCGACGCGGCCTACGAGTCTTTCATCACCGATGACTCCATTCCCCACTCTATCTATGAAATTGAGGGCGCACGGGACTGTGCCATCGAATTTCGTTCCTTTTCAAAGAATGCGGGCTTTACGGGCACACGTTGTGCGCTTACCGTCGTGCCCAAGTCACTCAAGGGCAAGGCAAAAGATGGCTCAGACGTGGATATTTGGAGTCTTTGGAATCGTCGTCAATCGACTAAGTTCAACGGCGTATCTTACGTCATTCAGAGGGCTGCTGAAGCTGTTTATTCTGAAGCGGGACAGCAGCAGACAAAGGCGCTAGTGAGCTTTTATTTAGAGAATGCAAGCATCATTCGAGATAAGCTCACGGAAGTAGGGATCCAAGTCTATGGCGGTGTGAATGCCCCCTACGTGTGGGTGAAGACGCCAGATGGCCTCTCTAGCTGGGACTTTTTCGACAAGTTGCTGAAAACTTGCAACATTGTTGGAACGCCGGGTGCTGGCTTTGGCGCAGCCGGTGAAGGGTACTTCCGCATCTCCGCTTTCAACAGCCGCGAGAACGTAGAAGAAGCCATGAAGCGCATCAGTGAAAAGTTCACGATGGCCACAGTTTAGGCTGTTTAAGAACCCGGCTTTGAGAAGAAACATCCGACCTGTTTGCAACTGTAAGCAGGTCGTTTTTTGTTAAAGGCACCGCTTCGAAAGCCGTAGTTCAGTGCTCACTTCTCTACTTTGTAACCAAACTCAGAGAGCCGAGGCCGTGACTGTCGCCAGCGCTCTTGCACGCGCACGAAGATTTCTATATACACTTTGCCCGCTACTAACTTTTGCATTTGCTCGCGCGCAGCGCTGCTGATAGCCTTCATCATCAGGCCACCTTTGCCAATGAGAATGCCTTTTTGCGACTTACGCTCTACATTCACTGTGGCCAGAATGCGGGTGATCTTTTCATCTTCCTCGACCTTATCTATAGAGATGGCAACTGAATGGGGCACCTCCTCTCGCGTGTATAGCAGTATCTGCTCCCGAATGAGCTCCCCCATAATGAAGCGCTCGGGCTGATCGGTCACCAAGTCCGGCGGATAGTAATAGGGTCCTGGATCTAACTTAGAAATTAAGGTCTGCTGCAGCGCTTCTAGCCCGTCGCCGGTGAGCGCAGAGAACTTCACCATCAGCCAGCCATGCTCAGCTGCGATCGCCTCATAGCTTTCTTTTATTTCCGCTGCTTTACGCCCGCTCTCAGGCAGCTGATCTACCTTATTGATACCTAGCACAACCGGCGCTTTCGTCTGCGCCACCAGATTAGCCACGAACAGATCGCCTCGCCCTGCAGCAGCAGTCGCCTCCACCACAAAAAGAACAACATCTACAGAATTGATCGCTACTCGCGCGTTCTGCACCAGCACTTTACCCAGCTCGTGGTGGGGCTTATGAATACCCGGTGTATCTACAAAAACGATCTGCGCCTGCGGAGTCGTCAAAATACCCTGCAGCCGATTGCGGGTCGTTTGAGCAACGGGCGAAGTAATGGCAATCTTTTGACCCACCAAATAGTTCATCAGAGTAGACTTGCCAACGTTAGGACGGCCCACAATACTGACAAACCCTGAACAAAAGTCGGGTGCAGCCGTCGGGATCAGCCCGCCGCTGACGTTGGGCCTGCTCTTTATCACGACGGTATCATCCGCCGGGTTCGATAAAGGAACAATCTCACGGGATACCACCTTGGGAGATAACTCCTTTGGAGATACAACAGATTTTCCATCTTTTAAGATGGGACCTTTTTTTGTCGGTTTACACCCATGAACAGACTGAGCAGGCTGATTCTTTTCAGGTTTGCTACTTCCAAGCTGGTTACTTTCAGGCCTGTTACTTTTGGGTTTATTACCTTTACGCGAAGACGACTTCTTTTTCTGAGCGCCTTTGGCGGCTTTCCAAGGATTTTGCGGGTCGCTCATCGGCTATGTCCCTGTAATATGAACAACCACTTCCCGAGTGTGAGAACGATCTCGATGTTCCCATAGATAAATGCCTTGCCAGGTGCCCAATGCCAGTCGCCCATTCATAACCGGGATTTGCTCGGATGTGTGGGTTAGGGCTGTGCGAATGTGCGCAGGCATATCGTCGGGACCTTCATCACTGTGACGGTAGCCGTAGCCTTCGGGAACCAGCTTGGAGAGAAAGGTTTCCATATCTAGCAGCACATCTGGATCAGCATTTTCCTGAATGACTAAGCTCGCTGAGGTGTGACGCAGAAAAAGCGAACAGAGCCCGGTTTGCACACCAGAATCGGCAACTGCTTCTTGTACCTTGCGGGTAAAGCGGCCTAGCGACTTACCCTGGGTTTTGAGCCGGAGCACTTGCTGATAGTGAATAGGGCCTGAGCGCGCAACCATAAGCTGAGAAAATTTAACTGGCTTGTTTGCTTCGTTAGTTTATCGCACTCAATAGGCCGACAGCCCACAACCTGTTACTCAACCCAATTTAGAAGAAAGGCGGTCTACTACAGCGGCAGCTATCGTTTCTTTTCCTGTCTTATCTAGGCTTTCTGCGCGGCGGGGCGGCAGTAGAGTCTCGGTCAAGCAAGACCAGTCGCCTTGGAAAAAGGTCTCAGCTTCTACGATGCGATGGTGGGCGTAGTCCTGAGCGCCTGCTATCAAAATTTCAGCTTCTGCAAAGCCTTCACGGGTAATGGTGATCAGGCCTTTATCTAGCAGGCAGGCCTCTGCAAACGTGCTGTAGCCGGGCTTGGAGAAAACGCGATCGCACACCAACATCCAATCTACCGGTCGCATAGCGCGATCGCTCACCCGGTACAGATTCGGCAGGTTCGGCGCAGCGCTATCGAAAGTGACGAACTGCCAGTCTGAGAAATCAGCGAGCGTTTGGTAAGGAATATCGGTCAGGCCCAAGCCGCCAAAGGTCAATAAAACTGTCCGCTCAGTAGGTACATCGCTATCCATGAGCTGACGCAGATGCGCTTCGCTGTATGCCGGAACGCCGCCTGTAAGACCAACATCTGTAACATTCGAGAAGCTTGCCATCGGTTCGTGAAAGGGCAGGCGAAATGTGCGATCGCACTGCCTGTAGCACTCAGCTATCCAATCTGCGATCGCGCCAAAGCCAGCTATTTCGGCTTGCCAAGGTCGATAGATAAAATCCCAGCCAAAGTTACTAATCATCCAGCAGGGAACCTCAGCCCGCCGGGCAATCTTCCCCATCAAAGGCGGCACGTCAGACAGCACCAAATCTACGCCAGCCGAGGTCAGAAAAGCAGTCTCTTCAGCAATGAGCGATTCTTCCTGCGCCTGAATTTTCCGCAGTGCTGTCAGGGTTGCCTGCCGGTCCATCGTCAGGCTATCACGCTGCAGCACACCGATATCAAACCTCACCGGCCGGTGAATATAGTCCCCCTTGAGGTAACAATCGAGCAGCCATTTAGGTGCCTTCGTCGCCATAACCAGCGTGAGAGAAACCCCGGTCACCTCACACTGACGACGGATTTCAGCTGCAATAGAGGCTGCACGCGTCGCATGGCCAAAGCCATGATTGGTCACCGCAATGTACAGAGTAGGCATAGGCGGGAAAGCGTCTCAGGTCAATGCTCAGATCAATATATCGCTTCCAGCCTTGTTCGTTAGCCTACTAGACCCAAAAAAGGCCCGCCAATGATTGGCAGACCTTTTTCAAAGTCAGTCAGGTGCTATCCGATTAGCCCTACAGCTGAGGCACAAACCGCTCTTTGTCAGGCACGGTTGTGTACTCGCCGACAATGCGACGGAACTCATCACCATCAATCGACTCTTTCTCGATAAGCAAATCGACCAAATAGTCGATCACTTCGCGATTTTCACGAATGATGCTGAGCGTATCCCCGTAGCAGTTTTGTACAATCTCACGAACCGCCGCATCAATCCGAGACGCAATCTCCTCAGAGTACTCGTTGCGATTCCAACTGCCGCCAAGGAAGACTTCACCTTGATCGCCCTCAAGCGCTAGCTGACCTAGGTCAGACATACCGAACTTGGTCACCATCTGGCGAGCCATGTTGGTCACTTGCTGCAGGTCATTGCCCGCACCGGTAGTCACCTCAGCATCACCAAAGATTACATCTTCAGCAGCCCGGCCACCTAGAGCACCGCAGATGCGGGCCTTCAGCTGAGCGCGGGAAATCAGCATTTGATCTTCACTGGGGGTAAACCAAGTCAAGCCCTGAGCCTGGCCTCGGGGAATCAACGTCACCTTCTGCACCGGATCGTGATCCTTTATCAGGGTGCCAATAATGGCGTGGCCAACTTCGTGGTAAGCAATTAGGCGCTTGCTCTTACCGTCGGTCAGCGGCGTACCCTCCATACCGGCGACAACGCGGTCAATTGCATCGTCAATTTCCAGCATGGTGACTGCTTCCTTGCGGCGGCGAGCCGTCAAGATTGCCGCTTCGTTCAGCAAGTTAGCTAGGTCAGCACCTGTAAAGCCAGGCGTGCGGCGCGCAATCGTGTCTAGGGAGATATCCTCTGCGACCTTCTTGTCGCGGGCGTGCACTTCTAAAACTTCGCGGCGGCCCTTGATATCCGGTGGATCAACCATGACCTGACGGTCAAAGCGGCCAGGACGCAAGAGCGCAGAGTCTAGGACATCAGCCCGGTTCGTCGCAGCGATCACAATGATGCCTGTATTACCCTCAAAGCCGTCCATCTCAGTTAGGAGCTGGTTGAGCGTTTGCTCGCGCTCGTCGTTACCGCCGCCAATGCCTGCACCACGGGAGCGGCCCACAGCATCAATCTCGTCGATAAAGATGATGCAAGGCGCATTGTCCTTGGCCTTTTTGAACAGGTCACGGACGCGGGAAGCGCCCACACCAACGAACATTTCAACAAATTCTGAGCCAGAGATAGAGAAGAAAGGCGTTCCCGCTTCACCTGCGATCGCCTTAGCCAGAAGCGTCTTACCCGTACCCGGAGGGCCCACCAGCAAAACGCCCTTGGGAATCCGCGCACCGATAGCCGTGAAGCGCTCAGGCTTTTTCAAGAAGGTCACCACTTCCTGCAGCTCTTCCTTGGCTTCCTCAATCCCCGCAACGTCATCGAACATAACGCCCGTTTGAGCTTCCATCATGAAGCGCGCCTTAGATTTGCCAAAGTTCATAGCTTGGCCAGGGCCACCCGCTGCACCGTTGGAGCGCCGGAATAAAAAGAACAGACCGCCGATCAGCAGTACAGGAAACAGCAAGTTGCCTAAGATACCGATCAGTGCACCATCGTTGCGAGGCTGGTGAGAATCGATGCTGATATCGGCTGAGCGCAGCCGCCCGACAAGCTCAGGCGCATTGCCGGGCAGGTCAACGCGCCAGCGCTGGACTCTGTTGTCGATTTGAGGATCAACCGCCTCAATGATGGCCGTACGACCACTGTCGTAGAAGTCAACGGAGGTCACACGACCTGCATCCAAATAATCCAAAAATCGTCCGTAGGTCATGCTAGTACTAGCAGTATTACGGCCTGTGTCAACGGGATCTGTGCTACCGAACGAACCCTGCCAGAGGAAAAATCCAACCACTAGAAGGGGCAGCGTCCACAGTAGGGCAGTTCTCCAAGAAAATTTCATAGCTTGGTGGCCTCTGTTAAATAAGTAGCTTGCAAAAAATGAAGGCAGGGTTGTCTGCGCGTATCAGATTGCTAAGCGATCACAAGTTTTATGAGACTTGTCTTTACTAAATTTAACGTAATTTCTCAACAACGAGCAATGAGAATTCCAATCTGGGATCAATTTAGCGGTTGAAGCTCTATCCTTTGGCGATCGCAAGTGCCTCTGTCAGCCGCTGCTGGTCAAATCCTCGGCGGTGCAGTATCACCCAAGATTCCACTAAGTCAGGACCTTGCATATCACCCATTAGGGCCGCTCTAAGCGATCGCATAATCAACCCCTTCTTAACGCCCAGCGCCTTTGTTACCTGATTGATCACGCCCTTAGCGTCTGCAGGTTTCTCAATCTGAGCATTTGCCAACGCCTTTACAACGGCCTCCATCACCGCACCCACGCCTTCTTTACCCAGCTGCTCCTTTGCCTTCTCACTAAAAGGCAGCGCCGGTGTAGCAAAGAAATGGCCTAGCTCCACGCAGTCCTTCAGCCGGGTCAGGCTAGGGCCAATCATCGCCGTGAGCGGCAGCAGCCAGTCCGCATCTGCCTGTGCATCAAAGCCGTAGCCTGCTTCATCCCAGTAGGGCATCAGCATTGGCAGCAGTTCCTCAGCCGGCTTCTCGTGCAAATACTGACTATTAATCCAGTCGAGCTTGTCCCAGTCGAACTTTGCCCCCGCCTTATTGACCCGGTCAAAGCTAAACAGCTTCGCGGCCGCTTCCAGGGTAAACAGCTCCTGCGCGTCTGGCGCAGACCAGCCCAGCAGCGTCATGTAGTTCGCTAGGGCATCAGCTGTAAATCCCATCGACTGAAAGTCACCAACCGAGGTCACCCCGTCCCGCTTCGACAGCTTCGCCCCCTGAGTATTCAAAATCAGCGGCGTATGGGCAAATTCAGGCACCTGCATCCCCATCGCTTCGTACAGCAGAATCTGCTTTGGCGTATTGCCCACATGATCTTCCCCTCGAATCACATGGGTAATGGCCATATCCGCATCGTCCACCACCACCACAAAGTTGTAGAGTGGCTGACCCACATCCTCACCAGAAGAGGCCCGGGCAATCACCATGTCACCCCCCAAATCGCGCCCCTTCCAGCTTACGGGGCCACGCACGAGGTCATTCCATTGAATCTCACGCTCATCTTCAATTTTGAATCGAATCACCGCTGGACGACCGTCAGCTTCAAAGGCAGCAACTTGCTCAGCTGTTAGATTGCGATGCTGATTGTTATATCGAGGGGCCTGCTTCTTTGCTTTCTGAGCCTCTCGCATGGCGTCTAGCTCTTCGGGCGTCTCGTAGGCTCGGTAGGCCAGCCCTTTATCCAAAAGATCTTGAACCTTCTGGCGATACATCTCTAACCGCTCAGACTGAAAGAAAGGTCCCTCATCCCAGTCCATCCCCAGCCACTTCAGCCCGTCGATAATATTCTCCGTGTATTCGGGCTTAGAGCGCTCCAAATCGGTGTCTTCAATTCGCAGTAAAAACTGACCGCCCTGATTGCGAGCAAACAACCAGTTGAAAACCGCCGTACGGGCAGTGCCAATGTGAAGATTGCCGGTAGGGCTAGGCGCAATGCGAACGCGAACTGACATAGGATTCACTATCGAACGAAAAATAGAGCAGCAAAAAAGGGAGCAGCGAAAAGTAGAGCAGCATTCATTGTAGCGAGGTACGGAGACGAATTTGAACGGTCACATTAAATACAGTTTGACCGCGAAGAGGGAACAATATCGGCCTAAATCGCCCCTGCAGTCTCTAATTGCTCTGCCATTTACCTGCACAATCGCTATGCTCAAGGGGAGTTACGTTTTAGGCAATGAGTCCTTAATATCCCTGCTTTGCCCCAGCGACCCATTTCCGACCCATGAGATCTCTCCTCACGTCACTGTCCAGGTTTTTACAGCGTCTCTTTCCCCTCAGAAACGACAGAAATCAAAGCCCCCCAAGCAATCACTCATCGCAAACGGCACGCCAATCATCTGCCGCTAGTGCCTATGGGCGGCAATATGGGCAACAGATGGTGCAGCCATCCGTCGCGACGGAAGTAGACACTGCAGCTCGCCCCGTCTCAGCAGAGCTGCGACAGCTGGTTTACCAGGCGACCTACGAGATGGATAAGCGCAGAATGCACGCAGGTCAGTTTGGTTCGCTGCTCAGGCAGCAAGATGCCGCTTTCTCCTACGAAAAGTACGACTTTACTAAGCTGATATACCTGCTAGAAGCGGTTCCCGATCTGGTCGCCTTAGAGCGGGTAGACAACCCCGGGGCAGCGCCCGCTTACTACGTTCAGCCGGTTGTTGATATCCAGATGTTGCTCACCACTACGCTAGAGAGTTTCGACAGTGCCGATGGCTGGGTGCATATTGAGAGCGTTGAAGCGGCGATCGCAACTCGTTCACCGTCCTTTTCGCCACAGACCTACGGCTTCGGACAGCTGCGCTCTTTTTTGTCGAGCCGCCCTGACCTAATCGAATTCAAGCCAGACAGCATCAACTACCTGAGGCTCAAGCAGACTAGTGAAGAGACCAGAACAAAACCCGCATCTCGCCGCAATGGGACTCGACCAGTCATCAAGCCGAGCGCACAGAAGGCAGGCATACAGAAGGCAAAACAGACTCGTGCTACCGGCATTGGCCCGGCCGGTTCTATTATTCATCTCTCCAGGTTTGCAGGATTTTCCCCTGAGACGCTCAATCAAAAGGTCAGCAAGCTAGCTGCGATCGCACTTCCCGAACGCTGGTATTTTGGCCCCCAGCCCCCCGACAACTTCGCCTACCCCATTCTCAAAAGCTACCTGCGCTACACCTTCATTCGGCTGCAGCACGAAGGCAAAATCCTCACTAGCACCAGCAGCCAAAGCCGCGTTTTTAATACTGGCCTGCTCGACCGACTGCTGCGACCCATCTACGCCCTGCTTACCCCTTATCCAGCCGCCACCCAAACCTGGGACATCACCTTTTGCCTCCCCGGCGAAGGCCAAGCAGGCAAATTTCTCGTTGCACACTTTACAACGCTACCGGCCCCAGCAAACTACCTCAGCGATCCAAACAGAGTCTTTTATCACCTCTCTGCAGGCTCCCCAGACGTCGACTGGCACCACGTGATCAAAGACAACATGGAGCGTCTGCCGCCCGCCTTTATCGCGCAGTACGCACCGGCAAGCTTCATCCCACGTGATACACAAACCCTCAGCAGCCCAGAATTTCACAGCTATAAGAAAGCCTTCTCCGACGCCCTAGACGCGGACCCTGCCGCCTACCGAAACATCGTGAACCGATTGGAAGAAGCGCTCAACCGCACCCTGCTCAAAACACAGGTAAATTACAAAACAGCTGTCCCCACCTACTACCCCAATATCAACAGCATCGATTTGCTTCTGCCCATTTGTCTCCAGGAAGAAGATGTCGCTGACTGCGCCATCGTTACCCGCCAGTCCGACTCTGGCAAGTACATTGGCCACACTATTCTCACCATGCGCCAGGCTTACAACAACGCCCGCCTCATCTGCAAGCTAGATGAGCACTGGCTGACCCGCGCCATGGACCTGAGTCAGGAAAGTTTTGAAGAAGAAGAGGACGACTCCGAAGCATTTGAATCAGATAGCGCAACCGCTCACGACCCCTCGCTCGTGATGGGTGAAGCATGAAGCGCAGCACCTAGCGTTGCAGCGCAGCTGGGGCGACAGACTGTGCCGTTTGGATGGACCGTTTGGGTATGCGTCTCGAGGATGCGTTAGCTAATCGGTCATTCGCATTCGGGCCATTCATTCGGGTAAAAAGTCTAGATCCAATGCCTGCACCAGCTTGTACGGACAGTCGGTCGGAAATATATCGAACTCTACGCCCGTTTCACTCGAAGCTAAAACCACAGCACGGGCGTAGGCTTTATCGACTTCAGCTTAAATCAACTTATCGTTTTACCGTTCTCTCTAATCCTAGCTGAACCAGCTTGTCTACTAGGTCAGGGAAAGCAATGCCTGAGGCTTCCCACATTTTGGGATACATGCTGGTAGCTGTGAAGCCTGGCATAGTGTTGATCTCGTTAATCAAGATTTCGCCTGTTTCTTCTACATAGAAGAAGTCCACGCGGGAGATGCCAGAGCCATCGATGGCTTTGAAGGCGGCGATCGCCATTTCTTGGATGCGATCGCGCACTCCATCCGGCACAGGCGAAGGAATCAGCAGCGCCGCCCCGCCCTCGGTATACTTCGTCTCATAGTCATAAAAATCTGTCGAAAATTGCGTTTCTCCTAGCACAGAAGCCCGCGGATCGTCATTACCCAAAATCGAGCACTCCACTTCGCGAGCCGTGACCCCCGCCTCTACAATTACCCGGCGGTCGTAGCTAGCCGCATTGTCTAGGGCCGCTTCTAGCTCCTGACGGTTAGTCGCCTTAGAAATACCCACAGAAGATCCCAAGTTTGCTGGCTTCACAAAGCACGGGTATCCCAGCGCCACCTCCAAAGCATCACAGACCTTCGGAAAAATGCAGGGATTAGAGTAAATTTCTGCCCTGGTCACACCGCGATACTTCACCTGCGGAATGTCCGCCTGGGCAAAAGCACTCTTCGCAGCCAGCTTATCCATGCCCAGAGAAGAGCCGAGCACCCCGCAGCCTACGTAGGGCATTTCTAAAACTTCGAACAGGCCCTGAATGGTGCCGTCCTCTCCATTGGGACCGTGAATCACCGGAAACCAAATATCAATATCACTAAATAGTGCGACGTCTGGAAGGCGTTTAACAGCTGGTGCAGGCGGCGGCAGTTCTCCAATGACGCCCTCATCTTGCACATCGGGCTTGCCACTTCCCAGCACTTGATGAGCCAGGGTGCCGCCCGCCCAAGTGCCATCTTTATGAATCAGGATAGGAATAATGTCGTATTTGGTTGCGTTCTCTCCGGTACGGAGACCTTTTGCGATCGCACCGGCCGAGCGAATTGAGACTTCATGCTCTCCCGAACGCCCGCCAAACAGCAATCCCACCCGCATAGCCATGGTTCCAAATCCTTTCATAGGCTTCCGGGTTAGCCTATCACAGGCAAGTCAAGCAGCAGGCCCAAAAGACGAAGCGGCCCAGCATACAAAGACAGCCGACAAGCACCATAGCTTTTACCCCGTAGACGCCATCCGTCTAAAAGAAAAAAAACGCTTGAGATCCATCTGTAAAAGTGAATCTAAGCGTTTTGTCAGGGTGCATCTACCACCTATTACTTCTCAGGTGGCATCAGCCATCCGGGCAAAAAAATCCGCAAGGCAAAAATTCGTGGTTTTCCCGGCTCATACACAGGAAAAAGCGATAATCCAGCTCGAAGCTCGACTTTCAGAAAGGCACCTGAATGTAAAAACTGTCTTTGAGTCCTGGGGATGGAACCCTTTTCAGGTGATAATGACGCGAATCGTTGAAGTTAGACTCTTCAATCCAATGGTGACACTGTGAAATATTTCTTTCTATCAGAAAGCTGGACAACTGGCAGAATTTGGGAGTTTGGCGGGCTCTGGAACGAACTTGCCTGGAACCGTGGTCCCTACGTTGAACGGCAACCGCTATACATCCAAGAAAATGGCGATAACCTATGGCTCTACAAGGCAGAAGAAGCCATTCTCATGATTGAGGTAAAGCCAAGAGCGATCGCAGATCCCACCATTGGGCAAGTCGTCCTTAAGCGCCTACTCAGCGCCGAGCAAGTCGTAGAACGTCTCTGCAAAGAAGAGGTGTTTCATCCTCCCGCTCATTACTCAGAACCCCAAGATTCAGAACCCCAAGATATAGAGAATTCAGAAACGCTCGAGGCAGAGACCTTAAACCAAGAGCCCTGGGCAACCGAACGGGTTGCCCCAAAAAATCAGTTCACACGTCTAGTTCACCAGCTCACGCCCTTCCTGCGCTCGAGTCGCTTCCGAACCAGAGTCATGACCAGAGCGACTGCTAGAGTTGCCACTAGATAGGCACTACGGCAAGCAGAACTACGGTAAGTAGGGACCAGAAATATTGCTCACCGCGCGCTCCATAGCCACCAGCGCCCGGTTGTAGCCCAAGATCGCAGAAACATTATTGGCCTCCGCTTCGGTTAGCTCACTTTGCGCGGTCAGCACATCTAGCTGGGTACCCACACCAGCCTGCAAGCGCAAATTAGCCAGCTCGAGTGCTTCTTCAGCCTGGGCAACCGCCACTTCAGAAGTGGCAATATTTTCCTGGTTAGATTGCAGGTTAAAAAAGGCCTCTTCCACATCGAAGCGAATTTGGTCAAGGTTCTCGCTAAAGCCTTCTTCAGCAATCATCCCACCGATGTCTTGGCTCCTAGCAGCCGCACGGGCAGCCCCTCCGTCGTACAGCGTCATATTAAACTGAGCGCCAAACGTCACGCTGTTTGAAGAATCGTCCTCAAAGGCAGTCGAGCCTTCTAAAATCTCCTGGTTGTTATAACGAGCAAACAGGCTGAGCCGTGGCCTCACGGTAGAGAGTGCGAGCCGCCGCTGCTGCTCACTGATTTCAGACTCTAGGAGTGATTGCTCTAACTCTCCGCGATTTTGAAATGCCAGCAGGATACTGTCTTCAAGGGTCAGTGGCCAGTTTTCTGCGACTGCTACTGGCGTGGTCGAAAGCCCCGACGTCGGGGGCAGATTCAGCAGGCGCGCAATATCTCGCCGGGCAATTCGCTGATCGCCTTGGGCCTGAATCAGCGACTGGCGAGCGTTGGCGAACTGGACCTCAGCCCGCAAAGTATCGAACCGAGTGCCCACGCCCACTTCCTGGCGCAGCTGGGAGTCTCGCAGGTTGCGAGCAGCTTCATCCAGAAAAGACTGGTTAATTCTGATCTGCTCTCCCGCATCCTGAAGCGCATAGTAGGCTATAGCCGTAGCTAGGCGAATCTCCTCCTGCTGGGCTTCTACCGTGATCGCACTCACTTCCTGCTGTAGCTCAGCGGTTCGAATAGATGCCGCACGGCTGCCCCCGGTCAGTAGGTCGTAGGAAAGTTGCACGGAGCCATCTAGCACCGTTCGAGAACCATCATTTTGCGTATTGGTGATGTTCGCATCTGTGGATACAGTTGGCTTCAGATCCGCACGGGCCTCCTCGAGGTTTGCATTCGCCTGCTCAAGCGACAGCAGCGCCGCTTGCAAGGTCTGATTATTTTGATAGGCCAGCTCAATGGCTTGTTCTATCGTGACAACGGGATTCCTTTCAACTTCAACTTCTACAGGGGAGGTCGGAAGGCTTAGAGGATTGGGATCGGCAAACAGGATATCTGGCAGCTGATTGACTTCCGTTGTCTCGGCGGTAGGGTCGTTCTCTGTGGCTGGATCTGTAACGTCAGCATCTGGCGTAGCGTCAGAGTCTGGCTCAGGTTCCGCCTCTGGAACAGCCTCAGGATCTGGCACAGGTTCTGGCTCAAGTTCTGGTAAGGTAGGTGGCTGACTCTCTTCGGCATCAGGCTCTTCTAAAGCTTCAGGCTCTTCTAAAGCTTCAGGCTCTTCCAGAGCAGGTAAGTCTTCTTCTGCCTGCGCGATCGCACTGTCATCTTCTGCTATCCACTGACGCAAATCTTCCAGGGTCAGCTTTGAAGACTCAGGAGCCTGCACAAAACGTTCCGGAACCGGTGCTACCTGACGCTCTGAAGACGCATCAATCACCTCTACATCAACGGCCTCTGCAGCCGCAGGAGAAGCTTTGTCAGCCGAAACATCGACCGCATACAGCCGGTTGACCAACCGCGAGAACTGCGGCAACCGTCGTCCAGCAGAAGCCGGAAATGAAAAATCAGCGATCGCTTCAGCGCCCTCCACAGCCGATAGGAGCGCTGGTGATGTAGGCGCTACCTCAGACGCTGCGATATCACCAGCGGCAGTATTAGCAGCGGCCATATCGGCCTTTTCTTGCAACGGCTGCTCAGAAAATGAACGGCCATCGACCCCTGGCGCCTCGGAGGCGGCAGCGGCAGATTGCGACAGCAGAGATACTGCACTGCTCGCCATTAGCAGTAAAAAAGTAGCTGGCTTGAGATATCGCATAACGGTTGATGACTTAAATGTTTTGAGGAAAGGGTGCTGTGATTACGGCTGATCTGTATATACGGCTACGATTTGAGAGCGTCAGACAGATTCTACGACAAGCAGCCGGTTCAGCATTATCACCATCTATGCCTGCACCACCATAAAGCTTAGCGGACAGACGCTAGGCCGTTCAATTTTCCAGAACGAAGCTCAAAAAGCCAGACTAGGCAACGATAAGCGTTTTTTCAGGGCGGTCGGGCTGACAGCAAACAGAGATCAGTTCAGCCAATCCTTGCACAGATATTACTGAACAGTTTAGTTCATTTTCGAGCGTCGCCAGCGACATATCGTCCAGAAAGTAAGTTTCATCTGAGCGCTGGCTATCACTCTGTTTCAGCATCAGTGAAGGCAGCAAAACCGCATCTCCCAGATTCTTGCCTGCTAGCTGCGCCAAGATGTCCTGCCCGGTCAGTAGCCCAGTCACCGTAATCTCTTGTCCCCAATAGTCACTGTTAATCGCAGCCATCTTCACAGTTAAGCCCGCTATCTGATTCAGCCGAGCAACCAGCGGCGCAAAGGCATGTTCAACCGCATTCCCGACTACCCAGGTAAATACCCGGGGCGAAGGTATTTCATTTGGCAAGGTCTCAGCTAGGTCATCGAATTCTTTCAAAAATAGTCGAATTGACCCAACGCCATTGCCGATTTGGGGATAGGCCTCGTAGTGACTCTCGGGAGGTAGGGGCTGACGCCCAATCAAAAACCACTCGTCAGCAAGCCAGGCAAAGGTCGTCCCTAGCTCAGCCTGAAATTGAGCCTGCAGCGCCGTGACCTGAGTAATCACTTCATTGGCTTTCTCCGTTGTCACGGGAATGAGCGCATCGTCAGCGGGCCGAAAGCGGGTGAGGCCAACCGGGACAACAGCCGCAGAGATCACCGCTGGCACATCGCCCACATGAAAAGCCGCCAGATCGCGCAGCGTCTGCTCCAGGTGAGGACCGTCATTGATTCCGGGGCAAACGACTACCTGAGCGTGAATTTGCAGTCGATGGTCTTGGAACCAGGCCAGATGCGCCAAAATTTGACGGGCACGGTCATTCTTTAGGAGGCGCGATCGCACATCGCCTTCAGTCGCATGTACCGATACGTAAAGAGGCGAGAGGCGCAGCCGGGCAATTCTATCCCATTCAGCAGGCGGAATATTTGTAAGCGTCAGGTAGCTGCCGTACAAAAAGCTCAGCCGATAGTCGTCATCCTTGAGGTACAGCGTCTCTCGCTTGCCCGGCGGCTGCTGATCGATAAAGCAAAATGGGCAGCGATTAACGCACTGAATCAAGCCGTCAAAAAGGGCGCTTTCAAACTCCAGGCCCAGCTCTTCGTCAGGCTCCTTTTCAATATCAATGCTGTGAGTCGCGCCTTTGGCATCCCGCACGTCCAGCGTCAAAAATTCATCCGCACAGAGAAAGCGATAGTCAATCAGATCTCTCGGACGCTCGCCGTTAATAGCCACCAGCCGGTCGCCTGCTTCAAACCCAATCTCCTCGGCAATGGAACCGGGCACCACGCGAGTGATTTTGGCAGGGGAGATGGCGGTGGTTTTCATACGGGCGTGGGGGCGTGCTGACGCATTGCACGGTATTCGCTGGCAGGTGTTTCTCTAGACATTTTTTATTGTATTCGTTGCGATCGCAATCAACAGCACCAGCCCAAACGCCAGACGATACCACACAAAAATCCAGGTGCTGTGCCGCTTTAAGAATTCAATCAGCCAAGCGATCGCCAGATAGGAAGACACGACCGCCGCAACTAGGCCCGCCAGCAAAGGCACCAGCCCCACCTCACTGTCAGCCCCGACGACATCGGTCAGTGACACTAGGCCCGCCAGCAAGATTGCAGGCATGCCTAGCAAAAACGAAAATCTTGCGGCCGTTTCTCGCCTGAGCCCCAAAAATAAGCCCGCCGTCAGGGTAGAGCCCGATCGCGAAACGCCGGGCACCAGCGCCAGCGCCTGGGCAAGCCCTACCCCTATGCCATCCTTGAGCCCCAGCTTCGTAAAGTCTCGCTGGCGGCTGCCGGTGACTTCAGCAATGCCCAGTAGGATCGCCATCACAATTGAAGTCAGTGCGATCACCCCCGTCGAACGAACAATAGAACTATCGTAGTCCGGGACAAAAATTTTGATAAAAAGGCCCAGCACGACAATCGGCACGGTTCCCAGCAAAATCCCCAAGCCCAGGCGAAATTCATCTGAAGAAAACGCCTGCTTGAGCGCAGCCCGCACAAAGTTCGCCGTCACCGAAGAAAGGTCATCCCAAAAGTACCAGAGGATAGCCGCCACGCTCCCCAGCTGGATAACCGCTGTAAATGAAACGCCTGGATCTCCCCAGCCCAGCAGCACCGGCACAACCTTCACATGGGCCGTACTACTAATTGGCAGAAACTCCGTCAGGCCCTGCACAACACCAATCACAACAGCGCGAAAGACCGTCATAGAAGGCTCAACCGGTTCAGCCGCCACTACCCACGGCATCGTCATACCAAGCCACACCATGGGCAGCACTCCCAGCCTTTCTTAGCCGATAAATTCTCTAGCACAATTAAACACCCTAACTGGTCAATCAATCAGAAGCAGTATTTCAAACGTCCAAATAGAGGTACCCGACCACTTTTCACATATCTCTGCAAAACGTGCACTAAGTTCATGGTTATACGGCACCGATAACCCGTTAAGCTCTACTGAGCGTAAAAAATTAGCAGCGATATACAAAACATCCATAAGACATGCCTATCCGTCAATTACGCACTCCCTGTGCCCTGCACAGCCCGTGTAAAGCGTGTTATGTTAAGAACGATTAACCTATCTCAGATAAGGCCTTGCAGGTTCTTCAGCACACCACGCCACAAGTCAAGGATGTTGAGACTTTGCAGATTTCGAACGACTCACTCACCAGCAGCAATCTTCCAAATAGTAACCGCACAAATAGCAGTCGCAAAGCGGGCGCACCCAGCAGCTTTCACAACGTCAGCCATCCGCAACGAGACCAGGCAGTCGTCGAAGTTGAGCTAGAAAGCACCCAAACGCTACTGCAAAGTCGGCTGTTATCCAGCCAGCCGCTGACACAGGCACTCAAAACACGTCGTGTCAAAGCATTCCTGGCTTCAGGCTTTCTGGTAGCTGTCCCTGTCTTTATTCAGGCCCCCCTGGTTCGCATCGTGCCAACGGTCAGTCTGGCGATGACGGCCCTTTGGCTCCTCCTGGGCTGGCGATTGCTCAAGGCCTCAACCCCAGAGAGCGAACTTCACAATGGCACGCCTGAGACTACCGCCTTTAGCGATCTCTGGGGAGACTTGATCATTGGCTTTAGCTGGACTTGGCTAGCGGGCGCCGTTTACTGGGGATGGTTTCGCGCTGATCCTTACGTTCACCTGCCTATTGAGTCTATTGGCCTACCTATCGTACTCACCCTGCTCTACTACCAGAGGGCTAAAATCGGCAACTACTTTTACCTTGGCTCCCTGCTGGGTACAGCCATTACCGATCTCTATTTTTATTGTGTTGGGCTGATTCCCTACTGGCGTGCCCTCATGACCAATCCACCCGAATCAGCAAGCGCTATTCTTCACAGCGCCCTGCTACGCATGGAGACCTACCAGGGGGTTGGCTGCGCAATTGTACTCCTAACTCTGCTGGTGATGTTGGGTACCATACCGCTAAGGTCGATGAGCACTAAGTGGTGGGCATTTAGCGGCGCTGTCCTCAGCACCATATTGGTAGATAGCCTGTTCTTTTTAGCCGCTGTTTTGGCCTAGCACAAAACCGGCTGACGTTATCTCAAACGTCTATCCAATCTGGATCGCAACAATACAATCCCTAGCGTTTCGGCTACCCCCTCAGAACGCCTTGTTCTGAAGGTTGGTCTAAAGTTCGCTCGAAGCTGCACTTTTTGGCCGGAATTGGGTGGGTGCGAAATGTAAGGATAAGCAAGGCTCGAAACCCTAGTGCTTACTTACACTCAGTAAGATTACGTTGGTGCAAATGCGGGTATGGCTGTAGCCTATAGGCCAGCATTTTTTGAGCGAGCTGGGTTGAGATACATCTCGACTGGGCGTCTTCTCAACTAGCGTGCTCCGCGTTGACATGTCAACTCATAGCGCTCGGTTTTGCAGAACCGAGTTCTCCAGAATCAAGTCCTCCAGAACTTAGAAAGTCTCCAGTCACTTATTCGGTAGCCGTGTCAATTCCTGAGACCACTCCACAACTCGGTCCTTGTCTGGTGCTGAAGACGGACACTAGCCAACGCTATTTGCCGCTCGCTGGCACCAATTGCTGGACGGTAGGTCGTAGCGATGACAATAGCTTCGTGCTGGGCGATCGCTGGATTTCACGGAACCACGCCATGCTGCAATACATGGATACGGGCGAATACTATCTGATTGACTTGGGCAGCCGTAATGGGTCCTTCATCAATGGTCGCCGGGTCAGCGTACCGGTCACCCTACACAACGGTGATGCGATTACCTTCGGCCAGACTGAGCTTAAGTTTTTCTGCCCTGCTATGGAGACAGCCAGCGCCTCTGACTACGGCGCGCCGCAAGACTTTTCGGCCACGGCAGCCCTTCACGTTCGGCGGCTGATCTCAGTTCTAGTAGTCGATATCCGAGACTACACCATCATGACCCGCCAGCTAGATGAAAAGGTTCTCTCTGAGGCTATTGGCACCTGGTTTCGCTATGCCGGAGAAATTATTGGAGAGTACGGCAGCTGGGTCGATAAGTACATTGGCGACGCGGTCATGGCCGTTTGGATTCACGGCACACAGGAAGTCACGCCCCAATCCATGCTGCAAATTTCCAAGGCCCTCAGCGAGCTCAACCGGATGACCGGTAAGCTACATGAAGAATTTCCCCTGCCTTTTCCCTTGCGCATTGGCGCAGGGCTGAACACAGGCTACGCCATGGTTGGCAACACGGGTAGCAACGACCACCCAGACTACACACCACTGGGCGATACAGTAAACGCCGCCTTCCGATTTGAAAGTTCCACCAAGCAGCTGGGGCTAGATATTTCCGTAGGGGAAACAACCTATCAGGCACTGGAGCAGCTAGGGGTCAGCGAGCAAACCTTCAGGCGATACTCCGTTGACCTCAAAGGCTACGACCAGGCTCTCATCACCCATGGATGCGCATTTTCTGATCTGGATCGATTTTTGCATGCCTACAGCAGGCAAACTCAAAACCCCTTACCGCAGAACTCGCTGACCTAACGTGGCTAACCTAGGCATCGTTGGACCGGGTCTTAGTGACTTCAGCACCCACTACTCCGCAATTCACTGTTAACATTGGCCAGCTGATCGCCCGCCTGTGGGAGCATCCACTCCGCGCGCCACCCGCAAAAATGATATCCTCTACAAAGATGCTGAAGAGTAGAGTTAGCAAGAGGTTTTGAGCGGATGAAAAGAGGCATTAGAAGGGCACTAGGTACACTGGTAGCGGTCGGAATCTTTCTGAGTACTTTGTTTGTGGGGGCAACACAGCCTGTACTGGCATCCCCCTTTAGTGAAGGTATTTTCAATAACGGATTGATGAGCGCAGTGAATGGAACGCCGCTGGTAGCCAATGCAGGCGGACAAGAACTCCGCAACGCAGTAGATGACAAACTAGCAACTGCGTACGGCAATAAGATCGATGTTAACAACACTAACATTGCCGCATTTAGAAAGTATCGCGGGCTGTACCCTACAATTGCCGGAAAGGTTGTTTCTAACGCACCTTATGACGCTATCGAAGATATCTTTGAAATTCCGGGGCTGCGGCAGGTTGAGAAGGATAGACTTCAGCAAAACATCGATATTTTCACCATTTCAGACCCTGACCCCGCTCTAGTAGAAGGCGCGGACCGCTTTAACAATGGCGTCTACAAGTAGTGTGCATGATTAGCCCGATTGTGTAATCCGCAGCTCGGTGCACGCACCTGAATCTGTACACAAGTCAGGCAAGTCACAACAAGCAAGTCACAACACGCTTGGGCAACCAAACCCTTCAGCTAACGTTAGCTGAAGGGTTTGCTGTTATTGGTATTGTGGCTGATACAGTAGAGCAACCCCGTCAGGAGCTTCTCCGATTGACTCATCCTTCTTCCCACAGTGCAGGAGCGTTCGATGTGCTGGTCATTGGCGGCGGCGCGGCAGGTCTCTATTCGGCGCTCTGCTTACCGAGTCATCTCAACGTTGGACTAGTGACTAAAGATACGCTGGCGGTATCTGCGAGTGATTGGGCGCAGGGCGGGATTGCCGCTGCGATCGCACCCGATGATTCACCCAAGCTCCACATAGAAGACACGCTGCGGGCAGGCGCAGGCCTCTGTGAAATCAGCGCCGTTCAGCTACTGGTTGACGGTGCAAAAGACTGCATCGATTCCCTTGTCGACCTGGGCGTTGCTTTTGATCGTTCGGGGCAGCAGCTAGCGATGACGCTAGAAGCGGCACACTCTCGTAATCGGGTACTGCACGCCGCAGACACCACCGGCCATGCCATCGTCTCAACCCTTGCCCACCGCGTCCTCAATCAGGAAAACATCCGGGTTTTTCAAAGAACATTTGTGCTGGATTTGTGGGTAGAAGATTCCGTTTGCAAAGGCATTTGCCTATCGCAATCGCAGGTCGACGGGCACCCGCATATCCAGTGGATTCCGGCTCGGGCAGTCGTCCTCGCTACCGGCGGCGGCGGACAGGTCTTTTCACAGACGACTAATCCGGCAGCCAGCACAGGCGATGGTATAGCCATGGCTTGGCAGGCGGGCGCACAGATACGAGACTTAGAGTTTTTTCAGTTTCATCCTACGGCGCTGACCGTGCCAGGCGCACCTCGATTTCTAATCAGCGAAGCCGTCCGCGGAGAGGGCGCCCACTTGCTAGATAGCGAGGGCAATCGGTTCGCCTTCGACTATCATCCCGATGGGGAGCTTGCCCCCCGCGATGTCGTCAGCAGGGCAATTTTTTCACACTTGCAGCGCAGCCCAAACTCATCAGTTGTATACCTAGACCTGAGTCCTATCGACCCGGCACGCATTCGCTACCGCTTTCCCAATATTATTCGGGTCTGCAAGCAGTGGGGTGTCGATGTATTTTCCCAACCTATACCCGTTTCACCGGCGGCCCACTACTGGATGGGTGGCATCACCGCTGATCTTCACAGCGAAACGACGATTACCCATCTCTATGCTGTCGGCGAGAATGCCAGTACAGGCGTTCATGGTGCCAATCGGCTGGCTAGCAATTCACTCCTGGAGTGCCTAGTCTATGGCGCTCAGCTCAAGACGATTCGGCTACCAGACGGGTTGGCAAGCGTTCCCCAGCATCAGATTGCAAGCAGCCGCGGAGTAGCACTAGGGCAAGACACAGACTGGTTGACCCTTTTGAAGCAGTGGAGAGAAGATCTGCCTCAGCTGATCTGGAAACATGCAGGCATTAGCCGCGAACAAGGGCTGCTGGAGAGTGCGATCGCCCAGATAGCTAGCTGGCAGCATCAGTTCACCCAGCTAGCCATTAGTCAAATTCTTAACCTGCGGCCCGGTGAAACGGTCCAGCTACCAGATACAGTCACCGCAGATCAGGTCAGGCTGTGGGGAGAGGTGGGTAATTTACTGGCGATCGCAGCCCTCATTCTCAAAAGCGCCGCCTTCCGCACCGAAAGCCGAGGCGGCCACTACCGCAGCGACTATCCTGACCCACAAGAAAAATGGCTCGTACACACCGTTATTCATCAGGGAAACTGCAAAACATCAGATCTTATTTCGAAGTCAGGTCTTAAATAGACATCTTAAGTCCCGTATAGGTGTGATTCAGGTAGCCTTTCGCTGACGATGGGGGTTAAGCATCGAACTTAAAGACTTGTTTGAGTACGTCTAAGCGTGAACAGTCCCAATCGTCAATATGTGAGCTGATGAGCTGACGAGAATTTAGGCCTAATTCACTACGTCCTGAAATCGACAGGCGAGGCGACCAAGGCGCAGGCGCGGTCATATTAAGCGTCCAGCGAGTAAGAATTGAGGTTGCATCAGCTGTTTCTATACCATGCAGCTCCATGTCAATATCTCGAAAAAACTTCGAGAGAAAAGCAATCATTTTCTTGTATTTTTCTATGCCAGAAAACGAATTTAGCGGGTCTTTGAACTGCACATCTTCCGCATAAAGATCGTAGCTTTGTTCTGCTGGAAAGCGGGCGTAGTCTGCTTTAAGGCGTTCAATAATTTGTTCTGTTGTTTCCATTAGTGCTGCCTAACGGTTGGCTTTATCGACATCTACTGTGGGCCACAGTCTTTCGAGCTGGCTACGCCAAGCGGTCATAGCCTTCTGCTGATACTCAGATTCACCCATTTCGCCCATCACACCTTCCGAATAGAGGCGGCTTAGCGTCTTTATCGTGTCTTCTAGCGATTGCCCTTGGAGCTTAGCTGCTGTGATGATTTGGGTGATTTGAGCTTCCATCATGCGATTGAAAAAGACGCTGACGCCCTGGGATTTGAGCGTGATGAGCTGAGCGATCGCCCGATCAAACAAATCAACCGCCAACGTTGCAAAGTCGTACTGCACCAGTCCCCACACAATATTTTGATGAAAGGCATAGCGGGCCTCGTTCGTCTGGTCGAAGTTGGCTTCCATCATTTGCCCCACGAAAGACTGCGCTTCTGAAATTGGCACAATCGGCGTCATCAGACGGATCCACGGATCGCTCAAAATCACCAACAAACGCAGATCATCCGTTTCCACCTGCCAAGCGTCGGGCGGTGAGTGTTTTACCGTATCGCCAAATTTAGCGGTCAGGGCGGCGGTCACATCATCGGGGGTCATGAGTTGTTTTCTTTTCTTGCGGGCTTTTGGCTTCAGCAATACTTTTACTGAGCTGATATAAACCTAACAGCTGACACTAAAAAGGACAGCCCACCCGTAGGCGGACTGTCCCTTGTTTAAGCGGACTGTTGCTTATTGAAACGGTCCTTTTAGAGCTACTGCAGAGATTTAGTAGTCAAAATCGCCCATACCAGCGCCTGCACCAACGCCTGCTTTGTCATCTTCGGGCTTATCTACCACGATGCACTCAGTGGTGAGCACCATCGCTGCAATAGACGCCGCGTTTTGCAGTGCAGAACGGGTCACTTTCGCTGGGTCAACAATTCCAGCTTCCAGCATGTTGACATACTCATTAGAAGCAGCGTTGTAGCCGACGCTGGCATCTTTCTCCTTGACTCGCTCAGCAATCACCGCGCCATTTTGACCGGCGTTCTCGGCAATTCGCTTCAGTGGCGATGTCAGCGCGCGGGTCACAATCATGGCACCCACCAGCTCTTCACCAGAGAGGTTTTCATTCGCCCAAGATTCCAACCCGGGAGACATATGAGCCAAAGTCGTACCACCACCGGGAACAATGCCTTCTTCAACGGCTGCCTTAGTCGCGTTGATAGCATCTTCTAGGCGAAGCTTGCGGTCCTTCATCTCAGTCTCAGTGGCTGCACCGACCTTGATGACGGCGACACCACCGGAGAGCTTTGCGAGGCGCTCCTGTAGCTTTTCTTTGTCGTAGCTGGAATCTGTTTCGTCGATTTGACGGCGAATCTGATCGCAGCGAGTTTTCACAGCCGCCTCGTTGCCTTCTGCCACTAGCGTTGTGCTGTCTTTAGTAATGGTCACCCGGCGGGCAGCACCCAGCTGATCAACGGTGACGGTATCTAGCTTGAGGCCAGCATCTTCTGTGATCATCGTGCCGCCTGTGAGGGTGGCAATATCTTCGAGCATCGCTTTGCGGCGATCGCCGAAGCCAGGCGCTTTCACAGCCGCCACATTCAGCACACCGCGCAGCCGGTTAACCACTAGGGTAGCCAGGGCCTCTTTCTCGATATCTTCACAGATAATCAGCAGAGGACGGCCGCCTCTAGCAACCTGCTCAAGCACAGGTACTAAATCCTGGACTAGGGCAATTTTTTTGTCGGTAATGAGGATCTGAGGCTCGTCGAAACCCGTTTCCATCCGCTCGGGGTCAGTGACGAAGTAAGGCGAGACATAGCCCTTGTCAAAGCGCATGCCCTCAGTGATTTCTAGTTCGGTGAACATGGACTTCCCTTCCTCCAGGGAAATCACACCTTCGCGGCCTACCTTCTCCATTGCGTTGGCAATCATCTGACCGACTTCAGGGTCATTGCCTGCAGAGATAGAGCCAACTTGAGCGATCGCAGTCGAATCACCCACCGGCTGAGCCTGATTTGCAATTTGATCTACCAGGTACGAAGTGGCCTTGTCGATACCGCGCTTTAGAGCGATCGCATTCGCGCCTGCTGCCACGTTCCGCAGGCCTTCTTTGACGATAGCGTGGGCCAGCACGGTTGCCGTTGTCGTGCCGTCACCGGCGGAGTCATTGGTTTTAGAAGCGGCCTGACGAATCAGAGAGACGCCCGTATTCTCAACGTTGTCTTCCAGTTCAATTTCTTTGGCAATTGTCACACCGTCATTGACGATCTGAGGAGAGCCAAATTTCTTTTCAAGAACGACATTACGTCCTTTTGGGCCGAGGGTGACGGCCACCGCTTCAGCCAAAATGTCCATACCGCGCTCTAGCGCACGGCGGGCATTTTCGTTGTAGATAATGCGCTTTGCCATAGTTATCCGTTAGGGAATTGAGTAGAGGTGCTTGAAGTGAAGTTGTAGAGAAGCGTCTTAGTTAGTAAGCAACGGTCGCGAGGATGTCTTTCTCAGAGAGCAAAATGTACTCACCAGCTTCTAACTTGATCTCAGTCCCTGCGTACTTGGAGTACAAAACTTTGTCGCCTACAGATACATCCATTGACTGACGGTTGCCATTTTCGTCAACCTTGCCAGGACCAACCGCTGTAATTTCGCCAACTTGGGGCTTTTCCTTGGCTGCATCAGGCAGAATGATGCCGCCAGCTGTTTGCTCTGCAGACTCACTAACCTTGACAAATACGCGATCGCCAAGGGGCTTGAGTGATGCTTTACCTAAAGAGATAGCTGCCATTGTGACTTCTCCGCTATGAATCGAATGAATACTGATTGGGGTTGTGTGCCAGCTCTGACGCTAGATATCAGCGGCTATGTATCAACTGCGAGATATCAGCCGTTGAGTACTGACACGATGAAAGCCCAGCGAATCAAGCCGATGTGTCGCCTAGACATAAAGGCACTGACACAGACTTTGCAGGGCTTTAGCAAGAGTTAGCACTCTCTGCTGTCGAGTGCTAATTTATCGAAATTGAAGAAGCGATCGCAACGGGCTGAAGGGTGCGGGTTACCGAACTAAGCACAGCCCATACCGAGCTAGACAGACTCATTCAGCGGACCTATGGATATTCCCGGATTCAGCGACTCAAGCCTCAAGCTTCATATTTTTTAAAGGCGAGGCATCTAGTGATAATCTTAAATATGGCGCAAGTCGATCTTACAAGGCCAGTTCACAAGGCACTTTTGCAAGGTCGCTTAGGCGCGGTAGGTATTAGCTAAAACGTAGGACAGGCGCAGGAATGGTCTCCACCGCAGAGAAAACAAACACCGGCTATATTACTCAGATTATTGGCCCAGTTTTAGACGTTAAGTTCCCCAGTGGCGAACTTCCCAAGATTTACAACGCGATTCGAGTCACTGGCAAAAACCCCGCTGGTCAAGACGTTGCAGTAACCTGCGAAGTGCAGCAGCTGCTAGGCGACTCCCAGGTTCGTGCCGTTTCCATGAGCTCTACTGATGGCTTAGTCCGCGGCATGGACGCAGAAGATTTGGGCAGCCCCATCAACGTTCCTGTAGGCAAAGCAACCCTCGGTAGAATCTTCAACGTTCTCGGTGAGCCCGTTGACGAAAAAGGTCCCGTTGAAGCTGAAAGCACGCTGCCTATCCACCGCGCTGCGCCTGAGCTGGTAGACCTAGAAACCAAGCCTGCCGTATTTGAAACCGGCATTAAGGTCGTAGACCTGATCGCCCCCTACAGACGAGGCGGTAAAGTTGGACTCTTTGGCGGTGCGGGCGTAGGTAAAACCGTTCTGATTCAAGAGCTCATTAACAACATTGCAAAAGAGCACAGCGGCGTATCCGTATTTGGCGGCGTCGGTGAGCGCACCCGTGAAGGCAACGACCTCTACAACGAATTTATTGAATCCGGCGTAATCAACGCCGACGACCTCAGCCAGTCTAAAGTAGCCCTAGTGTACGGCCAGATGAACGAGCCGCCTGGTGCTCGTATGCGCGTGGCACTTTCTGCGCTGACCATGGCTGAGTACTTCCGCGATGTCAACAAGCAGGACGTGCTGCTCTTTGTTGACAACATCTTCCGCTTTGTACAGGCGGGTTCTGAAGTATCTGCGCTGCTGGGCCGGATGCCTTCTGCGGTAGGTTACCAGCCCACTCTCGGCACAGACATGGGTGACCTGCAGGAGCGAATCGCCTCTACCACTGAGGGATCTATTACCTCCATTCAGGCGGTTTACGTCCCTGCCGACGATCTGACTGACCCGGCACCTGCCACCACCTTCGCCCACCTAGATGCAACCACCACGCTCTCACGTGCCCTAGCATCGAAAGGCATTTATCCTGCGGTAGACCCCCTGGCCTCGACTTCGACCATGCTCCAGCCAGACATTGTGGGCACTGAGCACTACTCCACCGCTAGAGCCGTTCAGTCCACCCTTCAGCGCTACAAAGAGCTGCAGGACATCATTGCCATTCTGGGTCTCGACGAGCTTTCTGAAGAAGACCGTCAGGTAGTGGCCCGCGCCCGCAAGATTGAGAAGTTCCTCTCTCAGCCATTCTTTGTGGCAGAAGTCTTTACCGGGATGTCCGGCAAGTACGTCACGCTAGAAGAAACTATCAAGGGCTTCAACATGATTCTCGATGGGGAGCTAGATGACATTCCTGAGCAGGCTTTCTACCTGAAAGGCGGCATTGAGGAAGTAATCGCAGCTGCTGAGAAGATGAAGGCGGACGCGGACAAGTAACGTCTGATTGACCACTGATTGACTCTAAGAGCACTTCTTCTAACGTGACCTCTTGCGTTAAAAGGGCGTCAGAAGAGCGTTAGAAGGGTGCTTCCTTCCCCTTAAAAACACTATTTCGAAAGAGCTATGTCTTTAGTTGTGCGCGTTGTAGCGCCCGATAGAACAGTCTGGGATGACGAAGCCGAAGAGGTGATTCTGCCGAGTACCACTGGCCAGCTCGGTATCTTGGGTGGTCACGCGCCGCTGCTCACTGCGCTAGATACGGGGGTACTTCGCGTACGCTCTACAGAAGGGGCAAAAGAGTGGACTGCGATCGCACTCATGGGCGGCTTTGCAGAAGTCGATGAAGACGAAGTCACCATTTTGGTCAATGGCGCCGAGCGCGGCGACAGCATTGACCAAACCGAAGCTGAAAAAGCCTACTCAGAAGCACAAGCTGCAGCAAGCAGCGTCTCTCCTGAAGACCGCTCAGCAACATTCAAAGCTAATCAAGCTCTGAAAAAAGCCCGCGCTCGCCTGCAGGCCGCAGGCGGAAAAATCTAATTCAACTGGCTTTCTCTGTATTTGCCAACTTGAAAGCACCGTAAGTCGTCTTCTGTAGACTGACTCGCGGTGCTTTTTCAGCATAACTTTAGGCATATGCTGGTAACGCCACCCTAAAATAGGGGTCAGAACCGGTGACAATCATGGCCAATCGACCTGCTTTCTGGCTGAAAAAACTGGCGCGTTAGTCATGGTTGCGCGCCAAGTCTAGAAAGGTTTTGAATTCTGCGATCGCATCAATACCATGAGCTGCCGCAATAACAAAAGCCTATGACGTATTGCTTCAGGATAAGCTGCAAACGTTTCAGATACATCTGGATGCCTAATCTCGTACATGCAGTAATCGCCTCGTCTTTTACAGTCTTTCCAAAAAATCAGTGATTTGACAGTCGTTTACTGAGGGTCTTAAACAGTCATAGACAATAACAATATGTAGCTACGATGCAATTACCTTTACTGATAAAGCTTATGAGCGCCACCAACAGTGCAGTTGTTACCAAGGTTATCAAGATTGGCAACTCCCAAGGCATTCGTATCCCAAAGTTACTAATTGAGCAATGCGGTCTTCGCGCCGACGTCATACTTGGGATAAAAGAAGAAGGGTTGCTGATTCGACCAGTGACCACAGCTCGTCAGGGTTGGGCAGAAGCGCTAAAGGAAATGGCAGAAAACGGGGACGACAAGCTACTGCTAGGTGACTTTGCAAATAAGTGGGATAGCACTGAATGGGTATGGTAAGCAGGCGCTTTGATGTTGTACCGATAGCACTAAGCCCTGCAGTGGGCGCAGAAATCAGAAAGGCTAGACCTTGGAACAAGCGTAAAAAACCCTTCAACGTCGAAAACGCGGAAGGGTTTCTTATACATTTGCTCTGAGTCGTTGACCTTTCAGGTACTGGTTCAGCAACTCACGAACTACCGGTGAAGGCAACTTCGGGAAACTTGCTTTGAGCCTCACTCATCGGCTTTGTCTTGCCTTCTTCCTGCCAATAGTTAATGATTTCAGTGGCCTTGTTGAGGAGCTCGACGCTCTCTTCATCCGTAATCCAAGATTTGGACTCAATCTCAGCCTTCAACTGTTCCCATGCATCGTTGCGGGGCCAGAAGAAATAAGACGTTAGCGGGCTAGTGCCTTTACCCACTACCTGATCGACTGCCAGGGCGACGTCCTTATCTAACCAAAGTACTTTTAATATGAACCGGGCATCCGATTCAGGCGTAGTAGCCGTAGACTCCACAGACTCCAAGCGAAAACCTCCTAATTAATATCCCTTATAAGGCGAAACTACAGTCTTCTACGTTAGCACAAGTCAGAGGGTGTAACACCCACATCGCTACTAACTACGCAGACATTCACTTAGCATCGCACCCACAATCATGACAGTTATTCTTATTACTGGACCCAGCCGCTCCGGGAAAAGCGAGTGGGCCGAAGGGTTGGCGACCCAGCTGGCCGCTCAGCATGGTCAGCAGGTGATATATGTGGCCACCGCCCAAACGAACCCACAGGATGCTGACTGGCAGGCCCGCATCGACCAGCATAGACAAAGGCGACCAAAGGCATGGCAGTGCCGGGAGGTGCCAAGGGCGATCGCACCTATCCTCAATCAATCAAATCAAGAACATTGCCTACTCATAGACTCCCTAGGGACCTGGTTAGCCAATTTCATCGAACAAGACACCGAGCAGTGGCAGCACGAACAGCAAAGGCTACTTGAGGCGCTACACAATACACCTGCGAACGTAATCTTGGTAGCCGAAGAAACTGGGTGGGGTGTCGTCCCTGCTTATGAACTTGGCCGACGCTTTCGCGATCGCTTAGGAGCTCTCAGCCGGGCCGTTGGTGAAATTGCAACGGACATATACCTAGTCACCAGCGGCTACGCCATCCCTATTTCAGCGCTAGGTCAGCCTGTAAACACTGTCACGAAGCAACCCTAGCTAGGATTAATTAGTCAAAAAAGGTTAATTGTTCCGGTAGAAAGATCTCTATACAGAAAGGGCGCGTTAGGATCGAGTCACACTTAAGCTAGCAAGTAAAACTAGTAAGCCAAATTAGAAAGTCCAGCCTGAGCAAACCACGCTCAAATCAACCCAGTCAAACAAGGCCGAAGAAAATATGGCATCCCATGCTGACGTAAAAAGATATCTAGCCTACTGGTTTCAGCTGGGCAAAAAGGTTGTGGACAGCGACGGAAGAACAGTCTGCCAGCCCATGGCTATCCTACAGGGCGATCGCTTCAGCCAAGAATTTGAGCAGTGCTGGACAACCCTCCTCAACACAGATACTCATAACTATGTCCTAGAAGGCACCAACGAAACTATCGCCACACTCCTCTCCCCTGCCTGGACCATTGCCAGCTGCGCCCGGTGCGACATGCCAGTTCCCATGCCAGAGGTAGAGCTCAGCCAGCATCCTTGTCCTTGCAACGACCTACCCAACTGGCCAAATACAGAGCTTCCCCAGCCCCGCATGCCAGTTAACAGTAACCATCGGTTAGCTGATCTCAAAGACCGAATTGAAACTAAGCTAATTGGAAACTAAGCTAACGGCAAACGGGTAGCCCTTGAAGGGATAGTAACGCCTCAAAAAGCTGAGTAACCGAACAGGAACATAAGGGCTTACAGCGATTTCACCTTAGCGGGGCTAGTCTTTTTGGGGGACTGCGCCTTAGAAGACTTTATACCGTCGTCGGTACGGGTGATGTCGTAGGTAAAAAAGTCCTTAGCCATTAGCGTATTTGGGAAAATGGCCCGGGCCTCACTGAGCAAATCATCGAGGCCTAGTGGATTACCCGGCGCGTAGCGCGGACTAAAGTGAGTCATGATTAGCTGCTTTGCCTCGGCAGCTAGTGCAACCTGAGCAGCCATCGTAGAGGTAGAGTGCATTCGCTGATAGGCAAGGTCTGCATCCTGGTGGGAAAATGTGGCCTCATGAATGAGCACATCCGCCCTATCGGCTAGATCAATCGCACTCTCGCAAAACACCGTATCTGTGCAGTAGGCCAGCTTACGCCCCACAATAGGAGGGCCGCAGAGGTCAGCGCCATTAATCTTGCGCCCATCTGCAAGGGTGACCACCTGCCCCTGCTTGAGCTTGCCATACACAGGACCGGGCGGAATTCCCAAAGTCACTGCTTTTTTCACATCAAAATGTCCGGTCCGATCTTTTTCAACAACGCGATAGCCGTGGGCCGGGATGCGATGCTTGAGCCGTTGACAGACCACCTTGTAATCGTCATCTTCGTACACGGTGCCTGGCTCAGTAATGTGAACCCGAATGGGATACGAAGACTGGGTTTTGGAATAGCGGCGGCAAGCTTCTAGATACTTGCCTAGCTCTGGCGGACCGTAGATATCGATTTGCTGCTGGCCTGTCCCGGCCATACCACAGGTCGCTAGGAGCCCTGGCAAACCAAAGATATGGTCGCCGTGCATGTGCGTCACAAAAATGCGGCGAATCTGGCTGGATTTGAAGTCACTTCGCAGAAACTGATGCTGGGTTCCTTCACCACAGTCGAACAACCACACTTCAGCTCGCTGGGGCAGCCGTAGGGCGACGCTAGAAACGTTGCGCGATCGCGTCGGCACACCCGAACTCGTTCCTAAAAAAGTAATTTGCAAAGCTTTGTCATCTTAAAATGCAACAGACCTTATCTATATTGACAGAGTTTCACGGGAATGTAGCAGAGTGCATACCGAGCGCCAAACCATCGCCCACGTCAACGCGCAAGCGTCGCTAAATGTCAGCGCACGCTCACATCGCCCCCAAAGATCCAGCCATAGAAATCATGTAAATCGCCCGGCAAAAATGGGGCACTATGCTGATGGAGAGGGAGTCTTCGGTGCGTTGCCACAAGCGACTGCTCACCGGTATCAGCCCAAAGACGACACAACCGATCAAAGTTAGTGAAGAATTATTACCGCAAAACAGTAATTCTTGATACACTATTCACCGGAGCTAAGCAGGTTTTCTTAATTTGCTCTGCTGGGCACACATATGCACTGGGTCTTTTGCAGTCGAAAGGCGCTTTATACCTGATGAGTTCTAAAACTTTTCGGGCTACAAAAGGTGCGTGCTCCGCATGACTTTTTCAAGTTTCTTGTAACTAACCCTTGTATTGGAGTACGGGGTAGAGCTTCCTCCCATTGAGAGAGCATTCTTTCTCACTAGATTAGAAATCGACCTGAGCACCTGAGCGACTTGTTTAAGTTACTTTGGGTGCTTTTTTTTGGGCTATTTTTTCCCACCTGTCCGATAATGAGTGGGTTGTTTGCCCTGATGTCGCTTTGAGTTCTTCTGCTGATAAGCCTTTGCTCATGCTAGTCGATGGCCATTCCTTGGCCTTTCGTTCTTACTACGCGTTCGCCCGCAGCCGCGATGGTGGGCTAAGAACGTCGACGGGCATTCCCACCAGCGTGTGCTTCGGCTTTCTCAAATCCTTGATGGATACCCTCGAAGCCGAAAAACCAGACTACGCTGCCGTTACATTTGACCTGTCTGAACCTACTTTTCGCCACGAAAAAACAGATAGCTACAAAGCAGGTCGTGCCGAAACCCCCGAAGAGTTCACCGAAGACGTTGAAAATTTGAAGACGCTTCTAGGCAGGTTCAAGCTGCCGATTTTTTGCACGCCCGGCTATGAAGCCGACGACATGATTGGCACTCTGGCCACAAGGGCAAAAGCAAAAGGGTTTCGCGTCAAAATTTTGAGCGGCGATCAGGATCTTTTTCAGCTCATCGACGAAGACGAAGACATTAAGATCGTGTACCTAAGCACGACGTTTGGCAGTCGCACCAGCACCGCCCGCGAATTTGGCGTGGCTGAAGTGTACGAGAAGCTCTCGATTCTCCCCTGCCAAGTAATTGATTACAAAGCGCTCTGCGGCGACACATCCGACAATATTCCAGGCGTCAAGGGCATTGGCAAAAAGACAGCCGTCAAGCTGCTCGATACCTACGGCGACCTAGTAGGCATTTACAACGCCATTGACGAACTCAAGGGCGCCGTGAAAAAAAAGCTAGAAACCGGGAAAGACGATGCTGAACAGTCTAAATTTCTGGCGACCATTATTACCGATGTCCCTGTAGAAACCGATTTAGAAACCTGCAAACTAGAAGGCTTTGATCCTGACGACGTCATTCCAGAGCTAAAGCGACTGGAGCTGCAGCACTTTATTAATCGGGTCAGTAAGCTACAGGCTTCTTTTGGTGGAGAGTCTGATTATGTTGCCCCCAAAGCCAAACCTGTTGAAACGCTGCCAGAAGGCTTTGAAGATGAAGATCTTGCTTTCTTCAGCGCGGAGGAAACCGATGCAGTAGACAGCATGGGGCTCAGTGAGGTCGATATCGCACCGCAGGTGATTACGACTGAAGCGCAGCTTAAAGAACTCGTCAAAACGCTGGCAGTACAGACCCACAAAATAGCGCCCGTGGCATGGGATACAGAGACAACTTCAATTGACCCGCTCGAAGCAGATTTGGTGGGGGTAGGATGCTGTTGGGGAGAAGGCATAGCAGACCTCGCTTACATTCCAGTTGGCCATAGCACTGGTCAACAGCTAAGCGTCGACACCGTTCTCAAAGCGCTGAAGCCAATCTTAGAAGATGAGAAATATCCAAAGGCTTTTCAAAACGCGAAATACGACCGATTGGTGCTGCGTAGGGCTGGCATTGCGCTATCGGGTGTTGTGTTCGACCCGATGCTGGCCAGCTATGTATTAAATCCAGACAACAGCCATAACCTATCGGATCTTTCGCTGCGCTATTTGGAAATGACGACCGTTAGCTATACCGATTTGGTGCCGAAGGGCAAAACAATTGGAGAAGTTGCGATCGCAAAAGTCGCCCTCTATTGCGGCAGCGACGTCCACACGACCTATCGGCTTGTACCCATCCTACGAGCCGACCTTGCCAAAGCACCCAAGCTAGAGCAGCTCTATAACGAAGTAGAACTCCCCGTAGAAAAAGTGCTAGCCAATATGGAAGCCACCGGCATCCGAATTGATAAAGACTATCTCAATCAGTTTTCTCAGCAGCTAGAGGCGGATTTGCAAGGGATTGAGAAAGCGGCCTACGAAGCCGCTGGAGAAGAATTTAACCTAGGATCACCCAAACAGCTAAGCGCCCTATTTTTTGAAAAGCTCGGCCTCGACAAGCGAAAGTCTCGTAAAACAAAAACAGGCTACTCAACAGACGCAGCCACCCTTGAAAAACTGCAGGGCGACCACCCGGTCGTCGATAGCGTGGTGGAGTATCGCACCCTCGCCAAGCTGAAATCTACTTACGTTGACGCGCTGCCTGCCCTCATTCGCCCTAACACAGAGCGAGTCCACACAGACTTCAACCAGGCTGTGACTGTCACCGGTCGTCTGTCCTCTTCGAACCCAAACCTGCAGAATATTCCCACACGCACAGCCTTTAGCCGCCAAATTCGCAAGGCATTTTTGCCCAAGGAAGGCTGGCAACTAGTGGCTGCCGATTACTCCCAAGTCGAGTTAAGAATCCTCGCCCATCTGAGCGGTGAAGAGATTTTGATCAAGGCCTATCGTGAGAATGACGATGTTCACCGTCTAACGGCGACGCTCCTGTTTGAAAAGGAGAAAGAAGAGATTACCCCCGATGAAAGGCGGATTGCAAAGGTGGTCAACTTTGGGGTGATTTACGGCATGGGGGCGACTCGTTTTGCCCGCGAGATGGATGTCCATCGGCTAGAAGCGAAAAAGTTTATCGACCGATTTAACGAGCGATATGCCAAGGTATTTGAGTATTTGCAACAGATGCAGCGAGAGGCGATCGCCCAGGGTTATGTGCAAACCATCGCAGGCCGTCGCCGCTATTTCAACTTCACCACCCGTAGCCTCCAAGCGCTCAAAGGCAACGATCCGAGCGAAATCGACCTGGGCCAGCTTCGCACCAACGGCTACGATGCGGCCTCACTGCGGGCTGCAGCCAATGCGCCCATCCAAGGCTCCAGCGCAGATATCATCAAAGTGGCCATGATTCGGCTACACGACCTGCTGAAAGACTACAAAACCAATATGCTGTTGCAGGTGCATGACGAACTGATTTTTGAAGTTCCGCCAGATGAGTGGGAAGAACTCCAGCCCAAAATTGAAACAACGATGGAAACAGCAGTAGAACTCGCAGTCCCGCTCAAAGTAGAAGCCCAGGCAGGCGCCAACTGGATGGAAGCGAAGTAATCGGCAAATTTAGCGGTGCGTACCTGCTATGCAACGGATTCCATCCACTGAATGCATTGCGCCATGCGATCGCCCATCTCCTCAGCACCGGCAGAAAACCGTCGCCCGTGACCTGGTAGCACCCACTCAAAGGCATAGCTGTTTGTAGGGTTCGCAAGTTTTTTCATTGAGTCAATTTGCTTGGTCCACGAATCCCAGCAAAAGTTGCGAAAGGCATAGAGCTGGCTGAGCCGGGCAGACCATGCCAAGTGATCGCCAGTGAACAAATACTTGCCTTTGTACAGCAGCACAGTATGACCTGCCGAATGACCCGGTTGCGGAATGACTAGCAAATCTTCGGCAAGTGCTACGGGTTCGCTGCCTGTAGGCTGAATTTCGACGGACTGGGTACCGGGTGTGATGTCTTCTTTGTGGAGGATGCGGCCGCATCCAAAATGCCGATGGAACTTCTCGTGGTCAGCGACATCATCACGGTGCGTCAGATACAGGTAGCGCACACCGCCCATCGCTTCTAGCCGCTTTACTAGGGGCGGCGTAAACCGGGGTGAATCTATCAGCACATTGCCCTCAGGCCGCTGGATAAAATAGCTGGCCGCACCAAACGACTTTTTCGAATGGTAGCCGCAGTAGAACACATTTTCCGCTATTGGCAAAGGGAAGCGGGACTGCACCTGCTTAATATCTTTAGGGGGCGTTTGGGTACCAATGGATCCGGTAGGGCAGGCCAAGAGGGCTTCGAGCGCCGCTGTACGCTGCTGGGCTTGCGCCTCTGGAGAGTTGCTCTCGTCTTCTGGCTGATGATGCACAATCGACTGGCCGCCCTGCCGTGAATAAATTTCAGGCGCGAGCCACCGGCAGGTGTCACAATCAATGCAGCTGCTATCCACATAAAAATTACCTGACACATTTTCTATTCGTCGGTCTTTAAGATGAGCCATTGTCTGGGATATTTGTTTTGAATCGACCAGTTACCTTTCCAGCGTAGCGTACCAAAACAGTAATGCGTAGTCGATACGACTTTGCATAAGTCCACTGGTCAGTCTCCATACGGTTTGTTTTATTCCTCTATCTTTTATTATTTTCCCTTATGAAACGTACGCTTCTGTCGGTTTTTGGTTTGAGTATAGCCTTGGCCTGCGGTGCAATCTTTGGCGCCCTGATGCAGCGATCGCACTTTGCCCGTCAGCAGGGCCGCCCTCTCACTGGCCAAACGAACCTGTCGCCAGCTGCTAATTCGTCTGGCACATCTGCCAGTACCACAGCCGGAGAGCCCACTATCCCGCCTAGGTTGCAGGGCAGACTCAAGCTCTACGTTCTCGTTGGCCAATCGAATATCGCTGGCAGGGCCGACATTCCCACAGACATCCAGCCCAGCGCAAATATCTTTCTTTTTGGTAACGACTACCGCTGGAAAACGGCGCAGCCCCCTCTCGATAGCAGCGTCAACCAAGTAGACCTCATCTCAGCCGATACCGAAGCTGGCTTTGGCCCAGCCTTCACCTTCGCCCAAACGCTCATCAGCCAAAACAACAATCAAATTATCGGCCTCATTCCCTGCGCAAAGGCCGACTCCTCAATTACCGACTGGGGTAAAAGCCCCAGTGATGAGACCCTGTACGGCTCTTGTCTTAAACGCATTCGAGCCGCTTCACCCATGGGTACTGTCAGCGGCATTCTCTTTTTTCAGGGAGAGGCAGACGCCGTGGACGCAGCTCAATTTCCCAACCTCACTCCCGACGCCAGCGCTTGGGCCGAAAAGTTTGCCACCTTTGCCTACAACTTTCGCGCTGATATTGGCAACCCGACCATTCCTCTGGTGTTTGCCCAGCTCGGCCAGCCAGACTCGTTCGAAAACCTACCCAACTGGAATGAAATCCAGCAGCAGCAAGAACAGATACAAATCCCCAACGGCGCGATGATTGCCACCAAAGACCTGCCGATGGATGGCATTCATTTCACCGCAGACAGCTACAAGGTGATTGGTCAGCGGTTTGCAGATACGATGACGCTTTTACAAAATGCGATTGGCACCGCTGGCGAAGGTGCCTTACCCAATACGGCCACACAGTAATTTGGCGAGACACCTGCAAATATCCGACGGCAACCGCAGCACCTAGCCCTCTAGGCACTACTCCTCTAGGCACTGCTCCTCTAGGCACTGGTAGTGATTACAACCCTGACAGGGACCTTCTGGGTTAAGGGCGCAGCGGATAAGCTCCGAACGGGCGTTGTAAAGGCAGCTAATATCACCAATGACCCAGGAGCCATTCAGTAGCGATCGCTCTTCCGGCACAGCAGAAGCCTTCACCAGCACAATCGCTTTGTGGAGATGGTAGCGACCGAGCTTGAGCTGGTACTGATGGCGGCGGATCAAAATTTGATAGCTCTGCCCATCTACATCAATGTAGGTACCTGGCGGCAGGGTGCGATCCAGCACCTGCTGAGCCACCAGGATTTTAGAATTCTCCAAAACGATATCGGTCAGTAATGACTTTGGCTTCATACGCTCATGGATTACAGCAGGGTGTCTGGTCAGCAAAGTACCTGATTAGCAAAACGCATCCCTAGGTCGGAACCAAGGGATGCGTAGCGCACTAGGCCGCTCACCCGAAACAAAGGAGAACCTTACTTCTTCGCTTCAGCGCGCTCTTTTGCTTCCTTGATGACTTCTTCTGCAACGTTCTTCGGGCAAGGCGCATAGTTGCCAAACTCCATAGAGAACTGACCACGGCCAGAGGTCATGGTGCGCAGGTCACCGATATAGCCAAACATCTCACTTAGGGGCACATCTGCTTTGATGCGAACGCCCATGGGGTTCGACGCCTGGGACTTGATCATGCCGCGACGACGGTTGAGGTCACCAATCACATCGCCCATGTGGTCGTCGGGGGTGAACACGTCTACGTTCATGATGGGCTCTAGAATCTGCGGGCCAGCTTTGGGAAAAGACTGACGGTAAGCAGACTTGGCGGCAATTTCAAAGGCGATCGCACTGGAGTCCACCGGGTGGAAACCACCATCAGAAAGGGTCACCTTCACATCCACCATGGGGTAGCCCGCCAAAGGTCCCTTCTCTAGGCTGTTGGCAAAGCCCTTCTCAACTGCTGGCCAGAATTCACGAGGAACGTTACCACCGGTCACCTTGGATTCAAACTCAAAGCCAATCCCTGGCTCACCAGGCTCAATGGTGTAGTCAATTTTGGCAAACTGACCAGAACCACCCGATTGCTTCTTGTGGGTGTAGCTATCGGCAAGCACCTTGGTAATCGATTCGCGGTAAGCCACCTGAGGCTTGCCCACTTCTACTTCTACGCCATGGGTGCGCTTGAGAATATCCACCTTAATATCAAGGTGTAGCTCGCCCATCCCTTTGATGATAGTTTCGCCGCTCTCTTGATCGGTTTCAACGTAGAAAGAGGGATCTTCTTGAACCATTTTGCTCAGAGCCGCACCCATTTTCTCAGAGCCGCCCTTCTGCTTAGGCTCAATGGCAATCGAAATCACCGGATCTGGGAAGACCATCGGCTCAAGCGTTGCCGGATTCTTCGGATCGCACAGCGTGTGACCAGTCTGCACGTTCTTCATACCAACGATAGCGACGATATCACCGGCCTGGGCACTGTCAAGCTCTTCACGAGAATCGGCATGCATCTCCACCAGGCGACCTACACGCTCAGTTTTACCTGTGAACGTATTGAGGATAGTGTCACCTTTGCTCAATACACCGGAGTAGATGCGGGTAAAGGTGAGCGCGCCATAGCGGTCATCCATAATTTTGAACGCCAGCGCCCGCAGAGGCGCGTCAGGCGTAACCTTAGCGACTTCACCTGTCTCATTACCTTCAAGGTCTACCTCTGGCTGAGGCTTCACCTCTGTGGGATTCGGCAGATAGTCAACAACGGCATCCAGGACGTTTTGCACGCCTTTGTTTTTAAAGGAAGAGCCACAGTAAGTAGGGAAGAACGCCAGCTCACGGGTGCCTTTGCGAATGCAGCGCTTGATAGTGTCGATGTCGGGCTCATTACCTTCCAGGTACTGCTCCATCACATCATCATCAATTTCTACCGCCGCTTCAATCAAAGCTTCGCGATACTCAGCCACCTTGTCCTTCATATCTTCAGGCACGTCGGTGAGTTCATAGTTCATGGGCTCACCGGAGTCATCCCAGACCCAAGCTTTCTCGGTGAGCAGGTCAACTACACCGACAAACCCGTCTTCAATACCGATGGGCAACACCATAGGCAGAGGCTTAGCCGCCAAGATATCCTCAACCTGCTTCAGCACGCTGTAGAAGTCTGCGCCTGTGCGGTCCAGCTTATTGACGTAGATAATGCGAGCAACGCCAGAATCGTTTGCATAGCGCCAGTTTGTTTCAGACTGGGGCTCTACACCACCGGAGCCACAGAAGACACCGATGCCACCGTCTAGCACTTTTAGTGAGCGATACACTTCGATGGTGAAGTCTACGTGGCCAGGGGTGTCAATAATATTGAGCTGGTGGTCTTTCCAGAAGCAGGAAGTGGCCGCAGACTGAATGGTGATGCCACGCTCTTGCTCTTGCTCCATGAAGTCTGTAGTTGCCGCACCATCATGAACTTCACCGATTTTGTGGATTTTACCGGTGAGCTTCAAGATGCGCTCGGTAGTAGTCGTTTTACCGGCGTCTACGTGGGCAAAGATACCGATATTCCGGTATTTGGTCAGATCTTTCATGGTGATTCTTTCGTGAATGAATGGAAACCGAGGGCACACCACGCCATAGAGACTACGGAGAGCGGTGCTTACAAATAAAACAGCCTTCTGCGCGGCTTTTTTCCTTCGCAGAAGGGTTGACTAGCGACCTAATTTCGATGTGATAGTCACCACTAAATGCGCCTTTGGCTGAGCTCTATGCTTATCCGCGGGCTTAAAGTAACTATCCGAAGAAGGTTTCTAATGGCTCTGGTAATGGTACCAAGTGTTAAACATTGTAAATTATTTTGCGGGGTGTGGAGCGATTGTTTGCCTTTTGGGTGGTGCGGATTTTACGACTGGGCGATCGCGCTCAAGTCACACCTATACAGCTGCTAATGTCGTCAGGCTCTCCATCCACTTTTTACGACCATAGATTCCTACTAGTAGCTCATCTACAGCAAATATCTGCTCCAGCTTTTCCCAGTAGATAGAACTTCCACCACCGTATACTTTCACATCTGCCAGCAAATCAGCGGGTGGGTTTAGCAAAGGCTCAAATCCGTTTGATGTCCGCTTGAGCATCTCCAACCTATCGACTGGCCAAGCGTGACGAGAGCCATCGTCTAGAACAACCTCTATCTCACGAGTCTCTGGCAGATACCTCGCTGAAATGGCTAGCCGTTCGTCCTCATAGGTCGCCATGATATTGCCTCCAAGTATCCTTACAAAGTTACAGATTGTCTCTGACTAGCTGTAGCGCCTTTCGATTAAAGGCCTCGGTTGTTGTAATTCTACGCTTTCTGCTGCGCCTTACAACTTTAGGCGTTGTGCCTGATATATCTATTTCGACTGCATACTTAGCCGACTCCACATGTACGTGGGCGGGCGGATGCTCATCTCTGACTTTAACGCTGACAACGATGTCTCGTGCCTTGAAAACAAATGCCATCCGTTCCTTTACTCCTCATAGAAAACTTGGCACTAATCTGACGCTGGCTTTGTGTAGTCGCAGAATGTTCGCAGACCTAGTTTCAATATCCACAAGACGGCAATAGTGGCGATCGCAGGTGTAATCATCGGGAGTGCTACTGCATCTATCACATACACAATTAGCTCCGTCAGGAGTGCTGCTTTGCCCGAATTTTTGTTGTATTCCTCAACTTTGGTGCGAAAGCTATTGTCACTGCAGATTTCTTTTTGCAGGTTTCGGAGGAAAACGGTGAGGAGGCGATCGCGGTCTGGGCCATACACAGCACTACCGGCTTCAGCGGAAACTAACTCACCCAAGCTGGCTTCTAAGTCGCCGTCGTTTTGGGTGAGAGTGGTGAAAGCGGGTTGGGCTGCAGCATAGTTTTGTAGCAGGGATTGAGCGGTTTGTATTTCGGCGGGCGATAGTTGGGGTGTCATAGAAAAATGTGAGCACTTAGACGGAATCACTTAGATTTTGGCTGAATTGGCTAGCATGTACGAAATTTGATGCTTGCCACCATTGCCATGTCTAAGATTACGATTCGCGAGTGCCAGAAAGCTGCTCAGCCAACCGATAAAAGTTTTACGGCAATGGTGAGTTTCGACAGCAGAACGCGATACGACATTACGGTGCGCGATCCGTTTGATGCAAAGCAGGAACGGGATCTGGAGTTTTACTTTGAGGAGTGGATTCAGTTTCCGTTTGATGAGCAGGTGCGGGCGCAGCGGGCAGCGGCGAGTGTAAAGGACTACGGCGAGCGGCTGTTTGAGGATGTGTTTGGTGGGCGGCAGGCGTATAGCGACTACACGCGGGCTTGCGAGGATGGGCTGAGTGAGCTGCGAATTGAGATTGAGGGGGATTCGCCTGCGTTTCAGGCATTGCATTGGGAGGCGCTGAAGGATCCTGACCTGCCGAGGCCGCTGGCGGTGGAGTGTGTGTTTACGCGTAAGCGGTTTCAGCGGGGTGGGCTGCGGGTTCGGCCCAAGCCGTCTAGTGAGATTAATTTGCTGGTGGTGACGGCGAGGCCAGATGAAGAGAATGATGTAGGGTATCGGACGATTTCTCGACCTTTGATTGAGGCGATTGAGCGGGGGCGGGTGCCGGTAAATGTGGAGTTACTGAGGCCAGGGACGTTTGAGGCGCTGAGCGAGCATTTAGAGCGAAAGGAAGGTTTTTATCACATTGTTCACTTTGATGCGCATGGGGCGCTGATGAACTACGACCAGTACATGGCAGGGACGCAGCGTGACCGATATGTATTTCAGACGCGGCGAGGGCGGGCAGACATTGAGCCGTATGAGGGAGAGAAATCTTTTTTGTTTTTGGAGGGGGCGCAGAAGGGACAGGCCGATCCAGTGGAAGCACAGGAGTTGGCGGATTTGCTGGTGAAGCAGGGGATTCCGGTTTGTGTGTTGAATGCTTGTCAGTCGGGGAAGCAGCTTCGAGCTGCTGAGGGGTTTACGGCTGATGAGAATGGAGAGATTGAGGCGAGGGAGACGAGTCTGGGCAGTCGGCTGATGGCGGCGGGGATGCAGACGGTGGTGGCGATGGGCTATAGCGTCACGGTGAGTGCGGCAGCGCTGATGATGGAGAAACTATATGCGTCGCTATTTGAGCGAAAGGGAGTACCGGAAGCGATTCGGCTGGGGCGACGGGAGCTGCACGAACAGAAAAATCGGCGGGTGTATTTTAACCAGATAGTGGCGCTAGAAGATTGGCTGCTGCCAGTGGTGTATGCAAATAGTGAGGTGGATTTTCAGTTAGAGCCGTTGCAGGGAGAGGCGCGGACTAAGGCGCTGGTGGCGAAGGGGCGGCGCTATCGGTTTGAGGAGCCGACCTATGGATTTGTAGGCCGGGATTTAGAAATTTTGAAGATTGAGAGGGCGTTGCTGAGGCATAACGTGCTGCTGTTACAGGGGATGGGCGGTACGGGGAAGACAACGCTGTTGAACTATTTGCGGCAGTGGTGGCAGACGACAGGATTTGTGCAGGATGTTTTTTATTTTGGATATGACCAGGGAGCACACACGCTTCAGCAAATGCTGTGGGTGATGGGGAAGCGGCTGTGTGCGCATCGGCATGAATTTGATGAGTTTGAATCAATTCCGCTAGAGGCACAGATGATGGATGTAGTGGATAAGCTGCGGGCGGAGTCGTATGGGTTGGTATTGGATAATTTGGAGTCAGTAACGGGGAAGTCGCTAGCGATTGAGAATACGCTGCCGGAGGAAGAGAGAAAGCAGATTAGAGACTTTTTTCTGCGGTTGCGGGGTGGGCGAACGAAGGTGCTGTTGGGCTCGCGCAGTGATGAGGGGTGGCTAGCGGAGGCGTTTACCAAAGACGGCAAGGAGAATGTGTATGCGCTGCGAGGGTTAGACCCAGAATCGCGGACGGTGTTGGCAGAGAAAATTTTGGCGGCGACGTCGCTAAAATCACAACAGATTAATGAAATTCGGAAAGATAGAGATTTTCGAAAGCTGATGGCGTTGTTGGCAGGGTATCCGTTGGCGATGGAGGTGGTGCTGGCGAATTTGGCGCAGCAGAGTCCGGCGGAGGTGTTGGCGGCGCTGGATGCGGCGGATGTGGATTTGAGCTATGTGGGGGGTGAGGATAGGACAAATAATATTTTGAAATGTGTGGAGTATTCGCATAGTAATTTGTCGGCGGATGCGCAGAAGCTGTTGGTGTGTTTGGCTCCGTTTAGTGGGTTTATTGATCGGGTGAGTTTAAAGAGCTATGGGAAGCAACTACAACAATTGGAGCCATTTGAGAATTATGCGTTTGAGCAGTTTGACAAGGCGGTACAAGAAGCAATTCAGTGGGGAGTTCTGTCTCCGATAGATACGAATAAGCAGAGATTGTTGACCGTTCAGCCCGTCTTTCCTTACTTTCTGCGAACGAAGCTGAAAGACATGAATAAGATGACTCGTAATGCGCTCTACGGTGGATTCAAAACTCATTATCAAAGCATGTCGGAAATTTACCGGAAGTTGATGAATTCGAAGGATTCTGAAGAAAGGCAGTTAGGAATTTTCTTCTGCCATTTGGAATACGAAAATCTTTACAATGCTCTTCAAATATCTCTGAAGAGGAAAGAGCAAGTAGATATTTTCTTCTGCTTGTGCGATTACTACGATTTACAAAGTGTCCCAGGAATGAGTCATCATCTATGCCATAAGGTTTGTCATAATCTGGAGCAATATCCTAAAAGTTTTCTGGCTAGTGAACATGGATATCAGGTTGCTTTTGCTATTGAAAGAAAAGCCAAGAGTCACTTGGAACTTCAACAATATGAACAGTCGAAAGAAGATTTCCAAAAAGGCAATAGATATACACCTACAGCTTAAAGAAGTAGAAGAGACCCATAGGCAATCCTGGATGGCTACTGACTATCATCAGCTGGGTATGGTAGCTCTCAGTCAGAGAAACTACGAAGAGGCAAGAAAGTACTACAGAAAGGCGCTGAGTATAAAAATTGAACGTAATGACCGCTACAGTCATGCGGCTACCTATCATGAGCTAGGAATAATGACTTGTGAGCAAGGAGAGTATGAACAGGCAAGGAATTACTACAAAAAAGCACTGGATATAAAAATCGAACATAACGACCGTTATAGTCAGGCAGCTACCTACGGCCAGCTAGGAAGCCTCTATCAGAAACTACAAGACTATGAACAAGCTAGAAAGCACTTCGAAGATGCTCTGGCTATCCACATCGAATTTGGTGATAAACGAGGCCAAGCCCTCGGTCAACACAACTTGGGAATAGTAGCGCAAGCTCTCAGAGACTATGAACAGGCGAGGTCACACTATCAAAACGCGCTGGATATAAGAATTGAATACAAAGACCGCTATGAGCAAGCTGCTTCCTACCATCAGTTGGGGATGGTGGCAGAGGATCTGGGAGAGTATGAGCAAGCTCAAGATCATTATAAAAAGGCGTTGGATATCAATATTGAATACAGCGACCAACGTAGACAAGCTGCTGCCTACCATCAGTTGGGTAGTGTCGCACAAGCACTCAGAGAGTATAAGCAGGCGCAAGAACACTACGAAAAGGCACTGAACTTCTCTATCAAATGCAATGACCGTCACAGCCAAGCGAGTACGCGCCACCAGCTAGGAATGTTAGCACAGGAGTTGAGAGAGTATGAGCAGGCTAGAAGACACTACCAACAAGCGCTCGATATCTACGTCGAATACAACGACCGCCACAGACAAGCGCGCACGTACGGTCAGTTAGGTTTGTTGGCAGATGCCCAAGAGGACTACGCACAGGCGCAGAAAAACTTGCAACAAGCTCTAGAAATTTTTGTTGAATTCAATGATGAGCACAGAACAGGTGTGATAGTCAGATATCTCGCTAGGATTTATGGCGAGACTCAAGACAACAGTCTCCTAACCGACGTTGCCCAATGCTTAAATGTCACTGTGGAAGAAGTCACTCAATTCTTCAATCAACTCAACAGCGAATCTTCTGACTGAACGCCGCTTTAGCAATATGCATCGGCCAAAAAATCAACCCGTCACAGCCAGGACTCGTTCCGCCCCGTCTAGAAAACAATCAGCCACCAACGGGACTTTATGAGTCGCACTCGGGAATCGTGCCTCATCAGTCGGGAACCACCCAGCTATCAACGGGACTTTATCAGTCGCAGTCGGGAACGATTGCTCGGCGGTCGGCAGTGACTGCTCGGCAGTCGGCAACAATTCCTACACAGTCGGCAATGATTGCTCGGCAGTCGGCATCAAGTCCTCTTGGTATCGCCATCATTCCTAGCCAGTCGTACTTGACTCATCGCAAAAATCAGCCTACATTTCTTAGCTAAGGCTGTGATGCACATCACGCCTGTTCTTCAGAACTCAATTGACTCGAAGCGCTATCGGCAGGTGCTGGAACACCCACCGACAGCTAGGCTCACAAACTGTACGCGCCAGTCTGTGGCTTAAGGGCACTGTACCTTAGCCATCCCGACTTTCACCACATTTTGCGGAGTGGCTTTGGTCACTTGGGTTCTGGTTTCCTCGTTAACTCGTCTTTCGGAGACCAGAGACTCATGTTTATCCCTACGATTCAGGACGCTGCGGCGTCCACAGATTCTGTTGCTTTTGAGGCTTCCGCGCAGGCAACCGTTTTACCTACTGATGCACCTCCCGTCCCACGTGAGCAAGTGCGGCATATGCTGTTTGGCACGCCTGCTGTGGTGCAGACCACCATTCGGCGATTGCATATGCTGGGCTATGCCGAAGTAAACGATTGGAGTCGGCTGCTGTCGACTGGACGCACAGATGAGGTAATGGCGATTTTGACCAAGCGAGTGGAGGTGGGTTGATGTAAATGGAAAAGCTCACCGCCTTTGGAGAGGATGAATCTTTTGCGGTGAGCTTATCAAGGTTCCGTATCTGCTTTAGTTAGCTGAGACCACATTGAGCTACCTAAGGATCGAGAATTAAATAATTTGCCCGATTTCAAACTTTACCGCAGGCCCTCATCCTAAATCCTTCTCCCCGAGGGAGAAGGACTTCAGGCTCCCTCTCCCTCGGGGAGAGGGTTGGGGTGAGGGCGGCAGGAAATGTGTGTCTTATTTAATTCTCGATCCTAAGGAGATTTAGAATCTTGCAGATATTGCAATCCCATATCGATAAAGGATTGCGCTTGAGAAATCATTTTTCGTGCATCTTCGGCAGACATGTCTGGCTTTAAGTCGTAGTCAGCACTGGTGCGCTGAGCTTGCGCATCAATGAGATATCTGTGAAATTCTTGAGGGACTTTCTGCGGTTTTGCAAGTGTCTTCCCAAAGGCGCTGATAACAGCAGCATGACTAGAAAAAGAGAGGCCCTCTTTGTCTAAGAGCGCTTCAGCAACATAAAACATACTGTAGTAAGCTCAAGAAACTGAAAACTCATAGAAGCCTTGCTCTAAAAGCTTTTTGGCTGCCACAAGACTACGCTGAGCTTTCTCTAGTAAAAACTGCTGCTCTGGCGTCATACGCTGATGCCTTCTTGACGAATGTTGCGTAACAGAGGTGAGTTTTCCGTTTGGTAGCGAGACTTCGGCAAAAAGAAACGGGAAATGACTAGATCGTGTTCAAGGCAGAGCTGTGCGACAAATTCGCTCGTACGCTCAATTTCTGTGCTACTGTCTACCACGCCTTCTAAAACGACCAAAACATCCACGTCTGAGTTGCGTGTTGCCTGCTGCCGAGCATAAGAGCCAAACAGCACCACCTCGCTCAAGCGTTCCTTATACTGCACTTGCAAGTACTTCTTCAGTGCTTCAAGCACAGGCTGCAAATCGTTGACTGACAAAAGTTGCTTTACCTTTTCGCCATCATAATGATTAACCAAAACCGCTCCCTCGTCTTTTCTTCTTTTTAGCAGATTTTTTCTTGGTAGAACCTCCAAAGCCTTTGCTACTGCCCTTAGATTGTTTAGAAGTCGATTTCTTGGACGAGCCTGAGGCTTCACCGTCGAGCTCAGGCTTGCCAATTAAATTCTTCATCTGCTGCATAAAGGGATCTTTGCTTGGCTTTTCTGCTAGCAACTGAGCATTGTACGCTGCCTGATACGCATTGAGCCCTGCTTGCGTTGTCATATCAAACCCAGCTTGCATGCCACCCATAATGAAGCTTTTGGCCATTCCTCCTCGGGCTGGATCAGTCATCCATTCGCCAAATTGGCCTTTAATGCTCGATAGGTAAGTGGCGATCGCATCACCATTCTCCAACCCATACTCACGACTTAAAAACTGCCAAAATGCCACCAGTTCAGGAATCGCCGCCTCAGCTTCAGATATCTCCATGACAGTGATTTTGCGCGGCAGCAGCGCCTCCATCATGTCTTCTACATCAGCTTTCGTCATCTGCGCTGGAGACAACCCCTCGTAGTTGTATCCCAGCTCCAAAAACGAGTAGACCCAACCGCTCTCATCCGGATGCCCAGCGCTATAAGCTTGCCCTTCAGGAGACACAATAAATTGCCCAATTAAATCACTGATATAGCCATCCAGCAATGTTTCAGCTTCTTCGTAAGCTAGATTGTCAAGCTGATGAATATCAAAGGTCATAGGTTTTACCCAAAGAGGACAGCTATTGCATTTCAGTTTATCGATCTCACGTGATAACGCAATTGGAATCGACCCATCACGACCCCTGAATCTGGTTTCACATGGAAAACGTCATAGCAGATACTGGATTTGTTGTTGCTTTATCGAATCGATTGGATCAAAGGCATAGCGAAGTACTTTCTGTTTACTCAAGCTATGTAGAACAGAGCTTACGCATCCAGCTCTCACTGCCCAGCTTTCCACGTACTAGTTCAGATATCTCGAACCCTTGGCTAATATCGCTGAACTCTACAATTTCTCCACCCGGCCAAATCTCAACCTTTCTTAGTTGTTCATCGGTGGGTCTAGGTGCCAGCGGAACCCATGCGTTTTTTCTGAAAACTAGCATCTCCAAAGCGTCAACTGGCCAACGATACTCTGCGCCATTGTTGAAGACAATCGCTAGCTGTCTGGTCTCAACGACAAATCTTGCATCGATTGCGGTGACGGCTTTTATTAGAAAACTACTCACTTTGGTCTTTTCTCCCAGGCAGACTTCAACAATCGCAGTTCTTTGTTGGCAATCTTCAGTGCCTTCTTTTCTAGCTTTTTGTTACCACTATTGTCCATGATCCTGGCTTCCTCTCCTGATATGTCGATTCTAGTTTTGAACTCAGCTCTGCGAACACGCACATGAGCAGGGGAGTGATCATTCGATGGCATGTAAAACTGAAAGCCCTCTATGCGAAATATCTCTGCCATACGGCTTTGATATTTTACTCAATATTAGACGTGTGATCGCACCAAATAGCCTCACTAAGCTAATCCACTGACAGCTTATCCAAAAAGGAAAGCGGCCTACTCATGTTTTCGGCAAAGCCGAGAATGTTCTGATCGCGCCACTCATACAACAACTCATCACCCTCAAACAAAAACGTCGCCCCTCGCTGAGCCAAATAAGCCGCATCCGGTACATAAGCCTTCCAATTCCTCATCACCTCCCCCATATTCCGCAGTCGCAGCGTCGCCAGCTCAAACGGTCGCTGAAAGCCCTTGCCCCCCGCCGCCTTGAAAACTTCTCCTTTGAGCGCAGGCAAGGGAGCCGCCTTAACCACCTCATCATCGGCAATCAGCTGTGGCGCAGACCTATCACCGGTATAGCCTCGAAGCACTTCTTTCAACGTTCCAGGACTACCCATACCTGCACACATCAACAACAAGTTGAGATAGCCATTTTGCTGTGGGCTAAAGCCCGGTAGGTGGGCAGCAAGACCTTTGTAGAGTCCCAGCTTTTTGTGCAAAGCAGCTGTAGGGTCTACATGGAGATGCTCAGAGGGAAATCCCGTGTAGTTGCAAAACTTTTGACCAGCAGCGCGATCGCCGATCGCCACCGCGCGGACCTGAATATCCGCAGCCTCTAACTTTGCTCGCTCACGCTCAATCCACCAGGCATATTCCAACGTGTCGAAGTCACCCAGCTGGGGCCATACGAGGAAGAGAACAGGTGCGATCGCACGACAAGAATCGCCCAAAGCAGTCAGCTCACCATCGCCAACCCGACACAGCTGCGCCTGATTCAGCACCTCAAAAAGGTTATTTGTTTCAGCAGTCATCTCGCTTATGAGGAAATTTGCTCAGAGGAAATTTGCGACCTGTCCTGCGGCACCCAAACAGAAACAGAACCAGCCTTGCAGCGAAACTCGGCGCAGCCCTCTCCATCTGTCATCACAGGCTCCTTTACCTGCTCCATAATATCCACATACAGGCAGTTAGGCTGGTCCACATCCATACGCTTTATCCCCCCATCTCCATTGCTCAGCACGACGGCTAGGCCACCCGGATGCCGATCATCGCCAAGCCGCGTCCAGCCAATCACATTGGGATGGTCAAAATAGTCTCTCTGCCCGCCATAGGCATAGGTATGTCTTACCTGCAGACACCGGTCAATCAGCGTCCTATGACTCTCTAAAACAATATGGTGCTGCTCACCATCATCTCCCTCATCGGTGTACTCCGCGCCATAGTAGTCGGCATAAAAGACGCAGGGATAGCCCTCCTGACGCAGCAAAATAAGAGCATAGGCCATAGGCTTGAACCACGCCTCGACCACTGATTCCAGTGACTGCAGCGGCTGAGAGTCGTGGTTATCCACCAGGGTCACCGCTAGCCCAGGATGGGTATCAACCAGCGTATTTTCAAAAATACGTCGCAGATCGTAATGCCTGCCCTGCAGGCTTGCATGGTGAAAGTTGTAGTGTAGCGGCGCATCAAACAAAGGCACCATGCCATTGGTTAGCTCTATAAAGCGATGGAGAGAGGTAATCTTGCCAGACCAATACTCGCCCACTGCAAAGAGCGATCGCCCGCTGTAGCGCTGCATATGCTTTAGCCACTGCGGAAAAAAGCCCGCCCGCACATGCTTCACCGCATCGAAGCGAAACCCATCCAAATCGGTCAGGTCTATGTACCACTCACCCCACCGCTCAAGCGCATCAACCACCTCTGGATGCTGCACATCCAAATCGCACCCCATCAAATAGTCAAAGCTACCCTTCTCAAGATCGACTTGGTCATCGAAAGATTTCCCTTCGAACAGGTAAACGGCCTCTTCGGCATCTTCTGGGGCACTGCTGTTGTAATCAGTCGCGTTGAAGTGCCACCAGTGCCATTCCATATCGGAATATTTGCCATCTCGCCCTGGGAAGGTAAAGTGCGTCCAGCTCTTGATCGGTTGCTCTTCGTCAATTGCCTGGTGGCGGTCATCCGGCGAGACGGGCGTCGCTCGAAACGTCTCTTCGTGGTCTGCGCCCATCATGTGGTTAATCACCACATCAGCGTACATATCAATGCCAGCCTGCTGAATGCGATGGATAGCTCTCACATATTCCCCGCGGGTCCCGTACTTCGTCCTCACCGACCCCTTCTGGTCAAATTCGCCTAGGTCATACCGGTCGTACACGCCATATCCGACATCGTCTGCACCGCTCACTCCCTTGTAGGCAGGGGGTAGCCACACTGCCGTAATACCCGCGCTAGCCAACTCATCAGCCTTGTCAGATAGCTCATTCCAAAGCGAGCCATCTGCCTCCACATACCAGTGGAAGAACTGCATCATTACACCGTTCGGTACAACCATAAATTAGAGGAGTCCTCATGGGACAAGGGAACTTAACGACAATAATCGCGGTGATTTTGGTGCCAGGGCAGACCCTCCAGAGAGAAGTTGAATTCCGCCAAAATAGTGAATTTTTCTTAAGTTCTATAGACAAAGTAGCGTTCGAGGGAAGTTATAACAGACCAAAAAAAATCCCGCAACTCTAGCGGGATTCTCTCGCAGTATTTGCCGCCAAATTAGTCGGTAAACCCGTCTATTTACGGCACTTTCAGCGTTATAGTGCAGCGCGCGGCGGATCTCAGCGTCATTACTGAGCTACGTACAAGCGATCGCACAATTCACACGGAAGCGCTAAAGAGAAAGCATTCAGCCTACTAAGCAAAAAGTGCTACGGAGAAACAGACGTCGCCGCCGGTTTCTGAACGTGGCTGCTGGACGCTTTCGAAACGCCCGCCCTATCACGCATTTCCAAAAACACCAGTAGCGCATTTACATCTGCTGGATTCACACCACCGATTCGAGTGGCCTGCCCTACTGTGAGTGGCTTCACCTTGTTCAGCTTTTCTCGTGACTCCATAGACAAGGTGTCAATTGTCATATAGTCCAAATCTTGCGGTAAAACGCGATTGGCCTGACGCGAGACCAGATCAATTTGCTTCTGCTGACGCTGAATGTAGCCAGAGTACTTGATTGCTATTTCAGCGCCTTCCTTCTCGGCCCGTGTCAGCGCAGCATCGCCCAAGCCATAGCGCTCTAGATCCGCATAGTGAAACTTGGGTCGCCGAATGAGATCTGCCAAAGTGACTGAGCTTTTAATTCTCTGCTGAGTATCGGCATAAATCTGCCGACCGATCTCATCATTTTCCTTCACTCGCACTTTGCCCATACGAGCTTTCTCAGCAGCAATATTTTCCTGCTTCTGGGTATATATCGCCCAGCGGCGATCGTCAATGAGACCAATCTCGCGGCCCTGCGGCGTCAGCCGCTGATCGGCATTGTCCGAGCGCAAAATCAGGCGATATTCAGAGCGAGAAGTCAGGACTCTGTACGGCTCGCGTAGGTCCTTCGTGCATAGGTCATCGATCAAGGTACCCAGGTAGCTGCCCTCACGGGAGAAAATCACCATTTCCTTGCCTTTCACCAGGTGAGCAGCATTTATACCCGCCACAATGCCCTGCCCAGCCGCTTCTTCGTAGCCCGTCGTCCCGTTGATTTGCCCCGCGCAAAAGAGGCCTTCGACCCGCTTGGTCATAAGGGTGGGGAAGCACTGGGTCGCAGGAATGTAGTCGTAGTCTACAGCGTAGGCCGGGCGCAGCATGGTGCAGTTTTCTAAGCCCGGCAGGGTGTGCAGCATCTCTACCTGCAGCCGTTCAGGCAGACCTGTCGAAAAGCCCTGAATATAGAGTTCGGGGTAATCTCGACCTTCAGGTTCAATGAAAATCTGGTGACTTTCTTTTTCGGCGAAGCGGACGATCTTATCTTCGATGCATGGGCAATACCGAGGGCCTTTGGCTTCTACCCAGCCACCGTAAACTGGCGATAGGTGCAAGTTATCACGCACCAGCTTGTGGGTTGCAGCCGTTGTCCGGGTCATGTAGCAGGGAATTTGTACCCGCTCTTGCCACACCTCCGGGTCAAAGCTAAACCAGCGAACGTCTGGGTCGCCGGGCTGCACCTCCAACTTGCTGTAATCGACTGAGCGTTTATCTACCCGCGCTGGCGTGCCCGTTTTCAGCCGGGAAGTTTCAAACCCTAGGCGATTGAGCGTCTCTGTCATACCAATGGCAGCTGGCTCACCTGCTCGGCCTGCAGATAGTGACTTTTTGCCAACCCAAATCGTGCCGTTCAAAAAGGTGCCCGTGGTCAAAATGACGGCCCTGCAACCAAAAGCCATCCCAAAATAGGTTTCTAAGCCGATGATCTCGTCATTTTTACCAAGGATCAAATCGGTCGCCATGCCTTCGCGCAAGACCAAATTTTCTTGGTTTTCAACGACTGACTTCATCACAGCAGCATATTCCCGCTTGTCTGTTTGAGCCCTTAGCGCCCAGACGGCAGGGCCACGGGAGCTATTCAGAATGCGCTTTTGAAGATAGGTCCGGTCAGCTATTTTGCCAATTTCACCGCCAAGGGCATCTACTTCGTGGGCCAGCTGTGACTTTGCCGGGCCACCAACCGCAGGATTGCAGGGCTGCCAGGCAATGCGGTCCAAATTCATAGTGAGCAGTAACGTACGGCAGCCTAGGCGAGCTGCGGCTAGGGCTGATTCGCAGCCAGCATGCCCTGCGCCAACTACAATCACGTCAAATTCATCTGAAAAGGAGACGCTCATTCTCGTCTGCTTGCCTCTATTTTTTGGGGTCGGTGGCTCTATTAATCGAAGCTCATTGAAGCGTTGAAAGTAGGACTCTGAAGTCCTGTCTGAAGTCTTGACCTATTCTAGCGACTGACGGCCGTTGGCATGATGGCCTCGTCCTAGGTCTCGTTTTTCCCCAGTAGATTATCTCTTCAGAGGGTCTACACCTGCTGGCAGCTTTGGTAGGCTGCAGGCAATAAATCATCCTGCTTTAAGAAAACAGCTTTATTTCTATGGATTTTGGTCAAATTATCGCCCAGAGAAAAGACGACATTATCCAACGGTGGATAGAGCGGGTCCGACAAGACAACGCGATTACGAGTATTCGCGAACTGACGTACAAAGGAGTATTGAATAGCCTACCGAAGCTGGTTGGAGCGATCGCACAATTACTCTCCCAGAGCCAACCCCAACCCTTCTCTTCAGAAAACCTGCGCAACCTAGGCATAGACCACGGCGAACTCCGAGCTGCCCAGGGCTACGATGCTGAAGAAATCTTCAGAGAATACGGCATTTTGCGCGCGGTCATCTTCGAGCAGATAGAAGCTGCACTACTCCAGTCAGAACCACCAACACTGTTGCGGACCATTCGCCTCATCGACAGCGCACTCGACAGCGTCATTACTCTCTGCTTTCAGCGCTACACCGAAGAGCGTCTTAGAGAAATCAATCTGCTCTACGATGAAATGCTCGCCAGCAATCAAGAGCTAGACCGCCTAGTACGCAACGAACAAAAAAACATCGCGCATCTAGCCCATGAGCTAAAAAATCCACTGAGCTGCATCATCGGCTACTCTGACCTATTCCTGCGCAAACAAGGAGAAAGCGGAGAACTCAAGCTGAATTTTATCGAGCAGGTGCTCTCCAGCGGCCGCAGACTTCTATCGGTTATCAACGAAACCTTAGAGATGTCTTCTTATCAAGCAGGAAAAATAGCCATTAGTTTAGAGCTGGTCAATGTCTGCGACCTCGTCGAAGAAGTCACCACTGTCATCAGCCTGCTAGCCCAGCAAAAGGGACTCTCCATACAGACTGATTGCCCGCTGACGGAGCAGCAGATTCTCACTGACCGCGCTCGTTTGCGTCAGATTGTTACAAACCTGGTGAGCAATGCCGTTCGCTATACAGAAAGCGGCACTATCAGCGTCAGTGTAACCCCCTTAGACAGCGCGACGGAAATCACGGTTGCAGATACGGGACTTGGCATCGATGCCGGCGAACAGGCGAAGATCTTTGAACCCTTCTATCAAGGGCAGGCAGAGCAGCAACTGCCCTGCAGTACGGGACTAGGACTGGCGATCGCCCAGCAGATGACTACGCTACTACAGGGTGAAATCCATCTCAAATCCAAGCCAAACATCGGCTCAACTTTTACAGTGACCCTGCCATTACGCTACGAACAGCAGCCCGACGACCAGCCTGATAAAGTAAGCCTGTCCGCTTCGAGTGCCTAGCGATCGCACTCGTTCAGCCAACTATAAAAGCGCAACATGCTTCAGCCAGAACTCATCGCGTTCGACTTTGACGGGGTCATTTGCGACGGCCTCATAGAGTACTTTCAAACCGCGTGGAAAGCCTACTGTCAGCTATTTCACCCAGAAAATGAACAGCCACCAGAAGGCCTAGCAGACCGATTTTATCCGCTCCGCCCAGTCATCGAAACCGGTTGGGAGATGCCGATTTTGATACATGTCTTGATGCAGTCGCAAAATGATCCGACGGTTGACACCCAAGTCATCGAACAGTGGCCCGATATGGCGCTGCCCTACCTAGAAGCCGCGCAGATCACAAAGGCGCAGTCAGTACAGGCTTTAGATGGCGTGCGCGATCGCGCGATCCAATCCGACCTCCAGAGCTGGCTCGACCTGCACCGCTTCTACCCTGGCATGATTAATCGGGTCAGCAAATTACTCTCTGGGCCCCTACCGGTTTACATCGTCAGCACCAAAGAAGGTCGCTTTATCAAAGCGCTCCTAGCGCAGAGCGGGCTGGATTTTCCAACGGACCGAATTATTGGCAAAGAAGTAAAACGCCCTAAATACAAAACGTTGAGATTACTCAAGGGAGAACATGCTCTTGAGCATATCTGGTTTATCGAAGACCGCCTGCCAGCACTGAAGGCAGTAGCTGAGCAAACCGACCTTTCAAGCACTCAGCTTTTCTTGGCAGACTGGGGATACAACCTAGAGCGCGATCGCACCGCAGCAAGACAAGATCCCAGAATTCATTTATTATCTTTGGAGAAAGTAGTACAAAAGTTCGATACGTGGGTCTAACTAGCCATGCTTGACCTCAGCAAACTCGCCCGCCAAATGCAGGGCATTAGCGACCACCTCACCCAGGAGGCAGAGGCAGCAAGGCGGCGGGTCGAGATCGCGACTCGGCTAATGGCCCAGGCAACCCGCGAGCAAGCCCAGCGTCTCGCCGACCTACAGGAAAATCAAGACCGGCTCCTATTCGCAGCCGCAGAACCCCTCGAACCGCTCGACACCAAAATCACCCTCAGTACCGCACCAGAAGCTCACACAGCGGTCTCTTCAGATGGCTCACAAATCTCACCTAGCCATCACGAAATTGCCTACTGCTATCTACTCAATATCAGCCGAGTCGTCATTCACTACGGTCAGAGCCGGTATCCCCTGCTCGACAGTATTCCAGAAGTCATTTACCGACCGGAAGATTTGTATGCCTCTCGGCAGTGGGGAATTCGGACAGAAGAGTGGATGGGGTACAAGCGAACAGCAGCAGAGGCAGTAATGCTAGCTTCGACTGCGCTGAGCCACCGCGAGAGTGGCATACCTACCCTGGCAATGACCGACGGCTCGCTCATCTACTGGTTTTTAGAACAGGTTCCGGCAGCGGCCCGCGATGAGATACTGCTGCCTATATTAGAATCTTGGGGGCAGCTGCAAGCAGCGCGGATTCCGGTGATGGGTTACATCAGTGCCTCGCGCAGCGGCGAAGCGCTGAACTTTCTGCGGTTACAGGCCTGTCCCTACGAATCACCAGACTGCCTAACGCACTGTGAAGACAATCGTAGCCAAACACCGTGCCAGACATTTTCGCCATTGCGGGATGTGACGCTGTGGGCAACATCGCTATCGCCTGGCGAGCGGGGGCCCCTATGGAAAAGTTCGGCTGATATCTTAAGCTGCTACGGCGACCACACGGTCTACTTCTGCTACGTGCATGTGGGAGCAGAAGTGGCGCGGGTGGAGTTTCCGCAGTGGGTAGTAGAAGATAGTGAACTGCTGGATTCGGCCCTGAGCCTGATGCTGGCGCAGGTGCAGAAGGGGTTTGGCTATCCGGTAGCACTAGCCGAAGCCCACAATCAGGCCGTGGTGAGGGGGGGCGATCGCACCCGCTTTTTTACCCTGCTAGAGCAGCAAATGGTCCGCGCCGGACTCAAAAACGTCGGCACCTCCTTCAAAGAAGCCCGCAAGCGGGGCAGTATTGCATAATCGTCCGCAACGCAATCTCCAGCTCATGGCTGGTAGGCAGGTACTGAGCAGAAAGGGCCTCTACTCTTTCATAGCGAGCACAAGCATTCATCCAGCACGACCACTGGTATCTGAGCTTGGGGCTAATGTCGTAGACAAACCACGCTGTTTAATGGCCTGCTGAATGTGGCTTAGGGTAATGCTTTTGGCATTTTTGGCCTGGGCGATCGCAATGGCCTGCTGAGCGATCGCACTAATTTCACCGCCGGTCACCTTCAGCTGAGCCGCCAAATCCATCCAGTCCAGCTTAGAACTGCAGGCAATTCCTGAAAACGCCTGCCACCAAATGAGCTTGCGGGCTGCCTTGTGGGGGACTGGCAGCGTCAGCGTAGAATCCACCCGCTGACGCCACCGGGCCTGTACCAAATGGCAAGAGCGCGTGCTGAGCAGGGTCAGCCCAGCTGAGGTTTGCCGCTGCTGCAGCCATTGGTGCAAGCGAGCACGGTGTATGGCGGACGCGGGCTGTGAGGCTCGGCCAAACCAAGCCGACGCCGACTTGATTAGCAACACTGGGTAGCGCGTGGGTTCCAAAGAATTCAGAACTGCCAGCCAGTCGCTCGGATGTACCTGGGCGAGGTCCACTTCACACAGAGACTGCCGCATAGAAGTGGCGATCGCTTCTGCAGCCATCTTTTTTCCCGTACCGCGATCGCCCACAAGCAGCACAACATAGCCTCTATCGGCACGTGTAATTAGGCCTGCTGACGTCTGCTGACACAGTGTCTGCAGCTGAGATATAAGTGACGTTGGCAAAATCAACTGATCCCAGGAAACCTCCGGCTGACGAATCTGCACTGCACGTGTGGCCGCAGTCGGTGCCGGTAGTGCCAGCATCGGCGCTGCCTGGGTGGCCAACTTCTTAAACAACACCTGCTGGTCCGGGCTTTCCTCCAAGAGGTAGTTCACCCAGTCTTCTGTGAGCTGTAAGTAGCTGCTCAGCCGAGTACTGGGCCGTAGCGACACGTAGCGCAAAATTTTCTTCTCGATCAGAGAATGAGGACCCGTCAATGCCGCCCGCGCTCGCCGTCGCTCTAGGTCATTGCGACAGAGCAGCCGGAGTGCCAAATCCACCATCGGCAAATCCGTTGGCGCTGCAGTTTCTTCACCCGTTTGCAGATAGTGATAGAGCTTGCCGTAGCGGCGATTTACCTCGGGAGCCAGCACCATCAAAATCAGATTTTTTTCAAATAGGGAAAGGTTTAGGTAGTGGCGCAAAGAGGGCAAGGCCAGAACAACGCTGCCCTGAGCACTGATTTTGATACGGCTCTCCAGCTGATTCTGATAGCCACCGGTCGCCCTGCATGTCTTTTTTGCAGAGGGGACGCGGCAGTCATCGTAGCCAGGATTGGGAACTGAAATCACCCCTTTCCACCAGTGGCTGCTGAGCTGATCGGCGTGGGTAGCCGCGACCTTATTGACGACGTAGGCATCCTTTCGCTGACGGGCGATCGCCAACATCAGCAGCCGGTCTAGCCAGGCTAGCTCCGTCTTCAGGTAAGCCCAATTATCTGCAAATGGCATCAGATCAACGCCCATTCTCCACCCGCCGAATAAATTCCAAAGGAAGCCCGTCCGTATCTGCGAGGAAGGCAACTTCGTAAAGGTCCTCACCAATTTGCTGCTGCTGCGGAGCCAGTAGCACTTTCAGCTGACCACCAGTGTCTGTCATCTGTATCTGTAAATCGGCTATCCAGATGGGCAGGCTCTCTACCTGCTCAGTCAGATCGAAAGACAAATGGTAGTATCCGGTGTAGTGCTCGTCGGTAAAGGCATCTATTGCTGGTCTAGGCTCGGGCACCTGCATCAGCTCAATGCGACCACCTAGCCCTTCCATCCAGCAGGCCAACGTCACCCCGGCGGTAAAACGGGTTTTCACCGCGAAGCCCAGCCGCTCATAAAACGCGATCGCCTGATGAATGTCTGCCGTTTTAATCGAAGCGTGGTGCATGCGGTCCTCGTCAGTACCATCAAAGATGAAAAACGGCCCTAGGCGTACTCGCTTTCCATCTCTAAAATGACAACTTCAATAAGCTGTTAATTTTTATACGGGCAACTACAAAGAGCTAGACAAACAAAATTTTGCTACGCTCACCCCTTAAAACACAGCGCTAGTGATGCAGGGTTAGTATTTTGAAAGGCCTACTGCTGTCCGGATGCAGATTGTCAGTAGGCAGGCACTACTCAAATATCTTGAGATAGCGGTACTGGGTGGGCACGCCGGGTTCTTTTTCAAGGTCGAAGTTGACCACTTCCCAACGCGGGTCAATCGATGCAGATTCACTAAACGACACGGGCAAACCGTAGAGCTTTGGCACTTTTTCCTGGCCCTGGCTTTGCCAAGGTGCGCCATGCTCTAAATAGGGCGTCATCAGCTGCTCATAGCGTGCTGCAATAATTACGCGCGTCGCTCTAAAGCCCTTGGTATAAAGCCGGTCTAGCTCTTCGTGAATCTCAAACCGGATGCCGTCTGGATGCGTGTGCTGTCGGTACCAGCGATCCTCCCACCGCCGCCAGTGGCGTCCCGACTGCACATGGACCAGCGCTTCCGTTTCAGGATTCGCTTCGAATGCACCGTGGCGTGAACAGAGGTAGCTATCAGTGAGCAACAAAGCTGGAATGGTTTGACGACAGTGGGGACACTGTACTTCAGGGCCATATATGGGATATTGAGAGGCGGAGCCAAGCATCAAGAATCTCTATCACTTAATGTTTTTAGAGCAGCTACCTTAAGAACTAGATTCAGTACGGCTTGCGGCCTGAACATTGTGCACATCAGTATCAATGGACTCATTATAGCCAGGGAGGTGTTCCTGTGAGCCCAGTCGCCCCTGTCTTCAGCAGAATCTTTGTCCCTACAAGAAGATCATGTCCCAACCAGCCTCAGAAAACAGTAGCCCTTCGTACTGGCCGACACCAGATCTGTCTCAAGCAGCGTTTGTCGCTGCCAATGCTACGGTGATGGGAACGGTCGAGCTTGGCCATGGGGCCAGCATTTGGTACGGCGCAATCATTAGGGGCGATATCGACCAGATTCGCATCGGGGCCCACAGCAATGTGCAAGATGGGGCTATCCTCCACAGCGACCCCCACCTGCCAACCGTGCTGGAAGACTACGTCACAGTAGGTCACCGCGCAGTCATTCACAGTGCCCATATTGAGCGGGGCTGCCTGATTGGCATTGGGGCTACGGTGCTCAATGGCGTCCGGGTAGGGGCAGGCAGCATAGTCGGTGCGGGCGCAGTGGTGACAAAGGATGTGCCAGCGCGATCGCTGGTTGTTGGCGTACCGGGAAAATGCATCCGCCAGCTCTCTGATCAAGCTGCCGCAGAGCTGATCGATCATGCCAATAAATATGAGCAGCTAGCCCTTGTGCATGCAGGGAAAGGAAGCCATCTGGGATTTACCTAACGTCACCATGCCCGCCAAATTTTTCACTTCCGACCTTGAGCTGCGCAACCAGCTCGACATTATTTTAGAAACCCTTTGGGCGTCTTTTCCCCAGCTCATACAAAACCAAATTGCCCTGACCTGGATACGGTACGACCCTCCCTACCGGGTTAATACAGGCGGGGCGCTCAGCGCAGAAGACTTTTGGAAATACACCCCCAAAGGCATTAGCTATCGTGGCGTAGAGCTTGCAGATCCAGGCGGCATGGCGCACCTGTTTTATCTGGTAGCCACACACGTTTGGTTAGAGCAGGGGATGGTGCAGCCGTCAGCTGAAATAGACAGGGCGATGGCAGACATGCTTACGCGTGGCAGCCACGATGCCACCAGCTTCCTTATTGATGTCCTCAGCGGGACAACCAGCGGACCAACCCTACCACCTGGACCTGCAGAAACCTGGGCGGCCCAGAGAAACATTGTCAATCGATACTTTGAAAGCCTCGGCTGGCCCGAACTGCGCCCCAGTAACCTCAATCAAAAAACATGGTGTGACGGTCCTTACGGACGAGAGCGCGACTTTCTGGGTAAAACGTTTGAAAATCGCAATCAACTCACCACAGAGGCAACCGCTAGACTGCTACACAGCATGGTCGGCGGTGTCTCTGTCAGTAGCGCCCGGTCTCAGACCATGCTAGAGCTGATGAAGCAGTCACAGGAGAATAGCCCGATCACACAAGGGTTGCCAGCTAGTGCGAATGTCTGGGCCAAGTCAGCGATCGCACCTCATATCAGACATGAGGCGGCTTACATAGAAGCAGAAAGCACCCATCCCTACCTGCTCGTTGTATTTACTGAAGGCCAACTTACTAAGAGCCCGTATAGTGCTCGACTATCTAGTTCTGGCCCCTCTGCTGGTCCCTCTGCTGGCCTCTCTGCTGGCCCCTCTCAATTAGGAAGTCCATCACCAGACCACCCACAGGCTAGCGAGATTATTTCATTTATCTCACAGCAGATTTTCGATGCGGCTCAGCAGCAAAAGCTCAAACCATAATGGCTCGCCCATGGCTATCAACACCGACAAGCTCCACCACATCATTCAAGGCTTTGTCACCCAGACACCCTACGTGCAGGGCGCAGTGCTCGTCACCACAGAAGGCCTACCTATCGCCGGACACTTGCCACCAGGCATGGAAGAATCCCGAACCGCTGCAATGGCCGCTGCCGTGATTACTATTGGCGATCGCATTGGCGATGAGCTGCAGCGCGGACCGATTCAGCACATTTTGGTGGAAGGCGACAGAGGCTACAGCGTGCTTGCACTTTGCGGCAGCGAGGCGCTGTTTCTAGTACTGGCTGGCTTAGAAGTTAAGCAAGGCATCTTAATGCTGGAAATTCGGCGTGTGACCGAGACTCTAGCAGGTGTCCTGACAGCTTAGCCGTAATATCACCGGCAAAAACCGGCAAAATCACGGCTGAATATCATGCAATCTGCACATTGTTTCCTTTTGCTAAAGAGAAAAGTAAATATACATCAAAAGTTCATATACAATAATCTTGTTGTGACTAGGATCACGGCAGTCTCAATATTCCCAGCATTTACCTCTTTGAAGTGGAATTGTGATCAAGCATTTTTTTCGGTGGATACAGCATTCGCTGCGAAGGTTTTGCGCTTATCAACATCGTATCGGGTTGTTTCGTCGCGGACGACGCTTACCCTATCGAACTATTAGGGAGCTACAGGCCCTTTCTGCCTACCGGCTGACGTCACGGCGCGTGATCGCCAAGCGGTCATCTGCCAAGCCTGCTCAGGCTGCCCTATCCGACGGCCCCATCTCCGACACCATTACCTACGCTGTCCGCCGAAACGAGATCGTACACAGGCTCAATCAGACACTTCAGCAGGACATATCAGACGGCAACTTAGGTGCGATCGCGGCATCAGAAACGGCCTATCATCAGCCCCGATTCCAGCGTAGCGGCCCCACGATTGACCCGGCAGACATGGCTTACCTAGCCGAATGTCATGGACAGTACCAAGAAGCAGAGTGGTTTTACCGCAGAAGCCTAAGGGTAAGAAAAGAGGAATTAGGTAACCATCATCCCAACGTTGCCATTGTGCTGAGCGACTTAGCCGGTCTGTATTGCCAGCAAGCGCGCTACGAGGAAGCGGAGACACTACTTAAGCAATCCCTACAGATCCAGCAGCAAGCAGCCGCTGAACACACAAAAACAAACGATTCAATAGAGACAGGCAACAGCTCGTATAGGCTAGCAACGCTGTATTGCCAACAAAATCGATACAGTGAGGCAGATCCCCTCTTCCAAACAGCGCTGTCCATCTTCCGTGAGAAGCTAGGGAGCGACCATCCCCGGACACAGGCGGTATACGCTGACCTGATGAAGATGGTCGTCACCGCGATAGAAATTGGGAAGTTCTCAGAACTTAATGCAGGCGTGCCACCGCTGGATTTGAATACCTTAAGCGAAACCTGCAGTTGGGCGAAGCCGCAGTGGCGCTCCGCCTAAACCGCACAGCTCTTCCAGCGGACCTATCTTCCAGCGGCATCTATCTCATAGCGAACTCTACATTCAGTTCTGCATCGGGCTCTGCTCTGCACTGGGCTCTACACAGAACAGCAGAAAAGTGGACGCTGCTTACCATTCAGACAGAAAGTAGTGCTATGGTATAAACGGCTCGGACCCATGCAATTACAACGCCCAAACCTTGTCAGGACCGGAAGGTAGCAGCAATACGGGATGCTTGTGATAGGCGTGGAATTCGGGCCTTCTGCGTTTTAAACATGCTTTGAACAGTGGGCCTGGTGTAACCGGCAAATAGTGAAAAAGTCTGCATCAGGCAGTCAGGCCCCTTAGGGGGTTTATCACACCTTTTAGGTCGGTTATTTGCGGTAGTCGTTTTAGGAAAGTGTTCTCTATTCTAGGAACATAATTAACCTATCGTTCAATATTGAGGCATTGCCCCATGGCTGGTTCTGATCACTCAGGCTCTGGTAAGTCAGGCTTTGGAAACCTTGTTCAGAAAGCTTTTTACCTAGGCGTTGGAATTGCATCCTATGCAGGGGAAAAGGCCGGTGACGTGCTTGGAGACCTAAGAGGCCAGGCGCAAAAACTGGTCGATGAGCTGGTGGAGCGCGGCGAACTCACGGCAGAAGAAGCTCAAACCATGATGAATGAGATGGTGGAGCGAGCCCAGGCAACTGCAGCTGCGCAGACTGCAGCCCAAAGGGAAGCTCAGAGTGGGCCAGCATCCGAATCTAGCGGTCCCCGTCAAATTCAGATTCTAGATGATAGCGAATCCCTAACTGAAGAAGAGCGGCAGGCCGAAGCCCTTAGGAAAGAAGTGGAAGCGCTGCGAGAAGAATTAAAGAGGCTTCAATAGTCAGCCCAATGCGTTTGAAATCAGTAACATCACCCCAGGAAGAATCACTGGAAAAACAAGCATGGACGATTGGTTAGAGCAGCTACAGCAAAGCTTAAACGAGGCCGCAAGGGAATCTAGCAATTGGTTTGCAGAGGTTTCTCAGCAGAGTAATGAGGCCATTGAAGCATGGGTCGATGGCTCGCTTGAGGCCATTGAAGCATGGGAGAAAGCCCTGTCACCAACTCTAAATACATTCAACGATCAGGTCGATAGTGCTGTAGATGCGGGACTGCTCTTTTTGGATCAGCAGGTTGCCCCCCGGATAGAGGAGGCAACGGCCCCTTTAAGCAACACCATCACGCCGTGGCTGCAGAACCATCCAACCTGCATTGGCTGCCGCAACTACCATGGCACTGCCTACGGCGATGAAATGCTGGTGTGTGGCATGCACCCTTACGGCCCTGACGACCAGACATGCGCTGACTGGGAATCGGTCTGGCCTAAGGCTGAAGAGGCATCTCGCCGCTAGCGCGAGGGGAGAGCAAGCAATCCATCAATCAGCTAATAGAGCGTAGAAGTGGCCAACAGGGCCTTGCCCTTTGCCCATGGAGAGGGCGTGGTGCAGCGCTTGCGTGACGTAGTCTTTGGCAGCGGTGACGGCGGGCAGGGGGGCTAAGCCTTTGGCGAGGTTAGCTGCGATCGCACTTGAAAGCGTACAGCCCGTCCCATGGGTATTGGGGGTCTTAACCCGTTCAGTCGTTAGCACCTCTAGCTGCGCCCCGTCGTACCAAACATCGACCCCTTGCAGGTCGCCTTGAAAGCCACCCCCTTTTACCAGCACCGTGCTCGGCCCGAGCCGTTGAATCTTTTTTGCAGCGGCCTGCATCTCCTCAAGCGTGCCGATCTCCATGTCGGCCAGAATCTGAGCCTCATAGCGGTTGGGCGTCAGGATGGCGGCTAGGGGTAACAGCTGCTGAGTCAGGGCTGCGATCGCCTCATCTGCAATCAGCTTAGCTCCCGTTCGCGACACCATAACGGGGTCTACCACGAGATTATCAATAGGCTTCGCGCGGAGATAAGCCCCCACAGCTTCAATAATTTCACAGTTGAGCAGCATGCCCGTCTTTGCAGCCTGCAGGCCAATATCTGCGACCACCGCCTCTATTTGAGCAATGACAGAATCGGGTGGTAAGGCATCGACCCGAGTGACACCCACCGTATTTTGAGCGGTCACGCAGGTCAGAGCACTTGTCCCATGCACCTGATGGAAAGAAAAAGTGCGCAAATCCGCTTGAATACCAGCCCCACCGCCACTATCAGAGCCCGCGATGGTCAGCGCAACGGGAACAGCAGCCATTAGCGATTGCGACGGCGCTGCAAGAACTCAGGAATATCAAGGTTGGGCGAAATCACAGGCTGATTACTCGACTCATCAGCAGATTCTTCGGCAGGCGCATCACCGGTCGAGTCGAAGACGCCTGTCCCCGGCACTCTCGTAATCGGCGTGACGCGGCTAGGACTATTCATAGAAGGAATGCTGCGGCTCTCCATGCTGAAGCCGGTCGCAATCACGGTAATCCGAATCTCTCCCTGGAGCCTGTCATCAATCACCGCACCGAAGATGATGTTCGCATTCGGATCGACGGCCTCGTAGATAATCTCAGCAGCCTGGTTCACTTCATGTAGCGTTAGGTCGCTGCCACCAGTGATGTTGAAGACGACACCGCCCGCACCATCAATAGAAGTTTCGAGCAGTGGCGAAGAGGTTGCTGCGATCGCGGCTTCACGCGCTCTAGACTTACCAGAGCCAACGCCAATTCCCATCAGCGCAGAGCCCGCATCGGCCATCACCGCTCGCACATCAGCAAAGTCGACGTTTACCAAACCAGAAATTGTAATGATGTCCGAAATGCCCTGAACACCCTGACGCAGGATGTCATCGGCCACGCGAAAAGCTTCTTGGACCGGTGTTTGCTCGGAGATCACCGACAGCAGCTTATCGTTAGGAATAATAATCAGCGTATCGACGCAGGCTTGAAGTGCAGCAATCCCACTATCGGCCTGAGCAGTGCGTCGCCGACCTTCAAAGGTAAAGGGCCGAGTAATGACGCCTACGGTCAGGGCGCCGGCTTCTTTGGCAGCCTCTGCGACAACGGGCGCTGCACCGGTACCCGTGCCACCCCCCATACCAGCAGTAATAAAGACTAGATCAGAGCCTTCTACAGCCTGGAAAATCTCATCGCGAGACTCTTCTGCCGCTTTTTGGCCAATGGAAGGGTTGCCCCCTGCGCCAAGGCCGCGAGTCAGCTTTTGACCCAGCTGCATTGTGTTGGTTGTGCTGGAATAGGTCAGTGCCTGAGCATCGGTATTCACCGTCCAAAATTCGATACCGGAGAGGCCAGTATCAATCATTCGATTCACCGCGTTGCAGCCACCACCACCAACGCCAATTACCTTAATCTTGGCCACGCTGCTCGGTATAATTTCTCCACTCATCGGCCCTTCCGCTGACAGCGCACTGCCATTACTAGCTGCAGTAAACGATTGTACACCTGACCCATCGTTCGCATAAGAATTTGTGTGAGGGGATGCGTTGTTCATAGGGTGAGCTGATGTGTTTGGTATGTATGTATAAGTGGAGAATCAAGTTCGGTAGAGACAATTCGCAAATAAGATTCGCACAGACGGCTAGCACAACTGCATCCCTAACAGGATTTCACTCTCGTAAAAAATTATAAAGTCAAAAGTCGATAGTACATCGCGCAAAAACCTAAAAAATGTTTAGTTCTAACCGGTGTATCTCAAGGACTTTTGGCTTTCTCAATTGGTTGTGTCAACTATAGGGGAACTTGCTAAAAAAGCCAAACTCTGCCGTAACCTTTTTTTGGCATCGGCTACGGTACACCCTCCGGTGGATTCGTCGCCTGCAAGGTTTCGACAACGGGGTTGTTTGGATCCCGCAAATCGATAAAGACAACCGTTTCTGGATTCACCTCTTGTTCAAGAGCACGCAGCTGATCGAGCGCCCCGAGCTGGGTTGCAAAGCTACTGCCGTACGGACCTAAGTGAACCGAGCCCAGTTCAGTCTGTAGCACCAGGTTATTGAGGTCTTTCCAATCAATGGCGGTAATAGCAACCGGGCTCTTAGAAACTTCTCTATAAATAGTCTGCCAGGCCGATTCGTATCCAGGACGCATGCCAATTACCGTCAGCTTGGGTGGTACAGCTTCTGCTCCTAGCACTGAGTAGCTGTTGCGAGGCATCCAATAACCTTGGGCGTCTAGGAGGCCAGGCTCCCGAAAGGGAATGGGTTGGTCAGGGATAGCAGACACTGGGAAAGCGGTATCGGGAAGTGCGATCGCAACCGGCACTCTCTCGGTTAATTTCACATGCAAGCCCGGCGGCAGCAACCGACGACTCACCACCGCGTCCTCAACGGGTGGGTAAGCTGTCAAGCTTGCCTTCAGCTGGCCTGGCTGCACCTTCAGCAGGGATTGCGGATAGGGAACTGGCAGCAATGCCTGAATATTTTCATCGGAGAGCAGCTGATTGTCGCTCACCTCTACTTGCTGCGCGCTACGAATGAGCCAGATAGGAGAAGTAGCTAGCCACACACTGCCGCAGGCCAATCCAGTAATGGCAAACGCCCGCCATGCCATGGTGTAAAACCTGACCTTTCGCTGAGCTTTAAGCTGCTGCCGGCGCTGTGCCAGGTCCTGTGGACGAGGCGTATCAGCCGCATCAAAACTAGAGGGAGAAAGAGACATACAGACGACAAAAGATACGGAGAGAAAACAGCCAAGACAGCCCGCGCCTAAAACAGACATCAGTAAACCGAGGCATCGTCCCTCAAGCCTTGCGCAAGCGCACTACTGAGCCGTGAGCGTGTTCCCAGAAGGCAGTCTAACGCAGGCGCTCAGCAGGCTACCCAGTTTTAGCCCAAAATCATCATTGATTTCGAAACAGTATAAGGTGCCACCTGCGCAAAGGCGACTTTTCCAAATTCCTTGGTAGCAAATATCACAACGACCATTGTGAGCGGATAAAGTCGAACCACTGCTTTGCCATCTCGCCTTCTGTAAAAGGAACGCTTAAGCGGCTTCCATCCTTCAGCGTAAAACCCAAGGCGAAGCGACCTTTTGTTGGCAGGGATTCGGGATCCATCGGCTCACTATTAACTTCCATCGCCAGCTGAACTACCTCCAAGAGATTGAGCTGCTCAGCTTGAATAATGCCTTGCCGGGTTGGCACGCCCCAAGTCAGCACATCGCCCTTCTGCCCCAGGACCGCATAAATATCGTACTTGGCTCGTTCAAACTGAGTGGCCCATATTTTGTAGCCCTCTACCTTGCAGTACTCATTCCAGCCAGCCCAAGCCAACCCAAAAAACACTGCCAGCAGCGGCAGCCAAAGCAAGCCCCTGACCATGCTTCACGCCTCCCTCACAAATCTCACACAAAAATGTTAACTCTTAAGTAGTAAGTGTTAACTCTTACAACGAATGCGCCTGTTTTTGACAACTGCTTCTCCATCATCATGAAAGATAAGGACGGGTAGCCCCTTTAAGCACCTGCTATTGACACGCATTCATCAGCGTTTGATGCATTTGTTAGGACTTCCTACCCTATTCATCCAATTTTTTCTGGAGAACGTATAAATGCTACCTTTACTTGCTGCCTTAGGAACCGTCCCCAACACTGTAGAGTGGGGCCCTAACGTCGCCATCGTAATGATCATTTGCAACGTCCTTGCCTTCTTTATCGGCAAGCAAGTCATTCAGATTCCCGATGCAGGCCCAGCGCCTGGTGTATTTTTAGGCCTTGGCCTACCTGCGCTGCTGGCAGTTACTAGCCTGGGCCATGCTATCGGTGTCGGTGCTATTCTCGGCCTAGCAAATATCGGCGTTTTGTAAGCAGCTTCTCCATTCCATATTTCTCCCTTCCATATTTAGGTAGGCGGCCTGCAGACTACCTGCTGACAGCCTTTCAAAACAAACAGTCTGAACCAGAAGAGATTCGAAGGTTCAGGCTGTTTTTAGTAGGTGGAGGCAGCTACGAGGCCTCGCCATTTAGGACGGACTGTAATCGTTTGCGAAATTCTCCCTTGGGATGGCCGCCTTTCACTTCACCCACGATAGAGAAATTCCCGTCTGGGTCGTCACAGACAATGTACGTGGGCCAGCCCATATCGGCCTTATCTGGGTACTGACTTAGTAAAACGTTCCGGTATTTGCGGTAAGTATCCGTATCTTGCATTTTGATATCCACAAAATCCAGGGATAGCTCCTCAGCGACTTTTTCATCGTAGAAAGCCATCTTGTGGCAGATGCCACAGTCTTCAGAGGAGAATTTGAGGACAGCTCGAGACATGGGTCATAAACTACGTAGAGAACCCGTCCATTTTCCCCCGCCCCTCTCATGATTGCAATCTATCCTGGTAGTTTTGATCCCATCACCCTGGGTCATTTGGACATCATTACCCGTGGGAGCAAGCTCTATGAGCGCGTGATCGTCGTGGTCTCACGCAACCCCAGCAAAAATCCGTTGTTTTCAGTGGAAAAACGGCTCGTTCAGATCAAAAAAACGACCCAGCACCTCGAAAATGTAGATGTTGAAAGTTTTGATGGCCTGACGGTGACCTATGCCAAGCGTCGTGAGGCGAAAGTACTGCTTCGCGGCCTTAGGGTACTGTCAGATTTTGAGAAAGAGCTACAAATGGCACATACTAACAAGACGCTCTCCGATGAGATAGAGACTGTCTTTCTAGCAACATCAACGGAGTATGGCTTCTTAAGTAGTAGCCTAGTCAAGGAAATTGCCAAGTTTGGCGGGCCTATTGGCCACTTTGTGCCCGACCATATTGCAATAGATATTGAGAAATGTTATGGCAAAGGTCACTTTTGAACAATAATAAAAACGAACCCGTTGAAACAAATGGTTAGCGTGGTCAGCCTGAACCCGGCTCAAGTTTGGCGGGCGGACGTTGGTCCTAGCAATCTGTAGACCCCTTGAAAATCTTTCATCGAACAATTTTGTGAACACTCCTGCAAACGGCGACTATTACCAAAATCCAGCCTCTGAGCGATTCAATATTCAGCAAGAGCTGGATCGAATTGAAGAAATCGTGCTTGAGAGCCCTAGGGTGCCTCTTTCTGGGAAGACCATGATTTCTGAGGATGAGCTGCTAGACCAGCTCGATGTTGTTCGAGTCAATTTGCCAGCGGCGGTTCAAGAATCGGTGCAGATTGTGCAGCAGCGCGAGGAGATTCTGGCAGAAGCCGAGCAATACGCGCAAGAAATCATCACCTCAGCTGAAAAGCAGGCAGCGGCCATCCTCAATGAGATGGCGATTATCCGTCAGGCAGAGTCTCAGGCAGCCCAGATCAGAGCGCAAACTGAGCAGGAATGCGCTGCGCTACGCGGGCAGACCCTAGGTGAAATCGAACAGCTACAAAACCAGGCACGAAAGGAATGGGAGGAGACGCGCACCCGCACGGTGAATGAAGCCAAAACCATCCAAGAGGACGCAGATACCTACGCGGATCAGGTTTTGGAGAATATGGAGCGGCAGTTTATGGAAATGCTGCACATTTTACGTAACGGTCGCCAAAAGATTCAGGGCGGTCAGTCTTTAGATGTGGAAAATACAGCGCCGCAGTCGCAGATAAATCCGACGACGGGTACTGCCCGCCCGGTGAGCCGACGAGAAGTCACGCCGCTGCGCCCAAATAGCGATCGCCCATCGATTCAGCAGCGCAATCCTGGACAGCGTTCATGATTGGCTATGTCAAAGGTGTCTTAGCCGATAGCCAAAAGCTGCCTAATGGTCGAGTTATTGTCACTGTTGACGCAGGGGGCGTCGGCTACGACATGCAAATCAATCCTCGGGTGCTTAGCGAGCTGCCGCTGGTAGGGGAACCTGTCAAAGTCTTCACCCACTTGCAGAGCCGCGAAGATTTGCAGGTACTGTTCGGGTTTGGCAGCCGGGCTGAGCGGGATGTATTTCGGCTGCTGATCTCCGTGAGTGGGATCGGCCCGCAGATGGGCATGTCCCTGCTAGATGCTCTGGGCATCAATGAGCTGATTCAGTCCGTGGTAAACGGCAATGCAAGGGTCCTGACAAGGACACCCGGCGTTGGGAATAAGACAGCTGAACGAATCATCTTGGAGCTCAAAACTAAGCTCAGTGAGTGGCGGCAGCACTCTGGACTGGTGGCCCCAACGGGCGGTCCTGTTTCAGCCGTTCAAGAAGATGTGGAGATCATGCTGATGGCCCTGGGCTACACCAACAGTGAAATCAGCAAGGCGCTGGTGGCGGTTGGCAGTAGCAGCACCCTCAGCAAAAGCGACAACACGGAAGATTGGATTCGGGAAGCGATCGCTTGGCTCAGCCGCTAGCCTTAATAGGCCGTAAGCCAAACGGATCATAGGCTAAATGGATCGTATATAGGCCTAGCAGGGCTGAGCTTATGAGGAAAATGCGGTCAGCGACAGGTGCTACTAAAGCCATATGCGCTCAGCAGGCCCACGGATGCTTAAAACTGAGAAAGGGCTATCATCGCAATCATCAGTCGTGTCTACTGTAACCAGCTTCCAAAAGTCTTAAGGCTATCTGGTAGCAATTGTGCTCTAGCATGCTGAATCCGAAACTCATTCAGTGTTTGCTGATTACCTAGACCCAAATCTGTACTGCTTCATAACTAAGACTTGCTTGCTAGAAACGGTTTGGATTTTCAGGTAACAGTCACAGCGGCTCCCCCATAGGAAACAGCTCTGTATGGCGACTTCGTCTCCAATCGCATCAACCATACCTTCCAAGCAACCGGCAGCGAATCCGATTGCAAGTATTGAGGCGCTACTAGCTCCCCTGCAGCGGTTAGACCAGCGCCTCAGGCAGACGATTGAAGTCAGAGAAACGCTCAGCGGCACCGCTTTCGCACATTATTTGCTGGGTAGCATTGAGCCTTCGCAGTCACCGGCAAGTGCGATCGCACCCCATTCTCCCCTGGCAAAGCTGCAGGCGGCCTTTGACCTATCGGATTTTGAAATAGAGGTGGTGTTGCTGGCGATCGCACCTGAGCTCGACCGCCGATACGAACGGCTATATGCCCACTTGCAGGCAGATAACAGACGCAAACCCACCCTTGCACTCAGCCTAGATTTGCTGTGCCACACAGCAGAGCAAAAGGCTGCGCAGCGCAACCATCTAGGACCCTCCGCGCCGCTCAGACGCTGCGGACTGATTCGCACCAAAATCAGCAACGAACCCATAACAGCACAAAGCGCACAGCCAAACCCATGCGACACAACAGCACCAGCCAAACCGTCAATTGATATAGAAGAAAGCCAAAGCTTCACCCTGAATCCGGCAATCAGTCGATACCTACTGGGCCAGCCTATGAGCCCGCAGCTCTCCACCGTCTGCAAACTCAGCTGGCCAACCGACACCGGCTACATCACCAATAGCCCGCTCCTGCCTAGCCTACTCAGTCGGCTCAAGCACGGAAACATGCCCGCCTCATTCACGCTCAACTTTACGGGCACAGGTGCCAAAGCGCAGGGTGCAAGAGCGATCGCAGCAACATTACAGAAACCGCTGCTAGCGGTTGACCTTAGCCAAATATTTAAGGGCACATCGCCCAGTAAAACGGAAATAGAGCATATCGCCCAGCAAATTCTGCTGCAGGGAAGACTTTGGAACACCGTTATGTATCTGGAAAATGGCGATCTTGGAACCATGCCCACTGCCGAAAGGCGTTGGATTCCGGCCACCTTTGCGCAGGGTACCAGCTGGCAGCAAAACGCTGCGATGAAAGCGTTTCTAGCGCATATCGAAGCGTATTCTGGCATTACTATCTTTACAGGAAAGGCGCCGTACAATCCCAGTGCAAATGACAACAAAGGAATTATCACGGTACCTTTCACTCAGCCCAACGATGAAACCGCCACGAGCTACTGGCAGACTTGTCTCGAAGCTGCTCAACTGACCTTGAGCGAAACCGAGCGGTTCCGGCAGCAACTCATGGGGGCTTCGCTAGGGTTTAGTTAGCAGAATTGAGCTAGCAGAATTGAGCTAGCAGAATTGAGCGCTAGCACAAAAGGCTATTCGCCCTCCACTACAGGTTCAGCAGTCGTTCCAGAAGTAGGGTCAGAGACAGTGTCTGTAGGCGCTTCAGAGTTGTCACTACCTTCAACTTCACGGGTGGCTGGCAGATTAATATCTGGGACTTTAAACTCTGGCAGAGTGACATTCACATCTGGAACTTCAACAGTCACATCGGGCAGTCGCTCAGGAAGCTGATCCCCTGCTCGTTCAATAATAGTGGTCTCTCGTTCAGTATTACTTTCTCTTTCTACCTGTGGCACAGCGATTGGCGCGCTGCGATGGGTCCCCCAAAGATACATAGCCGCACCCGCTGATGCCGCGAGAAATGCGACTATCAGGCCGAGCAACATACCACTGGCCGTATTGTCATTTATCGGCTGACTTCGAGCGCGCGAGCGCGCTTGGTCCCTCATCTGCTCCTGCACTAGGCTTTCATCATTACGGCCCTGTAGGTAGGCACCCTGAACTTCAGAGCGAAGCGCATTGACATGCTGCTGAGAATCTTGTTGACTCATCTGTTGCGGCAGCTCAGCAGGGCTGCCGTCATTGTTCAACAGTTGAGTCTGGGAGTTGTTGTGAGTAGTAGCCATTGCGTGGTTACCTCGTGATCAACAGTCTCATTATTAAAATGAACATCCAAGCAGCTTCTCTTCAGCTGTGACAATAAACAAATCTGCATGTGGCCATACATTGCCCAAAAGCATACTTCACCATATGTTTTATACTTGTACATAAAAATGCTTGTAACGCTTACACAAGAAAACTTTCAAAGTAAAACCATGCTGCCAAAACACATTCCAAAAGATGATCTAATCGGGAAAGAAAGCATGTCAACATATTCTTACATCTGGCTTTTCATTGAGAACACTCACTATCGCCGCGGCCAAATCAACATTTGTTCTGCAAGTTGTTACTTTGCGCTCTGCTGATGTTCAATCCTTTCTAAAGCTTGTCGAGCAGCTCTCTTCTCTGCCTGCTTTTTACTGTAGCCTCTCCCCTGCCCGTAGGGCTTATCAGCTATCCGCACTTCCATCACATACCGCTTCGCATGATCTGGTCCATCGCTGCGCACTTCTACATAAGTTGGCGTTTCACCTAACATTTGCTGAGCCCACGCCTGTAGCTGACTCTTCACATTCGCGCTCTGTTCGACAGCCTGCTCTATCACAGCATCAAACATCGGCGTCACATATGCCCTCACAGGCTGGACACTACACTCACTGTCGATATAGTAAGCACCAATCATCGCTTCAAAAGCGCTGCACAACAGCCGGGCACTCGTGCGTCCGCCCTCCTGACTAGCCCCTTTGCCCAAGCGTAAGTGTTCGCCAATTGACAACCGGCTGGCAAAGTCACATAGCTGAGACTGGTCAACTAGAGCAGCCCTAATCGCCGTTAGCTCTCCTTCGGGGCGCTGCGGGAAGCGCCCATAGAGATATTCACCACTTAAGAACGTCAAAATAGCATCGCCCAGAAACTCTAGCCGTTCGTTGTGCTCGCAGCGACCAGATTGCTCATTGGCAAAAGAGCGATGGGTCATGGCCTGGGCCCACAGCTGCCGATCGCGAAAAGAAGGCAACGCAAAAGCAATCATATCAAGCGCCGATTGTCACTGCTGTTCTAGCCAAGATTCCACGCCTTCTGCCAGCGTTTTTGCCAGCGCTCTCTGAGATGACTCATCGGTAATCCATTCAAATTCTTCTGGATTGATCATAAAACCTAGCTCTAACAAAACAGAAGGTGTGACCGATGGGCGGGTCAGCGCCAAATTGTTCCAATACACACCGTAGGCGTCGCGGTCTAAAGTATCAACCAGGTAGTCGTGCAAAAAAGCGGAGAGATCATGGGCCTGTGGGTAGTACCAGAATGCTCCAATGCCTGCGGTATCCAAAGCATTTCCGGCATCGGGCAAGGCATTGTAATGAAGGCTGAGTGCCATCGTCGGTTCGGTCGCTTCGATCACCTCGACTCGGTCGGCAGGAAAGAGATCATCGTCACCCTCCCGCGTCATTACAACCGTCGCACCTCTTGCTTCTAGCTCGTCGCGCACCAGCTTTGAGATGATCAAAGCGACATCTTTTTCTGGGTAGCCGTTCGGTCCTCTAGCCCCTAAATCTTCATTGCTGCCATGGCCTGGATCCAGCAAAATTGTTGCTCCGCGCAAGCTGTTGTTGGGTGGGGCATGGCGCAAAGAGAGAATGAGACTCGTCCCTTCATAGCGAACCTTGTAGCCCCATTGTTGAGGCTGCTTGAAGTAAAAGGTGTATTGGGCGCTGTCAGGCAAGACTGACGTAAAGTCCATTCTCTCTACGACCGGGTCATTTGAGAAATAGATGGTGTCTGTCTGTGGCGTAGTGTTGTGAAGGGTGAGGGCAAGCGACTGTCGATTTTGTTCAATCGAGATAGGCACAGGCGTTTGCAGCGGAAAGACTATCTCTGTCCATTTTGGAACTTCTCGGCTAATAACCCCTCGAATAATGCTCCGAGGTGGAACAGACGCACTGCGCACCGTAGTTTCAGATTCTTTTATCCAGCCACCATAATCGAGGCGGAGCCACTCGCCTTCGCGGCCTGTAATCGCCGCGCGGGTGCCTGCAGGCAGCGGAGTAATTCTAGAATAGCTGGTGCTAGGCCCTGTGCGAGCAATTCCAGATGGGGAAGTCACTTCCGCGACTTGAAAGTCTGTTTGTGGAAGTATGGTTACTTGACCGGGCGCTGCTGCAGTTACAGTTTCACCCCGGGTCTGTAGCGTGAACTGCGGATTGCCTAAGTCGCCAGGTGCGGTAGGCATAATGCAGCCTGCGTATTCAGTAGCACTGACGGCTACTGGGGCAGTTTGCGCCGTTAGTACTGAGGAATTTGGCGGCAGGTCAACCGTTGTTTGGGCAGAAAGCGCAATGGTTTCTGCGCCGAGTGTAGCGGACACTTGGGCGTTTGGAGAAGCGATCGCACTCAAGCAAACCAGCTCCCCGGGCATCCGGGCAATATCTACTGCAGGCATTAGCGTCCCTTCAGCAAATCCCACCCCTTCTGGCACTGGCGGCTCATTAGACACACGAGTAATCGTCAGCGTCAGACTTTCATCACCCTGCATTAGGGTAAACACATTTTCTCCCATCTCCAGCGGCAGCGTTGGCGCAAAGTGACCATCACCGCTGCGATTTTCGATAGGCTGACCATTAATAGTCACCGGTTCATCTGGACCCGCTGTACCAATGAAAAAGATACGGTCCGCCACCGTTCGGTGCTCAGCAGGCGGATAGGCAACAAACAAACTACCTGGCGGAGACTGCACAGGCGCTTGAGACACATCTGTTGAGGATGCAGGCGTTGATAGATGCGGAGCTGTCGGAGAATGCGCATAAGCAGCATGCATAGAATGAATGGCAAATAGGCCCGCTATCCCGCTAAATAATCGTAAGGTGCCTATCATCCGTCGTTTGCTCATATCGCACAACTCCTCAAACCAAACCATCCAAATTTATTGGTTCAGTCTAGTATTGCAGCGCTATGTATTATTTACATCCACAAAAAAGTAAACGTTTCGGCTACGAATTTGTAGTCCGTGCATTTGTAGTCCGTTAGTTTCTTCTAATGCTCAAAACAGTTGTCCAACTGGGCATGAAAAATCGGGCAGTAGTGGCGAAGTTAGCGTGTCTTCGATTCCTAACGTCATTACGAGAGACAGCTGAGCATTTTCGCGGCGGTAAACTTCGACCTGCTGTAGGAAGCGATCTACAATCCAATACTCGTGAGCACCCTGTACAGAGTAGAGCTTAAGCTTGGCTTGTTTGTCCCTGCGAACATTTTCAGCTCCGGGTGATAGGACTTCCACCACAAGCTCTGGCATTCCAGTAAGATGGCCTGCTTCATCTTCTACAGCAGCTATCTTCGCTTTGGAGATCCAAACGACATCAGGAATGACATTATCGGCATCGGATAGAACAATGCCAGGCGCGAATATCGCTTCTCCCAGTCCTGATTGCTTCGACCAAATATTCAAAGCACTCCCGATTTCTAGGCCTGTTTGCTGATGCCTACGATGGGGAGATCTCGTCGCAAACAGTTCTCCGTCAATGATTTCATAAGTTGTCCATTCATTTTGAGGAAGCACCTCAAGATCTCGCACGCTCCATCGAACGCTTACAGCGGGCTGACTGACCATAGCCTCGGCCTATAAAACAGAAACTCTAAAACAGGTGAAGTGTAAAGAGCAGGTTGCCAGTAGCTTAATATAACGCAACTGCTAAAGCCTTCTGCGCTTTGCTGCAGCCCCGATTTCTTGTGGCACAATTGACGGGTTGCGCGCGCAAATCTTCAGAAGTTTCCATGACTAAATTCGTCTTTGTCACTGGCGGTGTCGTTTCAAGTATTGGTAAAGGGATTGTGGCTGCAAGCTTGGGGCGACTGCTCAAGTCACGCGATTACTCGGTCTCTATTCTGAAGCTTGACCCCTACATCAACGTAGATCCGGGCACTATGAGCCCTTTTCAACATGGAGAAGTATTTGTCACCGAAGACGGCGCTGAAACCGATTTGGACCTAGGACACTACGAACGCTTTACCGATACTTCTATGTCACGGCTCAACAGCGTCACCACCGGCTCCATTTACCAGGCCGTTATCAACAAAGAGCGACGTGGCGACTACGAGGGTCGTACCGTACAGGTCATTCCCCACGTTACAAACGAGATTAAGGCGCGCATTCACCGCGTTGCGCGCAATCGCAATCCAGACGTCGTCATCGTCGAGATCGGCGGCACTGTAGGAGATATCGAATCGCTCCCATTTATGGAAGCCATCCGCCAGTTTAAGCAAGACGTGGGTGAGCATGATGTGCTGTATATGCATGTCACACTCATTCCATGGATTCCTGCCGCCCATGAGCTCAAGACCAAACCCACGCAGCACTCGGTAAAAGAGCTGCGCTCTATCGGCATTCAGCCAGATATATTGATTTGTCGCAGCGAGCGCATACTGCCTGATGAGATGCGCCAAAAAATATCGAGCTTCTGCAATGTGCCAATACCCTGTGTGATTCAGGCATTAGATGCACCGAGCATTTATGAAGTGCCGCTGTACATGGAGCGTGAAGGGCTAGCCGAGCAGAGTTTATCGCTTTTGAATTTGGAGCAGCGATCGCCTGACCTATCCCACTGGTCTAACCTCATTGAGCGGATGCATAGTCCTGTTCAAATGACTGAAATTGCCATTGTTGGGAAGTATGTTCAGCTCAACGATGCCTATCTTTCGGTCACTGAAGCGCTACGTCATGCAGGGACCCATTTCGACACAGAGGTCAAAATTCGCTGGGTGGATTCAGAGGTTTTAGAAGAAGAAGCAGTCAGCAAGCACTTGGACGGCGTCGCTGGCATCGTTGTCCCAGGTGGGTTTGGCCATCGTGGGGTGACGGGCAAAATTAAAACCATTCAGTATGCGCGCGAGCACGACATTCCTTTCTTAGGTCTCTGCTTAGGGATGCAGTGCCTGGTTTTGGAATGGGCACAGCACATTGCCCATCTTCCCCATGCCAATAGCTCTGAATTTGACCCTGAGACTGACAATCCGGTCATTAGCCTCATGCCAGAGCAAGAGGACGTTGTCGATTTGGGGGGTACGATGCGCCTTGGCCTATGGCCCTGTCGCATAGAGCCCGAAACGCTGGCCAGCAAGCTGTACGACAAAGAAGTCATCTACGAGCGCCATCGCCACCGCTACGAATTCAACAACGCCTATCGCAACCTGTTCTTAGAAACCGGATTTATGATCAGTGGCACCTCCCCAGATGGCCGACTGGTAGAAATCGTAGAGCTGCCCGGCCATCCATTCTTCATCGCCTGCCAGTTTCACCCAGAGTTTCAATCGCGGCCCAACACACCCCATCCCATGTTCTTAGGGCTGGTCGAAGCGGCGACCCAGTCGCAAAAGGGCGCACTGCCAGTCTCTGAGACGGGCACGTCTGGAAATGACGTAGCAGAGAAGCAGGAAACCGCTATCAGCGCCTAGAGCCGTCAGGATGTTCCGCCTTGAAACGAACGGAATTCTTCATCAGGTCCAGCTTGTCTCTGTCTGTTCAGGATTTGTTCAATCGACCTGTTCAATCGACAACCTGCGCGCCGTGGCTGCGAGGATCTGCACTGCTAGCCGCACCCGCCGAAACCGGATTCATCGCTGTATCGACTTCCGAAATCGTGCCCGTTGCCTGAGCGTAGGGAAGGGGCTTCTGAGCAATGAGCGCTTCTAAGTTCTCGGCCAAAATAGCCTGGGGCAATTCTCCAATGGCAGTCCCTTTCTCCGTCCCTTCTGCCGACAAAAATTCAAACTGAGGAATGCCGTCTACCCGGTAGTTCAGCATCTCTGGGAGCCACTTTGTATTGTCCACATTGAGCATGACAAAGTTTACCCGGCTAGCGTAGCTGCTTTTGAGGGCAGCGATGTCGGGGGCCATCGCCTGGCAGCTGGTACACCAGTTGGCATAAAACTCAATCAGGGTCGGCTTACCGTTGGCCATGGCCGTTTCCAACGGCATTGCCTGCTCGGCCATTTCAGACAGGGACGCCGCTGGCGATCGCATCTGCAAACCCAAGACAACAGCAACACTGAGCACAGCTGCGATCGCAACAATGACAAAATTGCGAATTCGCTTAACCATTTCTGAAGATTCCGCCGACATGTATGTTTTCCGTGTAATTATCTGTAACGCTTCTGTTACCTATCTTATCCTGGTGGCTGTCACCAGCGCGCCCGATAAAATAGAGCTATCCGCATCCAAAGCCCCTTGAAAAAAAGACTTACGCTCACCTTTCCAAAGCGCACGATCAACATGCCGATCACCTATCGGCTTGCCAAAGACTTCAACGTGGCTGCGAACATCTTCCGGGCCCACGTTGCCCCAGACCAAGTCGGTAAGCTACTGGTCGAGCTTTCGGGCGATATCGATCAGCTCGATGCCGCCATTGAATGGATGCGCGCAAACGATATCGAAGTGTCTGCGGTCAATCGGGAGATTGCGATCGCTCAAGAAAGCTGCGTTCACTGCGGACTCTGCACAGGCGTGTGCCCAACAGAATCGCTCAAGATAGACCCAGCGACCCATCAGCTAACATTTGAGCGATCGCGCTGCATAATGTGCGAGCAGTGCCTGCCCAGCTGTCCGGTCCAAGCCATCTCCACCAACCTATGAAAGCCTCGTCGTTCTTTCCCTGGGTCTCTGCCGGACTGCTGCTGCTCGCCAACACTGCCTTTGGCTCATTCCTCCACAGCAGAGAAACAACGTCCCTGCTCACCTGGGCGATCGCTGCAGCCTACGTCATATTGGAGTGCAGCGTGCTGAGTATCTTCTGGCAGCCCGTACGCAACTTCATCCTCAAAGGATTTAAGTCCGATATGGGCTATGCCGTCATGGTGGTTGCGATCGCTTCCTTTGCCGTGGTGCTGGTGACGTGGGTTCAGATTTTCGGCTACTTTTTAGTGATGCTAGCCGCTGCGCTACTCCTGAGGATTGATCTGTTCACCCGCAGAATTGGCACAGTTCCTTCCTTTATGGCACTGCTGGTTATCTCCTTTTTAGGCGTTGCCCTCAGCTGGCTGCCCCTACTCTTGCAGAGTCGCCCCACATAAGCACCATTGACCTTGCTCAGCCAGCGCACAAACACCGCTATGTAGATGAATGTATGCCATAAAGCCATCTGTGGCACTCCATAAAGCGTCACAGCTTGCCTGGTTGAAGGGAAGCGAGAACGCGAAAGTATTTACAGCACAAGCGTTTAACTGTTGCCCTACCCCATGTCAGGCCGTGTCATGGGGTATTTTTTTGCCTAATTTTGCATAGTCTTTCCCAATATAGTCTTTCCCAATTAAGCTTTCCAGCACTCTACTTGCTGGCAATCCACTCACTCAAAATCGGATTCACCAGCTCAGGGGCTTCATCCTGCGGGCAATGGCCCACTCCATCTAGCTCAATAAAGTTTTCCACTGCCGGGTAGTCAGCATAGGCGCGCGCCAGGGCGACAGGCTCCCACGGATCGGCCTTTCCCCATACGATTAGCGCCGGGCAAGTAAGCTGCGGCAGTAAGTCCTCTGGAATCGGGCCCTGTGAATAGCTGATGAACGCCAAAAAGACATCTGCAGCGCCAGGGTCAGCAGCGGGTTCAAGCAGCAATGACACAAGCTCGTCGGTGACCGCGTCCTTGCGCCCATAGGCCTGCCTCAAGATTCGCTTCACCGCCTTGGGCTTGGCCAGCTGGTTAAAAAATAGCCGAATCAAAGGGCGATAGCTCAAAATCTTTTGAATGTAAGGCGTTGGCGCACTGCGGTACCAGGGCAGCGTCTGACGCTTTCTATCGTGCAATAGCCTCAGAGAGCAATCTAGCAGGGCAACTCCCCGCACCCAATCCGGCTCACTCACCGCAGCCTGCATCGCCACCACACAGCCGATCGAATTGCCCACGAGGAAAGCCGGTCGACCCACCACCTGCTGGCAAAACGCCACCACTTGCGCGCCCCAGGTTTCAAACGTGTAGTCCAAAGGCTCACCAGGCGTTGGCTTGTCTGACTTGCCATAGCCCAACAAGTCGATGGCATAGACCTCAAAGGTCTGCGCTAGCACAGGTAAGTTCTTACGCCAGTGAATGCTTGAAGCGCCGAAGCCATGGATTAGAACAACGGCGGGGCAAGCAGCATCCCCACGTTGCGGTACTGCACACTGATAGCCCACCGTAAGGCCCTGCCACTGCCAAGCAAACGCAGAAGGAGATCTAGAAGAACATGCCGCTGACATCTATTTCACAGGCTCCACTGCGCCCGCAGGTCCCAGTACCGACAGAGACTGCTCGACCAGGCAGCGATTGGCCGCCGCCTGTACATCTTCAATGGTGACCGCTGCGATCGCCGCTTGAAAAGTCTGGTCGAACGCTATCCCTAGGTTCAGTATTTCGTACCAGCCCAGGGTTTGAGCAATCTGACCATTCGTTTGCTTGCCGAGAGCATACTGTCCAAGAATCTTATTTTTAGAAACCTGCAGTTCTGAAGCCGTCAGCGGCGTCGTTTTTAGCCGGTCTAGCTCATGCCGTAGCCCAGCTAGCGCGACAGAAATATTGGCAGGCGCAGTACCAATGTAAGCAACAAACTGCGAAGTGCTCAGGCGCGTTGGATAAAAAGCCGACACGTCGTAAGCCAGTCCCTGCTTCTCCCGCAGCTCAACAAACAGTCGGCTCGATAGGCCATTGCCAAGATAAGTGCTCATCAGCTTGAGCGCAGCATAGTCCGAATCGCTCACCCCACCCGCCAAATGTCCCAAAACTATAAAAGCTTGATTTGTCTGTTGAACGGTGACAATTTTTTGGCTGGACCTAGAAACAGCTGGAAAGTTGACTTTTGGCAATGGCGTATTGGGCAATGGCCAACCACCGAAATACCGTTCTATCAGCTTCACGGCCAAATCTGGAGAAATTCGTCCCACCACCGTAATGACCATATTGTCCGGTCGAAAATATTGGCGATGTGCCTGCTGTAGATCTTCCCGGGTGAAGGTGGCAATACACTTTTCTGTCTGTGCATTCGACAGTCCGTAGGGATGGCCTGCGTATATTGCCTCCCGAAGATGGTTGTAAGCCACGCTGAAAGGCTGCTCTTTGATAGACTTCAGCCCTTGCAAGATAAGGCGACGCTCCAGCTCAATCTCTTCTTCTGGAAAAGTTGGCTGCTGCGACACTTCAGCCGCCAGTGCCAGCACCGTTTCAAAGTCAGAAGAAACAGTCTTTAAGCTGACAATGCTGTAATCAGAAGCAACATCTGCGCCAAAGCTAGCACCAATAGATTCAACAATTTCAGCAATATCTAGTGCCTGCTTCTGAGCTGTACCTTTCGTCAGGACAGCCGTCAACAAACTGAACAAACCGGCAGTCTCAGGCGTCTCGTGTACATGCCCCGCCCTGACAAACATCCGAGCAGCAATGATGTCAGCAGCGGGATTTTCAATAGCAACAATCGTCAGCCCATTGTCAAGCGTTTTGCGTAGCGTAGCTGGCTGTTTTGTCAGGGTAGATGGAGTCACAGTGGCGATATCAACAATAGAGAAAGCAGTAGGAAGCCAGACCAGGCAACGGAGTGGGGAAAAGAACCGGCGGGCTCAACAACAAATAGATGTAAACGGTGAAGTTTGTCAATGAAGCGTCTTATGCAAATCCTATGAAAAAGATGAAAGTGAAGGACATGCAATCGATAAGCGCAAACGTGAAGCGTTTTGGATGCAGAGTATTTATACTCAACATCTTCTATTGTACCTGTCATTTTCCTCACAAAGCGCCCATCGAATCTCGCTAAGACACTCGCTAAGACACTATTGGGCATGCAGGACAACTGCGGCATAGTTTTCAGCGCTCAGATACTGACTGGCAATTGCCTGCAGCTGTTGGCCAGTCATCTCCCGGACCTGTTGGGGATAGGCAAGCACCAGGTCTGGACTAGCAATCGTTGCATAATAGCCATACAGCCCGGCAATTTGACCGGGCGTCTCGGTAGAAAAAGCGTAGTCGTTGAGCAGCAGTCGCTGAGCGCGGGCCAGTTCAGCATGGGCAATCGGTTCGTTGGCGAGTTCTCTGAGGCGACCGCACACGATCCTTTCCACCTGCTCTACTTTGTCAGCCGCTAGCCACAGCGATACGCTTAGCACACTGCTCTCCTGCTGCAGTGTAAAGTGACTGCTTACCTCCTGTACGAGCTGACGCTCCTCTCGCAGCTCGCGCACCAGCCGGGCAGTTTGGGCACCGCCTAATAGCACACTCAGCAAATCTAGCCCGCACACAACCTGCAGATCAGCAATACCAGGGCCCAGCCAAGCCATCGTCAGGCGGCTTTGCTCCAGGTTTGGCAGCTGCATCACACGCCGCCTCGTGGCAGAAGCAGGCAAGGGAACCACCTCAGCAGCCGGACACCACAGCGGTGATGCAAACCGGTCAAATGAGTTTGCTACCAGCTCAAGCGCGCGCGCTTGAGAAATACCGCCCGCCACAACAACGGTCATATTTTCAGGCTGATAGTGCGCCTGATGAAATCGGCGCATCTCTTCGGGCGTTCTGGCATTGAGTCGCTCTGGGTGGCCTAGCACCGCACGGCTGTAGGCATGGGTACCATATAGCAACTCATTCATTGCCTGGTAGCCTACCCAATCGGGATCGTCGTAAGCCTGCCGAATTTCTTCTAAAACGACCTGGCGCTCCCGGACAAATTCATCCGCCGGAATCGCCGCGCACAGCAGCAGATCGGCCAAATAGGGAAGCGTTTGCGGCAGGGCATCAGCAACCACCGTGATGTAAAAGTGAGCGTAGTCGTGGCTAGTGGCAGCATTCGTTAAGCCGCCCTGGCTTTCTATCGCCCAGTCGAACTCGCCTGGCTGCAGTCGGTGAGTCCCCTTGAACACCATATGCTCCAAAAAATGCGCCATCCCAGACCACTCTGCCGGTTCTCTGATCGCCCCTGCCTTCACCCAGACATCTACAACGACGGCAGGAGTTGCCATAGCCTGATGGATGAGGGTTAATCCGTTCTCTAGGCGTAGGGTCGTTGCACCACTCAGGGTATCTGTATCAGACGCTGTGGAACCAGACGATAGGCAGCCAGACGATAAGTCCGCTGGCAATGAAGACACTATGGGGTTCACGGTGGGGTTCAAGGACTAAATCCATCAAATCTTGCTAAACCTTTCAAGATGCTAGCGAAATCTCCGTTTATTTGTATGGCCAAACACAAAATTTTGTTCGATACAGCAAGAGCCGTCTCTTTAAAAAGTAAAAAATCCTTAAAAAGTAAAAAATCCTTAAAAAGTAAAAAATCCTTGCTCAATGAGAACAGGTCTCTCTGAGAAGGATTCTTCAATAGTTCAACCGCAGCGCCGTCTTACCTCAGTTTTTGACCTGGGGTTACCAGGTGGGAATCTCGGCTATAGGCTTATAGTTTCCAGGTGCAGGCCCAGCAGGATAAACCTTAAAGGACAAGCCTGGTATACTGCCGCCTCAGCATCTCGATACCCTAGAAATGAAAAACATAGATCAGAAAACGTTGTTGGCAGTCACCAACGCCGTAGCAGAACTGAGGTCATCATAGCGAACCTTTCCAGGGATACGACAAGGGGAAACCCATACAGATGGGTGAGGGTTCTTCGCCTTATCAATTAAATATTCAAAAGTAAGCCATCTCGAAAATTACGAGCCATACCAGCAGGCTTCTATCCGCTCAAGCAGTTGAACGATGGCTACATCATCGTTTGCACTGTCTGTAAGAACAGTCACATGTCCCATTTTTCTGCCCACGCGGGCCTGTTTTTTGCCATACCAATATAGATGGGCCTGTGGAATGGCCTCCAGCGCTGCTCGCCTGTCGGCATAGCCCTGGGTGGCGCTGCAGTCTGCAGTCTCAAATCCCAATAAGTTCACCATCACCGCACCGGGGTAAGACAGCGAAACAGATCCTAACGGCAAACCACACACGGCCCGTAGCTGCTGCTCAAACTGGGAAGTTTCGCAGACATCTAGCGTGTAGTGCCCAGAGTTGTGAGTTCTGGGGGCAATTTCGTTGATTAAAACGTGGCCCGACTCAGTCAGAAATAGCTCAATACCCAAAACGCCTACAACGCCCAGCTGAGTGACTAGCCGAGTTGCGATCGCACTCACCTGATCCTGCACAGACGGCGCAACCCGCGCAGGCGCAATCACCCGCCGACACACCTGGTCAACCTGCTGTGTTTCCACCACCGGATAAACAGCAATCTCCCCGGCGCGATCGCGGGCGACCATCACGGCCAGCTCCTTCGCAAAAGGAACAAACGCTTCAAGCAGCACGGGCTGATATCCCAGCTGCTGCCAGGTAGATTGCACCGCTTCTAGCTCATAAAGAATAAATGTGCCCTGACCGTCGTAGCCATGACGACGCGTCTTGAGCGCTAGCGGCAAACCAACTGAGTTAACTTTCTCCGCTAGCTGAGGCGCGTCAGCCTGCTGCTCTAAGGTGGCAAATGTCGGCACGGGGAGATTCATGCGATCGCAGTACTGCCGCTGGTCATACTTATCGAGCAGGGGGCGCAGGCACTCAAGCTGCGGGTAAAAGCGCGTACCTTTCTCCTCTGCAAGCTGGCTTAGCGCAGCAAGATCAATAAATTCATTCTCAAAGGTAATCACGTCGCAGCTATCGGCTAGCTCAGCGGTTACAGCAGCCTCTGAAACCGCTCCTAAAACGACCTTATGAGCGATCGCACCCGCCGGATCTGATAGGCTCGGCGTTTGCACAATCAGTTCTAGCCCTAGCTGTTTAGCACCATCAGCCATCATCCAAGCCAGCTGACCACCGCCGACGATCCCCACTCGCTCTATCCGCGCTTCGCTGCTGACGACCATGACCGCTCCCGCATCCATCACTAACCAACTGGACTACCACAGTCTAGAGCAAGCGCTTGTTATCTTTGAGAGAAAGGGCACAGTTGTTAAAAGGCCGCGCCCCTAAGAAGCAACCTGATAGCTATTCAAGCCGTAAGACTTCTGCATCCATTCCTCGTCACATCCTTACAATGACCACTCCAATCCCCGCCCATTTTGATCCAGAGACAGTTGGCAGCATATGGCGCGTCCCCTACCAAGACCGTGCCAGCGAAGCCATCGCCTACAGAGAGGCCCACAGCATCACATCCGCTCAAACTGATGCTCCGCGGATTGGCCTCTTGGCCATCGATGTGCAAAATACTTTTTGCCTGCCGGACTTTGAGCTGTTTGTCGGTGGTCGATCTGGGGTAGGCGCAGTGGATGATACGCGCAGACTGTGCGAATTTATCTATCGCAATTTGGACATCATTACTGAAATTGTGCCGACGATGGACACCCACAGCGCCGTGCAGATTTTCCATGCGGCCTTTTGGGTAAATGCGGCCGGTGAACATCCTGACCCCATGACCATGATCAGCCACCAGGATGTGCTGCAAGGGGCATGGCGGGTCAATCCATTGATAGCAGACAGCTTGGCTGCGCAGGAAGGCGCAGAGACAAACCCGAAAGCAGCTCTTGAAAACCTGGAAAAATTTGCCCTGCACTATACAAAACAGCTGAGCGATCGCAGCAAATATCCGCTCACTATTTGGCCCTATCACGCCATGCTTGGCGGCATCGGGCACGCGCTCGTTCCCGCCTTTGAGGAGGCGTGCTTCTTCCACAGCATGGTCCGCAGTAGCCCTACTCGCTTCGAAGCCAAAGGCGATAATCCCCTCACCGAAAATTACTCCGTCCTCAGCCCTGAAGTACTCACAAACGATCTGGAGCAGCCAATCGGCCAAAAGAATGACTGGCTGATTCAGCACCTGCTGGAATTTGATGCGCTGATCATTGCAGGACAGGCCAAGAGTCACTGCGTTGCCTGGACAGTGAACGACCTGCAGGGCGAAATTCAAGCCCGCGATCCGTCACTGGCAGGCAAGGTCTATTTGCTAGATGACTGCACTTCAGCGGTTGTCGTCCCGGGTGTTGTCGACTTCACAGAAGCGGCCGAAGAAACTTATCAAAAATTTGATTCGTCTGGAATGAACATCGTCACTTCTGTAGATTCCCTGAGGAAATGGCCGAATTTTCCTCTCTAGACTGATTTCTCTTCATCTTGTGCTTAAATTCTAAATTTCTTTCTGAGATTCTGATGAAGAGACTCAGTTGTTCAAAATAATTGGGAATGTTCATACCTGAAGACGTCTTCGAGTCAGTCTTTGAACAATACGTGTGGTGCCGTCATGAAATGTCCCATCTGCCATATTGAATCGCTTAAACCAGTCAGCTTAGATACAGGGTTGCGGGCCCATCAGTGTACAAACTGCCTGGGCCATTGGATTTCGTCAGAAGATTACTGGGAGTGGCTAGAGTCCCGCCCAGAAGACCACAACAGCAGACCGCCCATCACGCTCAGCACTGGAGATGCGCTGCTGCCAGTGGTTGATAATCACACCGCCAATTTCTGCGCTGACTGCTCACGCCTGATGACCAAGTCCAAGGTTGGACGCGGGCTGAACTTTTACCTCGACCGCTGCGGTCACTGTCATGGCGTCTGGTTCGACCAGAACGAGTGGGAAAATATACAGCAAATGAATTTGCACCATCAGGTGCACTACATGTTCTCAAATGCGTGGCAGTTTAGCGTTCGTCAGGAGCGCTATACCCCACAGAAAGCGCCCGCATAGCCAGTCAAGATGTGCAGTTTAAACAGTGAGCCCAAGTGCCTGTAAGCGCTTGGGCTCACTGGATTGCATCCTAAAGGGACTCCAAAGCCTGCTCAACCTGAGGCTGATGCTGCGGGCAGTAGTGCATAGAGCCTAAGTTCATCACCGCGCCGCCATACAGGCCAACTGCATAGGCCATCTCTTCAGTCATATCGACGCCCTGAGAGGTGGCCTGGCTAATGGCAGAAGCGGTGTACACCGAGAAGGCATCTGCAGGCTCAATGCCAGCATCGAAGGTGCGGCAAAACATTTGAGCGGCCCAGACGCTATCTTCTGGGCTCATAGATTCAGTTGCCATCGCGTGGGTAACCGAGTCCTGACTTTGCAAAAACCCATATAGCTGAGCAAGATAAGCATCGTCTTCACCGGTCTGAGCGAGCGCGGGCAAGGGAAGTGAGAATGCGATCGCACCCAATAACGCAGAAAATTTCAAGCCTTTCATGAACCCTATCCGACTATCAACGGGTACAGGCAAGTCACGCAGGCTAACAAATTCGCCCGATAGAAAGTGACCGCTTTGCACGCTAGATCATCATTCCCGGCCCATGAGAGCAAACATCATTGATGTAACAAACCTGGATGTAACAGGCCGAGCAGCGTAGCCTCGTCTCGAAGCGTGACGACCTTGACCACCTGCTGCCAAACGTCGGCAGTGTGCCGAAAAATATCCAAAGCCATCAGCGCATCCCGCGCATCCTGCGCATTTCCCCGCTCGATAAGGTCCAGTAAAAACGCAATAGCCTCTTCGGTCCGTAGCGTAGCGATCGCTAGCAAAAAGCTCGATCGCAACTCGGCAGTCCGGGTCCGCTGCCAGCGACGTTGGATCGCATCCAAGGCCCCTGGCGTTCGGGCCTCACCTAGCGCGATCGCAGCCAGTTCTTGCTCAGCCTCTGAGCCCGACTCCAAAAAGCGAATCACCAGCGGCGCTTGCTCTGCTGACAGATTAAGCAGCGAGATAAAACATTCCGACAGCACTTGTGGCTCTAGATCACCCATGTGAAGCTTGAGCCTCAAAACCGGAATCCCTGCCGGGTTCTGACTGTAGCCAATCGCCCGCGCAGCACCTGCCCTGGCATCGTGCTCAGCATCTGCTAGTAAGTCGGCTAGTTCGCTTAGCACCTGCGGATAGTTGGCCTGCACCAACCCCAGCGCGCACAAACTTCGCAGCGGCGCAGCCGTATCAATCGACTTACCCCACACAGGCTCCATCTGAATATGACGAATGCCCGCCAAGAACAATTCAGCATCGGGTTGCTCAAGCTGATAGAGCGCATTTGCGATCGCCCATTTTGCTTTGCAGCCCGGATCAGTCTTGGCACCATTTTCGAGCATTCGCTCAAAAGCCGCGCACATAGCAGGCAGCAGTTCAGTTAACCGGTGACGAATGATGAGTTTGGCAGTAGGTGCGATCGCCACGGGCTGCTTGCCTGCCAGCACACGCTCCAATATCACAACCTCACCAGCACCCAGCACGTCCAAACGCTGAATGGCCTTTATCTGCTCAAGTAAAGCTTCTAGACGTCGAGACTTTGCCATTGCCTAAATTAGTACAAACTGCTGAATGGAGGCGGCCTACCGCGTGATACCGCTTTTTGACACCCTCTACAGTCTATACAAAGTCCACCAAACTAGTACACACAAACTATAAACATCACTATAGAACCAGCAACCATTCATATGGCGAGCCTTACGACAACCGACAAACATACCAATTGGCAGTCATTATGAAGCGCACACAATTGAGGCCGTGATTTAAATCAAGTGTAAAGTGTGATTGCCATAGAGTGACGTCAGTAAATTCACAGAACATGATTGAGGCACTCAGGATCTTGCCCCGCCTTTTGTCACCTAAAACAAAACGCTGATCTATGGCCGACCTATCTATTGACTACGCAAAGCTAATCCATAGCGGGGTAGAACGCTGGAATCATTGGCGACATCTCAACCCTGAATACCGGCCTACCCTAAGCGGCATAGACCTCAGCCACTGCTACCTATTCGAAGCCAACCTCAAAGATACCGACCTCAGCGAAGCCAATCTCAGCCGTGCCTGCCTCATTGGCGCTGACCTAAGCCGCGCCAACTTAAGCTACGCAAACCTCAGCGGTGCTTACATGGAGCAGGCCACCCTTGCCTATGCCAATCTACTGCGCACCGAGCTAACAGCCACAGACTTAGAAAACACTCTCCTCGTCGGCACCTACCTAGATCCAAACAACAACATTGCAGCTCACAGCACATCCGTAAGCAACAGCTTAGAAAGCGACCCATTAGGCAATAACAGCAACTTAGGCAACAACAGCAACGCCGAACCCGCTACGGCCTATTTTTTCAACAAAGGTATTAGCAATCAACAACCCCGTCCTATTGAGCTAACCCACAGGCCAAAATTCACCACGCGACTGCACGAGCACAACCGACACTCTACTGGCACTATCCAGCATGCTGATTGGAATCAGGCACTGCTAAATCGGTTAGAAAATCAGCCCCAAACCATTCAAGCCAGTATCTTTAACCCAAAAGCCCCAGAGCTGTTCACATAATTACAACAATGCTTCAACGAGATCTGCCGTTATTTCTCGCACGTTAGATAAGACGGTCATCGCACCAGCAGATTTGAGCTTTTCAATGTAGCTATTCTTGTAAGTCTCTTCTGTTTGTGCGTGGGGTGGCAATATGCCAATGGCCAGCCACGTGCGCTGCGGGAACTGTTCTTTCGCGGCAACAACTGTTTTCATATCAGCCGCTGTATCTCCCGCATACACTACCGGTAAGTTGTTTGCTGCAGCCAAGTCAGCTTCTACAAGCTGAACAGACTTCATTAAGCCAGTGGGGTCGGGCTTACCGGGGGCATCTTCCATGGCAACTAGGACGGGGGCGCTGAGTCCGATGCGCCGCTGCAGGACAAAGCTTGCTGAACCTCGAGTAGCACCGCTAAAAAAGGCATAGGGAATGCCGGACTCAGCTAGCGCTTGCAGGTAGGCTCTGTCTACCAGCAGGGGCTCTTCGGCAATGTAGCCTGTCCACTGATTCGGATCTTCAGTGTCAGGGCCACGGTACTGCTTTTGAAAGAAATCAACAATCTCTCCATACCCAACGGTAGGCTGCGGCTCAGACTGACGTTCAAAATAGCGATGAATCATCACTTCTGACGCTTTCCAATCGTTATTCCAAATGCCTTCGCTCTTGAGCTGGTCAATATCCTGAATGGTGGGTCGGTACTGGCCGCCTGTGTAGTACTCTACAGTGTCTGCGATCGCCCGCCGATAGGAGCCGCCCACATCTCGCAACACACCGTCAATATCAAATACTGCGATCGCAAAAGGGCTCATAACACAGCCACCTCGTAGGATGTAAAGTTCCAGCATACCAAGGCGATGATGGCATGAAAAACGGACTATTGGGACAGAGCCTACTGGCTGTTTTGACTAGCCTGCTATTTGCGGGCAGTTTTGTCGCAGGTAAATATACAACGGGCGAAATGGGTCCGCTACTGATTACACTACTGCGCTACATCATTGCCAGCCTTTTTTTACAGCTATTGGTCTGGCAACAACAGCGGCAACAACAAACTACCCACCAAGCCTTCAGCCAGTCCTCATTTAGAGACAAAGTCTGTTTCTTTCTATTGGGGACATTCGGCGTCATGGGCTATCACTTCTTTTTCTTTTCTAGCCTGCGCTACACAGCAGTGGCAAATTCCGCCATTATCAATGCTTTTAACCCTGTCATCACCGGCTTGCTAGCAGCCATACTACTGAGAGAGAAGCTGGCAACGCAAAACTATTTGGGCGGTGCGATCGCGATTCTCGGCGTGCTTATTCTGCTTACTGACGGCAATCCGGATAGGCTGCTAGCGCGACAGTTCAACTATGGCGACTTACTCATGCTGTGCGCTGTTTTTTGCTGGGCAGGCTACTCCATTCTGTTGCGGTCTCTTGGGAAGCGCTACAGCGGGCTGGCCATGAGCTACTACGGCGCGCTCTTCGGCGTTGCACAGCTGACCGTTTTTGTGATCCCAGAGCTGGCCAAAACGGGCTGGCCTACGCTGTCTTTGCCTGCAGCGCTAGGCGTGCTTTACATGGGCATTGGCGCTTCTGGAATTGGCTATTTGCTGTTTACCCTTAGCACTCAGCGCATCGGACCGACAAAGTCTACCAGCATCGTGTACAGCGGCGTGCCGGTATGGGTGGCACTGCTGGCCTGGCTATTTTTCGGAGAACCTATCACACCCTGGATGGTAGTGAGTATGGCGTTTATTTTGTTGGGGCTTCGCACCGTATTGCAACCCCGTCAGCCATCCTGAGAAGCTATCGCAGAAGCGCTTGCGGCAAGATTTCTCAGCTCATCGCAGGTCACTTGCAGCAAATGTATCTGAGCTTTTTTCGTCTGTTGTTCTCGGATAAAGGCACGGTTTGTAGACAAGTCTTTTAAAAACTGTTGCATCGTTTTTTCAGATAGGGCTGCATAGTCACTCAGAGCAGATAAACCCGCTTTGCTCAGGTCAGTCAAATAACGATCAGCTAACGTTGCAAGCTCCCATTCATTAAAATCGGAGGCAGATTGCATCGCCGGCGGGACAACAGCCAAAGCTTCGAAGTTTAGAGACTTCTCTGATAGGCGATCGCCTTCAAACAGATCAAAACCCTGGTGCATCCAGTCCACTAGCGAGGCTTGTCGGTGCTGCCAAGCGGGCAGTAGATGTTGCGAGAGCCACGGTTCTACTGTGCCATCTGCAATGGCTCGCGCTAGCCCCAGCCGATAGTGAGCCTGGAGATTTTGAGGCGTTAGCCAGGATTGGAACTGATGCAGACTCTTGCGAAATCCTGCTATCAGTAAAGCCCCAGCTTTCGCCTTAATCTCTGTTCGACGCTGTTCTTTAGCATATGGTCTAGTGGGCTGGGTTTCAACGCGTTGTTCCATATCGGCTCCTATATCGCCCTCTGTAGTATGGGCTTGTGTATCGACTTCTGTGTTCTCCAAGAGCGCTATTTGGCTGTGCAGCAAAGCGATGACAGTCGTCGCGAATACTGAGAGTCGCGGCAGTATTTGCGCAGGCGATCGCCCGTTGGCCATCTGCGTACTAATGATCTGCAGTGCCGCTTCTAGCGCTGAAAGACCTGACTGAGATGCGGCGGCTGCATCTCCTTTGAGGCGAGCACGCAGCGCCGGGAGGGCATCGACCCGATAGAGATTGCTAACGCCATCAGGCAGCTGGGCACGAAAGCTTTCGGATAGGTCTCTTAAGCGCTGCAAAACCTGCTGGCGATCGCCCGTTTCCATTAAGTTCAAAAAATTCACGACAAAAATAACAGCTTCAATCCCATTTTCCCGCAGCCAGCTGCGCAGCTGCTGCCTTTCATCTAGCGACATCAGCTTGCGAGCATCGAGCAGTTGAAGCACCAAGTCCGCACGCTTTAGCTGCTGCTGCACCAGATCATTCTGTGCCTGCCGGTCGTCGGTACCCGGCAAATCCACTAGCTCTACACCCAGCTTCAGCAGTGGGTGCGGGCAGTACAGTACTACCTCGGCAATATCTGATCGCATTCGGCGCTGTTCGTCGAGCACAGCATGGCTTTGCAGCGCCTTTGTTCCATCACTTCTATGGCTAGAGCCATCGGTTCGAAGAAGGCAAGTATGTAGCGTTGGGCCATATTTTATGGTGATGGCAGTGCCTGTCGTCGGGACCAAATCCATCGGCAGCGCCTTTTGTCCCAACAGCGCATTGAGCAGAGTCGATTTGCCATAGTTGAAAGGGCCAAAAACAACTACGCGATAGACAGGGAAGTAACAGCGATCGCACGTCTCAATCACCTCGGCCTTCAGCTCGCTTTGGGATGGGGGTAAGAGACCCGCGGCCCGTCGTAGCACGCTTATCAGCTGGTCTGACAAAGTCTCTATTGGGGCTGTGCTGGCTTGCATGGCATGCAGGTTTATCGGCATGGGTGTAGTCGCAGGTGTGGGAATGATGTGGAAATGATGTGATAGTGAACTTTGCTTGTATCAACCCGCCTCACTCGCAAGCACCTGATAGCGTTTCCTGATAAATTTCATGGATGCGATTGCACTCGGCTCTCACCACGGTGGCCACCCCATTTAGCCTGTCAGCTTCTGCCTCACGATTTATCTCGTGGGCCTCTTTTTGCATCACAAAATTATCCAGCTCCACTTTGCGACGGCGAATATCTTGAACAATTCTTTCCATCACCTGCACTTCATATCGGTTAAAGCTGGCAGTCACTTCACGGCGAACCATGGGTCCATGAGTATTTGCCAACGTTGGTAACTGCTTGATTAGCGCTTGTTTCAGCGCTTGCCGGGCCTGATCTAGCTGCATCGCGCCCACCCCCAACCCGGCAATGGCAACGCCCACCGGGCCCAAGATCGCGCCCATCACAAGCGTGACACTTCCTGCCATCACCAAGTCAACCGTTAGCCGCTGCCAATCTACACCAGCCGTTACAGTCAGCAGCCCAGTCACATCACCTTGGGACAGGGAGGCAATTCCAGTCGCCCACTGCACCCATCCTGGCTGATTTTGCTGCGCCTCGGTGTGAGGGTGAGTGCGTGGAATTTTGATGTAGGCCCCACCCATGAGCTTTTCGCCCATGCGGTCTGTTACAGCTTGGTAGGCTACGCCGTAGTCTTGCGCGCTGTGGGCGAGCTGTGCGAAGGCGACCTGCACAGCTTGTTCGGCCTGCTTCGACCAGCGATGAAACTGATCGTTAACATACTGCTCAAAGGCTTTCTGCAGCTTGACCGTAAAGGCTTCTCGCCCCTGCCCAGAAATAAATTCATCCAGCCCCAGTTCTGGCTGATAGCGCAAAAAGTCTGCTTCAAAGGTATTCTCCAGCTGCGATAAATGGGTTCGTAGCGACTGCGCAATGTCGTTTGCCTGGCGATCTCGCACCCCCCGAATCTCTGCCTGAAAGCGATCGCAAATCGCTCCTAATTCATCGAATTCAGGCTGCACAGACAAAATTCGCTGCTTGAGACCATCGATATCCTGAGTCAGCAGCGATAGTCTCAGAGTCACTGCAGATTCGAGGCGATCGCACCCATCCTCAGCCAGCTTACACACCGGTCTTAGCTCCGCAGCCACCCGCGCCTGAGTCAAAAAAGTACTCAGCACCTGGATAAAAGCGGCAAATCCAGTCTCAGCACCGGCTTCTTCCAACGACAGAGCAGGATGACGCAACCGATTTCGCAAAGTCTCCAGCGCTGAGATTGGGAAAACGCGCTGGTCATAGCCATCCTGGTTTTCCTGAGAGACCTCAGCCTGGCAGTAGTCCACCAGATGCGTTCTAAACAGCCGATGTAGCTTCGCCTCTGCCGCCGTCACCTCACCCTGATCGTCGGGATCTAGCAAGCTCTCCTTGATCTGATCCCACCCATTCAACAAAAAGAAAACCGTCAGGCCCCGCCCCTTTAGGTACGTCTCCAAATAGCGCCGCTCAGCTAAGGTGCAGGGCTGCGTTGCCCGCAGCAAAAACAAAACAGCATGGCAGCTGTTGATATATCCCAGCGACAGCTCATTGCGAGCCTCTGTATCGTTCAACCCTGGGCTGTCAACAATCTCAACCCCCTTTCCCAGCAGCGACAGCGGATAAGTCGCCACAGCATGACTCACATTCGGGAAAGCCCGTTCCCGAGTCCCATCCAGCAGCTTTACTTCAGCTGGATCAATCGTGTACCGCTGCTTAAACACCTCAAAATCCATGGTCTCCGGCAACTGCCCATCCAAAAAATGCACCGTCACCTGTTTCTCTATGCCATAGCGCAAAATAGTCAGCACCGCCGTGCAAGGATTGACCGCACTGGGCAGTAGGTCTTCTCCCAACAGCGCATTCAAGAACGTGCTTTTCCCCCGCTTCATATCGCCCAATACCATCAGGCGAAATACGCCCTGGCGCAAGCGCTGACTGGCAGAATCTAGCCCCCTAATTGTTTGCGCTAACCCGAACTCACCGGAGCCATCTGCACCCTTCTCTTCTACCGCTTCAATTGCCGCAGACATTTTCAAGAGCGCATCTGCCACCTGCTGACGCACGCGAAAAACACGGTCTAAATCGGCAGAGAAGTTGTGCGGCTGTGGAGTCATGACAGCGACATGGGAAAGAGAAAAACAGAACAATATCGGAGAGAACAATACGGAAAGCAGAACGCGGCAGGCTCATGACTAGGCTAACCAGCAGGCCAGCGGAAAGATGAGATACTCCACAAAAAAGAGCTTCCAGATAAACTGATAAAAAGCCGGATAGGAGATGTCTTTTTTCACGGGCGTAGGGTCCAAATCGACGCGGCGACTCAACCCCCAAAAAGAGAGAATGCCCAGCCCCTGTGTTATCGAGAGAAAAAGGCCATTCACCTCTGGCAAAAAGGGCGCAGCGACAATCAGCCCGCCATAGCAAACTGTCAACACCCAGCGCGCCATATTGAACACCGTTTTTTGGCCTAGCCGTAACGTGTAAGTAGAGATATTGAACTGGCGATCGCCTTCCAAATCAGGAATATCTTTAAATATCGCGATCGCAAAGCTAAACACCAGCACAAACAGCGTCAGCGCCCATACCCGAGCAGGCACCACACCGCCAAGGCCAAACTGCGTCGCAAAGTACAGATACAGGCCCAAGTTCACAATGGCGCCTCGCACGGTCAAAATGCACACAGAGGCCCAGAAAGGAAAGCGCTTAAGCCGCATTGGCGGCAGAGAATAGGCCGTCCCAATCAGGAGACTTAGACCCACCGTTGAGATCAGAAAGATATTTTGTGAGATGAGAGAAAGCGCGATCGCACCTGCGCCTGTCAACCCGACCAGTCGCCATCCTTGCCGCTTCGAAAAGGCACCTGAGGCCAGCGGCAAATGCGGCTTGTTAATCCGATCAATCGCAATGTCTTCTAGCTGGTTGAGCCCAACAATGTACACGTTGCCACAGAGGCAGGCAATCCAAGCCACCAACCAGCTAGAAAGCGCCGCAGCAGCAAGCCCTGTGCCTACCCCAACAGTCTGCCGGGCAGCCAGGGCGATCGCGAGCAAAGCAACCGCGCTAAAAGTCGTGCCAATAATTGTATGGGGTCTCGAAAACCGCCAAAAGGCCTTTAGCCATGCCCTCGGGTTTTTAAGCGGATGCAGCGGCTGAGTTTTACCGAGAGAACGGATAGACAGGGAAGATTTAGCCATATTTAGCGTTCATTAGCCTTGATTAATTGAGCAATCAGCAACAGATAGCGTTTTTGGCCCCTACTAAGATTTGGAAACCCCTCTCCAATGACCGAATCCACACTATAAAGTCAGACGCTCTGCACAGACTGAAAATCCACTGAAAGTTTTTACTGCCTTACCTGGTGACTTTGGCGAATCTGCCAGCTCAACACGATCACCGGCAACAGCCCCACCAGCAAAATCATCAGCGCTGGCACAGCGGCTTCTACCAGTCGCTCATCAGAGGCATACTGATACACCCGCACTGCCAACGTATCGAAGTTAAAAGGTCGCATCACCAGCGTAGCGGGCAGCTCCTTCATCACATCGACAAATACCAGCATGACCGCCGTCAGCAGGCTGCCAGTCATGAGCGGAGTATGCACTTTTATCAGGGTATGGGTCGGGGTGTAGCCCAGGCTACGGGCAGCGTCATCTAAGTTGGGGCGAATTTTACCCAGTCCAGATTCTACTGAACTGAGCGCCACGGCCAAAAATCTGACCAAGTAGGCAAATATCAGCGCCGTCACCGTCCCACTTAGCAGCAGGCCCGGCGAGCGGTTGAAGATGGCTTGGCCCCAGTTAGCAATAGCGTTATCCAACCGGGTTACCGGAATCAAGATACCCACCGCAATCACTGCGCCTGGGATGCCATACCCCATCGCCGACAGCCGCACGCCCAGCCGAATTGCGCGGCTACCGTTGAGCCTTTGTCCGTAGGCCAATACCAACGATAGAAGCAGCGCGATCGCAGCCGTCATGCCACCCAGCAAGAGGCTATTGGTGGCGAGGCTCATAAACCGATTGCCCATTGCGCCATCCAGATTGCGCCACACCATCTGCAGCAGCAGTCCAGCGGGCAGCAGCAGCCCAAAGCCAATGGGCAAAGCGCAGGCCGCAAACGCCAACCAACACCGTCCACCGCCCAAGCGATAAACCGTCGGCGTTTGAAAACTGTTGTTTGCCTGATAGTACTTGGCTCGATTTCTCGACCAGCGCTCCAGCAAAATCAGCATTAGCACAAACAGCATCAGCATGGCAGATAGCTGGGCTGCAGCCACGCGTTCACCCATGCCAAACCAAGTGCGATAAATGCCGGTGGTAAACGTCGGCACGCTGAAATACTGCACCGTGCCAAAGTCATTGAGCGTCTCCATCAGTGCCAGAGAGAGCCCCGCCACAATTGCGGGCCTCGCCAAAGGAACCGCTACCTGAGAAAAGCTCCGCCAAGGGCTACAGCCCAAGGAACGGCTCGCTTCCAGCGTACAGACAGATTGCTCTATAAAAGCGACCCGCGCCAGCATGTATACGTACGGATAGAGGGTGAGGGTAAACATGGCGATCGCCCCCCAAACAGAGCGCACAGTGGGAAACCAGTAGTCTGTCGCTTGCTCCCAGCCAAAGAGCGATCGCAGCCCTGCCTGCACCGGCCCGTAATACTCCAACCAATCTGTGTAGGTGTAGGCCAATAGATAGGCAGGCGCGGCCAAGGGCAACAGCAAAGCCCACTCAAACAAGCGTACGCCCGGAAACTGACACATCGTCACCAGCCAAGCCGTCCCCACGCCAATCGTCAGCACCCCGACCGATACGCCCACCATCAACACCAGCGAATTGGTGACATACTCAACTAGCACGGTCTCAGCGAGGTGCGCCCAAATTTCTCCGGCATCGGCAAATACGCTGCCCAAAACCACAAGAACAGGCAGAAAAACTAATGCTGCCGTTAGCCAAGCTGCGATCGCCCACCCGCTGGGCCAATTCTTTAGAGATGATATAACCTGCAGTCGCTTGAGCCATGACCAGCGCCCTTTCAACCTGTAAATACCAGGAGGAACAGCAGAGCTACGGGAAGGGCGAAAGAAAGGCATGCTAAAACAACATCATTAAAGACAACATATCAAAACGACCTGAGAAACGAAGCTCCACTCTCAGCGTTCATAGCAGGGCGAAACCAGCAGAGCGAACCGTATCAAGATGTTCGCGCGTCAAATCGCGTCATCCACTCCTTATGATTAGTCTAGAACAATCGCCAAGACGCTCTTGGCAGCGTTTGCCTCAACTCGTTAATCCGCCCGCTATCCGATACATTTCTCAATAAGCTATCACTGTTGCAAATACCCAGATCGTCCGCTATCATTCTCATTAGCAGGATGTTAATGATATAAACCCAAAGGAGAGGTCATGGTCGCCTATACACCCGCTGCCCTGAAGGCAGAATTACACGAGCGCGGCTGGCGAATGACCCCTCAGCGTGAGACCATTCTCAACACGTTTCAAAACATTCCCGAAGGCCGACACCTCAGCGCAGAAGACCTCTGCGAGATGCTTAAGGAAGAGGGCGAGCCCATTGGCCTATCGACTATTTACCGCAACCTAAAGCTCATGGCACGCATGGGCATTTTGCGTGAGCTAGAACTCGCCGAAGACCAAAAGCGCTACGAAATCAACCGGCCTGCTCCCCACCACCACCACCACTTGATCTGCGTCCGGTGTAATAAAACTGTCGAATTTAAAAACGACTCCATTCTCAAAGCGGGCGCAAAGACTGCTGATAAGTACGGCTATCAGCTCCTCGACTGCCAGCTCTCGATTCATGCGGTCTGCCCAGCTTGCCAACGCTCCATCTTGCCAATACAGTAGCCTTCCTGTTTGCCTATTTGCCTGACGGCATCTGGTTGAGCGTACTAGAGAAGCACTATGGCTTTCGCCGAGTGGCTCATGGCACGCTTTCCACAACAGACAAAATATTAATAAGCAGCCGATGCTTTTAGCCGCCTACCACTCGCACAGTAGTAGGCGGCTAGCTATTTCAATAAATCATTTTTAATAAATCATTTTTATTGAGAAGGTTTCCTATTAACGACAAGTGCGGTACACTTTGTTCATTCGCTTATTGAGATCAATAGTCAATAGCGTCTTAATGCATCGGTGTTCGATATATCGGTGATTACTGTCCTACCTGACTAAGCCCATGAATTTAGGATCTGACGTGCTTTGGCTGTCTGTGAGCCCTCATCTCAAGTGTTTTGACCAGCGATTGCTTGCCCAGCTTGCAAAGGTAACGCCGATTCGCCGTTGGGAGTACTGCCAAACGATTGATGAAGCTTGCTGCGTTGATGCCGTTGTCGATTTGCTGCACGACTATATCTGCGATCGCATCGCCCTTGCCCAGCGTCTCGGCAACCCCCACTACAAAGTTCATCTGCTGGGCCACGGCGTCAGCGGAACAGCAGGGTTGTTTTACGCCCGCCGCTACCCTCAGCATGTCGCCTCTCTCACGCTGCTCTCAGTCGGTGTCCTTCCCGCTGTAAACTGGCAGGCCCACTACTACGCCATGCGTCAACGCCTTCCCTGCAGCCGTGAAATGCTCCTCGGACAGCTCGCCAAAATTCTCTTCGGCCAGCAGCCACTGCGGTTTGCCAAGGCACTCGCGCAGCTCTTAGCCAACGACCTCGATAGCGCGCTCAGCCTGCATTCCCTCGCCCGTCAAACCAAAATTCTGCCCGGCGGCGTCAAGGTGCCTCTGCTGGTGTGCAATGGTGCGCAAGACCCCATCACCACCGCGCAGCAGCAAGGCCACTGGCAGCGCTGGATGAAATCAGGCGATCGCCTGTGGGAATGTCCGCAGGGCAATCACTTTTTTCACTTTCACCATGCGCTACCCACCACCGAGGCCATCACCGACTTTTGGTCGACGCTACATCGTTCCGATTTGCCCAGTCCAAGCGAACCGACAACGACAGAGACCATCACCATTCCGCCGACTAGGGCACTGAAATCACCGCGATAGGGAGCAGTGGCAAAGCGCTGCAACAAGAAACATCGCACTTCACCCTAAAGCTGCTTAGCGACCCGATATATTGCCGAGGTAATAGCCCGCAGCTCACCGGGTTGAATAATGTACGGGGGCATCGTGTATAGCAACCGGCCAAAGGGTCTCAGCCAAACGCCCTCATCTACGAACATCGGCTGTACAACGGCCATATCTACAGGAGTATGCAGCTCAACAGCAGCGATCGCCCCTAAAACTCGCACATCCTTCACAGCATTTAGCGCTAAGCAAGGCAGCAGTTCCGCGCTCAGCTGCGCCTCGATTTCAGCCACTCTGCCCTGCCAGTTGTAGCTCTCCAACAGCTCGATATTGGCAAGCGCAACTGCGCAGGCCAGCGGATTGCCCATAAACGTCGGCCCGTGCATAAAGACACCGGCCTCTCCGGCAGAAAACGTCTCGCTGATGTGCGTCGTCGTCAGCGTCGCAGCTAGCGACATGAAGCCCCCTGTCAGCGCCTTACCCACACACATAATGTCTGGACAAACGTCAGCATACTCACAGGCAAACAGCTTGCCTGCCCGGCCAAACCCAGTGGCAATTTCATCGAGAATCAAGAGCACCTCATGTTTTTTACACAGCTCGCTGGCGGCTCGAACATAGTCAGGATGATAAAAACGAACCCCGCCAGCGTTCTGGACCACCGGCTCAAAAATAGCAGCGGCAATGTGATCGCTGTGCTTTTCTAGCAGGGCTGCAAAACTTTCAATATCGCGCTCTTGCCACGCTTCGCCAAAGCGCACTTGGGGCGCATCGGCGAAATACTGCTGGGCCAACAGCCCGCTAAACAGGTGATGCATGCCATTTACCGGGTCACAGGCAGACATTGCTGCAAAGGTATCGCCGTGGTAGCCATTGCGAATCGTCAGAAACTTGTGCTTATCCGGTCGGCCACGATTGTGCCAGTACTGCACGGCAAGCTTCATAGCCACCTCCACTGCCACCGAGCCAGAGTCGCTGAAAAAGACGTGCTGCAAGTCAGCAGGCGTGAGCTCAATGAGCTTTTTAGCAAGGGAAATGGCCGGACGATGGGTCAGCCCGCCAAACATCACGTGGGACATCTTTTCCATCTGCGATCGCGCTGCAGCATTCAGCTTGGGGTGGCTGTAGCCATGAATGCAGGTCCACCAGGAAGAGATGGCATCAATCAGCGATCGCCCATCTTCCAATTCGATCCTCACGCCCTTAGCCGACCGCACAGGAAACACCGGCAGCGGATTGGGCATCGCCGCATAGGGATGCCACACATGCTGCCGGTCAAGCTCAATCAGCTGCTGCCAAGAATTCATAGGTTGCCATCATCGCCTACAGCGGCACTTCTAGTTACTCGCCCCAAGCTGTCAAACGCCAGCAAACACTATGGAGATTCGCTGCGCCGACCGCGTAGCTTTTGCGGCAAAACGCCGTATTTAGGTGCAAACAGCATCGCCATTGCGAAAAAGACCGTCATCAACACCACAATGCACCCCCCGGTCGAAGCATCTAAGTGATAGCTCACATAGGTCCCCAATAGGCAGGAAAGCACGCTGACAGTCACAGAAATTATCAGCATGTGATCGAAGCGATCGCTCAACAGATAGGCCGTAGACCCCGGCGTCACTAACATCGCCACCACCAGAACGATCCCAGCCGTCTGCAGCGCCGTCACAATCGTCAGCGCCAGCACGCTCAGCAGCGTATAGTACATCAGCTGCGTATTCAGCCCAATCGCCTTCGCATGGTTCGGATCAAAGCAAAAAAGCAGCAGGTCCTTACGGCGCAGCAAAATAATCGACAGCGTCAAAAAGCCAGCGACTAGCGTCTGAACAATGTCCTGCTGAGAAATGCCTAGCACATTGCCAAACAAAATATGAAACAGATCCACGTTGCTAGGAATTTTAGTAGCTAACACCAGGCCAAACGCAAAAAACCCCGTAAAAATCACGCCGATTACAGCATCTTCTTTCAGCCGGGTTTGAGACTTCACGTAGCCAATGATGACCGTCGCCCCAAAGCCAAAAACAAACGCGCCTACCGCAAACGGGATGCCCAGAGCATAGGCGACCACCACCCCCGGAACGACCGCATGGGAAACCGCATCACCCATTAGCGACCAACCCTTCAGCGTGATGTAGCAGGAGAGCACAGCACACACAACCCCAACAAAAGCGCTCACCCATAGCGCCCGAACCATAAAGGCCAGCTGAAATGGTTCAATCAGCCAGCGCCAGGCAGCTTCTGGAAAAATAGCCAGCAGCTCATTCATACATCCATGCGCTGAGCGTCTACTTTCTCAGGCTGGACACACTCAGGCTGAATAAAGGCATGCCCTGGCTGGTTGATGCGCTGAGCCGACGGTGACTGGTTTACCCAGCTTGTTGCAGGATGTTTCGTAGCGTTTTTCACAAAATTATTCGTAACGCCTTGTAGGCTGCTCAACGGCAACCCCCCAAATGTCATTGCCAAATTCTCTTCTGTGAAGGTCTCTGCTGTGGTGCCTGCGGCTAAAACGGTTTGGTTTAGGAGAATAACGCGATCGCAAAACGTAGAAATCGAAGACAAATCATGGGTCGAAACCAGTACCGTGTGGCCATCTTCCCGCAGCTGCATCAGTAGGGTAATAATGCTTTTCTCCGTCTTCACATCGACGCCAGTGAAGGGCTCATCGAGCAAAATCACCTTGCCCGCCTGCGCCAGCGCCCGCGCCAGGAATGCTCTCTTTTTTTGCCCGCCCGAGAGTTCACCAATCTGCCGATGCTGAAATTCGCTCATGCCAACCCGCTCTAGGCTCTCAGCTACAATTCGGCGGTCCTTACGGCTCGGAATACGAAACAGATTCATATGGCCATAACGACCCATCATCACCACATCAAACACGCTGATTGGAAAATTCCAATCCACCTCATCCGCCTGCGGCACATAGGCCATCAGCTGACGCTTTTGAGCCACTGCCACCGGCAGGCCATCAAGGTGCACCCGCCCCTGACTCGGCATCACAAACCCCATAATCGATTTGAACAGCGTTGATTTTCCGCCACCATTCGGGCCAACAAGCCCAGTGATCGTCCCCGGCTCTACGTAGCAGCTCGTATTGTAGAGCGCCAAGCGAGCATTGCTGTAAGCGACGCTAATGCGATCGACAGCAATGCCATAGGTATCAGCTAGCGCAAAATGCGAAGTTTTAGCAGCTTTAGAAATCGCCCGTGCAGAAGCCATGAATGAAGCCATGAATACAAACCCGTAACAAACTCAAAAAGTACGCTTAGACAATCAAACTCAAACAACCAGATTCAAACAAGAAAGAAAGGCCTCTGCCATCGCGCACTAGGGCGATCGCTTCAGTAAGCCATCCGAAATAAGCTGCGCGTCATAAGCCAGCAACTCTAAATAGGTAGGCACCGGTCCATCTGAGCTAGAGAGCGAATCCACGTACAAGTTGCCGCCAAAGTCCGCGCCTGTAGCCTGGGCGACTTCCTTTTGGGCTTCTCCGCTCACCGTACTCTCACAAAAGATTGTCGGCACATCATTGCTCTTCACCTTGTCAATGACAGCCTTCAATTGCTTAGGCGTAGACTGTTGCTCAGCGTTGATCGGCCACACATAAATCTCTGTTAGACCGTAGTCCCGGGCCAGATACGAAAACGCACCTTCACAGCTCACCAAGTAACGCTGAGACTCTGGTACATCCGCCAGATCCTCCCGCAAGGCGCTATCAATCGCTTTCAGCTGCTCGCTGTATGCAGCCGCATTCTCGTTGTACAGTGCGGCATTGTCTGGGTCGAGTTCCACGAAGGCCTTGCGGATATTCTCCACGTAGGTCAGCGCATTTTGTGGTGACATCCAAGCGTGGGGATTCGGCTTGTCCGCATAGGGGCCTTCCGCAATCGGAATGGGCGTAATGCCCTCCGTCACAACCACCGCTGGCACATCTTGAACGCTGCCCAAAAATTGGTCAAACCAGCGCTCCAGGTCCATCCCATTAGAAAGCAATAAATCCGCCCGCTGCGCCTTTGCAATATCGCTGGGCACGGGTTCGTAGCCGTGAATTTCTGCCCCAGGACGGACAATCGACTCTACCGTCAGGGCCTCACCCGCCACGTTCTGGGCCATGTCCGCCAGGATTGTAAAGGTGGTAAGCACCTGCTTATCTTCTCCATCTGCAGAATTTTCTGAAGCGGCGGTTGAGGATACTTCGGCAGCGCTACAGCCTGAAATAGCTAACGCGATCGCAACCCCCAACAGCCGCTTTCCGCTCAGCGGACCCCAACTAAGCAACCTAGCTATAAAAAGCAGCCGCTGTCGCCAAGTACTCAGCCTATTTTTTCGCGGCGCTGTAGACATGTGCATTTCGATTCCTGGATCTAAAAAGCGTTTTCATAATCGTTTCACTTTTCATAATTGTTTCATAATCTGCAGAAAACGACAACAAAAGCTGCTGCTCATCGCCGCACAAAGCGGCTAGATCAGCCGACAGATAGAGCTGACAGCAACCCCAATGGCATCGACCCTGTGCAGCTCCTGCAAAACCTGCCAACGGGATGACCTGTACCGTGCAAGGTAATGTAATAAGCTATCCATAGCAGGTCGTCGCTGAATGCTCTCCCATCCCTTACTTTTGCAGGTCGCTGCGTTAGCGACCCCACATTTGTGCCCCCTATTAACCGCCCCGAACGCAAAAAATCAGCCGCAAAAACAGCGGCAATTCTGGATGGGGCCATGCAAGAGTTTCTGTCGAATGGCTACGCGGCGACCAGCATGGATCGCGTCGCTGCGGCAGCTGGCGTCTCCAAAGCGACGGTATACAGCCACTTTCAAGACAAAGCCAGTCTGTTTGCAGCGCTCATTCAGCAGCTAGCCGCCGACAAGTTTCGAGCTACATCGTTCGATTTCCACGCAGACAATGCTGCCACTGGCGATCCCAAAGTTGTCCTCAGTCAGCTAGCTCAGGAGCTGCTCAAAGATACGTATCGCGATTCCCAAGCCTGCGAATTCATGCGGCTGATGGTGGGCGAATCTGGACGCTTCCCAGAGCTTGCCGAGCCGTATATTGCCAACGTCGCTAAGCCCATTATCGATGGCCTATCTCGGTACCTGGCGTCACATCCTGAGCTAGCGCTAAGCGATCCAGAAGCAACCGCTCGGCTGTTCCTCGGAACGCTGGTTTACTTCATCATGCTTCAGCGGGTTTTACACGGTGCAGACATGATGCCGATGGAGGGCGATCGCCTGATCACAACGCTGGTCGATTTGATCACCTCATCAGAAAAGAAATAACTCCCTGCTCGGCCGCGCTCAGCAGCACCAAACAGCAGTATTCAAGCGCAATTGTTAGCCAGACAAATTTCCTCTGCGGCAGTGATCTGACAAGGCACATACCTGGGAAAAATTTGATATAAACCCGACAGCGTAGTCACCTCAGCTGCACTGGATCCACATGCAGACAGCTAATCACTATGCAGATATCTAAGTCCAGCCTGAATTCAACTAAATAATTCAATCGCTTAGGTTAACCCCTTAGTAAAGGTGCCTAAGCCATCGGGCCCAAAAGGAATGTAAAAAAGATGGGTTTACTGTGGCCAATATTATCGACCAATTTGCCAACAGCGCTTATCTGCTGGGGCTTTGCTGCAGCAGCTTATCGGCTCATCGCCATCTCACCACTGGCAAGTAGCCAAAAAATCGGCTTATCCCCTGCCAGTTCGACTACGCGCGCCAAATCATCTACTGGGCAACCACCCACACCCGTCCGGCAGCAACTTCCAGATGTCATTTTTCAGCAGGCGATAGAGCATGCAGCTGGTGGGCTTGTAATCTGCGATGCCCAGCAGCCAGATCTGCCGATTATTTATGCCAGTCCTAGCTTTGAAACGCTCACAGGCTACAGCGTTGACGAAGTACTCGGCAGAAATTGCCGCTTTCTGCAAGGCAGAGAAATCAATCAGCTAGGCACTGAGGATATTCGACAGGCGATCGCCTCTGGAACCGGCTGCAAAGTCCTCATTCACAACTATCGCAAAAACGGGCAGCCGTTCTGGAATGAGCTTACGCTTTCCCCGTTGGTCGACGCCCAAGGTACCGTCACCCACTACCTTGGCACCCAAATCGACATCTCACACTACCTAGACACCTTCAAAGCTTTGCAGCAAAGCGAGGCCCGATACCGTCATCTGTATCAAGATACGCCAGCAATGCTTCATTCTGTCGATAGGCAAGGGCAGATTGTCAGCATGAGTCACTTCTGGCTCGAGACACTGGGATACACAGAAAAAGAAGTCATCGGGCAGCCCCTTTCCGCCTTTCTCGCAGATTGCTTTAAGCAGGAAGTTCACGAAATCCTACTCACCCTAGAGAGCGATACGGTCGACCGCAATAGACCGTGCCAGTTCATCAAAAAAGACGGCACATACATAGATGTGCTGCTTTCTACCATGGCAGAACGCCAGGGCGGTCAGCACGCCGGAAGAACATTAGGTGTGATTGTAGATGTCACCGAACAAACCCGGGCAAAAGAAAGCCTCCGACGGAGCGAGGCACTACTCCGTGCTATCAACAACTTGCCACCCACGGGCATTTTTGTCATGGACTGCGACACGAACGACGCACTCTTCATCAACTCCGAATTTTATCGGATCTGGCAGTTAGAGCATCTGCAGGAAGCCGTCATCCAAGGCAATATCACCGGCGAACAGCTGCTGACAGAATGTCTGAGCAATATCGATCTTGGAGAATTTGTCGCAGCTTCTACAGGGCAAGACTTCACCCACGGCAACAAAATTGTTGAAGATGAAATCCCCCTGCTAGATGGTCGAACGCTCAGACGCATCTATGGGCCTATTCAAGAAAACAATTCGACCTTCGCCTATCTATACGTATTCGAAGACATTACTGAACGCAAGCAAGCCATACGGGCACTGGCTGAGGCCACCGCAGCAGCCGAAACGGCTAACCGTGCCAAGAGCGAATTTCTCGCCAATATGAGCCACGAGCTACGCTCTCCGCTCAACGCCATTCTGGGCTTCACCCACATCCTCAAAGAAACAAACCCCACACAAGAACAAAAAGAAAATCTAGACATCATCTACAGCAGTGGAGAACATCTCTTAGCGCTCATCAACGACATTTTAGATATTTCCAAAATCGAAGCTGGTCGAGTTGTTGTCAACTGCAGTAGGTTCGATCTATATCGCCTGCTCGATGAGCTACAGCAAATGTTCAGCAACGCAGTGGCACAAAAAGACCTGCAGCTCGTTGTCGAGCGATCGCCCGATCTACCGAGAATCATCGAAAGCGATCGCCTAAAGCTTCGCCAGGTCCTGATCAATCTTCTCAGCAACGCTGTCAAGTTCACGCACACAGGTACCATCACGCTCAAAGCCGCTACCCAAGACGAAAACAGCCCAATCGTATTGAACACAGCCAGCCAGCTAACAAACGCACCAGAAAACGGGCTTTCTTCAGCCCCTGATCAAAACCCGTCAGTGCTCCCAACCGCTCGCCAGTCCTTAATATTCTCAGTCACCGACACCGGTCCTGGCATTGCACCCGCCGATCAGCAGCGTCTCTTTGAAGCCTTTTTCCAAACACAGTCTGGCCTTACAGCCCATGAAGGCACAGGGCTAGGCCTCACCATCTCCCAGGAATACATCCAACTCCTGGGTGGAAAAATCAGCGTAAACTCCACCCTACACAAAGGAACTACTTTTGCTTTCAGTATTGATGTTGCGCTCGTTGATAGCGCTGCAGGCAACACGCTCTGCAATGAGCGGGTCTCTCCCACAGGACGGATCACCGGACTTGCCCCAGGTCAGCCGACCTACCGCATTCTGGTCGTCGATGATGTGGCTCTCAATCGCAAACTCCTCACAAACATGCTCAGCGCAGTCGGCTTTACTGTAAAAGAGGCAACCAACGGAGAAGAAGCGATCGCCCTCTGGAGAACCTGGCAGCCCCAACTCATCTGGATGGATGTGCGCATGCCAGTCATGAACGGCGAAGAAGCAGCACTTCGGATCAGAGCCCTAGACCCAAATCATGACACCTGCCTGATTGCCCTGACCGCAAATGCCTTCGATGAGGACCGCAAAGCAGCCCTTGCTAATGGCTGTGATGACTTCATCAGCAAACCCATTCAGGCAGCCGAAATCTTTCAGAAAATGAGCCAGCATATCGGCGTGCAATACCGATATGCTCAGCCTAACGAACCCCAGACAGTCCCTATCGCGCCCCTCACCGCAGACCTGCTAAAAGGCACATCTAAAGACTGGCAGCATGCCCTTACCCAGGCCATCCTCGACCTAGATGACGCCCAAATTTTAGACCTGCTCAACCAGCTATCTCCGGCCAAGCAGGACCTTGCCCAAAGCATAAAAAAACATGTCAACAATATGAGCTACAAAAAGCTACTACAGTTGCTTCATGAGGCAGAAGCTGTCAGCCCCTGAAAGCCCCCACCAGACGAAATTTTCATCAGCAAATCGACAAAGTCCTCAGCATCCGTAATCGGCTTAGTACACAGTGCATCAGCCAAAGCATCACCGAGCAAGTGACCACCATCAATATCTCTTGCGTTCCCGCTCAACAACACAACGGGAATATGTGCTGTCATCGGCTGAGACTTCAACATTCGAGATAAATTCACACCCGTGACCTCTTTCCCCTGCCAAACAGTTCCCGGTAAGTTCACATCCATCACCACAACGTCAATGACGCCAGACTGACAGTGCTTAAACACATCAGCGGCCTTGTGAGTCAGTCGCACACGGTGAGTCCCCGTCGCTTCCAACAGGCGAGCCATACTACGACCCAAAAGGTAATCATCTTCAACAAGCAAAATATTCACAGGCGACGGTCCTCAGGAATAGGCAACACTATCAAAATTGTTGCTGTTTATGGGATACATCGGTTTGCCGAGGACACCTTTGGGCGCTTTACTCCCTTCCACCACAGACCGAATCAACCCACAAATGCCCCGATACATCAGGACATTCGCTATAGCAGGTTGCCCAAGCTAAATGTATCAATAATCATTGATGTCAAGCAGATGCTAGATACGTACACGAACGGCCGTCAAGCGTATCAAAAATGTATCAAAAAATATCAAAATCGGGCATCCTAGCCTATACGCGTTCTTCAGCCAACGCCCACACCCATCGGAAATGTCCCCATGGTTATCACATCGCCTATCCCTGACAGCACTCTACCCGCTCAAAAGCGCTTCAAAATCCTAGTTGTAGATGACCTGCTCGAAAATCTGCGCCTGCTCGCCAACCTGCTAATGGAAGAAGGCTACGAAGTAAGACGTGCACCCGATGGTGCCATGGCCTTGAGCAACGTGCCCCGATTTCAGCCCGATCTCATCCTGCTCGACATCATGATGCCAGAGATAGACGGCTACACCGTCTGCCAAAAAATCAAAGCCGACCCCCAAAGCTGTGATACCCCCATTATCTTTCTCAGCGCCCTAGATCTTACTTTTGACAAAGTAAAAGCCTTTGAAGTAGGCGCAGCCGACTACATCAACAAACCCTTCCACCCAGCTGAAGTCCTCGCTAGAGTCAAAAATCAGCTCAGAATTCGCGAGCAAAGACTACAGCTCAAGGCACAGCAAAGCATCATTCAAACTCTGCAAGACCAGCTAGCGGCAGCTACAAATAATCGCACCGAATCATAGCGCGCCTTCCGATCACCCGATCCTATCGCCCCTTTCTAACCAACCGCTAGCCGCCAACACCTGTCTGCAAGCAGCCTTAGCCAATTCGAAGCGGCTATCCTTCCTCAAAACCTCCTCTAAAGAAAAGTGATAGGCTCAAAATAGCCCACTTCCGTTCTCAGACATCTATGCTGCTGCCTGCAGTCAATCCCCTAAATGCTCTCGTCGTCGGCGCAACACAAGGCATTGGCCTAGAATTTGTCCGTCAGCTCCTAAGCGATCGCCGCATTCATCATCTGTTTGCCACATACCGACTAGCCACAACAGCGACAGATCTTCTAGCCCTAGCCGAAAGCCATCCCAATCAGCTGCATTGCGTGCCGATGGACCTCACCCAAGAAGCGCAAATCATCAGCGGCATAACCACCGTCTCAGAGAGACTCCAAGATCAGCTCACAGGTCAAACAGCAGGAAATACCGCTTCACACTTGCATTTCGTTGTCAACTGCGTGGGACTCCTTCACAACGACCAGCAGCAACCCGAAAAAGCCCTGCGCCAGTTAGAAGCAGAAAACCTAGTTAACTACTTCCAGGTCAACAGCATTGGTCCAGCCCTCTTGGCAAAACACCTGTTGCCCCTGCTCAAACATTCTGAGCCTAGCCTCTTTGCAACTATTTCAGCCAAAATTGGCAGCATTGGCGACAATCGCATTGGGGGGTGGTATGGCTACAGAGCCTCGAAGGCAGCGCTCAATATGTTCCTTAGAACCGCTGCCATCGAGTATCGACGACGCAGCCCAAAAACAACCATCGTGATGCTGCATCCTGGCACCACAGACACTCGCCTCTCAAAGCCCTTCCAAAGAGGCGTGCCGCCAGAAAAACTCTTCTCTACAGAGCGTACTGTCTCCCAGCTCATACAGGTCCTCTCCAACGCCACCCATGAAGACAGCGGTGAATTTTTCTCGTGGGATGGTAGCCGTCTGCCCTGGTAGGGCGTTTTTGCTAGCAGGGTTCACTTTCAAACATGCGCGCCGGGTTAAATCTCGTTGAGACTGTTGGACGGCAAAATTGGGTCAATGGCAAGGTTGCTGTCGAGGCCACTATCCAAAACATTCTCGCTCAAGATATTCTCGCTCAAGACATTCTCAGTAGCTAATGACTGCTCTCCTATCAATTCAGGCACAAGGTTCGGGTTTGGAGAAGACCGACGCTTGAGAGCAGCAACCAGTTGTCGAGCCTTGCGGACAAGGCGCTGTCGATGAGTCAAGGCAGGACGCTTGTAGTAGATTTCAGGTCCTGTTAAGACGGGCTGCGTCTCTTCTTTAAGGTATCGATAGTAAAGATACAGATTACGATAGGGGAACGTGATGTTTTCACCTGCGGCAATCTTCTGGAAGAATTTGGAGCCAACACCAATGTAATGAAGGTAAATAAGCCGCTGCCCTTTATCGAACAGAACATGATCCTGCTCAGTAAAGTGAGGCGAGGTTACGCAGCACCCTGTTGTTTCTTCTGCAGGCAGTGTTCTTGCCAAATTGGTAGCATTCAATCCGGTCTTCATGACCATATAGTTCAAAATGGCCTGGTCAGGTCCGTTGAAATACAAGATTTCTGCATCGCCAGACTGCAGGTACTGCAATAACTTGGCCAAGCTTTCATCAGTAAAGATGCCTTTTTTAGAAGCGTACAGACCCGCGCAAAAGATTTCTGTATCGAGGCGCTCCTGAGAAAATACATTGGTTAAGCTAGCGGCTGATACATCGTAGACGTGGCTGAGGTCTTTGTACTGGAAATCATAGGTGACAAAATCATGGGTGTTCAGACTGTCAAACAGCAAATCTAGAGAATCCATCACTAGGATATCGGCGTCTAGATAGATAAATTTCTCAAAGGGACCATCAAAACAACAGAATCGCCGGTGCATTCCCATACGATTAACACCCTTCACGCCCCGAGTGGCCCAAACATCGAAAGCGGTAGGATGGGCCTGCCAAATCTGGGTGGCAAAGGTTTCCCACTTTTCAATCATGTCTGCATCGTCGAACCACTGAACCTGCGGATAGCGCTTAGTCGCTTCGCGTGAACGCAGCGTTTTGTCGTCGTAGGGGACAACGCATATCGGCAAGTCGCTACCTACATTTTCTTCGATGCTGTTGATCAGTGCAATGAGCTGGTCTATAACAACGTCATTTGCGAGGATATAGACGCCTTTTTCGTAGATACTCTGTGAGCTGGTCTTTTCACTATCTAGCATGGTCATTGCCACAGTAATTAGTCACTCAGATAAATCAAATCCAGTGCTAGGCTATCTGGAGCCTCGGGGGGTCAGTACCAACAGTCCAAGAGAGATAGCACTTCACCAATATTCACCAGTTATCTTTATAAGTAACGGCCTTGTGATTGCAATTTCACATCGTCAGATCATTTATTTAAAGATTCGGTTGAGCCTATCAAGTATTGCAGAACAATCGAAACTATCGAGTATGTTTGCCCAGAGCCATCACTCATCAACAAACATTGCTGGCATTGACAAACATTCCTGCCTTTCTTAACAGCAGGAAGCATCATGATAAGAGAGTTTTTGCGGAATATCTGCTCGTACCTGTGAGCGCTACTCACTGGCACCTAGTAGCAACCACGAACAGAACCCTATCCAACTTAGGGAACTCTAGAAATACGTCTGCAAGGCCTTAATTTCCCAAATTGCTACTAGGAAGACTCCCATGCTTCAACAGCCCTCCCGCCAGTTTGCCTACCCCCAGTTTGCCCATCTATTGATTTTCAAGATCTTCCGGCGAGCGCCACTATTGATCGCAACACTGGTAATTTTCACGGGCTCATTTACCGGATTATTAGCGAGTCCATGGGTTGGCACAGCCAAAGCAGACACCCCTTGCACCTATCAGTGCGATTCTAATCAAATCCGCTTTATACCCGGTCAACCTATCAAAATTGAGTTTGTAAATCGGACCAATGGCACAATCAATCTTGAGCGTGTGCTAGATATTGACATGCACTGGCTAAGACCTCAGACTGATTTTGCAATTGAGACTTTAGTAGGCTTTGATGACGACATGTCTCTGGTCTTTTGGGACGAAAACAACCGCGCGGTTAATGCAGTCCTGCACCGGCCAAATTCGGAGACCCTGCAGATTGAGCTGTTGCCCAGCGGTCACGATAGCGATCGCGCTGTGCATGTTGCCAATGACGGTCGAGTACTTGTCTATTAGTTCGGGATGGCAAGGAGTTCGGGATGGCAAGGAGTTCGGGATGGCAAGGAGTTCGGGATAGCAAGCTATTCAGCATGGCAGCACTTCATGATTTACAGACACCAAACTCACTTCACTGACAAAAATCATCAGCTATTATTAGATCAAATGATCTATTAGCGCGTCCTCATCGCTGTACAGTTGAGCTCAGTCATTTCGACCCCAGCCGTCTGCAATGTCCCTAAAAGGACAAGGTCAGCGCTATAGTGCTTTGAGCAAGTCTTGATCTCAGATAACTGAGGTCTCTGGATCTAACGTGCCTGATAAGCCAACTGCGATAGAAGAGAGTGCGATCGCACCTTCTGAACCAGCCAATGAGCTAGCCAACGAGCAGCCAACAAAGCCCACCGCCGAACGACGCGTTCCAGAACAACGGTGGCAGGTTTTTCCTGCCCAAACGGCCCAGGCAAACCATATCGCAGAAGCCACCGCGCTCTCGCCTCTGCTCGCCCAGGTGCTCATCAACAGAGGCATCTACACCCCTGAGCAGGCCTGGGAATTTCTAGATCCAGAAACCCTCCTCCTACCCTCGCCTATCGATGAATTTCCCGACTTAGCCAAAAGCCTCGAAATCCTCGTTTCCGCCATCAATACCAAAGAAAAGATCCTCATCTGCGGGGACTACGACGCAGATGGGATGACCAGCACAGCGCTATTGATGCGATCGCTCAGATACCTCGGCGGCCAAGTAAGCTACGCCATCCCGAGCCGTATGGATGAGGGATACGGCATTAATCAACGCATTGTCGAAGAATTTCACGCGGCTGGTGGTCGCATTATCTTAACCGTCGACAATGGAATTGCAGCCTACGAACCGATTGCACGGGCAGCTGACCTAGGTCTGACAGTCATCCTCACCGACCACCACGACGTTCCAGAAACCCTCCCGCCTGCCAGCGCCATCCTCAATCCCAAGCTAATTCGCGAAACCTCTCCCTACAGGGGAGTCGCAGGGGTAGGTGTAGCTTATATTTTGGCCGTTTGCCTCGCTCAGCGCATGGGCAAAATGCAGGACCTCACCGCCACCCTGCTAGCGCTCTTTACGCTAGGCACAATTGCAGACTTAGCCCCACTGACAGGCGTCAACCGTCGTTGGGTCAAAAGAGGGCTCAAGCTACTCCCCAAATCTACAATTCCAGGCATTCAGGCGCTGATTGAAGTTGCTGGGCTCAGTGAAGAAAGCGAACTAAAGCCAGAGGCGATTGGCTTCCGATTAGGGCCAAGAATCAACGCGGTTGGAAGAATTGCCGACCCACAAATCGTTATAGACCTCCTAACGACAGACGACGTAGGTGTTGCCCTACAGCGCGCCATGCAGTGTGAGGAAACCAACCAGCTACGCCGACAGATGTGTGAAATCATCGAAACTCAAGCCGTAGACTGGTGCGAAGCGCAAATCGAGAGCGGCCTGCTCGACCTTGAAAAAGAACGTGTAATCGTGGTTGTTCAGCCGGAATGGCACCACGGCGTCATTGGAATTGTTGCCTCTAGGCTGGTAGAGCGCTACGGCGTCCCTGTCTTCATCGGCACCTTCGAAGACAAGGCCAAAAAAGAAATTCGCGGCTCTGCCCGTAGCATTCCAGAGTTCAATGTCTTCGAAGCGCTGCAGTTCTGCGATGATCTGCTTGATAAGTACGGCGGACATAGGGCCGCGGGTGGATTTTCCTTTCAGGCAAACAAGCTTAGACAAGTCAAATCACGCCTGAGTAACTATGCCTGCAAACAGCTCCAGCTAGAACATCTAAAACCTCTGGTCACCGTAGACGCGCAGGCCTCCCTATCAGATGTTGACCTCGAGCTATACACCCAAATTGACCAAATTCATCCCTGCGGGATCGATAATCCTGAGCCAGTCTTTTGGGCAGAAAACGTCACCGTCGTCGATCAGCAGCTCATCGGGAAAAATAGCGCTCATCTCAAGCTGACCCTCGCCCACACTGAACCAAGCAGCCGTGGTAAGACGGTGCTCAAGGCGATTGCTTGGCGCTGGGGAAGGTACCATCCGATGCCTAGAGCCATTGATATCGCCTTCAAGCCGAGGCTAAATGAATGGCGTGGCCGACGCACAGTCGAAATAGAACTGGTCGGTGCTCGGCAGACACTGGCCACTGGCAAAACAGAGAACGGCATTCGGCCTTGGTCGAGTCAAACCCAAGCAGCCCTTTCCCCAAAAGCCGACACACCAGCAAATACAGCATCGGCACGAGAAGTCGCACGACGGCTCCAAGCTCAAATTCAGGGCGATGTGCATGACACGACCATGGCGGCAGTAACAGCGACACCATCTGCTGAGCCCTCTACTGTAGAAGACCCACCTATCAATTCTCTCACTAAAGACCCAACCCACCTTTCAGCCATCCCGCCAATCCCCTCGGCTGAACAGCAGCAGGACATAAGCGGTACTGCCTTTTCAACCGTCCCGCCAATCGCGGATTCTCAGAGAAGGGAGCTGGCCGAACGTCGATCACCTGCACCGACAGCCCTATCTAAATCTGAACACCAAACTAAGGACGCATCGCTGCATGTGGAGTTTTACCACAGCAGAAGGCGATACAAAGGCACATTAGAGAACATAGGCAGCGAACGTCAGCTCACCATCGAAAATGCCGAAAGTCACCTGCTCGTTGTGCAACTGAACCAGCGGCGCGGATTTCTATATCTACCCAGTGCTCAGCCTCAGGCGGTAGATATCGCTGAACTACGCTATTTCAATCTGATTCGAGCAGGGCTCAACGCGCTAGAAGTTAAGCAAAAAACCCAGGTGCTTATAAAACAGCAAGAGCTGCTGTCAGAAAAAGACGCCCAAATCAGCACCATGAAAGCCCAGATAGAGCTTCTAGAAGACAAAATCACGCAGCTTTCTAATGAACAACAGCAGCAGCTAGCCGTATTGAAAACGGAAATGCAGGTCCAAGAATCAACCATTCAAGGGCAAGAAGCACATATTGAGCAGCTTCAGGTTCAAGTCAGCAGCGTTCCGCTGCCAAACGCAGCAGATCTCAAGCAGCAGGTGCGCAGCGCGGTTAGCGACAGCGTGTGGTTCTGCTTGCAGGCCGCTAGTCAAAGAGACCTGATCGCTGCCTACAAGAACGACTACATGATTCATTCGAGCGGACCAGATAGCAATATCGCAGATTATTCAGAAGCTGGAATTCGGTTGAGCTTTGCAGTAGAAAGAGAAGTCATCACGCCTTTCTTTGAAGACCTCTACAGCTATTTACTCAGTCAGGGCGTGACTGAAATTGGCGGTGTGGCGCTAGGCCCCAACTGCAAATACACCCTGGGCATGCTGCCTCCCCTACTGGCAGACCAATGGCGTACTTTTCAACCAGGTCAGCTCTCCGAGCGAGAAAATCCTGCCGGTGGCGTACGCATGGTCAAATTTCAAGCCCGAGGGCAAGTGTCTGGGCGCGATCGCACAACCCTCCAGCAGTTCTTTGCACAGTGGGAACATCCCATGACCACCTGCCTCAGCCAAAAAGGACGACAGGCCGCTTCCAGCTTGGATCAAATCAGCAAGCTGCGTAATATAGCCGCTCACGGAGAAAGCTTTTTATACCGCTGGCAGTATGAGCTTTTACATCAGCTTATTGCAGGGAAACAGGGCAAGGGAGGACTCTTAAGGGAACTCTTCGCCTTAGGGTAACAGGCGGTCATCTTACTCGTGAGGATACGGAGGCAGCCATAGTGTGCGTCGCCTATATCGCTGATATGCCGCCGTAAAAGATGGCTTGTGGAAAACGATCAGCCACGTGCTAAAACTTACAGACAAACTGCACAGCCCACAAAGTTTTTTGAATACTTTCCTGATCTGTGGAAAACTTCTGCCGACAAAGCTTTGGGTAAAATTACGGGTCTTATTCAGGAAGGCAAAATCGGTCAAATATAACCTCCGCAAGGGATTTCCCCTGGCGCTAAAAACCTTTAATTAACCTTAAGTGTTCATACGGAAATTCAAGTTTTCCTGTTACCTCATAGGGTTTTCCACAGAGTTTTCCACAGGCTTTTTCCACAGAAAAATAGTTCAATCTGAACTTGTCTAGAGTTGCCTCAGAAAATTCAACCGGTTATTTACGGAATGCGAGGGTTCAGGTTAGGGAATGGGAAAGCTGTAGCTGTAGCTTCTATCACCGATCAAAAACTCGATAGCAGTCAACTTATTGGCCCCGATGAAGGACGTCGACATCACAGCCCAGACCGTTCTGGTTAGCCCTGATGCAACACCTGATGCAATAGAAAACAGAGGCTCTAAACACATGGGCTCTTTTTCAATCTCTTCAGAAGCAACATTTACAGGCGCTCCAGTAGATACCCCAGCTTCAGCAATTAACTTTGAGCACAAAATTTTTAGGTACCGTCAGATTGTCCAGCAGGTTCCTGAGAGCGCAGTCGCTTGGGACTATTTAGGTTATTACCTGGCCCGCGGCAAATTTTATTCTGAAGCAATTGAAGCCTATGGGCGATCGCTGCACCTAAACAGCTACGCAGCTCGCATTTGGTATAACTACGGCACACTTTTAGAAAAGTTGGGATGCTATTGTAAAGCTGTATCAAGCTATCAACAAGCCTTGGTAGTTTCCCCCAGCTATTTCAAAGCAATGTACGGCGAAAGCAAAAATCTATTTCGGCTAGCCCGCTATCCTGAAGCCCTGGCAAGCTACGACCGTGTCTTAGCCAATCCAAGGGCTGTTGGCGCTAGCACTTATGAACTGTGGTACGGGCGCGGTAAAACACTGCTCAAACTCGACCGGTTGGATGAGGCCGTCTCAAGCTTCGAAAAAGCCCTATCGCTCTATTCGCAGGCTTCTAAGGTCTGGGCGTGCTTGGGCCAAGCCCTCATGCACCAAAACAAAGACGAGGCAGCCATCACAAAATTCGACAAGGCCCTGAAGCTTTCACCTCAAATTCCGCTCTACTGGATATACAAAGGCTTCCTTCTCAAACGACTCGGGCGCTACGAGGAGGCGCTGAGCTGTTTTGATGAAGCCCTCTCACTAGATCCAGCAGCACCGAAGACATGGCACCACCGAGGGCTCGCGCTCATGAAGCTCCGCCGCTACAAAGATGCCCATGACAGCTTCGAGTACGCCCTGAAAAATCAGGCCTATGACTACAAAAGCTGGCTGAGCTTAGGCTGGACCCTCGAAAAGCTTGGTAATTTTAGCCAAGCCATCGAGGCTTACAATAAGTCGCTCTCTATTGAACCCGACCAGTCGTTTGCTTTTTACCGTCAGGCTAGGTGTTACGCGGTTCTCCGGCAAGAAAACTCAGCTGTAGAGCATTTGAGGCGGGCGATCTCACTTCACCCCGATACCTATATTCCTCGCTCCCAAGCAGACCCTGCCCTACAGCAATTTCAAACAAAGGCTCTGCTGGCTGGCGCAGCGAACCTATAGGCACCCCATTGAGTGTAATGCCCACTGAGTGTGCAGGCGTGAGTGCTCAGAAGCGAGCAGGCGGGCTAGCCTAGCGAGTGACACGACGTACTCTGTTAATCAGCACGCCACCACAGATCACGATAGCCAGGTAGGGACTGTATGCCAATAGCCAGAGGCCCAGCTGAAGCAAATCTGTGGTGAAGTCGCCAACAGAATTCGTTGCAGCATTCCAAGAGCTAGCTAGCTGACGAGAGAAGGCGGGCTTACTGGGTGCTTGTGCGATCGCACTCTCCAGGCTGAGCGTAATTGTAGAATAGCTGACCTGGGTCTGTAGGCTTTGCTGCTGAGCGGTCATCTGCTCAATGCTCTGACGCACATTGCTCAGCTCACGAGATACTTCAAGCACATCCGAAATATCGCCCGAGCGCTCCATCAGCTGCTGGAGGGCAGCTTCTGACTTGCGAGCATTGCTTAGCCGAGCGCCTAGGTCAACCAGCTGCCGGGAGACATCTTCTGTCGTGATTGAGCGGCTGCGCACGGTGCCAAGCTCAGTCAGCGCATCGAGCGTAGCCTCTAGGCTGTCCTGGGGAACTCGCATTTGAAAATTGAGCCTGCGCTGGCGGTTGCCTTCATCCTCTAGCGAAAGCAAATAGCCCTCCTGCTGCTGCATAATGTCTCTCACCTGCGCTAGCCCCTCTTCCATAGAGTCCACAGCGAGCGTTAGGCGTGCCTTCTTGATCAGCTGCGGGCGGCTGACGCGCTCCGTTGCAGATGTTTCTGTATTCGCAGCAGTGCTGGAAGCCGCTTGCTCAGACTGCGGGCTGAAGGCTCCGTCAGCCTGAGCTGCGACAGGCGCTTCTGAGATTTCACCAGCAGGCATTGAAGCGCAGCTAGTAAGCCCGGACACAGCCAGGGTGGAGCCAACAGCTAGTAAAGGTAGCCAAAAACGTTTCATAGGTGGTTTTTCCAAAATAGTGATAGGGATAAAGTGCCTGCAATGAAGCAAGGGCAAGCAATCGGCAAATCGACAAAGAACAATCTTCTGGAGGTGTTTCTTAGGGATGCTTATCGGGATATTTCCAGTGTGACCAGTGACAGGGCTACCCATACTCAGGTTTCAGAATTTGAAACTCCTCTGAAATCTCCCTAGAACGTCTCAAGAAACCCCCTGCAAGAATCCTCAGGTTCCATGGCCACCATTCCGACAAACCAACATTACAAATCTCTAAAAAGACCATTACAAAATATCGTTAGATAAAACTAAACCCAGCATTCTCGAAGAAAATGCTGGGTAGCTATAAAAAGAGCATGCTTAAAATGAATTTCAGCCAGTATTCTACGCTAGCTTCTTTTTGATGAAGGCTAGAATCTTGTTGTTTTGAGCTTTCAGAGTAGCGACCTCTTTATTCAGCGTAGCCACTTGCTTTTTGAGTTTGGCAATCTCTCCGGTTAGCTCACTGCTGCCTGCCACACCTGCCTCAGAGGAGGAAGACTGTGGACGAGCCTTACGGGCTTTGGCCATTGCACCTTTAATGGCACCGATAAGCTCTTTTTGCTCAAAAGGTTTTTCAATAAATTCAAAAAATTCGAAGGGTTCTTGAATCTTTTCGGTCAGTTCTTCCCGGCGCCCCGACATCATCACCAGGGGAATACTTTGAAATTCAGGTTTGGACTGAATTTCTTGATAGACTTCGTAGCCGCTCATGCGAGGCAGTAAAAAGTCCAGCATGATCAGGTTTGGCTTTTGTGCACGAATGGCATCAATGCCCTCAATGCCATCTTTCGCTTCAATGACTTCAAAGTTGCCGTTTGGCAGCATGTCTCTGACACGAGCGCGGATCACTCTACTATCGTCGATTACTAATATTTTATGGCTGGCCACGACGAACTCCTTTGACTGGAAAGATGGAAAAACCGGTGCCCCACTGACACCCACGCTTGTTTTAAAGTTGCCCAGATGGCAGGGCTTATTGAACAGCGCAGCGCCCCTTATTGAGCGCCCCTTGTAAGATATAGACACCTTACCTTCTTGCATTTCCTCTAGCATTCATGTCCAGACCTCTCAATTCACCTGTCTCTTCTGAGAGTCGACCAGAAATTATTGCCATGCCGGACTGGCTACGCAGGCCCATCGGGAAAGCTAGCGAACTTTCAACCGTACAGAAAATTATTAAGCAGCGGCAGATCCACACAATTTGCGAAGAAGGCCGCTGCCCGAACCGGGGAGAGTGCTATGCCAATAAGACGGCAACTTTTTTGTTGATGGGTCCAACTTGCACGCGCAGCTGTGCCTTTTGTCAGGTGGATAAAGGGCATTCGCCAATGCCCTTAGACCCAGAAGAGCCCGCAAAAGTAGCAGAGTCTGTTCAGCTGCTTGGCCTGTCGTATGTGGTGCTGACCGCCGTAGCCCGAGACGACTTGGCCGATGGGGGCGCGGGGTGGTTCGTCAAAACCATGCAGGCAATACGAGACAAAAAGCCGCTCACCCAAATAGAAGTGCTCACGCCTGACTTTTGGGGTGGAACGGACGCTGCGGTGCAGCAAAAACGCCGGGTAGAACAGGTGGTAGCCGCCCAGCCTGCTTGCTTTAACCACAACCTGGAGACGGTGAGGCGGCTGCAGGGACCTGTCAGGCGCGGGGCAAAGTATGAGCGATCGCTCAATGTCTTGCGCTATGCCAAAGCAGCTAACCCAAGTATACCGACCAAGTCGGGGCTGATGGTGGGCCATGGCGAGACTCAAGCCGAACTGGTGGAAACAATGAAGGACTTACGAAGCGTAGCGTGCGATCGCATCACCATCGGTCAATACATGCGTCCGTCTCTGGCCCATCTAGCCGTGCAAAAGTACTGGACCCCCGAAGAATTTGAAGTGCTGGGCCAAATTGCTCGCGACATGGGATTTGCGCACGTGCGCTCTGGGCCGCTTGTGCGCAGCTCTTACCATGCAGGAGAATCTCCATAAGACTTGTGGATATCGGTGTAGGGGCGGTGCAGGATACTGGCATCAATTGGCACTGACACATTTTAATTGACAGCTTAAATTGGCACTAACAAACTGAAGTATCAGCGCCGCATATCAGCACTAGGTCGACCCATTATATCGTTGGGGAAGTAGCTGGAGACTGGGCCAATAATTCTCGCCATTCGTGCACCGCAAAAGGGGGCACAACGACCTCTGCAATGCCGCCATCTGCCAGCGAAATCTCTAGCTGCAAGGGAATGTCACCCTGCAGCGCTGAGAGCACATCTGCTACGTCGTACTGTGCGGCGTAGTCTGGCAAAGCAGGCGTCTGAGGATCTAGCGTAGGGGTTGCTTGCCACTGCAGGCTGGCACCGGTGGCAATCTTCAGCGGACTGATAGCATCTACAGCCACTAGGCCCGGAAATCCTACCAGGCGCAAATATAGCCCCTGCAATCGATCTGCCTGGTACCGCTTAAAGGTAATGACCTGCCAGGAACGGTCAGCGCGATCGCGCAGGCTGAGCTTGGAGCGAAATGTCAACTGGCCAGGCTGTTCCTGATAGGTATGCAGCGAAGCAACCAGACCATGCGACATGAGCGACAGTTTCGGATTAGGCACCGCCGGCAGCGGGCTGGCAGCAGCAGGCGCACTGAGCATCAGCGTTGCACCAACCAACCACACAAGCAGCACACCTCTGAACAGCAATCGTCTTAGCTGTAGCCAACCGTTGCTCACAGAGCTCAATAGCGGCCAAACTAACTGCTGACAATTCATCATTTCGGACCAAAACTACGTAGCAAAAAGGGACTGCCCATAGTGTACAGTCCCCGGCAGTATTCTTCTTAGATGCGCTAGCGACAAAAACTAACCTTACAAACGGCTAATCCGCTCTAACACGGCGCGATATCCATCTGCCTGACCGTTGGCCAAGTACATATTCGCGGCGGTTTGCAGATCATTTTGCGCAGCAAAGGTATCGCCCAGGGCAACTAGCGTTAGGCCTCTGTAGTAGTACACGTCGGCATTGACAGTTGAATCCTGTCGAATGACGTGGGTGAAATCTTGGTAGGCACCGTGGGCATCGCCCGATTCGTAGCGCGATCGCCCCCGCGCCGCGTAGGCTTCAGAGTAACCACCATCCAGCTCAATGGCGTAGGTATAGTCGGCGATCGCAGCAGGCAAATCACCATAGATAGCGTAGGCATCTGCCCGGCCCTTATAAACGCCTTCATCGATAGGGTTGAGGCTAATTGCGCTGCTGTAGTCCTCTATTGCATCGGATACATTGTCACGGGAGAGGCGCGCCATTGCTCTGTGCTGATACGCTTCACCCGCGTAAGCATCTAGCTCTATCACTCGGTTAAAGTCAGCAATGGCAGCGGCAGTCTCTCCCTGAGCGCTATACAGCGTTCCTCTGGCCATGTAGGCCTCCACTGAGTTCGGCTGCATAGAAAGCACTCTGTTGATATCTGAGAGCGCATCATTTGGGCGGCCCATCGCAGCCAATACATAGCTGCGGTTGTAGTAGGCTTCGCTGCTGTCAGAGTCAAGTTTGAGCACCCGGTCCAAGTTATCTAGCGCCGATGACAGATTGCCTAGGCGGTAGTGAGCCACCCCTCGATTGAGAAATGCTTCGGTGTAGGTGCTATCGAGATCGATGGCTGTAGAAAGGGCTGCGATCGCCGTCTCAAACTCCCCTAGTTCAATCAGAGAAGCACCCCGGTGCATGTGGGCTGGCGCATAGGCAACATCCAGGCTAAGAGCACTTTCAAAGCTCACTAGCGCGGCCTCATGGTCGCCGGTAGCAGCCTTTGTCAGCCCCAAATAGTCATGGGCTTCTACATAAGTAGGCCTGAGGGCGATCGCCTGCTCAAAATCTTCCATTGCAGTCGCCAGCTCGCCCATGTCTGCAAGCAGTGCCCCTCTCGAAAAGTAAGCCACCGCGTAGTCAGGCTGCAGGTAAATGGCGGTTGCATAGTCAGCCATTGCCGCTGCTGGATCGTTGAGCGCAGACTTTGCAGCGGCTCTAAAAACATAGGCTTCAGCATATTCGCTATTGGCTGCGATGGCTGCGTTGAAGCTCGTCACCGCCAGCGCGTACTCACCCTTGTTGTAGTGCCTAATGCCCTGGTTGTAGTATTCAGCAGCGCTAATCTGGGCGGGCGATAGGTCAATCTCTGAGCCCATGTTCACATCCAAATTCGGCTCAGGAGTCTCCTCAGCTGGGGGAACTGACATTGCCTCGGTATCTAGAACATCTTCTACGAGGTTGGCTTCTGGCTCAGCCTCTAGCACTGGCAAGGCCCGCTGCCTGTGTAGCTGCAGCGCCGTATCATCAGCGCGACTGAGCGAGCTGCTGTTATTTTCAATGGCATCATCATCATCCACATTTACATTGAAAACCGGCAGATCGATAGCGTTGGCCAGGTCTTCTGCGCTCAAAATTTGGGCTTTGGCAGGCAGCGAGCTAAGCAAGCTACCCAGCAGTGCGGTAAGGCTTAAGAGTGTAAGGCCACTGCGATTCATGACGCTCCCAGGAAAAAAGGTGATGGTTTACAAGCGGTATGTGAGGATTGAGTTAGATAACGCTTTGTCTGCTCGGATAGCTGCCCAACAGGCGGCATTGCAGACAAGCGTAGATTGCCCAATTTGCCTTTGAAACCCCTGCAGGTAGAATAATTGCCTCCCGATCTCACCCCGCCTACGCCTGAACCTAAACCGTTTCCATGGGTGGGTAGCTTCGTGAAACTGGCGATCGCCAACACCACCTCAAATTTGATGGTGCCGCTAGCAGGGCTGATTGACACTGCATTTTTGGGCCATTTAGACGACATTAGCGAACTCAATGGGGTTGCTTTGGCCACCGTTATTTTCAATGTCATCTACTGGAGCTTTAACTTTTTTCGCATGGGCACAACCGGCCCAACCGCACAGGCAGTCGGTCAGGGGAAAGCGGCGGCAGTCTGGCTGATTGGCATCCGTAATGCTTTGCTAGCGCTAGGTACAGGCGTGGTGGTTTGGCTATTGCGATCGCCCATTGCAGCCATCGGATTTTCACTATTAGAAGCAGGCCCAGGGGTGAGAGAAGCTGCGATCGCATTTTTCAACGGGCGCATTGTCGGCGCACCGGCAGTGCTGGTTAACTTTGTCCTGCTGGGCTGGCTGTTGGGCCGTAGCCAGGGTCGTACTGTGGTCTTACTGGCTATAGTCGGCAATGGCAGTAACATCGTGCTCGATTACTGGTTCATCTACCGGCTGGGCTGGGGCAGCTATGGCGCTGGACTGGCCACCGCCCTGAGTCAATACATGCTGTTGGCTGCAGGATTGGTTACCGTCTTCAGCGGTTCGGTTCCGTACCGGCTGTGGCCACAGATAAAATCTAAGCTCTGGCAAGCTGGGGAGCTTCGCAGCCTGTTTGGGCTGAACCGGGATATTCTCATTCGCACCTTTGCACTGGTGATGTCGATGTCGCTATTTACAAACTTCAGCGCTGGACTCGGTGACACCATCTTGGGTGTGAATACGCTGCTGATTCAGATCGTATTGATGGCGGCTTACTTTATTGATGGAATTGCGCTGGCAGTAGAGAGCTACGCAGGCAAGTTTTACGGGCAGCAAGCAAAGAGTGATCTCTACCGGTTGTTAATAATTGGCAGTGGGAGCAGTGTGGCGCTAGGACTAGCGATCGCACTCATTCTGATGATTTGGCCAGTTCCCTTCTTTGGCCTGCTGACTAGCCACTCGCAGCTACTGACCCGTCTGCCAGACTATGTTGCCTGGCTCATGCCGGTACTGGGCCTCGGCGCGATCGCGTTCACCCTAGACGGCTACTTTTTAGGTCTGACAGCGGGACGAACACTGCGCAATAGCACCCTGCTGTCTTCCCTCATAGGATTTTTGCCTCTAGCACTCATCGCTAGTCGGTGGCAAAATGCCCACTTGCTCTGGCTATCCCTCAGCGGACTAATGGCCATGCGAGCTTTCACACTCTGCAGAGAAATTCCCAAAACGCTGACTATCGATACGAACTAAAGCAGAATCACATGGCGACTAGGACCCTATTCATTCAAAGAACGCTGCGACCAAAGGCAAATGAACTCAAAAAAGGTCGGACATTCCTGGTAGGAATGCCCGACCTTTTTTGAACTGACCCGTCGAATGTCTAGCGGCGAATGTCCTTTGCCATGTTGCGGAAAAGATCCATATCGTTGGAGCTAGACGGCTTACGCTTTTGCGACGGCTTGGGAGTACTCTCTGCAGAAGAGGCAGAGGAGCTACTGGTTGCGGCAGGGGCAGCAGGCTTAGAAGAGCCACTACCTAGGAAATCAGTATTGCCAAACGTCGTTGGCTGAGTGACGGAGGCATTATTCCCCTTACCGTCTAGATCGGTGGTTTTAGTAGCTGAAATAGAGCGTACGCTTTCCAAGTGCTCTTTTACACCTTTTTTCTTAGCAAATGTACGCTTAACGACCTTAGAAGAACGCATATATTCGATGTTGCCAAAGGTTTTAGCATCATCGTTGTCTAAGTAATAAGCTTGCTTAGGGGCGGTATCGTCTTTGGGCGCACCCTTGCCAAACACAAATTCAAAAAGACCCATTGCTCTCCTATAGTATTTCTTGGAAGTCTATGTGTACTTATACTAACTTTTATTTACTTCATTAGAAAGACACAGCTACCAAAAAGTCATGTGAAATTCACAGGAAACTGCAAAAAGCAAGGCTAGAGATTACGCTGGTACTCCTCCAAAAGGTCTACGAGGCTTACTAGGCACTGCATAGGTAGCAGATCAGCCAGCGGTACCGTTCTGCGTCCACCGCCAAGCTTTATGGAGATCTCCTGAAGCACCTTGGTCACCTCGTCTTCAGAAATGTTTCCTTTCGTTACCATCGGCATCAGCTTTTCTGCAAGTGAAGTGTGGAGCTTGGCAACCCCTAGGTAAAGATGCCACTTGGCAATATCCATGTAGATATTTTCACCGATCTCAGCGGCCAGCGCTTCGATGTTTTCTGAGGAGGTTGCGATCGCCATGGCTTAGCTCTGATGAAGGTTTATTAGGCAAGGAATTGAGTCGGCAGAAACCTTGTCAGCGAGGAATACGCGAAGCCAGGAATAGCAGGGCTATTCGCTGCCGCTCGCTGGCTTGGCGGAGTAATCTGCGATAGCAAAAATATATAGGCCATGCAGAACTAACCCGCTCACCCATACGAGAGAGATCGCTTTCGCCAAAGGCAAAGAACCTGGGTTCAGCGTATTGAAAAACCACATTCCAGAATTGACGGCTGCAAACAGCGCTACGTGCACAGCAAAATTGATTCGATCTTCTAGCTTGCGGTAAGCAGGATCATTTGCACGGTCGGGTTTGCGGGGCCAGCGGGGAGGCATAGGAATAGTCAGGTCACGATGCTTTCATTGTAGTAGAGCGAGGAGAGAGGCAAATGCCATATGCCGCACTGAGATAACGTCAACCCCTCATCGCTGCCAGTGACCAGACTTTCCACCCATCTTCTCAACAAGCTGGATATCGCCGATCCACATAGACTTCTCTAGCGCTTTTGCCATGTCGTACAGGGTGAGGGCAGCAACCGAAACAGCGGTTAGCGCTTCCATCTCGACGCCCGTTTCAGACTTTGTTTTGACAGTGGCCCGAATGCGATAGCCGGGGAGTTCAGCATCTGCTTCGATGACCACGTCTATCTTTTTCAATGGCAGCGGATGGCAAAGCGGAATCAGGTTGGCCGTTTGTTTGGCAGCCATGATGCCTGCTAAACGGGCAGTACCAATGACGTCGCCTTTTGGCGCATTGCCTGAGCGGATAGCTGTCAGGGTGGCAGGCTGCATATAAATAGCGCCTGTCGCGATCGCCTGGCGAACCGTAGCATCTTTGGCTGAGACATCCACCATTTGGGCATGGCCTTTGGCATCGAGATGGGTCAGCGGTAGCATATCTTTTGTCTCTTTCATTGACGGGCTTTCATTGACGGGCTTTCATTGACGGGTGCTCCTGAATTAGCAGCTCGGAAGCTCTGCAGGATTCGCAGGAGGGATTTGGTACTTTGCAGCGTTATTGGTGTGTTAATATTAGAACCCGTTGTGGGCCTGTAGCTCAGTGGACTAGAGCACGTGGCTACGGACTACGGTGTCGGGAGTTCGAATCTCTCCAGGCTCGCTTAAAAAAAGAGGGTTCAGGCAGTCTCTGTCTGAACCCTCTTTTTTTGGTTTGCTTAATTTCTCCTGATTTTCTCTCTACGCGGATTGGAGGCTTACTTAATGGCGTACACGTCGATACCACCCCCGAGCGCAAAGCGCACAGAGTGAGAAATATCTTTGCTCGAAGTGGTGACAAAAAGCAGTAACCCCAGTAACGTCATCAGTCCGGCAAGCCCAAAGACGACCGCGTAACTACCGGTGTAGTCTGCCACCCGCCCCATCAAAGGGCCTGCGAGCGCAATCCCCAGGTCAAAACCTGTCAGACATAGCCCGAACATCAGGCCACGTTCATGGGGGCGAGACCGATCGGCCATTAGCGCCGCAATGATAGGTATCGTGGTGCCTGCACCCGCACCTTGCAATACACCTGCGAGTAGCAGCATGTTAGGGCTGACCGAGCAGAACAGCATCCCCATAGACAGGGTGTAAAACACCATTCCTAAGCTAATAAAACGGCCTCGGCCTAGCTGATCGCTGGCCGTACCTGCAAAAGCACGGATAGAGAAAGAGGCGATCGCACTGGCCGTGTACACTAGCCCCACATTTATTTCCCAAGCTCTAACCTGAACGTAGAGTGGGATGAAAGTCACCATCGCGCCGAATGCAATACCAATCATAAACAAAATCAGCGCAGGGATACGCACCGCTGGAAGCCACAGCAGGCTCCAGAATAGAGGCGGTTTCTCCTCCACTGATTGGTCAGTTACTCGATTGGCTGATTGATGGGCTGACTGATGGACGGCTTGATGGGCTATCTTCTGTCGCTCTGGGCGAGGCGGCTCCTGAGTAGACAGCACGCACAGCGTTCCTACAGCGCCCACCGCAGCCATCGCCCAAAAAGCCAGCGTAAAGCTACTTTCTATGAGATATCCGCCTAGCGCAGGACCAAAGGCCATGCCAATCGGGCTGGCTAGGCTCATGGTGCCAATCAGCTCGCCTCTGTGCTGAGGCGGTGCCATATCGGCAACAGCAGCAGTATATGCCGTGGCAAAAGCCGCCACGCTAATACCATGGAAAGCACGGATTAAGAACAGCAGCCCAATGACGGAGGTGAACTGCCAATGGATCCAGGGCAGGGTTACGGGTACTTGCGGGATAAGTCCCACCGCCAGGTATAGAAGGGGTGCGATCGCAATGACCAGAACGCCGATCAGCAGAGCGGGCTTGCGGCCTTTAGAATCTATTAGTCGCGACATTCTGGGACGAAAGAAAAGTAGCCCCGCCGCAAACGCTGCCATTACCCAGCCAATTTCCTGATTACTGTCACTGTAGCTGCCAACATAGAGCGCCAAAACCGGCAGCATGCCAGATAAGCCGCCCCAAAAGCACAGGGAGGCCGCAAAGAAAACCACTAAATTTCGTCTGAGCGTCGGTTCTAATTTCCAAAAAACAGTCAATGATTTGTCCCAAATAGAATTAACGCAGGCAAGAGCACGCCCAAAAAGGAAAATTTGTACTCGCCATCAGAAGGTGATGGAATAGAAGGCAAGGGCATAGACAGCCATCGATAGCGGAATTCGGTAGCGGCATGAAGAGAACTGCAATCTTCGACAACACAGGGCAGTATCGCTATCGACTAGGAAGGCAGTGGCAACCTGCCGAGAAAGAAGTGGCCTTTATCATGCTCAATCCCAGCCGGGCAGACGATTCGGTAGACGATCCCACATTGAGAGCCTGCATACAGTTCGCACAGAAGTGGCGGTACGGATCGCTGTCGGTCGTGAACTTATTTGGCTATCGCACCCCCCATCCAAGGGAACTAGCTCACGCTGCCTATCCGGTAGGCACTGAGAACGACATCCACTTATTGGAGGTTGCGACCGAGGCCGACAGGATCGTCTTAGCCTGGGGAAATTGGGGCCGGTTACATGGACGCGATCGCACCATCCTCACCCTGCTCAGTCCCCATCAGCACAAACTCACCTACCTACAGCGCAATCACTCTGGTCAGCCCCGCCACCCGCTCTACATCAGGCGAGACGTCATCCCAAAGCCTTTTCTTTAGGCTTTTCTTCAGGCCAGCGGTACCCACTGAGCATCTGTAACCGTCTTGCCCGTCAGCGTATTGAGCACCCAGTCGCGCAGCAGCTCGTTTACCTCAGCAGGCGCGTCGTCGTGGGGGCAATGCCCAGCATTGATGTGATGCTCCTCTATCGCGGCGTAGTGCTTTTGAAACAGCGCACCTCGGCTGTAGGTATCCATCCAAGGATCCGCGTCTCCCCAAATCAGCAGCAGCGGACAGGTCATTTCGGCCAAGAGCACATCGACATACTCACCCCGCTCCGCCTTGAACAGCGCGGCAAACGCCGCTGGTGCTTCAGGATCGGTCGCAGGCCTGTACACATCTTCAACCAGCTGCTCGGTCACTTCCGTTTTGTTGACGTATACCTGCTCCAGGGTTTTGCGGATATAAGACTTCTTTCGAACAAATTGAAAGACAACCCAGCTTGGCAATGGCGACAGAATAATCGTTTTAATCAGTTCACCAATGGCTTTCTTAAATGGATTTGGGTCCGCGTCTGTCTGCTGCTCTTGAAAAGAACCCACCCCATTTAGCATGCAGACACCCGCCACTTGCTCTGGGCGAGTTGCACCGGTGTATAAGCTGCTGTAGCCACCGATAGAATTGCCTGCCACCACAGCAGGCCGCCTGACAATCTCTGCGATGAAGTCAGCGATTTGGTCTCTCCACAGCTGAGGGCTATAGCCGCCAGAGGGCTTGGAAGACCGGCCAAACCCAATTAGGTCAAGCGCATACACTTCAAAATCAGCCTGCAAACCGGCAACATTCTTTCGCCAGTGGTCTGTCGAAGCGCCAAACCCGTGGATCAAAACCAGAGGGGGCCTGTCTGGGAAGCGATCGCCTGCGGCCTTTCCAGCACAGGTGTAGTGAACCCGATATCCCCGCCACGGCCAGTAAGCACCATTGCTCGCAGGGGGAACAACCGGCGTAGGGAATGAATGAGGTGCTGGACTGGGCGCAGTAGCAACCATAGCAATGCATTAAGAAACGTAAAGAGCTCTTCTTAGTCTATCGTGGCTAGCAGGAGCTAGCAGGGCCTGGCAAAACTTAGCAGACCGATGTGCAGACCGATGTGGGGAAGGAAAGGACTCTAAGCCGATGACGCTATCTCGGATCCAATCGCGCAAACGTCGACCCGCAACGACCTGGTTTGAGCGATTTATGGCAGCTGTCGCCTTGGTCAACTTAGCCCTGGTGTTGTTCGACCTCAGCTACATTCGCTTTCGAGATACCTATCTCAAGCTTCTGCCAGCGCCGACGGTCTGGTATGGAGAGGAGTTTAAAGGAATTGAGCCAGAAAGGACCACTACGGCCTACCTAGCACTGGTTGATGAGATTACCGAACAGCTACAGAGCGGTAGCGAGCTGGGAGATCTCACAAATCAGCGACTGCTCGCCCAGCTCAGAGAGCAAAGCGTAGCTATCGTCGATGAAAATCCATTTGCAGTCGCTGAAAAATCTGGCACGCTGGAGCGAATCAAGAACCTGATGCGCGATCGCCTTGACCGCGAGTCTTCTAAGTCAGCCTTCCGTACCTTTTGGAGCCGAGACTATCTTGAGTCCACCGACGTCGAGACAGAGCTAGCTTTCTTCAATGAAGCGGTTCGCCCCCTGATGGAAACCAACTACTTTCGAAGCATCAGCGAAAGCGGCAGTCCTACCGACCTATTCTGGCAAATCGACCTGTGGTTTATGGCGCTCTTTGCCGCTGAATTTGTCGCTCGCACCTATGTTCTCAGCCGCCGCCACGGTGGAACGAGCTGGCTAGATGCCATGCTGTGGCGCATTTACGATGTGCCCATGTTCGTCGGCCTGTGGCGCTGGCTACGGATCGTTCCAGTGACGCTACGGCTGCACCAAGCCCGCTGGGTGAACCTAGAGCCGATGCGCAACCGGATTAGCCGCGCGCTGGTTAGCCAGTTTGCGGTAGAACTGACCGAGATCGTACTGCTACGCGTCATCGATCAGGCACAGAAGTTGATTCGCGATGGTGATGTTGTTCGCATGGTGCAGTCAGTGACCGACCGTAGGCAATACATCGACATCAATGGGGTCGATGAAGTACAGACGATTGCCAAACGACTGGCAGATGTAGTGGTGTACCAGGTATTGCCCAAGATAAAGCCTGAGCTAGACGCCCTGCTGCAGCACAGCGTGATGGGCGCACTGCAACAGGCACCAGCCTATCAGGGGCTCAAATTTATGCCTGGGTTCAACGATTTATCTGCCCAAATTTCAGCGCAGGTGGTTGCCGAACTCTCAAAAACAATCAATGAGACCCTGCAGCTAGCCTTCGCCGACGAGCAGGGCGCAGCCCTCACCAGTCAGCTCATCGAAAGCTTTGGTGAACACCTGAGCCTGGCAATGCAGCAAACAGAGACGGTCAATGAAGTCCGCGGGCTCGTAGATGATTTATTAGAAGAAATCAAAATCAACTACGTTGAAGGGGTTGCAGCTGAAGATATCGAACAGCTCCAGGCCTCACGCTACCGAATTTATGGAACCAGCGGCCAAGTTCGATAAGCGGTTGCGATAGCTGGGCTAGTAAGCACTCGCGCAAAGATTTAGCAGATTCTTATCTGAGAATCGTGACTGCTTTCGGATCACATGCGCTAAACTGGCTGTGCGCAATCGAGCAGCTGCCGATTTATTTGCCGGCAATTGAACGGTTTGGCGCGTTAGGCGGCTTTCTCGTTGTTAGGGTGAATGCTGCCTATGCCTAACTCGTCTGGTCCATATGGGCCTTAGCGAAAAGTGGGAGCTCTTTTAGAGCCCGCTTTTTTTATTGGCCGTTTTTCTGGTCCTTCTTTTCTGGCCCATTTTTTGGCCTTCTATCTATACCGATAGCAATTTCTATGGCGCATCCTCTAATTCCTCAAGTTATAGAGCTGGCAACCCCGATTGCTAGCGGCGTCGGATTGGAAATTGTGAACGCGGTGTTTCAGACCAATCAGAGCCCGCCCGTCCTCCGAATAGATGTCCGCAATCCGGCACAGGAAGACACAGGGCTCGACGATTGCGAACGACTCAGCATCGCACTGACAGAAGCCCTAGACGACTCTGACATTATCCCAGATGCTTACGTGCTAGAGGTTTCAAGTCCTGGTGTATCGGATATTTTGACGAGCGATCGCGATTTTGCAGTCTTCAAGGGCTTCCCGGTGCAGGTGCAGCTCAGCGCTCCCCACAAAGGAAAGCAAACCTGGCATGGCGCCCTAGTGAGACGAGAAGACGACAAACTTTCACTCAACCTCAAAGGTCGGCCCGTTTCTATTCCCAGAGAACTTGTTCAGTCCGTCCAACTCAGCCAAGAAAACGCTTAGTCGTCCGATGCTTCAATCGAGACCCTTTCCGAGATCAACACTCCATCAAAAATGAGGTTACGCCTATGTCAATGGTGAACTTGCCCGGCTTACAGATGATGATCGACAGCATTAGTCAGGAGCGCAACCTGCCGAAGTCAGCCGTCGAAATGGCACTACAAGAAGCCCTGCTGAAGGGCTATGAGCGCTATCGCCGCACCCAGCGCATCAATAACAGCAGCCAGTTCGACGAAGAGTACTTCGACAACTTCTATGTAGAGCTAGACACAGACGACGAAGGCTTCCGCGTACTGGCAAATAAAACTATTGTCGAAACCGTCGAAAATTCAGACCATCAGATCGGCCTGGTAGAAGTACAGCAGGTCGCGCCTGAAGCCCTAGCTGGCGACACAGTCGTCCTCGATGTCACGCCTGAACAAGGTGACTTTGGCCGAATGGCAGCCATTCAAACGAAGCAGGTCCTAGCCCAAAAGCTACGCGACCAGCAGCGCCGCCTGATTCAAGAAGAATTTCAAGATTTAGAAGGATCGATTCTAAATGCGCGGGTGCTTCGCTTTGAGCGCCAATCGGTCATTATGGCTGTCAGCAGCGGGCTAGGTCAGCCAGATACCGAAGCAGAACTCCTCAAGCGCGATCAGCTCCCAAATGACAACTACCGGGCAAATGCCACCTTCCGAGTAGCGCTCAAGCGCGTATCGGAAGGATCGCACCGCGGGCCACAGCTACTGGTCTCTCGAGCAGATGCCAGCCTCGTGGTAGAGCTATTTTCCAATGAAGTCCCCGAAATAGAGGACGAAGTTGTCAGAATCGTCGCGGTCGCTCGAGAGGCAAATCCGCCTTCGCGCTCAGTCGGGCCACGCACCAAAATAGCTGTAGATACCTTGGAGAGCGATGTGGATCCTGTAGGCGCCTGTATTGGGGCGCGGGGCTCTCGCATTCAAGTCGTCGTCAACGAGCTGCGCGGTGAAAAAATTGACGTTATCCGCTGGTCGCCCGATCCTTCCACTTATATTTCCAATGCGCTGAGCCCGGCACGGGTAGATGAAGTGCGGCTCATGGACTCTGAAGGGCGTCAGGCCCATGTGCTAGTTCCTGAAGATCAGCTTAGCCTTGCCATTGGTAAGGAAGGCCAAAATGTGCGGCTGGCGGCTCGGCTCACCGGCTGGAAAATCGATATCAAGGACTCTGCTAAGTACGACCACGACGCAGAAGATGCCAAGATGGCCGAGATTACAGAAGCGCGCAGGTTGGCAGCGGAAGAAGCAGAAAGGCTAGCAGCAGAAGAAGCAGCAGAAATCGCCGAGGCTGAAGAGTGGCGGGCAAAAGCAAGGGCGATCGCAGAAGCGAAGAGAGCAGCCGAAGCAGGCGAACCCATCCCCGATACACAGGCAGCAACATCCGCTGATACAGATTCCACTAGTACAGCAGACAGCACAGCAGAAATAGCCTCAGCTGAGGTTACTGGTGAGAATATTGACTCTGTGGCAGACGCCCTACCAACAGACGAAGTCACCGCAGAGACCGCCTTTGTTTCTGAAGATGATATTGATATTAATGACGCTGCAGGCAGCGAACATACAGAAGAAAGACCGGAGGCGCCAGAGGTATCTGCGGGCGCCGGAGAAGAAGAAGAGGAGTAAGGAATGCTTACCGAGCTTCACCTTCAGCTAAGTTCGGTGTAGCAACCCAAACACCCCTCATTTACTATGGCTCCTAAGAACTATCGGCTCTGCATCAGCTGCCGAAAAACGGTCCATCGGGATAGGCTCTGGCGAATTGTGAGAACCTTTCCTGAGCACCGGGTTCAGCTCGATGAAGGGATAGGCCGCTCTGCTTACCTCTGCAAGCAGAGCACATGCATCACAGCCGCTCGCAAGAAGAACAAGCTGGGCCGGGCGCTGAAAGCCCCTGTTCCATCCGAGATATACCAGCAGTTAGAAGAACGGCTCTCAGCAGAGACAACTCAAAGTCATCTTGGGGCTACAGACGCCCAAGAATCTTAATCATTAGAGGAACGTATCGACTCAGAACCCTATCGCTAACCGTCAGTTCGGTTAGCCTACCCACAAAGCACATATTGTTTGATTAGAATATTTATTCGCCAGCTAGTCAGCAGCCGTGCTTACTTAGCTCGTCCCTGCTGGCCAATCGAGTTGCGCGCTCTAGGTTTTTCGCTGCTAGTGCTTCGTGTTCTTTTATTTTTGAGCGCCTTCAAATTTTTTGCGCTCTTTAGAACTTTCTCTAACAGCTTTATAAACTTTGTAAGCGACTTGTAGGCGACAGAGAGTAGGATGAGGATCTCTAACCGGGTTCTACGCGCTAGCAAGCGTATATATCTCTGTGGAAGCTAGAAATTAACCACCGCTTTACTTTATTCTTAAGAGTCAAGCGTGTTGATTCGATAAGGGCAATAGGTCTTATGTAAAACACATTCATTAGTCAGGTTTGTAGAGGATAAGGATGAACAACGGCAAAGTAAGGATTTACGAGCTATCGAAGGAGTTGGATCTGGAAAACAAGGACATTTTGGCGATCTGTGAAAAGTTGAATATTGCCGTAAAAAGCCACAGCAGCACCATCACTGAAGAAGACGCCACACGGATAAAGTCCGTTGCCAAATCCGGTGAGTACAAAGCTGCAAGTAAGGCGTCTCGCCCTTCAAGAGCTGCCGCATCATCCAGATCCGGTGGCTCTTCTAGAGGCGGTTCTTCTGGGGCAAAGCCACCCATTGCCAAGCCTGTCCGCCCTCGCCAGCAACAAATTCTAGAGATCCGCCGCTATCCCAAGCCTGCCAATCCTCCCGCCGCCGCCCACTCTGATGAGTCTGAGCAGCCCAAGCAGCCCGCGTCACCGGCAGCGGGTAAGCCTGCCCCCAAAAGCCCTTCGCTATCAGGGCCACCGACTCGCCCTGGCAAGCCCAATCCCAAAGCGAACGGAGCAGCTATCAAGCCACCGACGCTTGCAACCCCCTCCCGTGAAGTGGCAAAGCCCGCCGCACCTCCTCCAGAAAGGATTGTCACAACATCGGGTGCGACTCGTCCTGACCAGCTCAAGCCAAAGTTAGTATCACCGCCGTCACGGCCGTCAGCCAAAGCACCTGCGCCGGGACGTAGCGATGAGGGCTCACAGGGCCGGGTTGCCCGTCCAGTTTTGAAGCGCGATCGCACAGCACCTCGCCCCAGCAGCAATGACAACCGCCCGGGCCGATCTACGCAGGAGGGTAGTGCTGCCCCACCAGCTCCAAAGAAGCCTGTCATAGAGCTCCGGCGACCCGTTTCTAGAAAGGCAGCTGTCGAAAACACCGAACCTGAAGAAATCGACAACGAAGATGATGATCAGAGCTTTGTAGATCCAGCGCTGGAGCTGAGACGGCCTTCACCACCGAGACCGCCCAAACGCCGAGATCGCACCGCCGTAGAAGAGGACGACGAGCAGGAAATCAAGCCTAAGAAGGTCGCGAAGACAAAACGCCAGCGCATTATTGTCGATGACGACGATGACTTTGAAGATCTCGAATCCTTCAGCAGCGACGTCACACCTGAGCAGATTACGCTTTCGCTGATGCGTCCACCCAAGCCAAAAGGTCAGCGCCAAGCCAAGCCTGCCCCTACGACTAAAAAGACAAAGCAGCGATCGCCCTCTCGTCGGGAACGCAGAGAGCGTAGGCAGGAGGCTGAACCAGAAAAACCAGAAATGATTGTGCTCACTGGCGGCATTAGCGTGCACGATTTGGCCGAGCAGCTAGCGGTCCCACAGACCGAAATCATTAAGCTACTCTTCTTCAAAGGGATTGCCACCAACGTCAACCAGACGCTGGACATGCCGACTGCGGAAATGGTGGCTACCGAATTTGGTGTGGAGCCTGTCACGGCAGAAGAGGCTCCAGAAGCCCGTAAAGTCACCGAGATGATCGATGAGGAGGACCTCGGTAGTCTCACCTCTCGCCCACCGGTTGTGACGATCATGGGCCACGTAGACCACGGGAAAACCAGTCTGCTCGACTATATTCGCCAGGCAAAGGTCACTGAAGGAGAAGCGGGCGGTATCACTCAGCATATTGGTGCCTACCATGTCGACCTACAGTCGAATCCCAACAGCGATCGCAAATCCGGCCAAATTGTCTTCCTAGATACGCCGGGTCACGAAGCCTTCACAGCCATGCGAGCACGGGGAACCCGGGTGACAGACATCGCCATTTTGGTTGTGGCAGCAGACGATGGCGTTCGCCCTCAGACTATTGAGGCCATCAGCCACGCCAAGGCTGCAGGCGTGCCAATTGTCGTTGCAATCAACAAGATTGACAAAGAAGCTGCCAACCCAGATCGGGTGAAGCAGGAGCTGATGGAGCATAACCTCGTCCCTGAGGAATACGGCGGCGACACCATTATGGTGCCAGTCAGTGCTATCACCGGTGAAAACGTAGACACCATCTTAGAAATGCTGCTGCTAGTCGCTGAGGTAGAAGACCTCCAGGCTAATCCAGAGCGTTTGGCAAGAGGCACGGTCATCGAAGCGCACCTCGACAAGGCGCGGGGACCTGTCGCGACCCTGCTAGTGCAAAACGGTACGCTCAAGGTGGGCGATGCCTTCGCCGCAGGTCCGGTATTTGGCCGGGTCAAAGCCATGGTTGATGACAGGGGACACCGCTCCAGTGAGGTCAAGCCCTCCTTTGCAGTGGAGGTGCTCGGGCTCAACGATGTGCCGCCAGCGGGTGAAGAATTTGAAGTATATGCAGAAGAAAAAGAGGCTCGGACAGCTGCCGATGAGAAAGCGATTGAGCAGCGTCAGTCCAGGCTTGCTCAGACGATGGCTTCTCGCCGAGTCACACTCAACTCCCTATCCGAACAGGCCAAAGAAGGCGAACTCAAAGAGCTCAACCTGGTTTTAAAAGCGGATGTCCAGGGCTCTCTAGAAGCTATCTTAGGATCCCTGCAGCAGCTGCCTCAAAATGAGGTCCAAATTCGCGTGCTGATGGCAGCCCCGGGCGAAATCAGCGAAACGGACGTTGACCTCGCTGCCGCCAGTGGCGCAGTCATCATCGGCTTTAATACCACCGTTTCAAACAGCGCTCGCCTAGAGGCCGACAACTTAGGTGTCGATATTCAGGACTACGACATCATCTATAAGTTGCTAGAAGATATCGAAGGCGCTATGGAAGGCTTGCTTGAGCCTGAAATGGTCGAGGAGCCCTTGGGCCAAGTTGAAGTGCGAGCGGTCTTCCCAGTCCGCAAAGGAACCGTTGCTGGTTGCTACGTGCTCTCTGGCAAAGTAACCCGCAATTGTAGAGTCCGCGTCCGGCGGGATGGCGAGGTCGTCTACGAAGGCAATCTCGACTCGCTGAAGCGAATGAAAGACGATGCCAAAGAAGTCAACGCTGGATTTGAGTGTGGCATCGCAGTCGGCGGCTTCAACGACTGGAAAGAGGGCGACACGATTGACGCCTTTAAGATGGTCTCTCAGCGCCGGACCCTAGCGCGGACCTAACAGCGGACCTAGGGCCCGTCTGCTTGGGTTTCTTTGCGCCGGCTTTTGAGGGGGCTTATTCATGGGCATAAAACTGCAGCAAGACCGCTACTTGTGGGTGCATTTGCTGGGGCTAGCAGCCGTGCCACTTCTACTGGCGGTGTGCCTGGCAGGACTGGCTTCAGTAAGCCCTACAGCAGACTATCCAACAGTCTATGGCGGTCAGTTCTGGGCGATCGCGCTACTCGGTATTGTGCCACCGCTGCTTATGCAGTGGCTCAAGCCGTTTTATCTATTCAGCCTGCCGCCGTTCGCACTGCAGCCCAGATGCCTCAGCGACGATCAGCGGCGATGCCTGCAGCTACTGACCTCGTGGCAAATCAAGGCGCTCTCTCTGCTCTCTGCTTTCCTTTCCTTCTGGGTTTTGAGCCGATTATATGAACGCTTGTCACACACAGCGTCCCTGTTTTCGCCCCTCTCTGGAACAGTTGTAGCGGCTATAACCTTCCTGATAGCCTGCTTGTTTTTGCAGATTTCTATCAGTGCAGGCCGGATTATTTTGGTGGGTCCTGCTGCACTCAGGCGAGTGCCCACCTACGATGAGAACCAAATACCTCAGAACTTTTTAATTTTGGGTTTGCCTGTTGAGCAAATTTTGCCGGCCCCTCCCACTGCTGAAAAAGCAACCCGTAACCTCTCGATGCAGGAACGAAAGACACCGCCGACCAAAGCTGAAAAGGAAACCTTCGTTAACCAGGGTGATGCTGAACGTCAGACTGAGGCGGTAGCTGCTGAAAAAGCCAGCGCAGCAAAGGTAGACATGGAAGAAACTGACGGTGTCGCCGCTGACACAGCAGCGGCGACCCGTGATGAAATCGCAGACCAAGCAGAGGCAGATCAAGCGGATATTGATAGCTGATGCAGGATATGCGGTGACACTTTGCCAGGTCGTAAAGCTAGAATGTCGTGCCCTGGGAACGAAGTACGTCCGGCATCTAGCTTAGTAATCTTCAAGTTGAGATAGCTTTTCTCAATACAAAACAGCTGATATCCTAAGTCCCGCAATGCCAAAACCGTTGGATGCTGGTCTAAGTTTTCACAGAGGTTTACTTCTACCACCATGACATCGGGTGGTACCTGCTTGAAGAGGTTGTGGGCGCCCCGAATCACCTGCGGCTCAAACCCTTCAACATCAATCTTGACGAGGCGGATAGACTCAAACGCCTGTGGTGAAAAGATATTGTCAACTGTTTTAACCGGCACTTTTACCATCGTTGTTCCGGTAGCTTGCGTCGCTTCTACATCGCGACGCGTCAATGAAGCGCCGCCATTGTGACCGATTGGCACCATCAAATCTAATTCCCCCAGGCTATCTCCCAAGGCAACAGAATGAATCGTGACATGCTCTAAACGATTAAACGCAACAGATTCTTCTAGTGTCTCTTGTACAGCAGGGTTCGGCTCAAAAGCATGGACATGACCACGGGGTCCGACGAGATGGGCAGACCGTAGCACCGTGGTGCCAATGTTGGCGCCGATATCGAGCACCGTATCGCCTGGACGCAAAATAATCTGCAACAGCTTTGTCAGCTTGCGGTCGGTATCTCCGGCATAGAAAACGGCTCGTCCACCAAATTCAGCCAACGAACACTTTACCGACAGTCCATTTTCAAGTTTTGCCCAGACTTCTTGCTCGCTGTCACCGGCGAGCAAACGTACCCACTTTGAGTTCGCGACCGTACCACACCCGCTCAAGAAAGGATAGCGGCGTAGGATTTTTGAGAGCAACTCTTTACGCATATTTTATGTGATCCCTGATAGCTACTTAAAGTCATTTAGGCACCCAATTTCTATTAAAAATATACATCGTACTCTGCGCCGCTCTTGTCAATTTAATCACTACAAACTGTGGCTTTCCTTACAGCTAAAGATCAAATGTGTACGCTATCCTTGGAAGAACAATAGTAAACGCGACAGGGTTGAAATGCTCTGCGCTATGGAGGTTTAACTATGGCTAATTCGTCTTCAGCGGCACCGGCTTATCCCCCCGAAAGCAAAGAGCTATGGCAGAGTTTAAAGAGTGCGATCGCAACAAGCTCAGGCTTTCAAAGCTGGTGCGCAGAACAGCCCTCATCTATCACCCAAAACGCATCTACAGAGCAGATGGTACGGCTTTACCTACGAGAAACGCTAGAGACATTAGCCTATTAGACATTACCGATAATTCCATTCAGTAACTTCAAGGCGATATTTTCTCGATGAGAAAATATCGCCTTTCATCTATGACTTGTATTTGATAGTAGTTGTTTGACGGGGTTATCTTTATGAATCAAACTCACGACGTCCTTCCAGCGCTCTTGCCAAAGTTACCTCATCGGCATATTCTAAGTCGCCGCCCATAGGCAACCCAAACGCAATTCGAGTCACCTTAGTGAAAGATTTTAGGAGCTGTCCAACGTATAGCGTCGTTGTGTCGCCTTCAATGCTAGGACTAATCGCCAAAATCACTTCGCTTGTCCCTTCCTTGCTCACACGGTGTACAAGCTGACCAATATTCAGCTGCTCTGGGCCAATGCCATCCATCGGCGAAATCAGCCCGCCAAGAACGTGATATTTACCCTTGTACTCGCGGGTTTTTTCTAGGGCAATGACATCGCGCGATTCGGCTACGACACAGATTGTGCTGATATCTCGCGCTTGCGAACGGCAGATATTGCAAACGGGCTCAGCCGACAGATGAAAACACTGAGAGCACTGACCTACCTGCTGCTTGGCATCGAGCAGTGCATTCGCGAGTGCCCGCACCTCAGCATCTGGCCGCTTGATCATGTGCATCGCTAGGCGCTGGGCTGATTTGGGACCAATGCCAGGAAGGCGTTGAAATTCTTCGATGAGCTTGGCGAGGGGACGGGTGTAAATAGTGAACTCCTATTTTTCTGCATCAGGGTCTTTAGGGGTGGGCGGGGCAATCTCTTCACTCTTACCGCGTACCGGCGGCAGCCTTTCGACTAAGCCCATTTCAAAGGCAGCATCAGGCAGCTGGCCCACCAAATATTTTCCCGGCTCGAACAGCCCGCTAGGCGTCATGCACACCTGACGGAGTTCAACGATTTCGGTCTCTGCAAAAATCTCACGGGACAGGCGGCGCTCTAAAGGCATACAATCAGCTTTCTCCTATTCATCTATCTGCCAGTACTCTTGGGTGTAGTTTTGGTCGAGCACTTTTTTAGGCCGCATAATTAGGACAATGCTGCCCAGCAGCTGAGTTTGGGGCACCTCTTCGAACCAGCCCATTTCGAGCTGACCGCCTGCATCGAAGACGTAGTAGCTAAACTCGTCCCATTGGCGCTTGGCCCGGTCGACAATAATCAGCACCGCTTCATCATCGTAGCCATCTGGCGGGTTCGGAAGCTGGCCATAGTTGGCAAGTAGCGCAATCGGGTCTTCTGCTTTGAGCATCACCTGCCAGCCTGGAACCGGCACCCAAGCCCCCTCCCCTGCAAACTTCACCATCCCAAAAGGGTCATCAGGAACAGCCGTCGGCACCCGCTTGTAGGCCTCTGTCATCAGCGGTAGCTGGCCAGCGACCGGCACGATAATGGGGGAATCGGCCTCATTTTCCAAACGAAAAATAGGCAGTCGTGGAGCCGTTTTAGTGGAAACGACGGTGAAGTCGGTAAGCAGCTTTTCGATTTTGCTGCGGGCGCTATCAGAGGTAGCAAACCTGAGGCTTTGGGCAATTAAGCGCGATCGCGCCTGCAGGTCGCTCTGCTGACGTGCCAATCGCCAGTAGTAGTAGGCCGCACCATCGCCCATTGTTTTTTCAAAGCCCGGTGGCGGCTCATCACTGTAAGAAAAGTCTCTGAGGCCTTTTACAATATCTTTGACCTGCGCACTATCTAGACCATTGCTAAAGGCAAAATCTGCGGCAGCGGCACGATGCTCCTGGGGAAGAATCCTAAACTCATAGAGGCTGTCGCTACCGCGCACCTGGTAGTGAGCCTTCGCCTGGTCGCTCACGCCACCTGCCACCATCGAATCAAAAACCTGAGCTGCAACAACTAGCTGATTTTGTTGAATCGGCTCAAACCCAGTGGCTTCGAAGATTGCTTGGGGAGACAGCTTCGCTTTCTGCAGGGTGTGGCAGGCTTTGCCCCACTCTACCCAGTTGCCCTCTTTCTGACGCAACTGCTTCAGCAGCGTCTCGACAGCGGCTTGCGCAGTTAACTGTGCATCTGGAATCTGCGCGTCTGAAATATCTGGCTCACCAGGATCAGCGCTGGATGGGGTAGCGGTCATAGCTTGACGCGTTTCTCGTTTCTACGTAATTATAGTAGTCTACGCAAAGCTCGTGTCCATAGATTGACGAATGGAGGGGCTTATACGAGCGGGGCTATAGCGCAGCTGGTAGCGCACCTCAATGGCATTGAGGGGGTCAGGAGTTCGAATCTCCTTAGCTCCATTTTTTGATTATTCTGCACGGGTTATAAGGACGCTGAGTCCTTTAATTTTCAGCGACCTTTCGACTAGCTTTTTTGAGCCAACCGTTTGGCTAACTACCCTTTGTCTACGCCGTAGTAGCCCTTGTACCAATCTACAAACTTTTGAATCCCAACAGACAAAGGCGTAGACGGCTTAAAGCCGACGTCATCCATGAGTTCGGCAACGTCGGCGTAGGTCGCAGGCACATCACCCGGCTGCATCGGCATCATGTTTTTCTCTGCGGCTTTGCCCATTGCCTGCTCAATGGTGGTGATAAAGTCCATCAGGCTAACGGGGCTGTGGTTGCCGATATTGTAGATTTTGTAGGGCGCTGTGGTTTTTAGGCCCTGGGCTTCGGCTTCAGACTTTGTCAGGCGCTGCTGCGGCTTGCCCATCACGCGAATAATACCTTCTGCGACATCATCTATGTAGGTGAAGTCACGTTTCATTTGCCCGTGGTTGTACACATCGATAGATTGGCCTTTAGCGATCGCATCGACAAACTTAAAGTAGGCCATATCAGGCCGTCCCCAAGGACCATACACCGTAAAAAATCGCAGCCCCGTCGCAGGCAAATCGTACAGGTGGCTATAGGCGTGGGCCATTAGCTCGTTCGACTTCTTAGTGGCAGCGTAGAGAGAAACGGGATGATCGACCCGGTCGCTAGTGGAAAAAGGGACTTTGGGGTTCTGACCGTAGACTGAGCTAGAAGAAGCAAAAACCAGGTGGGCGACTTGGCTGTGCCGACATCCCTCCAAAATATTGACAAACCCCAGCAGATTGCTGTCCGCATAGGCCAGCGGATTTTGCAGAGAGTAGCGCACCCCCGCTTGAGCAGCTAGATGCACTACCCGCTCAAATGACTGGCTAGAAAACAAAGCCGCCATTGCATTGCGATCGCCGATGTCAATTTGCTCAAACGTAAAATTGTCAAAGGACTGCAGCTGAGAGAGTCTGTCCTTCTTAAGGCCAACGTCGTAGTAGTCATTTAGCAAATCGATGCCATACACCGGCACGCCTGATTCCAGCAGCCGAAGAGATACGAAATAGCCAATAAACCCGGCAGCGCCCGTTACAAGTATGGTCATGAGAAGGGAAGAAGGTTGTCAAAGGTTCTCAACACATTAGTCCATCCTTTAGTATCAGCACAAAAATTGATTCCGCACGATGAACTATGACACTCACACCTCTTTTTTAGAACAGTCACCCTGATACAGATTTTCTCAACAAATCCGCACAAGCACCTATCTAGCTAGCCGCGTCGATGCGTAAAAGCAAGGGAAACCCTTGCAAAACCAAGTTTATTAACCAGTCAAGCAAGGCTTCGTCATCAGTGATACGATTGCCAAAGCACAAAATGAGAAAACTAAAAAGAGTAAAGGACGCTTCAATGCAAGAAATTGATAAGTCGATTTCCATCGACGGTCGGGATATCCAGCTGAAGGTAGGGTTGTTTGCCCCTCAGGCTGGAGGCTCGGTGCTGGTAAGTTCTGGCGATACGGCTGTGCTGGTATCAGCAACTAGATCGAGCGGTAGAGAAGGGATAGACTTCCTCCCTCTGCTCGTAGATTACGAAGAAAGACTATACGCAGCCGGTCGCATTCCAGGCGGTTTTTTGCGCAGAGAGGGGCGGCCCCCTGAGCGGGCAACCCTTACCAGCCGACTAATTGATCGGCCCATGCGCCCTCTGTTCCCGCAGTGGATCCGCGACGACATCCAAATTGTAGCAACGACGCTCTCGATGGATGAAGACGTTCCACCGGACGTGCTAGCTGCCACCGGCGCTTCTATCGCGGTCCTGCTAGCAGAAATTCCCTTCAATGGCCCGATGGCCACCGTTAGGGTAGGCCTGATTGGCGATGATTTTATCATCAACCCGACCTACGCTGAAATTGAAGAAGGCGAGCTCGACCTGATCGTGGCAGGCTCTCCCGACGGCGTCATCATGGTCGAAGCAGGCGCTAATCAGCTGCCGGAGCAAGATGTAATCGAAGCCATCGACTTTGGGTACGAAGTTGTTCGAGACCTGATCCAAGCCCAGCTAGACCTGGTGAAAGAATTGGGCCTTGAGCGGCCGACCGAGCCCGAGCCCGTCATCGACCCCACACTCTCGACCTTCTTGAGCGAGCAGGCAACCGACGCCATCAAGGAAGTCCTCAAACAGTTCGAGCAAACGAAAGCCGAGCGCGACGATAAGCTCGATGAGATCAAAGCCAAAATGGCAGAAGCGATCGCCGAAAAAGACGAGGACGATGCCATTCGCGTCGCCTGTGAAAGTAACAGTAAAGCCCTAGGCAAATCTTTCAAGAGCCTGACGAAAAAGCTAATGCGGGCCCAAATTCTCGAGGAAGGGGTCCGGGTTGACGGTCGCAAGCTAGATGAAGTTCGGAAAATCACTTGCCGAACTGGCGTACTGCCTAACCGCGTGCACGGAACCGGACTATTCCGCAGAGGGCTAACACAGGTTCTCTCCATTGCCACCTTAGGAACCCCCGGCGATGCGCAGATGATGGACGACCTCCATCCGAGCGACGACAAAAAGTATATCCACCACTACAACTTCCCGCCCTACTCCGTGGGTGAAACGCGTCCAATGCGATCGCCCGGTCGCCGCGAGATTGGCCATGGCGCACTCGCAGAACGAGCGTTAATTCCTGTGCTGCCTGCTCAGGAAGACTTTCCCTATGTGATCCGAGTTGTCTCCGAAGTGCTCTCTTCCAACGGGTCTACCTCCATGGGGTCCGTCTGCGGGTCAACACTGTCACTCATGGACGCGGGTGTTCCCATCGCTCAGCCCGTCAGCGGCGCGGCCATGGGCCTTATCCGCGAAGGTGAAGAAGTCCGCATCCTTACCGACATTCAGGGCATTGAAGACTTCCTAGGTGATATGGACTTCAAAGTAGCAGGAACCGACAGCGGCATCACTGCCCTACAGATGGACATGAAAATCACCGGTCTGTCCATGGACGTGATCAGCGAGGCCATCAACCAAGCCCGCCCGGCACGCCTGCACATTCTAGAAAAAATGCTGGAGACCATCGATAAGCCACGCGGTGAAGTTTCGCCCTACGCTCCTAGGCTGCTGACCATGCAGGTCAAGCCCGATCAAATTGGCATGGTCATCGGGCCTGGCGGTAAGCAAATCAAAGCGATTACAGAAGCGACCGGGGCAAAAGTCGATATTCAAGACGATGGCACCGTTACCATTTCTGCTGTGGATTCTGAAAAAGCCCAGCAGGCCAAGAAAATGATCGAAGGCATTACCCACGTGCCCGAGGCTGGCAACGTGTACATGGGCAAAGTGACCCGCGTTATCCCCATCGGCGCTTTTGTAGAAATCATGCCGGGCAAAGAAGGCATGATCCATATCTCCCAGCTCGCCGACTACCGTGTCAATAAGGTGGAAGACGAAGTCAATGTGGACGACGAAGTCCTGGTCAAAGTACGTGAAATCGACAACCGTGGCCGGGTGAACTTGACCCGATTGGGCATTCATCCAGACGAAGCAGAAAAGGCAAAAGCTGCTGCAGGGGCGGCCTAAGGCACAATCTGCTTTGACGCGAAAGCTTAATCCTTCTTGGACGCGGACGCCCTACTCTAAACATAGAGTAGGGCGCTTTTTTAGTTCATACAAAATTGCTTGGGGTCGGGGTTTACCTGTAGGATCCAGGATGCTGCGCCTATAAGTGAAGAGCTGTGCGAAAAGTTGTAATTGCCGGTAATTGGAAAATGCATAAGACCCAGGCAGAGGCCTCGGACTTTGTGCAACAGTTAATGCCTCGTATCGAGGGTATCCCCGACGATAGGGAGCTGGTCTTGTGTGCGCCTTTTACCTCGTTGGGATTGCTGGCAAGCAAACTACAAGGCACTCGCATTCAGATCGGGGCCCAAAACGTTCACTGGGAAAAAGCAGGTGCCTACACTGGAGAGATTTCAGGTGCCATGCTTAAAGAAATCGGCGTTCGATACGTGGTCATTGGACACAGCGAACGCAGGCAATATTTTGGTGAAACCGATGAAACCGTCAACGCTCGCCTGCAGGCAGCCCAGCTAGATGGGCTCACTCCGATCTTGTGCGTGGGTGAAACAAAACAACAGCGCGACGCGAACGAGACTGAAAACATCATCACCAACCAAATCCAGAAAGCCCTCGTCAACGTCAATCAGTTCAACCTGGTGATTGCATACGAGCCGATCTGGGCCATTGGAACTGGCGACACCTGCGCAGCAGATGAAGCAAATCGGGTAGTCGGACATATCCGAGCACTGCTAGATAATAAAGAAATCTCTATTCAATATGGCGGCTCAGTAAAGCCTGCCAATGTTGACGAAATTATGGCTCAGCCAGAAATCGATGGCGCATTGGTAGGCGGGGCAAGCCTCACTGCCGATAGCTTTGCCAAACTCGCTAGCTACGGCGGCTAGCTAAAACTTACTGTAAGCCAAAGCAATACATTTGGTGTATGGTGTGGCAAAGGGAATACGGTAAAGCTAATCCGGCAAGGCTAATACGACAGAGCTAATACCAAAACTCGCGTGCTAGGGCTACTCTGCGATGGGCATGACATCAGGCTGGTCAGCTTTTGCCCGGTGGTCACCTGGTAGCTGATCAAACTGGACCGTGTTGTAATGACCGTTGACATAGGTGCGATTGCGACCGTGCTGCTTAGCATGGTAAAGCGCTAAATCAGACGCCTGAACCAGCATTTGAGCTGTCATTTCATGGCCTGGAACGACAGTAGAAACCCCCATGGTGACAGTCACATAGGGCTCTTCATTGTCAGCCGCGTGGGCAATTTGCAGGGCACGAATGCTCTCATGAATTTTCTGAGCGATGCGCCAGGCACCGTGGGTATCGGTATTGGGCAAAATGATGGCAAATTCTTCGCCGCCGTACCTAGCGACTAGGTCAGCTGGACGCTGAGGACCGTTCAGCAGGGCTCTCGCCACACGAATCAGGCAGCGATCGCCTGCCGGATGACCAAAGGTATCGTTATACCGTTTGAAATGATCTAAATCGCACAGGATTAGGGACAGGGGCTGCTGGTCTCTTGCAAGCCGCTGCCACTCATCTGCCAAGTGTTCATCGAACCGCCGACGATTGGCAAGAGATGTCAGGCCATCGGAAAGGGCTAGCTTCTGTAGCTCCTGATTGGCCGTTAGCAGCTCTTGGTACTGCTGACTCTGGGCAATTGCCAATGTCATCTCGACTGCAATACTCTGGGCCGCGGCGATCGCACCTTTTGTCCAAACATTTCGGTCTGGCAAGGCAAGGGCTAATACGCCCCAGCAGGCCTGGATATCCCGATCTGCTTCACGCTCCCGGTTGCGAATAGGCACAATCAGCCAGCTGCCGGGCCGCAGGGCCAGCCATTGCTGAGATTCCTCATTTAAGGAGGCTCCATCCAAAGCGGCTTTACCTAAGGTTTCTTTCTGCAAGGGATTGATGTCCTGCTCTAGAAGCCCTTTCTCTCGACGCGTTTGGTCAAGTACAGAGTGCTCTACCCAGCCAACAGTGGATAGACTATTGACGGCCAGCTCATCTAGCGTAAAAGCTGGCGGATAGGCATCAGGACTATCGGGCCTGGCTTTGTCTTCACAGCCGCCCTTCTGCAAAGAGCTCGGTGGCGGAGATAAAAGCGGAGCTGGGAGAGAGGCTGTAGGCGGCTCTAAAGGAATGCGTAGAGCTTTGCCTTGACGCAGTTGCTGAGTCAGCATCGGAAACTCGGTGAGAGAAAACTCAACAGGCGGCAGCCACGCCAATGCTTCGTTTTGACAGTAGCGTGTCACCTGCTGAAAAGATTGGGCTTTTGGCTGATAGCGCAGCAGACTGACATGCTTAGCACTAAAGAGCTTGGCTGCCTCTACAACCACCGTGCCAAAAATAGCCGATGCCGATAACGTACGGCGCAGCTGACGCTCTACCCTTCGCAATTGTGTCTGCTGAAAAACGTATTGTCTCAGCTGCTCCAGTTGCCGAATTTCTGCCGTCAAGTCATCGTTGGCAGCTGAATCGGGAGCGATCGCCTCACTTTCAGCCCTGAGGCAGCTAGCCTGGAACGCAACCGGGTCGTGCCAGGGGCGCTCTGAGAGTGAACCTGTCAGCTGGTTATTCTCAGAGGCGTCGCAGCCAGAGCCGCCAGACACACAAACCTTACTTTCCTGATCAGTGAGATGGGCCAGACCTTGTGAGCTTTCCTGGGCGAACCCTTTCTCAGCAGGGGGCTGGATCGTGCCTGGCGTCACCTCTCTGCTGTCGGAGGCAGCTAATAACCAACTCGCGGTAGCAGATGAGGTATGAAAAGGGCGCTTGAGCATATCAGATTCACCGCAAATGCGGGGAAAAATTACTGAACACTGACGACATAGCAACCACACCACCTATACACCACAGCATTACTTAGTCCTCACATGGAAAAAGTAGGATTAGGTAGATACTCAGGAGTCTACATATATTAGCTCGGTCGGCATTAAGGCAGATCCGTGTATACCCTGATACTTATCCGAGAAATAACGGTGTTGAGATTAGAATCTACGCGCCCGTATAATTTAACACTCAATTTACACAAACCTTATACAAACATCATACTGCCTTATCATTAATACTTACTTTATGCATAATTCATTCGAGTTACCCGCAGGTAAGTAGGCATCCCCAGAGAATATCAAGGTTCAGACAGCAGCAGCATTAGGCGATTTTAAGCAGCTAGAGGTTTAGGAAATGGTTTAGGGCAGTCACCATTTTGGGCGGCCAGCGTCTGACATTCTCAACCCAGTTCAAGTCTTTATATCGGGTATCTAGGCCGACGACAGCGACCCAGTTGCTTTCTGCTTCACCCCCTTTGCCAGCTTCCCACAGCGCAGCAGTTAGAGCGGCACGCATATCAGCAAAGCTCGGATACTTTCGCACTAAGCTTTTCATCAGCTGCAGGGCTTGTTCTGTTTCACCCGTTTGGTAAAGCGCTAGGGCATAGTTGCCATAGGCGAGAGAGAAACTGGGCTGCAGGGTAATCGCCGCTTGGTAATCTGCGATCGCAAGCTCCCACTCTTGCAATCCAGCTTCTGCATTACCCCGATTGTTGTAAGCAGCCGGATCGTCTGGGTCGAGCTGTAATACCTGGTTATAGTCAGCGATTGCCTTTTGCCACTGGCCCGTAGCTTCCCACACTGCGCCACGATTGAGGTAAGGGTCTGGCTCGCTGGGAGCAAGCTCAATAGCCTGGGTGTAATCAGCGATCGCACCGTCCAAATTATTTTGCCGAACGCGCACATTGCCCCGGTTGCTCCAAACGGCGGCTTCGGCAGGTAGCTGCTCAATCAATTCAGTCCATTTTTGCTCTGCAAGCTCAAACTGACCGGCCTGAGTTGCCGCAAAGGCTGCTTTTCTTAGCGTGCCAATCGTGCCCCAGTCCTGCTCAGCAGCTGCCCGATTCAGCCCTGGCAAAGAAAGGCCGAGTTCAGGCATGACGCTGGCCCCTGCAGGACCTGGAAAGAAAACCAGGCAAGACCATACAAAGATGATGGCCCAAGCAGTCACACTGAGTTTTTTTGTCATTTGAAATATCAGCACTTGCACGGAGGCATGGGGCTACTGGCATCCTGATAAGCACCGCAGCATTTACTTAAAACTACTGATTCCTCAAAAGGTGATAGCCCACACAGTTCTGGTAGCTAGCATAAACCGTTTACGCCGTCTCATCGATGCCAGATGGCGCAGAAGGGGATACACCCTCTCCACTTTCTACACTTTTATGAGACGTCCGATCGGGCTCAGTAGATTTAACGATGCGCTCGTCGGGGTAGGCTTCAGGCGTAGTCGCATCAGCAGACGTCATCAGATTAAACAGTGGCGCATCGTGCATGAAAAACCGACTGTGCGGCACCTCATAGCCCAGATGACGGCAGGCCGCCGCCGTTACGACCCTTCCCCTTGGCGTCCTTTGTAAGTAGCCAATCTGTAGTAGGTAAGGTTCATAAACTTCTTCAATCGTTTGAGCATCTTCCCCGGTGGAGGCAGCCATCGTGTCGAGGCCGACGGGCCCGCCATTAAAGTTTTCAATCATCAGGGTTAGCAGGCGGCGGTCAGTCCAATCTAGGCCGCAAGGATCTACATTGAATAGCTCTAGGGCTTCAGCCGCAATCAGCTGATCGATGGGCCCTAACCGCTTGACCTGCACATAGTCGCGCACCCGCTTGAGTAGGCGGTTAGCAATCCGCGGGGTGCCTCTGGCACGACGGGCAATTTCTTCGGCCCCCGCTGGCAGAACTTCAGTTTTCAGGACCGTGGCCGTGCGGAGAACGATTTGGGTCAGTTCGTCTATTTCATAGAAACGCAGACGCTGAATGAGTCCAAAGCGATCGCGCAAGGGAGAAGCCAGCGCGCCCACCCGAGTCGTGGCACCCACCAGGGTAAAAGGCTGCAGCGGAATGCTCCGCGTTCGGGCACTTTGTCCCTTGCCAATCGTGATATCTAGCCGGGCATCTTCCATCGCCGGATACAAGATTTCTTCGGTTACCCGGGAGAGCCGATGAATTTCATCGATAAACAGCACATCTCCGGCCTTCAGGTTCACCAGCAGACCAGCAATGTCCCTCGGTCGCTCCAAGGCTGGCGCAGTGGTAATCTTGCAGTCAACTTCCATCTCTTGGGCCAGGATCAGGGCCATTGTGGTTTTCCCCAATCCAGGCGGACCGTACAGCAGCAGGTGGTCAAGCGGCTCTTGGCGAGACTTAGCAGCCTGGATGGCAATTCGCAGCACTTCTTTGAGCGCCTTTTGGCCAATGTAGTCATCAATCGCCTCTGGCCGAATGCCTTCTTCGTGGCGAGCTAGCTCAGTTGGCTTGGCCTCGCGCTTTAGCAAGTCTGTCTTCTGGCCGGGCAGCGGCGTCGGGGGATCTGTTACTTTCGCTTCAGTTGTTTCAGCTTCAGTTCCTTCAGACGCATTACCTTCAAAGACACTGGCTGATGTCCGCGTTCGGTCAGTGGGCTTTTCTGCATCCCTAGCCTTCTTTTTTCGCTTCTCTCCGCCATTGGAGGCCGACTGCTTAGAAGAGATGATCGCCATGGTAAAGCGCGTCCCAAAGACTGTAGAAGAACTATACAAACGTACTATAGCGTCTGCAATGGCGATTACGACCGCTGCCCCAAACAGACACATCCCAGTAAGAAGCTACGCTTTCCAGTAAGAAGCTACGCTTTGGGTACCACACCGGCTGAACGAAAGACATCTTGAACCGTCGGATAGCTGTCTTTGAGGCCAAAGCTAGAGGGCGTGACTGGATTTTGGTAGGTGAAATGGCGATAGTCCATACAGAAGCGGTCCCACGCTGCCATGCGAATATTGAAAAGTTTAATCACTGCATTGGCAAGACCAAAGGAGAGCGGAATCCTAAAGTACACCGGCTTGCCCAAATAGTCGCTGATTTCTTCTACTATTTCGTCTGCAGTTTTAGCTGGGTTACCAATGACAATCTCTCGGCTGTCTTCGGGGCCAGGCGGATGGTCGACAAGGTGGCGCACCACCTCCGCAATGTCTTTGGCGTGGATGTAGTGCAGGCTGCCATCGGCGCTGAGAAAACGAATCAGCCCAATGTATTTGGCGACTTCGGGTAAGCCGCCGGAGATATGGGAATAGGGCTTATCTGGGCTGCCGCCAAATACAAGGGTGGGAAATACCGTAGTGACTTTAGGTGCGATCGCCATCGTCTGCAGCTTCTCATGGCAAATGTATTTGGTACGCACATAGTCAGTACCAATTTCACCGGCCTCCTGTAGCGGCGTATTATCCCGGTCTAGGATACTCGCCGTAGAGAAGTAAACCACCTGCTGACAGCGCTCCGGGTCGAGCAGGGACATCGTCTCTAGCGTCTTCTCGACGTTGATTTCGTAGCTCTCCTGGGGATCGCCCCAGGAAGTTGCCACCAGAATGGCCGTATCTATCGTCTTCAAAAGGTCTGCAAACTGAGCGACTTCGCGCATATCACCCTGCAGCACGTGGATGCCAGGACGCTGATCAGTCGGCACCTTCAGCTTGGCTGGATTGCGCATCATCAAAAACAGCTCATGTTCGGTGTTTTCGATGAGCGTTTCTACCAGGTAATGGCCAATACAGCCACTCGCTCCGGTTACAAAAATACGCATAGACCTGTTGCTTCAAAGAATGTCAGTGTTTTACAGGCAAATTACCCTGAGTTCTTCGCCTGTCATGCTGACTGGTTCTAATCAATAAGTTCTATCCTAGACGGTCGCAGCTAAAAATTCGTTGACCCGCTTGCCAGCTTCAAAGAAATATGCGCCATTTTCTTCAGGCGTGCCGGGCAGAATGCCGTGGCCAAGATTGAGAATGTGGCCCTTACTGCCCGCTTTGCGCACGGTGTCGATAATGCGATCGCGAATCACTTCCTTAGAGCCAAACAGCACGCCTGGATCCACATTGCCCTGCACCATCATCTCTGGCCCAAGACGGCGGCGAGCATCGGCCATATCCACTGACCAGTCCACACTGACAATATCGACGCCCGACTTGCCCATCAGCTCCAACACGCCCGCACTGCCACTCACCAGCAAAATCAGCGGCGTATCTGGGTGGGTCGCTTTAACCTGGCGCACAATCTGCTGCTGGTAGGGCAGGGCAAACGTCGCATAGTCTTGGGGGCTGAGCTGACCAGCCCAAGAGTCGAACAGCTGCACAACTTGAGCGCCGCAGTCAATTTGATGACGCACGTAGATGGCGATATTGTCTGCAATTTTGCTCAGCAGCTGGTGCAGCATTTCCGGCTGGGAAAATGCCATATTTTTAATGATGGAATAGGTCTTAGAGCCCTTGCCTTCCACAATGTAAGCAGCCAGGGTCCAAGGCGCACCGACAAAGCCCAACACCGTAGACCGGTTGCCGACTTCTTCACGCAGCGCCCCCAAAATCTTGCGAATAAAGGGCAAAGACTCGTCTGGGTTTAACGTTGTCAGCGCATCGATCTGGGCCTGGGTTCGGATCGGTGATTCGATGATTGGGCCTTTGCCTTCAGCCACATCCATGGCGACGCCCATGCCAGGTAGCGGGGTGACAATATCGGAAAAAAGAATCACCCCATCGGGCTGAAAAGCCCTCCAGGGCTGCAGGGAGACTTCAATGGCCACTTCGGGAATTTCCGAGCGATCGCGAAAGGAAGGGTACTTTTCTCTGAGATCTCGGTAGGCCTTCATGTAGCGACCCGCCTGCCGCATCATCCAAACCGGGGGACGCTCAACCGATTGGCCTTGGGCAGCCCGCAACAGCAAAGGGGTCTGGTTCGATCCGGTCATGGGAGAAAGCTCTTAATGTCTGTTTTATTTTCAATGGCTAGCTTATCATTCGCTGAGTTCTCCTTTGTGCATTACACCAAGTCTGAAGCCCTCTTAGACGCTAGGTGAAGGTCAAGCTGATTGTTTTTTAGAAAGAGAGCGCTGTCACCACTTGAGCGTAAACTTAAAGGAAGCAAAGAACTGTAGGCTGAGTCTCTAAGACTGCCAGAAATTCAAATAGAGAACCCGATGGACATTGTGAACTTTTTTGAAAAACTAGCCGGGAGATGGTTTTCGCAGCGAACCACTCACGCGCTATCGACCCAACAATCCAAAGCGGGCAAGTCTGATTTAGAGGTTGAATTTTTGGCTGCTGATACCGCTGAGGTCCAGTCGCTGTGTCAAACGGCTCGTAGCAGCAACGCAACACCCCCTGAAGTCGGTCCACTCTGCGGCCTACGCATTCAGCAAAACAGCACCATAGAAGGCGATACTCAGGCAAAGCAGCTCACAACATTGCTGGTTCCCCTAGTCCCCACAGCAACTGACAATGAGAACTACAGCGGCACGCTGCTGCGTAGCGGGACCGCTTCAGACAGTCCTGCTCAGGGCACCTACACCTTAGAAGACGACGTGCTCACCATCATTACTGAAAGCAGCGAAGCCCAGTCTACTGAACGGCTGTGGTTTATCAACGATAACCTGCGGATGCGCACGGGCATGACAGAACTGGCAAATGGGCTCAGAATTGCCTCATTTTGCTCAGAAATTCGCCTGGGCGTAAAGCCACCCAAGCAAGACTAAAGCAAAACTAATTGCCAGTAAAAACCTAATTACCAATATTGGAAAGTGCCAGCGCATTCTGCTTCGCAAGCCTCAGCGTTTGCGCAGAAAAAGGTAGGGCAGGTTTAAAGGGTTGAATTGCTCTAGCAGAAGGGGAAAGAATGCCGTTTAGCTGGCGCTGCTCTTTGAGAATTTCAGCCGTTTCTGCCGCCAAATCAGAGCGCTCATGACCATTGGCAGTCGCGGCAACGACAGGGCCATCGGGATGACTGGGACTGTCCGCACTTTGTCCTTTAGAGGCGTGCTTTTCAGACAGGTTGAACGAAATAGATGACAGTGACTGATGGGTACGGCGACTAGCCCGGGTGAGATTGGGTTCGCGCTGAGGGGCAGGCGTCTTGGCTGGAACCACTTTGGTGGTTAGCTTGGCCCCTCCAAACTCTCGGCAGACCGCCGCTTCAAAGTCGTGGGTGACATGGCGAATGGGCTGGCCGCGACGCTGCCAAAGCTCTAGAATCTGACGGACTGAAATCGACTTGTAGCGGCCCTGATAAAGGGCTTCTATCACGGCATCTCGAATCCAGGCAGGCCTGTAGAATTCGAGCCACAGAGAAATCCACTGAGGCGCGTCGTGATGACCCAGCTCAAAGTGATAGGCTTCAAGCAAGGCAGCCGCCTGCTGTGCCTCTACAGATGTTGAGAAAGTAGCCAAAGCCATAAACTGCTACCCACTTGTAGAAATTGAATAGATAGAAGTTGAACAGAAATTGAACATACGATCTGCCTGATACAAGCTAGCTAAAACCAAATAGCGGAGTTAACTACTGAAATGCAGAAAAAAGCGGACAGGTAAATAGGCATACCATATACATACTATTACCCAATCCGTATTAGTACTGACCTGTAGGATTTACATTAATTAAACTACAGCTTCAGCTGATCGCTTCTTCACTAGCGAGACTCAATGACCCCGCCTTCAACCCGGCGAATGCGGGGAGTATCAAAAGGGTTAGTATCGCCAATCCAGCTAAAGTTGCTCAGGCGAAAACCAATAGCGCCCGTATTTTGCGTTGTATCGTATTCCAGCAGAATACCGTAGGTGCGTCGGCTGTACTCGAGGGTGTAAGTCGTGTTGATGGGTTCTCCCTCATCAAAGCTGATGGCGGTTTGAAAGCCTAGCAGAAAGGGACCATACACTTGCTGAGTAATTCCCATCGACAGCACGTTGCGGTCGACTTCGCGATCAAACAGGAATGGGGAGTCGGCCTGACCCAAAAAGGACTGGGTGTAGCCTAAGTTTAGTCGGGTGTAGTCACCCACATTGCGGGTAAGGTGGCCGAGCTGCGCTTCAAGTTCGACCCTGGCAAGCAGACTGTTCTGAGAATCTCCGTTGCTGTAGTACGTTCCTGTTGTGCGTACACCGGTTTTGAGCTGTAGATAGGGAACGACTGGTTCTGGCGTGTAGCGCAGTCCCCTGTAGGGGCCATCAGTCTTGGAATCGCCTCTCCAAAGAACGAAGTTGCGACGCAGTGCCACGCTTCCTTGGTAGCGACCAAGGGTCACTCGCCCTGAGTCTGACCCGCGGGAGGCCAGCAGATCTTCCCGGTCCGTTTCAGCGTTGATCAGTTGAGCGCTGGCCTGGTAGGTCAGCCGCAGCCCTGTATCGCCTAGGGCGATTGTTGGCGAGAGCAGAACAGCGCCTAGGCTCGCCTGCACATCCTGAAATCCAAGGGAGCCATTGAAAAGGCGCTCCCGGTAGCTAGACTGCAAAGACAGCCGGTGATCGCCAATCAGCTGCTCTAGTCGCAGGCTCGCTCGCACGTTCTCGGTCACTTCAGAAAAGTCGAAGCTGGTTAGGTCCGCGCCGCCCACTAGGCGCGTTCGAGGGGCGAGCTGGGACCTGAGTTCGGCCGCTGCACCAAAGTTGCGAAAATCGAAGGGTGAATCGGTCTCTCCGCTAAAGGCACGGTTGAGGAAAAACTGGGGGGTGACCGATAGCCGGGTTCTATCGGTGGTGACCAAGGGCACCTTGCGACCTAGAAAAAGGCCACCGCGATCGCGTCCATCAATACCCACTGGAATCGGAACCGGATTGACATCATCGGGGTTGACGCTACCGCGACTGAGCAAAATGCGCGATCGCAGCAGCGGCACAGACAGTCCCTGGTCAAACACCAAGCGCGGTCGTCTCAGCAGCAGCTCGTCTTGAGTCGGGGAAATATTGCGCAGCAGCAAGCCTGCCGTCCGCAGCTCAATTTCAGGCGGCGAAAACGGATCGTTTGTAATCCTCACCTGCTCGGCCTGCCAGCCTTCTACGCCGAACGAAAGCTCATCGGTCTCAAAGCGTAGCTGCCTCAGCTGACCATCGTCATCATCGGCAAAATCAGACTCTGAGCTGAGCCCAATTTGCAAACTGCCATCACCGCGAATTTGCAGGTCGGGGTTGCGGTTAATAGGGTCATAGGCGGAGCGAGAAGCCGTTGGCCCCTCCAGGGGCGACGCTAGGTCATCATCCAGCGCTGGCAAAAAAAGCGTGCCGACTGCATCGCGGACAACGCCTGCCTGCTGAATAAAGTTATATTCTGCGCGCCGACCCCGCACTAGCTGCGCGCCTCGCGTCAGCAGGACGTCGCCTTCGGCCAGCGCGTAGCGATTGAGCAGATTAACCCATAGCGTATCAGATTCAATGATGGCGTCGTTGAGCCGTAGGAGCACGTTGCCGCGAGCGATGATAGTCTGCGAGTTTGGATCGTATGACTGAAAGTCGGCGGTCAGCCTAAGCTGCGATCGCAATTCTTCTGGCGTCAGACCATCCTCTTCCCCAAGTTCAGACTCTAGGTCTATCTCCAAAGACTCCTCTGTTTCGCCCTGCGAGGTCTCAGCGGGCACCTCCTCAAGATCGTCCTCTACGGGAGCATCTTCTTCTGAATCTAGGTCTGAATTTAGGTCTGGATCTACCGTCTCTGGCTCAAAGCCAGAATCACCATTGGGCTCTTCACCATCGGTCTCTTCATCACCTAGGTCTTGCAGTGCCGGCAGCTGAGAAAATTCAGGCGATATATCTGAAGATCGCCAGGGAGAAAACAGTTGACTGGTCTCCGTCTGAGCTGTCTGAGCTGCTGCTGCAGGTATCGTAGGCTGAATACCTACCTGCAGCTGGGCAAGCAAAACCGCTTGAGAGGTGAGCGGACTGTCTGTTGGCGCAGCAGGCTTTAGGTCGTCTGCACTAGTAGAAACAACTTCAACCAGGGGAACAGGCGGCTGCTCAGGCGGTAACTCAATATGCATATGCACCTGTCCCTATCGCCTTCACCACTCTGCTCCGGAAAACTATTACATCACAAGATGATGCACTACCTGAGCACCTTATGGGCACATAAAAGGACAGCCCGGCGAAGCGGGCTATCCTAGCAATTCGAAATATTTTTATCTGACAGCTCAAATTATCCAAACCTGTGTGGAGCATCGCCTGTGACGCGGATATGCCCGCGGATCAAGGCAATTTTAAGGTTTAGTCGAAATCTCGGCCACTGGGGTTGCGGGCGGGGTCCCCGCTTAGGAAGCCGAAGATAAACAGACCAACAAAGAAAGACACTGTGAGATAAACAACGATCTTGAGCGTTAACATCTTGTACTTCCAAACGCGATTGAGAGAATATGTCTCATCATATCGCACTCTAAAGCCATATCAGCAGGCGATTACGCTGGTGTAGCGTAGCTGAAATTGGCGTCAATACAGCAGCAGCAAAGCACTCCAAAGCTTTCAATTGATTAAAAAAAGATAAAATTGTGTAAACAAAAGTTACAAACAGAAGTTACAAATAAAAGAACGGGTTCAGGCACTCTCCCAGTCAGTCCCCCAGTCCACAAAGACCCGTTTGGGAACCAGCAATCTACCGCTATCTTCTCCCTGCTCTAGAAGACTTTGATTACGAATTTCACCTATTCCTAAGAAGGCGCCTGTCTCAGCCATCATCACTCGAAAGGGTTGCGTCTCTGCTTGAGGCTGATTATTTTGGCAGTTGTTATTTCTGTACATCTTGAGTGCATTGGCGGAAAGCCCCAGCTTTTGGCCCAGGCACCAGCGACGGGCGAGATCTGGTGGCAGTGCGATCGCATCTAAATGCGCCACCGCCATTCCCCCTGGCACGAGAGAAAACGTCCCCACGGACACCGCTTGCTGCAATGCCTCTAGCGTGATGCTGTCGGCTAGCTCAAACCCATTGCTACGTATCCGGCACAGTCCTGCTAAGGTAGCCCCCGTACCGACTGCTGCGCCCAAGTCTCGAGCTAGAGAACGAATGTACGTCCCTGGACCACAATCGATATCAATCGTCAGCTGCGTATACGGCTCACGCTGCCAGTCTTGAACGAGCAGCTGCGAAATTACCACTTCACGCGTCGGCACTTCAACAACTTTACCTTGCCGTGCCAGCTCATACAGCCTTTTGCCTTTCACCTGAATAGCGCTGTACATCGGCGGTTTCTGCCGTATCATGCCAACAAACTGACCCAGGACAGCTTCGACTTGCTGGCGGGTTAGCTGAGTAGCGGGCTGCTGGGTCAGGATATCGCCTTCTAAGTCGTCTGTCGTCGTCGTGATGCCGAAGCGAATAGTCGCCCGATAGGCTTTTTGCTTGGGGAGATATTGCAACAGTCGAGTTGCTCTGCCCACAGCAATTGGGAGAACACCCGTTGCCAGCGGATCTAGCGTTCCGGCATGTCCTATTTTCTTCATATTGAGGAGTCGCCTAAGCCGGGCTACGCAATCGTGCGAGGTCCAGCCAAGCGGCTTATTCAAGTTCAGGAAGCCATGTCTTGTCATGTTGGCTGTACTAAACGTTACGTAGGAGAAGCTAGTTTGGCATCAGTCGCCTTGACGTGTCTAGCTGGGCGGTTGGGTCAGTCAATTCATCCGCAGCGTTTTGCTCAAGCTGGAGTTGAAACGCAGACGGGAGTGCCTGTTCTGCTTGCTCAGCCAATCGGAGTTGAAGCGCTAGCTGATCTGGATCTAGGTTGGCAATGATACTAAGCGGCATCTCAGGCTGACTAAAACGCGTGGTAAAAGCACTGGTCAAAATGGGTCGATAGCGAAGATCGCCTCTGAGGTAAGTATTTAAGAAGGCCATGCTCATCACCTGCGTATATCGTTGCGACACATCAGACACAGGCCCCAAAACATCGGAAGGTAGCTGAATAGTTTCTCTCCCTGTCAGGCCGATTGTCGAAAAGTGGGTGGCGCCTTCCATCACTAGCAGATAGCGATCTACCATGGTTAGCCAAGTAAACGGGCGCACCTGTTCGGGCAGCGCTGGAGCAACCGTATCACGACTGCCTGTCATGACAAGGACAGGCACTTCAATCTGCGCCATGCTCTCCCGGCCAAAGATCCGGCTGGTAATCGGGTTGATAGCAACAACCGCCTTGATACGAGGGTCTTTAAAGCTAGGGGTGAATCTTTCAGCCGGGTCCAGCTCAATCGCCTGACACTGCAACAGCAGCGATAGGTTCACGCTAAAAGCAGGCGGGCAATGGGCATCCAGAAGACCGTAATTGATTGGCGCACCCGCTAAAGCAAGGGCAGTATAGCCACCGAAGGACTGACCAACAATACCCACATTGTTGAAATCAATGGTGCCAATATTTTTATCTTGAAAGTCGGGTAGCTCAGCTAGCTCGTCTAGGACCCGGGAAATTAAAAGCGGGCGATCAACAAACTCTTGGTCTGGTACGACTTGATTGGTTCTGCCTGAGACTAGAGCAGCTAGCTGCTCGCCGCTACTGCCGCGATGCTCTACGTTAATAACCGCAAAGCCGTGCTGGGCTAAAAACTGAGCCAAGTATGCATAAGACGTGCGATCGCTGCCCAGCCCGTGAGAAATCACAACGGCAGGCCATACAGGTCCATCCCCGAGTTCTAAGGGCAAAGCAGGCAGCTGAGGAAGATACACATCCACCGGTTTAGTGCTGGCTTTGACCCGAATCGACAGTCGCCTGACTGTAAATGGCCCTGGCCTAGTAGCAAGCTGCAGCAGTTCACCTGCGGACTGACCTGGGGGAAAGGCATCTGTTGCATTTTCTAAGGCAATCTGTTGGATTAGCTCAAGTGCGGCGTCTGATTGCTGGAAAGCGGCACTAACTTGGTTTGCGATTTCCACCCCCTGACGAATATCTACCCGCAGTACCGGCGTTGGAAAATTACGCACCACATTGAGGATGGTCAGGCCCGTTTCCCGATCGGCTGCTGACACAATGGCCGCACCCCGTAGCCCCTTCTGGCCGGACAGCCGAGCCCCCGTACGAAACACTTCCCCTGCCTGAGATAGAAGATACTCACCTTGGGGGGTGTAGGCAAACTGCGCAACGGTAACAACATCCAAATCTGCACGCTGGATCAGCACTTCTCGCAGCTGCTCTCTAGCCCTCGGATCAAACCTGTCGATGTAGGAGAGATAGGGGGCCAGCTCGTCTGTTATTTCCCCGTCTTTAGCGAAGCGCTCCAAAGAATCAACAGAAATAGAGCGCTCGACAGTAGCCCCAAAAGAAAAAATAATTTTCTCAGCTGCCTGGGTCGGCTTCGACCCTTGAGCCAACAAAGCAACGCCCAGAGAGAGAACACTTAGACCAGCGCGCTGCCACAATCGTCTTCGGCGTGATTTCAGTAAATGCTTAATCGAACTATGTTTAATCGAATGCTGTAGAGCATCTCCTCTCCAGCTCCTCCCCAGCCATGCGCGAGGAGAGCCACAAATCAGACGATAGGAGCTGTTGAAAAGATTTCGCATCAATCTCATCATAAGTCAAAGGACTCAGACCTGGAGAGGACCGCACAACCGAGCAGATACACACCGACAAATACAGCTGAACAGGCAAAGGCAAATTCAGCCAGGGCAGATGGGGAGCACTACGTCTGCGGCGTTTCTATCTGTTCTGTCTCTAGCAGAGCCAATAGTGCAGCCTCGCTCAGCTGAGTAAGGCCAAGGGTCTCAGCCTTAGCTTGCTTAGATCCCGCATTTTCCCCGACTACAACATAGTCTGTTTTGGCACTCACTGAGCTGCTCACCCGTCCTCCGACAGCCTGTATGCGAGCTTTTGCTTCGGAGCGTTTTAGCGTAGGTAAGGTGCCGGTTAGGACGAAGGTCTTACCGGCTAGTGGCTGCGGCTGAGCCGCTTGCGCGGGTGCTTGAGATGTCAGCTGTAGGCCAGCCGCAGCCAGCCGGTCGACCAGCTGCTGGTTGGCAGGCACTTGAAACCACTGGCAGACCGACTGGGCAATTTCTGGGCCGATGCCGTAGATTTGTGCGATCGCTGCTTCATCTGCCTGGGCCAATGCCTCCACCGACAAAAAATTCTCGGCCAACAGCTGGGCATTTGTCGCGCCCACCAGCCGAATACCTAGCCCGTAGAGCACTTTTGGCCATGGCCGCGCCTTAGATGCCTCAATCGCCTGCAGCAGCTTATTGGCCAGCTGCTTACCCATCCGCTCTAGAGGCAGCAAATCTTCTAAGGTCAAATCGTACAAATCGGCAATGGAAGTGACTACGCTCTGGTCTATCCAGCTCTGCACCAAGCGCTCACCTAACCCGCTGATATCTAGCGCGTCACGGCTTGCCCAATGCCGCAGCGACCCGCTCAATATGGCCCGGCAGGATTTGTTTACGCAGCGCGTGACCGCTTCTCCTTCAGGCTTTACCACGGGCTGACCGCACTCCGGGCAGGTCGTGGGCAGCTGGTAAGCCTCAGCGCCTTCAGGCCTTAGCTCAGTCAGCACGCACACCACCTCAGGAATGATCTCCCCGGCCTTACGGACAATAACGGTATCGCCTAAGTGCAAATCCAGCTCGGCCAGCCGGTCAGCATTATGCAAAGTAGCCCGAGCAACGGTGGTACCCGCGAGCTGCACAGGGCTCAGCTCAGCCACCGGGGTAATCGCACCGGTGCGGCCTACCTGCACCGTTACCCGGTTGAGAAGAGTGGGCACTTCTTCGGCGGGATACTTCAGGGCAATCGCCCAGCGCGGAAACTTGTTCGTAAAGCCCAAGCGATCCTGCAATTCAAAACTATTGAGCTTCACGACTACCCCATCGGTCAGGTAGGGCAAATCATGGCGGTTTTCTGCCCACTCGTCGTAGTAGCGGGCAACGGCGGCAGCCGAGTCACAGCGCTGCCGGTTCGGATTCACGCGGAAGCCTAGGCGCTGGAGGCATGCTAAGGCCTCCCACTGAGTGGTGGGGACGGCTAGATCGCCGCCGCCCGCTGGCAGGAGCAGCGTGTAGGCAAAGAAGTCGAGCCGCCGCTCGGCGACAACTTTGGCATCCAGCTGACGCAGGGTGCCTGCTGCTGCATTGCGAGGGTTAGCAAACAGCGCGCTGCCCTCCGCCTCTCGCTTACGGTTGATATCGTCGAATACGTCTGTCGGCAAGAAGGCCTCGCCGCGCACCTCTACGACCGGGGGCGGCGACTGCCCCGCTGGCATCTGTAGCCTGAGGGGAATAGTTCGGATAGTCCGCACGTTCTGGGTGATTTCTTCGCCGACTGTGCCGTCGCCGCGGGTCACACCGCGCACAAGCACGCCGTTCTCGTAGGTCAGGGCCAGGGCGTTGCCGTCAATCTTGAGCTCTGCGATCGCTTCAGCTTCACCCACATCTGGCTCCAGACGCTGCCACCGGGCCTGCCATTCTATATACTCCTGCGTATCGAAGGCATTTTCCAGGCTGTAGAGCGGGATATTGTGAGCCACTGAGGTGAACTGCTCAGCGGGCCGCGCGCCCACTCGCTGGGTAGGGCTATCGGGGGTCAGCAGGGTAGTAGGATACTGGGCTTCCAAGTCCTGCAGCTCACGGTAGAGGCGATCGTATACAGAATCGGGCAGATCGGGCGCATCGAGAACGTAGTAGGCGTAGCTGGCTTTTTGCAATTGCGATCGCAGTTCGGCAGCGCGCTTAACGATGGCCTCTGTGGGGTTGGCCTCTGTGGGGTTGGCCTCTGTGGGGTTTAAGTGCGTGACATTTTCATTGCCTGCTGATTTTTCTTGCGCTGTCGCCATGCTACTAACCATCCAGCCCCTCATTCATTTCACAGGCTAATTCTATAAGTTCTTTCGAAGAAAGGTTTTTCAATATAGTTCTTTTGTACTTTTTTTGGGAACCACACGGGCCGATAGGCGAGTAAACACCGTCAGCGAGTAATTTATCTGTCATATTTCATCTGTAATGTTTTAGCCATAATCACGAACAAACGGGACAAATTCACTCCCAAACGCATAGATCATTGAAAATTGCCCGGCTAAGCAAGCGCAAGCTCAGCCATAACTCCGACTTTGGGCATACTCATTACCAACACATCACCCAACACGTTCACTCGCGAAGGCTCACACGCACGACGTCATAACCCACAAATCATTCTCAAAAATCTAGACAGCGGACGTGCGCTACATGCCTTTGAACTGGCTATTGTTTTGCCACAGGCCCTATGAAAATCACGACCAAATTTATTGGCTCTTCTGCGCTGCTAATCGCCCTGACCTCGATGCTCTCAACCAGTAGCTATCTGATGAACCAGCGCGTAGGTACCGCACTAGATAATCGCTACACTCAAACCCAAGAAACCGTATCTAGCGTGGTTCAGCTGGAGTTTGCCATTCAAGATCAAATGACGGCCCTCAGCCGACTGTCTGTGCTCGAGGGCAGCGCTGATGAACAAGTACGCTACGAGCGATCGCGCCAGCGCTTCTTCACCGCTTTACAGGACCTCCGCGACCTCATTCCCTCAGAAGATGGTCTCTCCCACGCGCAGCTTGAGGGCATCCGGCAGCAGCATCAATACCTAGAGACCTTGGCCGAGCGACTCTCTTCGCCAGAGTCAGCCGACAGCACTGAAGCGCAGGACATTACCCGATCGCTGCGGCTATATGAGGCCCAGACCGACAGCTACATTCAATCACTGCTCACCAGCGCCCAGGAAGAGACAGCCGCCTACAGCCAACAGCAGCAAGCCACCAGAAACCGAGCGGCTATGCTAGAACTGCTGAGCTTTAGCGCAGTTATTTCACTGCTGTTTGCCCAGTACTACGGGCTCTTGCGTCCGGTGATGAGGGCCATCAATCGATTGAAAACAGGCACAGATGACCTTGGCCAGACGGGACGCGCACCCATCGAGATCACAACAGGTGATGAACTGCAAGCCCTGGCAAAAGCGTTTAACCAAGCGAGCGATCGCCTAGCGAATGCCCAACAGATCCTTGAAAGCAAGGTTGAAGAGAGAACAGCATCGCTCAAGCAGGCTCAAATGCAGCTAGTGCAGAGCGAAAAAATGGCCAGCTTGAGCCAGCTTGTAGCGGGTGTTGCCCACGAAATCAACAATCCGGTGAGCTTTATCCAGGGCAATCTAGAACCCGCCCGTAGCTACATCGTGACCCTAATCTCCCTGCTAAACACCTACCAAGCAGAATATCCTGACGCTTCAGCAGAGCTGCAAAGCGCACTCCAGATGGCTGACTTAGCCTTCATCCAATCTGACTTCCCCCAGCTATTGGATTCCATAGAAACGGGCGCAGAGCGAATTACGACCATTGTGCGATCGCTGCAAACCTTCTCACATCTAGACGAATCCGAGACAAAAGCGGTCGATATCCACCAAGGCATCGACAGTACGCTGCTGATTCTCTCATCGCGGCTCATTGCCACCAGCCACCAGCCAGCCATCAAGATCCTCCGTCACTATGGCGTTCTCCCCAAGGTCTACTGCTATCCTGGCCAGCTCAACCAGGTTTTCATGGGGCTTTTGAGCAATGCCATCGATGCTGTGACCGTGGATAGGAGGCCTGCTGTGAGCGAACCAACCATCACAATTACCACTGAAGCAGGGCAAGACTGCATCCGCATCGCCGTTCAAGACAATGGCATCGGCATGGATCCCGACATTCTCCAGCAAGTATTTGATCCTTTCTTTACGACCAAAGCCGTTGGTAATGGCGCCGGCCTTGGCCTATCTATGAGCTATCAGATTGTGCAGGTAAATCACCAGGGCAATTTAACTTGCAAATCTGAGCCAGGGCAGGGCACGACCTTCACCATGGAGATTCCGCTGTCGCTCAAGATTCAACACGAATCACCGACCGCCCTAGCAGCCTAAGCCGTCGAAACCAGTTCTGCTGACATTAGCGCCTAGACTGTAGCTTGCGGTAAACCGCATTGAGATCGACATCGTGATGGGCGATCGCAACAAGGGTGTGATAGAGCAAATCTGCAACTTCTCCGGCAATTTCATCGGGCTCATCGTCTTTGCAGGCCATCACCACTTCGACGGCTTCTTCACCGATTTTCTGAAGGATCTTGTTGTCGCCGCCTTCAAACAGCGTATTTGTGTAGGAATTGGGCTTGGGGTTTCGCTTGCGATCGCAAATCACGCTAAATACTTGAGAGAGCGTATCGGCAGGGGGCGGCACGACCTGCACGCCAGCGGCATCTTCTACCCGATGGAAGCAGCTGCGCTCTCCGGTGTGACAGGCAATATCACCGACTTGCTCAATCGTGACCAGCAGCGCATCGCTGTCGCAGTCATAGCGCAGTCCCCGCACCTTTTGGATGTGGCCTGAGGTCGCGCCCTTATGCCACAGCTCCTGACGCGACCGGCTCCAGTACCAAACCTCACCGGTCTCCATGGTTTTACGCAGCGCCTCTGCATTCATCCAGGCCAGCATGAGCACAGTGCCATCCAGATAGTCTTGGGCGATCGCGGGCACCAGCCCCTGCTCATTGAAACGGATACTGTCGACAGAGATAGCAGCGTGAGACATAGCCAAGCAATTTTTCGCTCAATTGTTTCGCAGTCTTTATGCTACATCGGCCCAGCGCCCAGCGCGCAAAGCGGCATGGCCGAAAATGAAGAGGTTCGATACATTCTTTTACATCTCAAAAGGAAAAGGGATCTTTACCCGCTAGGATGAAGAATACTGCGCATTGGCACATCATCAATACCATGGGCAGAAACACATCATCACCCTATATCTTTTGAATACAGTAGGAGCGCGTTTTGGTTAGCACCACGACTCTAAAAACCACTAAGTCTGACGAAATTTTTTCAGCAGCCCAATCCCTCATGCCCGGTGGCGTCAGCTCTCCGGTTCGCGCTTTTCGCTCTGTTGGCGGCCAGCCCATCGTCTTCGACCGGGTCAAAGGCGCTTACGTTTGGGATGTAGATGGCAACCGATACATCGACTATGTCGGCACGTGGGGACCGGCTATCTGTGGTCATGCCCATCCAGAAGTGCTCGACGCGCTTAAAGCGGCCATCGACAAAGGCACCAGCTTTGGCGCGCCTTGCTACCTGGAAAACGTACTGGCCGAAATGGTGATCGAAGCGGTCCCCAGCGTGGAGATGGTTCGCTTTGTGAACTCCGGGACCGAGGCCTGCATGGCCGTCTTGCGGTTAATGCGCGCCTTTACTCAGCGCAGCAAAGTCGTCAAGTTTGAGGGCTGCTACCACGGCCATGCCGACATGTTTTTAGTCAAAGCCGGTTCGGGCGTGGCTACCCTGGGCCTACCCGACTCGCCAGGCGTCCCCAAAGCAGCCACTGCCGACACGCTCACCGCACCCTACAACGACCTAGAAGCCGTTAAGCAGCTCTTTGCCGATAATCCTGGCGAAATCTCAGGGGTCATTTTGGAGCCGGTGGTGGGCAACTCTGGATTCGTAACGCCGGACGTGGGCTTTTTAGAAGGCCTGCGGGAAATCACCAAGGACAATGATGCGCTCCTAGTCTTTGACGAAGTGATGACGGGCTTCCGCATTTCCTACGGCGGCGCCCAGCAAAAGTTCAACGTTACCCCTGACCTTACGACCATGGGTAAGGTTATCGGCGGTGGCCTACCCGTTGGGGCCTATGGGGGCCGCCGGGACATTATGGAAATGATTGCACCAGCGGGCCCTGTCTATCAGGCAGGCACGCTATCGGGTAATCCTTTGGCGATGACAGCAGGCATCAAAACCCTAGAAATTCTGCGTCGCCCCGGCACCTACGACCAGCTAGAGCGCACCACCCAAAAGCTCAGCGAAGGCCTGCTAGAAGCGGCCCGAGAGGCGGGCCATGAGGTCACCGGTGGCAACATCAGCGCGATGTTTGGCATGTTCTTCACGGGCAATCCTGTGCACAACTACGACGATGCGAAAAAGTCTGACCTTGAAAAGTTCAGCCGATTCCATCGTGGCATGCTTGAGCAGGGCGTTTATCTTGCGCCTTCTCAGTTTGAAGCGGGCTTTACGTCTTTGGCACACACCGATGAGGATATCGAGCAGACAATTGCGGCTGCGCGGCGAGTGTTGGCAGATATCTAGGTTGCAGTGAACAACATATACGAAGATGAACTCTCAGTACTAGAAGCCGAGATTGGCGGGGCAACGCCTCATGATCCACTGGATCTGATCGCGCTAGCGGGTGAAGACAGCGAGCCCAAGCCAGATGCGGACGTGATGCTGGCACTGCTCTACCATCCTGACAGCCAGCAGCGAATGCTGGGGGCTCGCGCATTTTGCGAGATGGATGATTTGCGGGCCATTCCTTTTTTGATTGGGCTGCTGGGCGATCCCTGTCCGCTGGTACGTGTCAGCGCCGCCAATGCACTAGGGCACAACACCAGCCCCACCGCTGTTGCACCGCTCATTGCACAGTTTCATCGCGATTGGAATGGCTACGTCCGCAAAGGGTTAATTTGGGCGCTGGGCAACCATCAAGATGCGCGCACCATAGAAACGCTGACAGATGCGCTGCAAAATGACATTGCCTCAGTGCGACTGTGGGCAGCGAGCGCGCTCGGCCAGACGCCTAAGATTGACTATGACGCCATGATTAAGGCGATGCCTGCACTGATTGCGGGTATGCGGCGCGATCGCATGCCTGCAGTACGCAGCAACTGCGCCTGGGCAATCGGCCAAATCTGCGCTGAGCTACCTTCAAACGTTGTATATGCAACGGCTATTGATGCCCTGATTGAAGCCTTTGCAGAAGATCCAGAACTGGGCGTAAAAGAAGACGCTAGAACGGCCATTTTGAGCGTTGGCGACTCGCGCGGGCTACAGGTTATCGAAGAAATTGAGCAAGACGGCTATTTCTAGAGAGGGTTCACGCCACAATGACTTCGCTAGAATTTGAGATATCTGAATCTGTAAAGATCATCTCTATGTGAGTCGCCCAAATGAATGACCCAAATGAATGGCCCAGATGAACAATTCAGACGAACGACACAGACGAGTAACCCAGAGGGCATAATGACTCAAGCATTCTCGCCAGAAATAGCCGCAATGGGAAGAATAGTCGTCCAGCTTGCTGTGACCAACTGGGTCGACAAAATTTTGTCGGAGCGTGGATTCATTGCTGATACAGAAGTCCGTACCTGCACCGTCGAAAATGCCTTGGTGGACACAGGTGCAACCCGACTCTGCCTACCTGCAGACATTATTGAAAAATTAGGACTGAGGCGGACAGGAACAGTTGAAGCGCGAACAGCGACAGGCCTACAGTCTCTAAACATCTACGAAGGGCTTAGGCTCAACGTAGAGGGGCGGGAGGGCATCTATAACTGTGTGGAACTGCCTGCTGGACAAACGCCGCTGCTAGGACTCATTCCATTAGAAGACTTGGGCTTAAATCCAGATTTGCAAAATCAAAAGTTGCAGCACTTACCGACAACGGGGGAAGACACTTACCTAACCGTTTTGTAGCTGCATACATGGTTAGCCGCGTATCGTATTCGTTATTTAACAATCTGTTGATTTCTCTTGTGCCCTTTAAACATAAAAACTCGAAAAGATATTTTCAATCTCTCTTTTCTTTCTCTAACTTGTGAATACATAGCTTTCTTATATAGCTTTTCGCTCATAGCAAGTTCAGTTAATCCTGTTTGAATATGGATAAAGAACAATAGGAAGCTACACAGCTATTTCGGCTGACAGGCAAGCACCCCTTCATGTTTTTCTTTGTCCCTCACGTTAATCCACGACTCACCCAGAAAGAAGATCAGTTCAAATCGAGGTTGGCAGGCGCGCGACTTGCCAGAGGATTGCCAAAGCGAGCGTAGTTAACCATGCGCTCTTCATCAAGCCTATTGGCGACGATGATCATACCGAGCTGACTGCTCTTGAAGTAAATAAATTGACTCAAGCGACCGCCAACTTGAAAGGCACCGTGAATAAAGTTGTGCTCTGGAATTTCAATCTGGAAGAGGTCTTGGGGTTTGTCCTTTTTGCCAAACATTTGAGCGCAGATTTGCGGAATGACAGCTTCGATAAAATCATTGTGGGTGCGATCGCCCATATCCGTGAAGCTGGGGTCATGTAGAAAGTTGTCCGAATAGTAAAGCCAAACGTTAGACAGCTCCTTTTCATTCTTCAGCCTATTCTTGAGCTTTTGAAATCGATTGAGTGGCATCAGGGCCTCATCTATTTCGCACTATCTACATGTACAGCATACTTGCTATAACCATCTCGCCATAACCATATTCACTATGTCGAGGCTGATAGACAATAGAAATCACGGTGGCAGTATCGTAGAACACCCCCATTAATCGAACGTGCGCAGGTCCCAGGAGACCACGGAGAAAAAGAAGAGCGTCGATGCCATCACTAGGCCACTGCTAAAGAATTGCCAGCTAGGTACATAGTCGAGATAGGCGATCGCACTCAAATGCACCACACAGGCTGCTGTAAAACAGCGTGATCGCATACCGACAGCCATCGCACCATAGCCCGCCATACAAAGCCCCAGCCACAGCAAGCACAAATTCGACAAAATCAGAACGCTACCGAAGAAAATACCGTAGGCCGTCGCCACAGTACCTACAGACATCAGCGCAGCCCAAAGGAAAATCACCCAGCGAAGCTTCGCCCCAGAAGCAACCTTCCACGTCAACCCTGATGTAGTCGCAATACCTACACCTGTGAGCGCTGCATCTAAAACAGCTTGAACTGCCCAGCTTAGGGTAGAGAACTGACCCAACGAGAAGATAGCAATCGCTAGAGCGCCCCAGACTAAAAACGCCTGATCAATCTCACTGAAGCAAAATTTTGGCAGTTCCTGCAGTCTAAAGATACAGCGGCGTGCTAACAAACTGACAGAAGCCTGCATCTGGAGCACTTTATCAACCGAGAAAGATGTTGGAAATTTGCTAGAACCGAGCGCGGTCATGACATTCACCTGGCTAGTGGAGACACTTAAGGCGTTGCGAGAATTGTCTTTGGTCAGCAGTAGAACGCTGGTGCATGACGCCACCTCTGCTGTATGTCCCTATTAGACAGGTCGAAAGGCTACGTTAACGGCTAAGTAAAAGCTGAGTTGTGGCTGACTTTTCGAGTCAAACCCTTAGGCCTTGATTTCCATATTCGCTAGCAGCTTTCTCCGCGTCTCGAGTTCAACATTGACTAAAAACGTTTCCTTCTTTTTCTTCGAACTGTCAGTGAAATTCAGGCTGAACCGTCATGGATTTTTTCCTGCTATAGATTGTTGTCAAGTCTAGTGGCTTGTCCTGTGGCTTCATGAGAAACAAACGTTAGAAGGCTACGTCAGGAGCTACGCGGTCCGACGACGCAGGATCCCCAAACGCCCAAGGGGGGAGCTTCGGCCTGCCCGTTTAATTGCCGAGATAAAATCTTGACGAGCCAATAGCCATACCCTCAGGTAGGACTTTAGTCCCAAACAATACAGGGCTTTTGCCCCATGTCTTCACTAGTAGCACTCGCTTATCTTGTGAAGTGAAACAACTTCGCTACTCAAGGAATGAAGTTACTCTCTTCTATCTGGCATGCGGTGTTTTATTTCACACATGGGCATTTTTTGACTAAGCAGTTAACTTTATCTACGCAGATTTTGACTATGGTCGCCTTAGCTTCTCAGCTCAGCAGCCTTCCCATAAAGCCTGGAGACGTTATTGCTTTTTCTGGCAATGGTCTTGTTGGCAAAGCTATCCGCCAGAGTACTCGGAGTCGGTATAGCCATGTGGGTATCGTCCTAGATCAGCTGGGCGGTCGCTATCGCCTAGCTGAGTCTTCATTTTTTAATGGCCTACCAGACTTTCAGCAGCAGCCCGCTATTAGAGGGGTTCAGCTTCACTGGCTGGAAGACTGGCTGAGCGCCTACCGCAAAGATGGTGCTGCATTTTGGGTGCCGCTCAAGGATGCGATCGCCCATCATCAGCTGCCTATTTTTCAGCAAACTCTCTTAGAACATCACAGCAGGCAAGCCACCTTTAGCTATCGTAAAATGCTCACAGCTTGGCTCAAGCAATACCATTTCTCGCTGCCCCTAACCAAAGACCAGAAGCACATGTACTGTGCCGAAATGGTTGCGATCGCCCTTCAGAACGCCCAAATCTTGCCTGACGATCTTATCCCCCAACATCAAACACCTGCCACCATTGTTGCGCTTCCCTGTTTCACTTCCCCCACGCCCCTATACAGCTAAACCTTCTGTAGCTAATCCGTCAGCAAGCGCTGAACTTTTTTACTGCTAAACTTTTTTACTATGGTTTCATTACCTCGACATCTCAAACGCTCCGTCTCATCCATATCAGAGAGTTCTCTTCCTAAGCATGGCTGGAAAGACTGGATTTTCCAACAGATTCACAACCAAAATCTCGTTTATACCTTTTGCTGGGAAGACCCTCGCATCGACCGCATTGCCCTTCAGCTCAGCCCAACCGACACCCTGCTTGTCATCACCTCCGCAGGCTGCAATGTTCTTGACTATGTTCTCCAATCACCTCAGCATATTTACGCAGTTGATGTGAACCCCAGGCAAAATGCCCTACTCGAACTCAAAATTGCCGCCATTAAAACACTCGACTTTCCAGCTTTTTTCCAGATGTTTGGCAAAGGCCATTTGCCAGACTTCCCGACACTCTATCGCCAGCAATTGCGGCCCCATCTCTCTCCCTGGGCAAAGCACTATTGGGATCGAAAGGGCAGCCGTTTCTTCCACAGCCATCAGTCGTTCTACTTTTGTGGAACTTCGGGCCTATTTGCCAAGCTAATCAATTTTTATATTGACCACATTATTCATTTTCGCGAACCTTTCAATCAGCTTATTGCTGCCACCACTCTCGAACAACAACAACAAATCTACGAGCACTACAACTTTCACGACCGCTTTTGGCAGCCTGCTCTGCGTTTCTGGCTCAATAGTGACCTTGCCCAATGGATGCTCGGTGTTCCCCAATCCCAGTCTCAAACCATTACAACGTTAAAATCTACAGATCTTTTTAGCTTCATCCAGCACTGCTGTGAAGCTGTTTCTACTGAAATTCCCATACAAGATAACTATTTTTGGCAGCTGTGTTTTCGGGGCGAGTATCTGTCAGATTGCTGCCCTGAATATCTCAAACCCGACAACTTCGAAGCACTCAAAGCGGGATTGGTAGACAAAATATCTGTTCATACCGCCACCGTGACAGATTTTTTACAACAAAAGCCACAGCTACCCATCACTCGATTTGTACTGCTAGATCATATGGACTGGTTAGCAGCCCATTACAAGGGGGCGCTCGCACAGGAATGGCAAGCTATTGTTCAGCAGGCTTCACCTACCGCCCGAATTCTCTTTCGCAGTGCCAGTCCTTGTTTCACCGCTCTTAACGAAATTGATATTCAGCACAATACTAACCGTTATCCACTTTCGTCATTACTGACCTATGACAGGTCACTGGCTGCTGAACTTCATCAGCGCGATCGCGTTCATACTTACAGCAGCTTCACCATTGCTGACCTCACTCGCCCTTGGTAAGTCATGTCTTCTTCTTTCATTACCGATCTCAAAACGCTCTATCACTTAGCCAAGCCTACCCGAGGCAACACTCACGAAGAACGGCTTGAAAGCTTCTATGGTGGCCAAGCCGAACAGTACGATCACTTTCGAAGAAGGCTGCTGCATGGTCGTGAATCGCTATACCAGCAGCTCACCCAGCAACAGCTCGTCGAACCGGCTAAGTCCAATCTCCTTTTCAGTAACAGTGCAGGACATGTCTGGATTGATTGTGGTGGCGGGACGGGCGCAGCCTTTGAGAGCATTCAGCAGGCTCTCCCTGACTTTGAGCAGATTTTCATTGTGGATCTGTGTGATTCTCTGTTGGATATGGCGCGCGATCGCATCACCCAAAATCACTGGCCCAACGTCACTCCCATCCGTAGTGATATCACCCAGTTCACCCCACCCGGTGGCCCTGCCAGCATCATCTCTTTTTCCTATGCTCTCACCATGATGCCAAATTGGTTTGCCGCTATTGACTGGGCATATCAGTGGCTCCGACCGGGCGGCTACATTGGCGTGGTGGATTTTTTCATTGCCCACAAGCACCCGGCTCCTTACCAAACTCCGCAGAGCTGGCTCTCTCGCAACTTTTGGCAGCTGTGGTTTGCCGCTGACAATGTCTTTCTCTCAGCAGACCACAGCGCCTATTTGCATCACCGCTTTACACCCATTTCCTACGCTGAAACCTGTGCCAAAGTGCCCTATCTCTGCGGTCTCAAAGCGCCCTACTACCAATTCATCGGACAAAAAGCACCATGACTCGGCTATCTATGGCCCGGCTATCCAAAACTCAGCTGTACAGCATCCGTCATCCCATCGTTGCCTTTGCAATCCTTTGGCTGGGTCAAACTATTTCGCTGCTTGGCTCTAACCTAACTCGTTTTGCCTTCGGTGTCTGGATTTATCAACAAACTCAGTCTGTCATCAGCTTTGCCCTGATTCCCACCTGCCTATATCTTCCGGGCGTGTTGATTTCTCCGATTGCAGGCAGCCTCACAGACCGCTGGAATCGTCGCACTGTTATGTTGTTGAGCGACTTGGGCTCAGGGTTGATCATGCTTGGCATTTTGGCACTCCTGCAAGCGCACAATCTTCAGCAGTGGCATATCTACACGGCGGTAGCGTCTGGGTCACTCTGCGCGGCTTTTCAATGGGCGAGCTATGCCGCGGCCACCACTCAGCTGATCCCACCACAACATTTAGGCAGAGCCAATGGCCTCGTGGAAGTTGCTAAAGCTGCCGGGCAGATTATTAGCCCGATGGCTGCAGGTACTCTGTTGTTTCAGATAGGTATTAACGGGATTATCACTCTGGATTTGCTCACTTTCATTGTAGGTGTCCTGACACTACTGGTTATTCGCATTCCCGGCCTTCCAAACGAATTAGATACGCCTGAAAAGACGCAGATCGAGGATCAAGACCACAACCCAACTCAAAGCAAACACCTATCTCATCGCTCTTGGCGCAATGACCTCAGTTTTGGCTGGCGATATATTCGTCGTGACCCATCGCTATTCAAGCTGCTGTTTTACTACAGCATGCTGATATTGGTTTTGGGTGCGCTCGAGGTGCTGTTTACGCCTTTCTTTCTAAACTTAGGAACGCCTCGCACACTAGGCCTCGCGCTCTCAGTAGGCGGTATTGGCTGGTTGTTAGGCTCTCTTACAATCAGCATATGGGGCGGACCCAAGAATCGTGTTAAAGGTATCGTCGCCTTCGCCTTTGCCCAGGGGGTATGGCTCATGATAGCTGGGTTCAAGGCTTCTGTTCCCCTTGCTATGATTGCTATCTTTGGCTATTTGTTCACATATCCCTTTATCAGCAGCTGCAATCAGTCCCTCTGGCAAAGCCAAATCCCCCCCGAAATTCAAGGCCGTGTCTTTTCAATTAAGCTGATGGTGGAATGGCTATTTCTTCCGGTAGGATATCTGACGGCTGGGATTTTGAGCGATCGCATCTTTGAACCGCTCATGGCGATTGATGGCCCCCTCAGTCAGTCTATCGGTCAGCTCATTGGAACTGGCCCTGGGCGCGGCATTGCCCTTCTGTGCATACTCATGGGCTCTATGATCCTTTACCTTACGCTTTGGGCGAGCAAGGATCGTGATCTACATCAGCTGGGTCACCAGTCTTCAATCTGATCGCCATCGGAAAGTTATATGGCAATCTGCACCAGGCTTGCCGTACTCTGTATCGTTTTGCCCCTTGTTCCATAGCGCTTAATGCTCAGCACAAAAGACTCTCAAGGCCGCTTGAGTACGAAGAAAAAAGGTTGTTCCATACCCTTGAAATCCATTAGGCCTAGTAAAGTAGTCTCATCTACTTTTCTGAATACGTCATTGATTGGTAAGTAGTCATAAATCATGGTTGCGCTGAGCTTACCCCGGTATTCCATCATCCGAACGCTCGCTTTGCTTGCTTCAATTTTGAGCAGCTTGCTCATTGCTGCATAAAACGGTCTGAGCATTTGCTTTCGAGGAATATCGAGACTAAGTCCCAAATTTACAATGGCGGGGTTAGGATCGACTTTATAGAGCTGATCGCCATCGGAAAATAGTAAAGGATGGACGCAATCTGGACTGATAAATTCTTTTCCGTACCAGCCAATCGTCTCCAGTAAACCATCCAGTCGATGTCGGGTGTAAAAGCCCATGCCTTTCCATCTACCCATCATAGATGCCAGGTCTACAGTGTCTAGCTCATCAAAAAGTTGGAGTGCCTCCTTGGTAGAAGTCTCACCCTGCCGCAAGATTGCCTGAAATCTTTCTAAAGTGTTCATCATTTTTTGCCTGGTATCGAGAGGTGCCTCGGTAAATGCGATCAATTCGTTTGCGATTTTCGCCTAAAACTCGATCATAACGACCCAGCTGCATATCGCTCAAAAGCATATCTTTATCTGCGAGGTTTTCCAGTATTTCTTTGTCTTTTTTTAGTTCATAGTCCACAAAGAATTTGACAACAGGGCTAACCAAAAACCGAAAAATCAGCTTGTTTATGATGGGATTTGCAAAGACAAAAATCATCAATCGCGTCTGATCATCGCTAATAGGGATATAAAAAACAACTAGCTTTACCTGTATTCGCCTAGGCTTATTAGTGGCTGGGTCAATCCAAGATTGATCAAAGATGCTGTAAGCAGGAGAGAAGTAAGTGGTCCAATCGTTTATAAACTGATCGCCTGAGTGTACGTTGAAAAATATCTTTTCGACCATCCAGGGGAGAAACTGTTGAGCACCTTTATTGACAACGCGAACAGAGTCATCTGTGGTTTCAATCCGGCTTTCAACGTTGGCGATCGTCTCATAAGCATATCCAAAGTAGGTGTGCGTAGTCGGGTTATGCTCAATGTCTGAAAAATTATCGACGACAACTTCTAAAGGAGTCTGCATGTCTTGAGAAACAACCCCAGCAAATAAGTGATCCTGAAGCTTAAAATCAGGAAAGCTAGCAGATGACTCAGCAGATTTAATCCAAATGACTCCATAGCGTTCTATGGCTGTAAACGACGGCGCGCAAAAATTCAGTTTAGGCGTGCTAGGGCTGAAGGCTTTCCCATCGGATGCATATCGCCAAGCGTGATAAGGACAAACAATTTCTTCATTCTCTACCCAGCCCTGGCTGAGTTTCATGCCGCGATGAGCGCAACGATTTTTTAATGCGCCAATCTCTCCTTTACAAGTGCGGAACAGTACTATTTCTTCATTGCATAACTGAACCAAGATGGGTTTCTTTTTCAGCAGCTTGCTTTCGATGGTGGGATGCCAGTGATTGAGCAGTGTCATGACAAGTGATAGAGGGTACGGTTTATCTTTTTCTTTTGAGATAAGTGCTTGGAACACGTCTACGGAGTAGCTCCGCTAAGGCATTGTCATAAACATTGTTTGACGTTAGTCCTTACCCCCAAGAAAGCGCTTAAAAGTCGGTTGTCTAGCACTTTGTGATAAATAGTGCTAGCTAGCTTGGGATATAAGCCAGGAAAAATTCTCTTGCACAGCCAAAGAAGTTGCCAATGCAGTTCGACACAAGATAGTTTGAACAAGGCAGAGCGTTCAACAACGTGAATAATATCTTGGGCTACCCGCTCCGGCTCAACGCCACCACGAATAGTGCTACGCAATATGTGAGCAGCTGTAGACTCTGAGGCAAATCGCCCGTCTCGGCCAAGGTTTGTGTTGACAGAGCCCGGACAAACGGCTGCAACGTGTATATTATCAGCGGCTAGTTCAATCGCTAGCGATTCTGTTAGGCCCAGAATGGCAGACTTAGAGGCGTTGTATATCGCCATTTCAGGTGCACCAATTAAGCCCGCGATGGAGGCAATGTTGAGGATGTGACTTTGTTGATCCTGATTTTTTGTCTTGGGATTCCTCATAAGAGGAAGAAAAGCTTTAATGCTATGGATGGCGCCCCACAGGTTTACATCTAGCACCCGATGTAAGTCTTTATTGGCAGCTGTAGCAATTTTCCCTTGATGCAAAATGCCTGCACAGTTAATCAAAATATCTACTTTGCTTTGAATAGTTGTTGCTAACTGCTGGAGCTGTTCTGAATTTGTGACGTCTATGGTATGACCGTGAATTTTGCGACGGCACAAACTTGGCTCAGCTGACAATTCTTCGACCAGCGCCGTGATTCGCGCTTGGCGGCAATCTATCAAATGAACGGTGGTTCCCTTTTTGGCGAGTGCGATCGCAACCGCCCGCCCAATCCCTGAACCGCTTCCCGTAATTACAGCAGTCTTGTCAGTCCACTTAATTTTATGTCTCAGCATTGGATTTAGCCTTGATGTGGGGAGCTTTTTTGCTTACAGCTCCGGTTAACTTGCTCTACACAAATCAGTAAACCGGTCGAGAGGCTACGTTAAGGGGTAGGAATGGCTAACCTATGGCCAAGTTAAGAGCACATGGGAAAGGCTGGAGAGCGGTAGGTAGCGCATTCTCTGCTGCGCTGCATCACAGAACTTCGGATAAACCAGATTTGTAGCCACTGGCTGTAGCGCTGGGCCGCGAGTACTTCTGAAATTTTGCCGTGTTCACAGTCTGCGATCGCACGGGCCGCCTGCAAACCACTCATGGCGGCTTGCAGCCTGTAGGTGAGTGGTCGCAGCAATCCATAGGATGTCGCTGCTATGCCGGGACTAGCCGCCGCATCACCCAGCAAAAACCAGCCAGGGCCAGCGAAGCGATCGCGCATTTGCCAGGTAACAGGCTTAACCCGCGCCATCAACTCAGGCGAAAATAGCTGGGTGGGAATGCCGAGCTGCCGGGATAACCATTGACGTTGCCCCGAAGCATCTAGAATGTGATACGCCCTCACCGTGCCGCGCTCTGTGGTCAGCCCCATAAGCTGCCCTTGCTCAATAATTGCAGCGTCTACACGGCAGGCTTTCCAGACTTCTACGCCCTGCGCCTGCGCCACACTCATCAAACTCTGATTGCACAGCGATCGCCAAGCCCGAAAGCCCAGCCGTGCGCCGCTCTCCATACTAAGAGGCGAATTAGGAGGTAAAGAAGTGTCAGTGCAATGACCTGAAAGGGAAGCTTCGCCATCGCTAGAAAACTCAGAAACATCAACTAAAAGGACTTTCAGCCCCTTGCGGGCAAGGGTAATTGCCGCTACGCAGCCTGCTGGGCTAGCGCCAATAATCGCCGCAGAATAAAGTCTCATGGGGGCAATACTCCAATGTGAAAACGGATAAACGTAGGTTGAGCGGTCTGCGTTGGGAATGAGAAAGAGCCAACTTATGGCAGCTGGCCTTAAAGTCAACTAGCTTCGTCGGTCAAGTGATTGATGACGTCGCTCAAGCAACGAAATCGCTGGAGAAGGAAGCTGCTCCTGAGTGTCTGCGTTTTCCCACACAGCGGATTCTGTTGTCTGAGTGCGCTCTTGTTCAGTAGAGACACTTTGGGAAGAGGGCTCTGTAGAAGGTTGTGAATAGTATGGCTGTGAATAGTAAGGCTGTGAGGACTCGTCAGATTTGTTGCGAGTGTCCAATTCCTCCAGGCGAAGCGTTTGAAGATTGAACGCTGAATCGACTTTTGACAAAGCCTGAGCCTCCTGAGCCTCAGTGGCGACTGCTGCAGTTGCGAGCAATACGGAGCAAGCGGAAAGGATAAAGCGTTGCATAGAAATCACCTAAGTTGTTGTTTCGATGGTCATTTACGAGCCGCAAAGCAATATTAGGAATGCTCTTGCGCTGCTCTGTATCCTTATTAGACAGGCCGCAAGGCTACGTTAAAGGCCAAAGAAAGGCTAACTTATGGCTGACTTTGGCGCTATCTTGTCTGGGCCAAGTGTAATTTTTTCGCTTCTAGATCTAGCTGAACAGTTTTAGCCCACCAGCCGGACTTCTGTCCGCTGGGGAACAGGCTATCGGGTAAATAATCAGGAATTTTCGCCTGTATTTCCTTTTGGGTGAGTCCAGGTGATTGGTTTGGCAACAGATTTAGAAGTGCCTTTCTCGTTACTTTATATTTTTCAGCATCCACCCAATACACTCGACCTGGGATGTTGACATTTGCAATCTCTATCTTTGTAGAAGGCATTTTTATGTCTTGATGCAGGTATGGCCAAATGAAAGGCAGCAACAGCTGCAGATCACCTCCTTAGCATACCGAGCAACTTCAACGATCGGTGGGCATAAGCGTTGTTAGGCGTCGGAGCCAGACGGGGGAGGCGGGCAGATTTCCATACCTTGAATCAGACCCTGTTTGATGGTGAAACGATGGCCGACGTGTTCATCAGCAAGCACGGCTCCTTCTAGATCGCGCACGACCTGATGCACATCAACCAAAATCCGCCCGTCCGCTTCTGGATAAAAGGCAACTGGCTCGACGCGAGCGTCAATCTCACTCCCTTGCTCTATCCAGTAAGCGCGGACTGCTTCCGGGCCATGGACGAAGCCGCCTTTGAAGGCTCTTGGCCAAGTTACCTCAGGCGTCATGATAGCGAGGGCAGCATCAAGTTCACGTGCGTTGAAGGCCTCGTACGCTGTGCGGAGCAGCTCGATTTCTGGTGCAGATTGGTTGGGTGCAGATTGTGCTGATGACATAAGCAGTCGGAGAAAGAGAGAACTATCGCTTTTGGTGGCTACCCTCACCGTAGGCGTAGCCTTAATGTGCCGTCTCATCTGATTCTGCTAAAGTTATCCCAATCCTGCTTGAGATATGAAAGCTTGACTGAACGAAGCTTATGGCAAACCAAACAACCTCCACATTTGATTTCACAAGCCAGGCAGAAGCAGCGCGAGTCTTGCCACAGCGCCCCCTAGTCGCGAGCTACCATGCCGGATGGCAGGGATTAACCTTCACCCACTACCGCCATCCTCCCCATAAAACGGTGGAGCATCGCCTTCTACAACATGCACTGGTCATCACCGATCTCAAAAGTTGTTTTCAGGCGGAGCGTCGTTTGGACGGAAAATTCAAACACTACGCCCATGGGAATGGTCGAGTAGATGTGATTCCAGCGTTTCTAAGTCATGGGACAAGCTGGCGTCAGGAGGTCGAATTTTCGGTGATTACGCTTTGTCCAACGGTGCTGAATCAAGCGGCTCAGGATTTGATACCACGCGAGGTGGAACTGGTTCCACAGTGTTCTGTGGAGGATCCGGTCATCCAACAATTAGCTCTAGCGCTCAAGCTAGAAATCCAAACAGGTTGTCTGTCTGGCCGGTTGTATGGCGAATCCTTGGGAACAGCACTGGCTGCTCGTTTGGTGCAGAACTACGCGGTCAGCAAGCCACTGCTTTCACTTGAACACGCAGCCAGCAGTCTACCCCGGTCACAATTGGCGCGAGTCATCGATTACATGCAAGCAAATTTGGCACGGGATGTATCGATTGCGGATTTGGCATCCCTGGCTTGCATGAGCACATCTCACTTCAGCCGCTCCTTCAAGAAATCAGTGGGGATTTCGCCCTATCGATATCTAATGCAACAACGGGTAGAACAAGCCAAGCAATTACTGGAACAACGTTCAATTCCAATTAGCATCATTGCCCTAGAATGCGGCTTTGCCAATCAAACTCATCTAACAAAAGTCTTCCGTCAAATAATAGGAGTGACACCCAAAGCTTATCAAAAGCGATGAGAATCACCGAGAGCAGGACATAAAGACTCAGTTGATGAGGCAGTCTCTATTTCTCTGATATGGAGAAATGGCGATGGCAAAGCCCTTCCTAACACCAAAGAAGTGGCAAAGCCATAGGTATTAAGGAAGAGCGCACGCCAGCATCACCAGCAAGCTACTATGTATTCGTCCTGCACCTTCACCTAGCTCATCTCATATGGCTCGTTGGTTCAACACAGCTGGCCCTTGCAAGGCAGATATCCACTACATGCTCTCCCCTGTAGAGCGATTGCCACAGCTTCAGCGGGTGATCGCCCAGCAGGGGTACTTTGTTCTACACGCTCCCAGGCAAACTGGCAAAACCACGGCCATGCTTTCTCTGGCCAAATCCCTCACAGAAAGCGGGCAATACTCAGCCATCATGATGTCAGTTGAGGTGGGCGCTGCATTCGCAGGAAATCTAGATGCCGCAGAGCTAGCAATTCTCAGTGCATGGAGAGGTGCTGCTCAGTTCCGACTGCCTAACGACTTACAGCCACCACCCTGGCCAGAAGCACCACCTGGTCGGCGAATTGGCGCAGCTTTGAGCGCTTGGGCTCAGCACTCTCCCCGTCCGCTGGTTATTTTCATAGACGAAATTGATTCGCTGCAAGACGAGGTTCTGCTCTCCGTGCTGAGGCAGCTACGAGATGGTTACCCTAGTCGGCCAGAGAGCTTTCCCTATGCCTTGGCTTTAATTGGCCTCCGGGATGTTCGCGATTATAAGGTGGCAGCAGGTGGCAGCGATCGCTTGAATACAGCCAGTCCGTTTAACATCAAAGTGAAGTCATTAACCCTGCGGAACTTTACAGTAGCGGAAGTTGCTGAACTGTACACGCAGCATACTGAGCAAACGCAGCAGGCATTTACCCCTGAGGCTATACAAACTGCTTTTATGCTCACCCAAGGTCAGCCTTGGCTAGTCAATGCCCTAGCCAAAGAAGCCGTTGAAGAGATAGTAGAAAATCCTGCTATCCCAGTTGAGATGAAACACATCAAGCAAGCTAAAGAGATATTAATCAAAAGGCAAGATACTCACCTAGATAGCCTAGCCGAACGCCTGAGAGAATCTCGCGTGCGTGCTGTGATTGCCCCCATGCTTGCTGGGCAAGAGCTAGGCAGGGTAGCAGAAGATGACCGACAGTTTTTAGTAGACTTGGGTTTGTTGAAACGTGATGAAGCTGGAAAGTTAACCATTGCCAACCCCATCTATCGCGAAGTGCTACCGAGCGTTTTGGCTAGGGCAGTGCAAGACGGCTTACCAAGCTTGCAACCTAGCTGGCTAAAAGCAAATGGTCAGCTAGATATAGATATCTTACTAGACGCTTTTGTTGCTTTTTGGCGACAGCATGGCGAACCCCTTTTCAAAGGTGCGCCTTATCCAGAAATTGCGCCTCATTTAGTAATGATGGCCTTTCTGCATCGCGTGATCAATGGCGGCGGCACTCTGGAAAGAGAATATGCCATTGGCAGCGGTCGCATAGATTTGTGCCTGCGTTACGGAGAAGTTGTACTTGGGATAGAACTCAAGGTGTGGCGTCAAGGACGAGCCGACCCTCTGCCTACTGGCTTAACCCAGCTAGACAAATACTTAGCTGGGCTGGGCCTAAACCAAGGGTGGCTAATGATATTTGACGGTCGCAGTCATGCAAAACCGCTGGCAGAACGAACGACCACAGCAAAAGTAACAACTCCTGAAGGCAGAACAGTTACGGTCATTCGTGGATAGCGATCGCAACCGCCCTCATCCATTTGAATGAGCAACACTAATGTTGTGGCAGTGTTGCCAAAAAGCGGTGAGCCAAAGGAACTAAGCCTTTAGCACTTGTCGTAGCCGAATCGGATCGTCAGTAATAAAATAATCAATGCCACGGACTGTGAGCGAGTGAATGTGATCTAGCTCTTGTTCAGGCGCGATCGCTTCTCCTAGCCATTTAGAATCTTGAGAAAAAACAGTCCAAGCGCCTATCGCCAGCCCGCGCTCATGCACTTTCGCTATCGTGTCGCCATCAAACATGTTGAGACTCATATTCGTAAGGGTTGAACCCACCAGTTTCCCAACCAGGCTAGACTCCATGAGCCACTGCAAAGCGCCATTCTTAATTACCCCGGGCGCGTAGACAAACCCAGACTCAATGCCAGGATGGGTTCTCTCTAGCCAAATGAGCGGCCAAAAGTTAAACGAAGTGACAAATACATCGCCCTCAAGGCCCATGCGCCGAATTAAATTAGCCACTGCTGTACCTGTGTGACGCTGACTAAAATCGAGCCCGTAGGCCTTGATTTCGATATTTATCAGCAGCTTTCCTCGTGTTTCTTCGAGAACGTTTTCTAGCAGCTCAATTTTTTCTGCCCGGCCATAGTCGATGACTTTATCACCAACATTAATTATTGGCTTGATAGTGAGCTGTTGAATCTCTTTCCAGGTCATCTCAGTGATGCGGCCCGCTACGCCGGTTAACCGCTCAGTGTCTAGATCGTGGAAAACGACCAGTTTATTGTCCTTGGTGAGAAAAACATCAAGTTCAACCCCGTCAAGGCCTAGCTCTATCGCTCGCTTGAATCCCGCCATCGTATTTTCTGGGTGCTCTTCAGGCACGCCTCGATGACCTAAAACAAGAGGTAAATTAGCCTCTTTTCGAAATGTCCAAAAAAAAGGAATGTGTCTTGTCTGTGCTGCTTTTTCTGTCATGTTTTTCTACCTTGGAAGTTGTGCATCCGAAAAACGCTCTACATCTCTATTAAAAGCTTCAAGAGGCTACGTTACGAGCTGTAAAAGGCTATCTTGTGGCTATCTAATGATTTGTGGAGTCGTGAACTCTTGGTATGAATTAATATTAGACATTATCGGAAATAGTGACTAATCAACGAGTGGTTGTTCATGTCCCTTGATGGTTTCGATATCGCTAGTTATCGACGATGAGCTAGTCGGAAGTTGTGTAACCCACAAGCTGTTTCCATCACTTCATCGACAAAGTTGTCCATCCGATTGCGAAACTTCTGCACCAGAATCTGGCAGCGCTTAACACCACCAATTTGATGCTCTACTTCTACCCTCAAACTGGATATCGCACGATTGATGATTTTCTCCTCCGGTGTCAGTTCGCCACCACGTGGCTTCTTCTTCGGCTGTATCACCGTCACTCCTGCTGGTGCATGACCCTGAAAGCCCGTGTCTTGCAATAACTTGCTACCCGCGGGAAATCGGTAGTGCTCCTCATCGGCA